>NZ_NSGD01000004.1:0-501757 GCF_002294955.1 Mesorhizobium sp. WSM3864
TCGTTAGACTGCCTGTCCAAAGAATCCCTTCTCAGGCCAACTTCAAGTCCCAAAAAACCATATGCGATTCCCCTGCCGTTTACGGGGAGAAATGCCCGGCAGGCAATGAGGGGTGGCGCCAGCCTCGGCGATTGTCGCCGGCTTGTTTTTATGGCTGGCGGCTGGCAGTAGTTCGGCGACCTCTTGCCGGACCCGCCGCATGCCCTTTTCCATCGCCACCTGGAACATCAACTCGGTGCGCCTGCGCATGCCGATCGTCGAGCGGCTGCTCAAGGAGCACGCGCCGGACGTGCTCTGTCTGCAGGAAACCAAGGTTCCGGACGAGCTGTTTCCGGAAAAGGCTTTCCGCAAGGCGGGATACGAGCACATCCTGTTCCACGGCCAGAAAGGCTATCACGGCGTGGCGACGGTGGCGCGCCGGCCGATCGCGCTGGTCGAGAAGCGGCGTTTCTGCGAGATCGACGACAGCCGGCATCTCTCGGTCAGGGTCCGGGCCGGCGGCAGGTCGATTCTGCTGCACAATTTCTACGTTCCGGCCGGCGGCGATGAGCCGGACCCGGAGATCAACCGGAAATTCCGCCACAAGCTCGATTTCGTCCATGAGATGAACAGCGTGCCGGCGAGCGAGCACGATGCCTCGATCCTGGTGGGCGACCTCAACATCGCGCCGCAGGAGCATGACGTGTGGTCGCACAAGCAATTGCTCAACGTCGTCAGCCACACGCCGGTCGAGACCGAAAACTTCGAGGCGATGCGGCGGGCCGGCGGCTGGGTTGACCTGATGCGGCTCAACGTGCCGGCCGAGCAAAAGCTCTACACCTGGTGGAGCTACCGCGCGAAGGACTGGCAAGCATCGGACCGCGGCCGGCGGCTCGACCATATCTGGTCGTCCGCCAATCTGGTGCCGAGCTTTGCCGGTTACGAGATTGTCAAGGCGGCGCGCGGCTGGGAGAAGCCGTCGGACCATGTGCCGGTCATCGCGAAGTTTGAATTGGATTGAGCGCTATCAATCGGCAGAGGCGCTGCGGCGCGTCTATTCCGTAAACCGTGGCGCGAGCTCCTCGATGCGGGCGATCATCTCTTGGAATTCCTCCAGGATGCGCTCGTGCAGCTGCACCGCCAGCTCCGGATACTCCTCCAAGATGCGGCGGAACATCTTGCGGCTCAAGCGGATCACTTCCGAATCGATCGCGGCCGAGGCGCTGGTCAGCCGGTTGGTGTCGGCGATAAGGGCCAGTTCGCTGAGCATGGCGCCGGGGCCTGCCGTGCCGATCGGGACGCGTTCGCCGCTGCCCTGCTCGCGATAGAGGACTATCCGCCCGCTGACGACGATATAGGCCGAGTCGGCCACGTCATCCTCGCGGTAGAGCTTGTGGTCGGCCTGCAGAAAAGTGGTCTCGGCGCCGAAGGCCAGCAGGCGCAACTGTTCCTGCGTGAAGCCCTGAAAAAGCTTCACGGCGGACAGGATGCGGATGTCGTCATCCAGCGCCATGCTAGCTGTGTCCCCGAGCGGTCAGTCCAGTCCCTCCTTTGGAGCGCCGCCTCCTTGCGGGAGCGCGCACTCCAACTTTCAATCACGCGTCGTGCGATGCGTGCAGCGAGCCGATCCATCACCCTCCAGCATCAGGATCGTACCCGAGGCAGTCCCGCCCGACCGCCTATCTGTTTGGTTCGACGCAATTCCGATCGGAAAACCGCTTTCACACTTTTCCTGGAATTGCTCTAAATCATGAAATGTTTAAGGAACCAGCTTGTAGCCGCCGCTTTCTGTCACAAGAATTTCGGCATTGGAAGGATCGCGCTCAATCTTCTGGCGCAGCCGGTAGACATGGGTTTCCAGCGTGTGGGTGGTGACGCCGGAATTGTAACCCCACACTTCTTCCAAGAGCACGTCGCGCGTTACCACCTTCTGGTCGGCGCGATAGAGATATTTGATGATCGAGGCTTCCTTTTCGGTCAGCCGCACCTTGGCGCCGCGCGGATCGATCAAAAGCTTCTGGCTGGGCTTGAAGGTGTAGGGGCCGACCGAGAAGGTGGCGTCCTCGCTCTGCTCGTGTTGGCGCAACTGTGCACGGATGCGCGCCAACAGCACCGCGAAGCGGAAAGGCTTGGTGACGTAATCGTTGGCGCCGGCCTCGAGCCCCAGAATGGTGTCGGAATCGGTGTCGTGGCCGGTCAGCATGATGATCGGGGCCTTATAGCCGCCCTTGCGCAGGATCTTCACCGCCTCGCGACCGTCCATGTCTGGCAGGCCGACGTCCATGATGAGCAGATCGACAAGGCCGCCGCGCGCCGTGGCGACGCCTTTTGCGGCGGTGGCTTCCTGCTGGACGTCGAATTCCTCGTAAAGCGCCAGCTGCTCGACGAGGGTGGCTCGCAGGTCGTCGTCGTCGTCAACGATTAGAATGGTGCGTGATGTCATGATCAATCCGTTGTTTTAAAAAGAATATTCAGTTGACCTCCCCCCATTTATGCGGAAGCTCACCGGCGCAACAGTCGTTCACAGTGATTTGTTCCGTGAGACAATCATACAAGAAAAAACGCGCGCGCAATGCGGCAGGCGAATTTTTGCCCAAAGGCCTGCATGCCCTGGTTGTGCGTGCAAGGCCCGGCAACCCTGCGCAGGGCTTGCTGCAAGCCGGCCAAACGGTGTTTCCCTGCGCCCTCGGGCGCGGCGGCATTTCCGCCAGCAAGCGCGAGGGCGACGGCGCGACGCCGCTGGCTGCGATGCGGATATTGTCAGGCTATTTCCGCAACGACCAGTTTCCCGGCGGCCGCCGGACGGGGCTGGCGATGGCGCCGATCGGCCCGGATCTCGGCTGGTGCGAGGTGCCGGACGACCGCAACTACAACCGGCCGGTGAAGATCCCTTACGGCGCCAGCCATGAACGGATGCGGCGCGCCGACCGGCTCTACGATGTGTGCCTGGTGCTGGACTGGAACATCGCGCCGCGCCGGCGCGGGCGCGGCAGCGCGATCTTCTTCCATCTGGCGCGTCCCGGCTTCACGCCGACGCAAGGCTGCGTCGCGGTAACGGCGCGCACCATGGCGAGGCTGCTGCCGCTGCTGTCGGACCGGACGGTGGTGAAGGTGGTGAGGTAAGGGAGTAAGGGAGTAAGGGAGTAAGGGAGTAAGGGAGTAAGGGTATGTCACGGCGGACGCACGTCCACCGAACCAAGATTCCCTGTCTACTCCCCTACTCCCTTATTCCCTGTTCCCCTAGTGCCGCTTAGGCTGCTGCCAGCCGGTATCCAGCAATCCGATCCGGCCAAGGTCCCGGTTCATCGCCTTTGCGACGTCCCTGCGCTCGACGCCGATGTCGCGCAGCTGGCGGTCGGAGAGATCCTCGACGGATTCGTCGGGAAACCGAGCGGCGACCCGGGCCTGGCGCAGCCACTCGAATGCCGAACGCAGCCAAAGCGTGATGCCGGAGTTGGATTTCGGAGCGGCGTGGGACTTCAGGACGATCTCGGTCATGGCTCTATCCCGTGTTCTCCGGATATCAAATCCGGTTTGATGGTTTATCGATGCGGCCATCTTGCCGGATTGAAAAACAAACGGGAAACGAGTAGTTCTTGTCCGATTATCAAGGTTTTTTTGGAGATGGGGATGGCCCGCTTGCTGCCCGGAACCCGTGCGTTGAGGACGTTCGAGGCAGCGGCGAGGCACCTCAATTTCACCCGTGCCGCGGACGAGCTTGGCCTGACGCCGGCGGCCGTCAGCCACCAGATCAAGGAAATAGAGGATCAGCTCGACCTCGTGCTGTTCACGCGCACCAGCCGCACCATGCGGCTGACCGAAGCGGGAAACGTTCTGTTCGAAGCCTCGGTCGATGCGCTCGACCTGCTTGGCCGCGCCGTTACCCGCGCGCGCAAGATGGCGAGAGGCACGGCGCTGCTGAAAGTGACGCTCGACGCGCAGTTCGCAACCAAGTGGCTGATGCGGCGCGTCGACGGTTTCCGCCGGCAAAAGCCGGGCGTCGAGTTGCGCTTCGACATTACCTATGAAGTCAGGGATTTCGAGCGGGACGATGTCGATATCGGCATTCGTTTCGGTACCGGCAAATATCCCGGGCTCTGCGCTCACCGGCTGTTCGAGAACATCATCATCCCCGTCTGCAGCCCGGCGCTGCTCGCCTCAGGCCCGCCGCTGAAGGAGCCGCGCGATCTCTTCCACCATACGCTGGCGCATATCGAATGGTCCCGGCAGGGCGTCACTTGGCCGAACTGGAGCATGTGGATGCACGCGGCAGGGGTCGAAGATTTCGACGACAGCCGCACCCTTGTCTTCGGGTCCTCGACCGATGCCGCGCAGGCGGCGCTCGACGGCAATGCGGTGGCGCTTGCCGACTTCGCCATGGTGGCCAACGACCTTTCGCAAGGGCGGCTGATCCGGCCCTTCGAACTCGGCATCAAGGTCGCGCCGGAGTTCGCCTATTTCCTGGTTTATCCGGAAGCGATGAAGGACGACGCGCGCATCGTCGCCTTCCGCGAATGGCTTCTCGACGAAGTCACGAAAGACGCAGACGCGGGGTAGCGGCGCTCCGGACCGCTCTCTCTGTTTATTGGGCGCAATTCCGACGGAAACCGTTTCACACTTTTCCTGGAAATGCTCTAGCCTGCCGGCGCGGCCGGCGCGCCGAACCAACCGATCACGGCGCCGATGATGAGCAGCACGCCGAGCCAATGGCCGGCATCGATCAGCGTGAGCTCCCAGCCGAAGCCCTGATAGCGGTGGTTGACCGACAACGTGGTGGCGACGAAGCCAAACCAGAGCACAAAGCCGAAGATCACGCCGGCGAGCGGGTTGGGCTCGCCGCCGGTCATCGCGCCGACCACCAGGGTCATGACCAGCGCCATGACGAGCTCGGCGACGAAGCTGACGATGAACGGAACGGCCGTGCGCTTCATCGTCGCCGGATCGAGCTTTGCCGCCTTCAGCCAGGGCCTGCTCAGGCCCATGTACCAGGCGGCACCGAACAGCCACGCCACGACGGCTGCGGCGATCACTGCCAGCCAGTTCACCGTTGAGAAATCCATAGAATCCCCTCCCGAAAGATGAGCGATGGAATCCCTGTTCGCCGGCTGCGTCAAGCCGAAGCGGCGGAAACCCATCGCCACACGGTCGTGCGCTTGACCTCGGCATCCTCCAGCACGCGCGTCACCGGCACCTGGTAGACGGCGAGCGATTGCAGTCCGGTCTTCGGCAGATAGGCGCGCCCGGGATCGCCGACGAGGATGTCGGCGCCGCGCGCCTTGAGGCTCGTGAACCACGGCGTCAGCCTCTCCGCCAAAGGCTTGTCGTAGAAGACATCGCCGGCCAAGACGACGTCCCAGCCGTCATCCGTGCCGGTGGAGTCCGCATCCACGAAATCGGCCTTCACACCATTGGCTTCGAGGTTGAGGGTGATGACCGTCGCGCAAAAGGGATCGATATCGGCCGCGGTCACTTCAGCCGCGCCGGCTTTCAAGGCAGCGATGGCGACCATGCCGGAGCCGGAAGCGAAGTCGAGCACGCGTTTCCCCTGCACCGTCGCCGGATGGTCGAGCACATAGCGGGCAAGGCCCTGGCCGCCGGCCCAGGCGAAAGCCCAGAAGGGCGGCGGCAGGCCGATCTCGGCCAGCTCCTCCTCGGTGCGCAGCCAGAGGTCGTGCGCCTCGTCAGCCAGGTGCAGCAGCACTTCCGGCACGTGCGGCGGCGCCATCAGCGCCGTATTGTCGAGGATGAATGTCCTTGCGTTTTTGGGAGTGAGTCTGGTCACGGCGCCGGGTCGAGGCCGGCCATGCGGCAGACTTCTTTCCACTCTGCCGGCGTCACCGGCTGCACGGAAAGCCGGCCAAGCCGCACCAGCGCCATGTCGGCCAGCTTCGGATTGGCCTTGACCTGTTCCAGCGTCACCGGCTTCGGCACGTCTTTGCGGGCGCGGATGTCGACGCATTCCCAGCGTGGATCGTCCGTGGTGGAGTCGGGGTGGGCGAGCGCGCAGACCTCGGCGATGCCGACGATGTCGAGGCCTTCATTGGAATGGTAGAAAAAACCGAGATCGCCGATCTGCATGGCCTTCATGTTGTTGCGCGCGGCGTAGTTGCGCACGCCGTCCCACTGCGTGCCGGCCTTGCCCTTCGCCTTCAGCGCCTCGAAGGAAAAGACCGAAGGTTCGGACTTGAACAGCCAGTAGTTCATCTCAGTTGTCCCCTTGATTGTCGGTTCGCCACGATTGAAGCGTTGGCGCTCTTCCTTATCCTTTCCCCGTTCTCGCGGGGAGCGGGAGCGCCAGCGACCGGTCACGCGGCGGCGGGCTTCTGGAAGACCCAATTCCATGGACGGATTTCGACGCTTTCGAACAGGCCAGCCTTGGCATAAGGGTCGGCGGCCGCCAGGGCTTGCGCGCCGGCCATGTCGGGCGCCTCAATCATCACCAGGCTTCCGTCAGGCTTGCCGGCAGCGTCGAGGAAGGGACCTGCGAAGGCAAGTCTTCCTTCGCTGATCAGCCCTTCCAGGAACGCCGCATGCGCCGGCCTTGTGTCGGCGCGCAGCTGCAAGCTGCCGGGCTTGTCCTTGCAAATCAATGCAAACAGCATGTTTTCAACTCCGAGGCTTCAAATGTCGGTTTCGGTTTTGAGCGGCCGCGTCATCAGCGCCGTCACCGCCTGGCCGATGGTCACCTTGCCATCGAGGATGGCGGCGACAGCTGCAATGATCGGCGCCTCGATGCCGCGCTCGGCGGCTATGCGGGCGGCAATGGCGGCCGTCGGCACGCCTTCGGCGAGCGGCAGGCCGGTGAGCTCCTTGCCTTGGCCGAGCGTCAGGCCGTAGGCGAAGTTGCGCGACTGCGCCGAGGAACAGGTGAGCAGCAGGTCGCCGAGGCCGGAGAGCCCCATCAGCGTTTCCGGCCTGGCGCCGAACGCGGCGCCGATGCGGCGCAGCTCGACGAAGCCTCGCGTCACCATGGCGGCCTGGGCGCTGGCACCAAGCTTGGCTCCGGTGACGGCGCCGGCAGCAATGGCGAAGACGTTCTTCAGCGCGCCGCCGATCTCGACGCCGATGAGATCGTCGCTGGAATAGCAGCGCAGGTTCTCGGCCGAGAAGCGGGCAGCGAGATCGGCCGCCAGTTCTCCGTCGCGGCCGGCCACCACCACGGCCGTCGGCAAGCCGCGCGCGACATCGCTGGCGAAGCTCGGGCCGGAAAGTGCTGCGACCGGATTGTCGGGCAGGTTTTCCTCGACGATCGAGGACAGCAGCGCGCCGGTGTCGCGCTCGATCCCCTTGGCGCAAAGGACCAGCGGCACGCCGGATGGCACATGGCCGGCGGCGGCGGTCAGCACCGCGCGCAGCGATTGCGCGGGCGTTACCGCCAGCACGCAATTCGCACCGTCGAGCGCAGCAGCGATATCGCTGGTGGCGACGATGCCGGGCTCGATCGCGATGCCGGGCAGATAGTGCGGGTTTTCGCCACGGTCGATCGCGTCGACGGTGTCGGGATCGCGGGCATAGAGGCGGACAAAATGGCCGGCGCGCAGCATGGCAAGCGCCAACGCCGTGCCCCAGGCGCCGCCGCCAAGCACTGCTACACGCCAGCCGCTGGGCGCCTTGGTTTGTGCGCCGTTCGTGACCGCGTCAGTCATGCCTTTGCCCCGCGACGGCCCGAGCCGACCAAGGGGGCGGAAACACTGTCCAGCGGCCAGCGCGAGCGCGGCACGAAGTCGGCGGCGCTCGCGTCGGCCATCCCGGCGCGCAGCCGCTCGATGCCGGCCCAGGCGATCATCGCGGCATTGTCGGTGCAAAGCTTTTGCGGCGGCGCGACGAATGCAAAGCCGGCCTTGGAACAGCGCGCCTCCAACGTTGCCTTGATCGTGCGGTTGGCGGCGACGCCGCCGGCGACGACCAGCGCAGGCTTTGCCGTCTCGGGAAATTCCTTGCGGAAACGGGCGAGCGCCCGCGCGACACGGTCGCCCAGCGCATCGGCTACCGCCGCCTGGAAGGAGGCGCATATGTCGGCGACGTCCTGGTCGCTGAGCGGCGCGATCGCCGTTGCCGCCTGGCGCACAGCGGTCTTCAGGCCGGAGAAGGAGAAATCCGGCTGCGCCGAGCCTTTCATCGGACGCGGGAAGGCAAAGCGGCTCGCATCGCCGCCGGCCGCGGCCTTTTCGACATTCGGCCCGCCCGGATAAGGCAGGCCAAGCATCTTGGCCGTCTTGTCGAAGGCTTCGCCCAGCGCATCGTCGATGGTCGTTGCCCAGCGCTGGTAGTCGCCGACGCCGCGCACCGCGACGATCTGGGTGTGGCCGCCGGAGACCAGCAAGAGCAGATAGGGAAAGTCGAGCCCGTCGGTCAGCCGGGCGGTCAGCGCGTGACCTTCGAGGTGGTTGATGGCGATCAGCGGCTTGTTCGCGGCGGCGGCGATCGCCTTGGCGGTCATCAGACCAACGATCAGCCCGCCGACCAGCCCCGGCCCGGCAGTCGCGGCGACGGCGTCGACCTCATCGAGCGATACGGCCGAATCGGTCAGCGCTGCCTCGACGATCCCATCCAGCGCCTCGACATGGGCGCGCGCGGCAATCTCGGGGACGACGCCGCCGAAGGCGGCATGCTCCTCGATCTGGCTCAAGACGACATTGGAGAGGATTTCGGGCGCGGAGTCGCCGTCCAGCGCCACCACGCTGGCCGCCGTCTCATCGCAGCTTGTCTCAATGCCCAGAACGCGGATCAATTCGTCGCTGTCCTCGAAGATTGTGTCTCCGACCTTTCCTATATAGGAGGTCTGTCGATAGTCAGGTGATGCCGGCCTGCAAATGGCGGTTTTCTGCGCTTCCGGCGCTCGCGTACCCAAAAGTACGCGCCGGTTCTCGAAATCCGCCATTTTCGGCTCGGCCTGACCTGAATCTCGGCAGACCTCGAAATCGCTTGGGGGGTTATCACGGACCGCGCGCCATGCAAACAACCTTGAAAATCGGAACACGCGGCAGCCCGCTGGCGCTCGCCCAGGCGCATGAGACGCGGGCGCGGCTCATGCAGGCGCATGGCCTGCCCGAGCAGGCCTTCGAAATTGTGCCGATCTCAACCAGCGGCGACCGCATTCAGGACCGGCCGTTGTCGGGAGCGGGCGGCAAGGGCCTGTTCACCAAGGAGATCGAGGAAGCGCTGCTCGACCGCCGCATCGATATCGCCGTGCATTCCTCGAAGGACATGCCGACGGTGCTGCCCAACGGGCTGAAGCTTTCCGTCTTCCTGCCGCGCGAGGACGCGCGCGACGCCTTCATCGGCAAGACCGCGAAGCGGATCGCCGATCTGCCGCATGGCGCGACGCTCGGCTCGTCGTCGCTCCGGCGCCAGGCGCTGCTCCGCCGGATGCGGCCGGACCTCAATGTGGTGATGTTCCGCGGCAATGTGCAGACCAGGCTGCGGAAGCTGGATGAGGGCGTGGCCGAAGGCACCATCCTCGCCTATGCCGGGCTGAAGCGGCTCGGGCTCGAGAGCGTGATTACCGATCTGATGCCGCTGGATGTCTTTCCGCCGGCGCCGGGGCAGGGGGCGATCGGCATCGAAAGCCGCATCGGCGACAGCGCGGTCGAAAAAATGCTGGCGGCTATTCACGACATGCCGACCGGCCAGGCGCTGGCCTGCGAGCGGGCTTTTCTTGCTGCGCTCGACGGCTCCTGCCGGACGCCGATCGCCGGCCATGCGATCGTTTCGGACGAAAACCTGTCTTTCGCCGGGTTGATCATCTCGCCCAACGGCACCGAGTCGCATGAGGTCAGATTGAACGGCCCGGCCCGGGACGCGGCGAATATCGGCGCGGAAGCCGCGCGGGCCGTTCGCGCCAAGGCCGGCGCAAAATTCTTCGACGGCTGGGCCTGACATGGTCCGCGTCCTGGTGACGAGGCCGGAACCGAGCGCCTCCCGCACGGCCCGGCGGCTTCAGGCCCAGGGGTTCCAGCCCGTCCTGCTGCCACTGACGGAAACAGTGGCGTTACCGGTCGAGGCAAGCGTCTTTCCCGCTGCTGCCGCGGTTGCCGTTACCAGCGCCAATGCTGTCCGCTATGCGCCCAAGGAACTGGTCGCCGCGCTTGCCGCCCTGCCTTGCCATGCGGTCGGGACAAGGACGGCGGAAGCCTGCCGTGCGGCTGGATTTACGTCCGTCTTTGAAGGCGCAGGCGATGCCGAAGCACTGGCCGGCCAGATAACCGCCGAACTTACGGGCAAGGAGATGGTTTATCTTTGTGGCCGGGTGCGTTTTCCGGTGTTCGAAGAACGGCTGGCGGCAGCCCGGGTGCGTGTCCGGCCTGTCGAGACCTACGACACGATCGAATTGGACTATGGCGACGATGACGTCGTTGCCCGCTTGTCGGGCACGCCAGTCGAGGCAGTGCTGCTCTATTCGGCCAAGGCGGCGCCCGTGATGATTGGCCTGGCCATGCGCCCAACACTGCGGCATCTCTTTGAACGGGCGGAGTTTTTGGCTCTGTCCGTAAGAATCGCCAACGCATTGGACGGGGTTGGCGGGCAAAAGGTTCGCATTGCCTCTCAACCCGACGAGGACGCGCTGTTCCAGCTTTTGTCGCTACCGGGCTGAGCCGCGTCATCACACCGCCCCTTTTCACCGCTTGGTGATGTGGTAGAGCATCCTTGAGCTCTAGACCCTTTGAACCATCCTCAAGCCAATTTGCGGAGCCCAAGCATGGTCAAGACGCCTAAGGTGCGACATTCGAAGAGCCGCCGCGAGCCGGTGACCATCGAACTCGAACCCGGCGCCGTCTCGCGAATCACCGACGAGGATGCCGCCAATACCGATACCAACACGGAACGAACCGACGAGGCGAAGGCAGAGGAAGGGGCTGCTGCTTCGCAGCCCGAAGCTCCCGAAGAGCCGATCCATGCCGAACAGGCCGACATCGAGCCGTGGGAACACACCGACGCGGCGCAGGGCGGAGCTGACCAGGCTGGAACCAACAAGGATGGGGCGGAAGCATCCTATCCGGGCACTGATGAGGCTCCGAAGAGCGAACCAAAAAGCTTCGGCTACAGTTTCGAGGATGCGTCGGCAGCCAAGACCAGTTTTGCCGCCTCGACGGCGAAGCCGAGCGAAACCCGAAGCGACGATCGCGACTTCCCGGCCGCCAGGCGCTCAGGCGTCAACATGATTGCCGCCGGCGTGATCGGCGGCGTTGTCGCGCTTGCCGGCGCCGGCCTTCTGCAAGCGGTAGGGCTGCTCGGCTCTCCGACTTCGGTCGGCGGGCCCTCGCCCGACGGCGTCACCGGCGAGATCGCCTCGCTGAGAAGCCAAATCGCGGCACTCAAGGAAACGGCCGATACCGGCGCTTCGGCCAAGGTCGACGGCCTGTCCTCGGCGCTCGACCAGGTGAAGTCGGACGTCGCGGCGCTGAAATCCTCGGCCGGACAGGGCGGCGACGGCGCCGCGCTCAAGGCGCTCACCGACAAGGTCGGCCAGATCGAGACGTCGGTCGCCGACCTGCAGAAGGCCGGAAATGCTGCACCGGTCGATCTCGCCCCGCTCAACGAGAAGCTCGCCGGGCTCGACGCGCTTGTGAAATCGGCGGGCGACGCGGCGAAGGCGGCGGACAGCCGGATCGCTGCGCTGGAACAGTCGGTGCAGCAGCTCTCCGGCAAGGTCGAGGCGCAGGCCTCGCAGCCGAAGATCGCGTTGGCGATCGCCGCTTCGGCGCTGAAGGCGGCGCTCGATCGCGGCGCGCCGTTCGCGACCGAGCTCGACACGTTCGCCGCGATTGCGCCCAACGCGCCGGAGCTTGGCGTTCTGCGCGGCTATGCGGAAAAAGGCGTGCCCACGCGAGCCACCATCGCTTCCGAGGCCGAAGCCGCCGCCAACGCCATGATCGAAGCGGCAACGCCGGTCGACCAGAATGCCGGCTTCTTCCAAAGCCTGGTGTCGAGCGCGAAATCGCTGGTGCAGGTGCGGCCGGTCGGCGCCGTCGAAGGCAAGGGCGTGCCGGAAACCGTCGCGCGCATTGAAGTGGCAGTCAGCCAGGGCGACTATGCCAAGGCTCTCGCCGAATACGATACCCTGCCCGATGCGTCGAAGGCGGCCGGCGCCGACTTCGCCGGCAAACTGAAGGCGCGGCTCGAGGTCGAAAAGCAGATCGAAGCGCTGATTGGCGGCGCGACCAAGGCATGAGGACCGTCAAATGATCCGCATCCTCGCCTTCCTCGCCGTCGTCTTCGCGCTGGGGCTCGGCTTTGCCTGGCTGGCCGACCGGCCGGGCGAGATGATCGTCACCTTCAACGGCTACCAGTACCAGGTCACGCTGATGGTGGCGGCGGTGGCGATCGTTGCCGTGGTCGCAGCGGTGATGATCGTCTGGTGGCTGATCAAGTCGCTGTGGAACAGCCCTTATGCGATCTCGCGCTATTTCCGGGTGCGCCGCCGCGACCGCGGCTACCAGGCGCTGTCGACGGGGATGATCGCGGCCGGCGCCGGCGACGGCGCGCTGGCGCGCAAGAAGACCAAGGAGGCCGCCAAGTTGATCAGTTCCGACCAGGAGCCGCTGATCAACCTGCTCGATGCGCAGGCCTCGCTGCTCGAAGGCGACCATGACGGCGCGCGGGAAAAGTTCGAGCGCATGCTCGATGATCCGGAGATGCGACTGCTCGGCCTGCGCGGGCTCTATCTCGAAGCTGAGCGACTGGGCGACCGCAACGCCGCGCGCCACTATGCCGGTCGTGCCGCAGCTGTGGCACCGCAGCTTGCCTGGGCGGCGGAATCGACGCTTGAAGAGCTGACCGAGCGCGGCGACTGGGACGGCGCGTTGAAGCTGGTCGAGGCGCAGAAATCGACAAGGCAAATCGAACGCGATGCCGCCAACCGCCGCCGCGCCGTGCTGCTCACTGCCAAGGCGCAGGCGCTGGTCGACAGCGATCCGAACGCTGCCCGGACCGCGGCGCTCGAAGCCAACAAGCTGGCGCCCGATTTCGCGCCGGCCGCGGTGATCGCGGCCAACCTGCTGATTAAGCACAACGATGTGCGCAAGGGTTCCAAGATCCTGGAGACCGCTTGGCGGGCCGAACCGCATCCGGATATTGCCGAGCTCTACATCCATGCGAGGCCGGGCGATGCCGTGCTCGATCGCCTCAACCGGGCGAAAAAGCTGCAGGAATTGAAGAAGAACCATGCCGAATCGTCGATGGCGGTGGCGCGCGCCGCGCTCGACGCGCAGGATTTCGCCATCGCCAGGCGCGAGGCGGAATCCGCCATCCGCATGGATCGCCGCGAAGGCGCCTATCTGTTGCTGGCCGACATCGAGGAGGCCGAAAGCGGCGACCAGGGCAAGGTGCGGCAGCTGCTGTCCAAGGCTGTGCGCGCGCCGCGCGATCCGGCCTGGGTGGCGGACGGTGTCGTCTCGGAGCGCTGGGCGCCGGTATCGCCGATCACCGGCAAGCTCGACGCGTTCACCTGGCGCGCGCCGATGGAGCGGCTCGGGCAATTGATCGACAGCGAGGTTGAGGAGGCGGTTCCCGCGATCGCTGCATCGGCGCCCGCTTTACCGGCTGACGAGAGAGCTATCGACCTTGAGCCCGATAGTTCGGCCGAGAAGGCGGCCGCCGAGGCGCCGAACGGGGTGGAGAGGGAAACCGCGGTCGCAGCCGCCGATGACACGGTGGTCGAGCAGGCGCCGGAGTTGCCGCGCTTGCCGGATGATCCCGGCGTCACGCCGGAAGACGAGGCGGAAAAATCGCCGCGCCGGTTTCGTTTGTTTTGAGGCTCGGCTTGGCGGACAGGGAAAAAGCATCGATGTTCGAACGCGTATTGTCCTTCCTGAGGGACTTGCCTGCTGCGGGCGCGAGCAAGCCAAGCGCGGACGATCCGCGCGTCGCGGCCTCGGCGCTGCTCTATCACGTGATGAACGCCGACGGCGTGCGCCAGGATATCGAGTGGGAGCGCTTCAAGGAGATCCTGGCCGAGACCTATTCGATCAGCGGCGACGAGCTCGACGCGCTGGCCGCCGCCGGCGAGCGTGCCGATAACGAGGCGATCGACCTCTATGCCTTCACCAGCGTGCTCAAGCGCCATCTGGATGCCGAGGCGCGCAAGGCCTTCATCGGCCTGATGTGGGAGATCGTCTACGCCGACGGCGAGCTGCACGAGCTCGAGGACAACACCGTCTGGCGCGTCGCCGAACTGATCGGTGTCGAGCGCCACGACCGCATCGAGGCGCGCCGCAAGGCGGCGGCCGAAGCCCCGGGCGCTCGGGGCACATCGAGCGACGAATAGCTGGACCTTTCTTCTTCCATGCCACCCAGACCCAGGCCGAGACCAAAAATCCTGATCGTGCTGCATCAGGAGACTTCGAGCCCCGGCCGCGTCGGCCATATGCTTCTGGAAGAAGGTTTCGATCTCGACATTCGCCGGCCGCCGCTTGGCGAAGAGCTTCCCTGCACTTTGGACGGCCACGCCGGGGCGGTGATCTTCGGCGGGCCGATGAGCGCCAACGACCAGGACGAGTTCGTCCGGCGTGAGACCGAGTGGCTCGAAATCCCGCTCAAGGAAAACCGGCCTTTTCTTGGGATCTGCCTCGGCGCGCAAATGCTCGCCAGGCATCTTGGCGGCAGGGTCGAGGGCCATGGCGAAGGACTGGTCGAGATCGGCTGGTATCCGCTGAAGGCGACCGACGCCGGCAAGAAACTGCTGCACTGGCCGGAGATGGTCTACCAGTTCCACCGCGAGGGCTTTTCCCTGCCGAAGGACGCGACGCTGCTCGCCACGGCTGAAACCTATCCCAACCAGGCTTTCCGGTATGGCGAGAATGCCTGGGGCATCCAGTTCCATGGCGAGCTGACCAGGGTGATGATGCAGCGCTGGGTGGTGCGTGGCGCGCATCGCTTCGAGCTGCCGGGCGCGCAGCCCGGCCGCGATCATCTCGGCGGCCGGCTGATCT
The DNA here is from genome assembly GCF_002294955.1 of Mesorhizobium sp. WSM3864. Taxonomy (NCBI): domain Bacteria; kingdom Pseudomonadati; phylum Pseudomonadota; class Alphaproteobacteria; order Hyphomicrobiales; family Phyllobacteriaceae; genus Mesorhizobium; species Mesorhizobium sp. WSM3864. The sequence goes on from NZ_NSGD01000004.1 coordinate 14,910, forward strand.
GGGACATGCACCTCAAGCGCTGGCTCGGCGAATTTTTGAGCCTGATCTTCGGCAAGCCGGCCGTCGGATAGATTTTGCCGCAATTGCAGAGGGAAGCCGCTGCACTCTTCTAGTCCGGCCGTCAAAGTTGCTGCGCCGGCAATTAGTTCCTGCTATTCAAATGCCGCACCTGCCGCAGCGCAGGGAACAACCAAGCCCAGATCCCGGCAACCGCGATGGCGCCGACGCCGCCGATCACCACCGCCGGCACGGTGCCGATCAGCGCCGCCATGGTGCCGGCGCGGAACTCGCCAACCTCATTGGAAGCGCCGACGAAGACCTGGTTGACGGCGTTGACGCGCCCGCGCACCTCGTCGGGCGTCCAGAGCTGGATCAGCGTCTCGCGGATATAGACGCTGAACATGTCGGTGGCTCCGAGCATGGCGAGCGCCACGATCGACAGCCAGGTGATGGTCGAGACGCCGAACAGGACGGTGAAGGCGCCGAACAAGGCGACGAAACCGAGCATGATCTTGCCGGCATGGTCGCGGATCGGATGGCCGGCGAGCCAGACGGCCACGGCGATGGCGCCGATGCCAGGCGCCGAGCGCAGCAGGCCGAGGCCCCAGGGCCCAAGCTCCAGAATATCGCGGGCATAGACCGGCAGCAGCGCCGAGGCGCCGGAGAGCAGCACCGCGAACAGGTCGAGCGAGATCGCGCCGAGCACGATCTTCTCGCCCCAGATGTAACGAAAGCCGGCAAACAGGGTCTGCATCGTCGGCTTGTCGGTAGCCGTCTGCTGCGCGGGCTTGGGGATGGTGAAGACGAGCAGCGCGGCGATAAGCATCAGGATCGCCGCAGTAGCGTAGGCGATCTCCGCCGAAAGGCCGTAGAGCAGGCCGCCGGCGACCGGGCCGACGATGGTTGCCGTCTGCCAGGCGGACGAATTCCAGGCAATGGCGTTGGCGAAATCCTGTGGCGGCACCAGATTGGCGACCAGCGAGGACGAGGCCGGCCCGTAGAAGGCGCGGGCGATGCCGAACATGGCGAGCACGACGAAGATCGGCAGCGGGCCGCCAAGGCCGCGCAGCGTCAGCAACAACAGAGTGAGCGCACAGCCGGCCTCGACGAACGACGCCAATGTCATGATCAGGCGGCGGCCGAAGCGGTCGGCGACGACGCCGGTGACAAGCACCAGGAGCAGCGACGGCAGGAACTGGACGATGCCGACGATGCCGAGGTCGAAGGGATTGCGCGTCAGGTCGTAGATCTGCCAGCCGACGGCGACTGAGACGATCTGGGTGGCGAAAGTGGTGAGGAAGCGCGCCGTCCAGTAGCTGAGATACGGCCGGTGCCGGAAGGCGGCGTAGCGCTGTTCAGGTGAAGTTGCTTCGGCGGTCATGATTCGAGGGCCCCGTTGTGACATCGGCCGGCGGGGCACTTCCACGGTGGGCGCTGTTCCGGCCGGAGACCCTTAGCCCAGTTCGCCTCGTCGCGCGCGCAAAAAATCGGCGCGGGATGAAGGAACTTCGGAATTATCGTTCACGGTCAAGGAGGCTCAGTCTCTCAGCGCGGCGGAAATCGCTTGCAACCCGCCGCGCAATTCCGCCTCTTTCGGCCAGCCGAAGCCGACGCGGAAGAAGCGCTTCGGCATCTCGAACCAGTGGCCGGGACCGACATAAGTGCCGTGTTCTTCCAGGAGCCGAGCGTAGAACCGGTCGAGGTCGAAGCCCGCATCGACATTCAGCCGCGGGAAGCCGACCACACCGCCTTGCGGACGCATCCAGTCGACCAGCGGCTCGCCGTCGATCCAGGCCTGGACGATATCGCGGCGCTTGGCCATCTCCGGCAGCAACGATGCAAGGAAGGCATCGCGCCGCTCGAGCATGGAGCGTGCGATCGCCTCGTCGATGACACTGCCGCAGATGCCGATCTGCTCCTTGGCGGCGAGGAACGTCTCTTGCAGAGCGTGGTCCTTGCTGACCAGCCAGCCGATGCGGATGCCCGGAATGCCGAAAGCTTTCGAAAGGGAACAGACGCTGATCGCGCTTGGACTGAGCGATGCCGCGGAGGGCAGGCGCTCGCCATAGGACAGATCGCGATAGGTTTCGTCGACCAGAAGCCGGCAGCGGCGGCTTTCGGCAAGCGCGACCAGCGCGTCGAGATCGGCGCCGGTCATCATCGTGCCGGTCGGGTTGTGCGGGCAGGTGACGCTGATCAGCCTGGTGTTCGGCCGCACCGCCGCCGCGACCCGCGCGACATCCACGGCGAAGCCCTCGTCGAAGTCGAGATCGACATAGCTGATGGCGCAGCCGATCGCCTTGGGCGTCTCGATATTGGTGGCATAGTTCGGCCGCACGACGACGAGATGGTCATCGGCCGAAAGCAGCGAGGTAGCAATGATGAACAGCGCGCCCGCAGCGCCGGCGGTAACCAGCACGTCGGCTGGGGAGAGCCCTTTGTCCTGCCCGGCGATCAGCGCACGCAATTGCTTGTCGCCGCGATGCTCGCCGTAGAACAAGGTGAGGTCGGGCAGCGAGAGGCCGATATCGGCAAGCTTCTGGTCGGCGATCGAGCTTTCGGAGAGATTGAAGCGAATGCGGTCGTAGCCGTATTCCTCCGGCGCTTCCTTCTCGATCACCATCCTCGCATAATTCATGGCTCACCCGAACAGCCTTCGCTTGTCTTATCCAAGCCAAAAGCAGGAAGCCTGCCAAGGCGGATTCCTTGGCAGGCTTCTTCAAAACGTTGGCACAGGGCCAAGATCGTTCAGGCGGGGGCCTTTACCTTCCTGGCCTTTGCCGGCTTCTCCGGCTCGGCTTCCGCCTTGCGGCCGAGGCCGATCGACTTGGCGAGCTCGGAGCGCGATGCCGCGTAATTAGGCGCGACCATCGGGTAGTCTGCCGGCAGGCCCCATTTGGTCCGGTAGGCTTCCGGGCTCAGCCCGAAATGCACGCCGATATGACGCTTCAGCGATTTGAACTTCTTGCCGTCCTCGAGGCAGATGATGTAGTCCGGCGTCACCGAGCGCCGGGGATTGACGGCAGGAACGGGCGGCGGTGCCGGCGGAGTCGGCGGCTGGTTCAGGGCGCCGATCGAGGAGGCGACACTGGCGATGAGCTCGCCCAGGCCCGAAGCAGGCAGCCGGTTCTTGGCGACATAGGCCGACACGATGTGGGCGGTGAGCTCGAGCAGGTCGACATCTTCCTTGGCTGTATTGGTTTCCTCGTCCACGTCAGTCCTCCTCTATGCCGCACGGCCGCAAATCGGGATGTAAAAATCCAGCGCGCTGCCGCGCGCTTGGCGCGCCGAGACGGGCGCATGTGCGGCAGGCCGGCGGATTCCTAGTCGGCAAATCTGCGCGGCGCAACGACAGGTCGTGCGACTACACGTTATTTTGAACGACTATACTGAAAAGTAAAAATATCAGACGATCAGCGCCTTATCTCGCCACAGTCGAAATCCGCCTTCGAAAGCACGTGTGTTGTCGCCGCGCCTGGATTTTTCAGGCAATTCATCGAGCTTGTCGACATTGCCGCCGCCGATGACCACATAGTCCGGCTGCAAGGCGGCGCGAAGCCTGTTTACGACATCGAAAACGTATCTGCGCCATTTTTTCTTGCCGTGCTTTTCCAGGCCGCGCTCGCCGACATAGTCCTCGAAGCTGCCGCCCTTCTTGTAAGGAAGATGAGCAAGCTCCATCGGCTGCCCGACATTGTCGAGGATCATGGCGGCGCCCAGGCCGGTGCCGAGGCCGAGGAACAGCATACGGCCGCCGTCATAGCTGCCGATCGCCTGCAGGAGCGCGTCGTTGACGACTTTGACCGGCTTGCCGAAGGCGGCGGCGAAATCATAGCCGTTCCAGCCCTTGCCGAGATTGAAGGGGTCGAGCGACGGCTTGTTGTCCCTGACCGGGCCAGGGTAGCCCATCGAAATGACGTCGTAATCCAGACCCTCGGCCAGCTTCTTCACCGAAGCCACCATCTGCTCAGGTGTCAGGCCCGGCCCGGACTCGGTGCGGCGCATCTCGCCGCCGGCGCTAGTGAGAATTTTCACACGCGATCCGCCGACGTCGATGGTGAGGACGACCTGCCCGTCCTTCGTCGAAGCCCGTTTTGTTGCTTTCGCCATCCCGTCCCCCGAGAAGCTATTTCGTCGGATTGATCCAGCCATTGGGGGGGCCGAAGCCTTTCATGGCGTCGGCCGGCCCCCAGGTCTTCGGCGCGTAAATCGGAGGCGGCGTGGTGTCGCCAAGCACCGGTCCGACGATCCGCCATGCAAGCTCGGCCGCGTCCTGGCGCGTGAAGAGCTGGCCGTTGCCGTTCATGGCGTCGCCGATCAGCCGCTCATAGGGCGGCATATCGCCCTTGCTGTCGTCGAGCGCGGTCAGTTCCACCTGCTCGCCGATCATGTCGTCGCCGGCTACCTTGCGCTGGGCGCCGATCGAGATCGCCACCTGCGGATCGATACGGAAACGGACATAGTTGGCGTCGCCCGGCTTGATCGGATCGAAGACGTCGAGTGGCGGGCGCTTCAACCGCACGATCACTTCGGTCGCATGCACCGGCATGTTCTTGCCGGCGCGGATGAAGAACGGCACGTCCTGCCAGCGCCAGGTGTCGACGAAGAAGCGTACGGCGGCGAAGGTCTCGACCGGCGAGTTCGGCCGCACGCCCGGTTCGGCCAGATAGCCGTCGAACTGGCCGCGCACGACATCGTCCTTGGTCAAGGTGCGGATGGCGCGCAGCACCTGCACCTTCTCGTCGATCAAATCGTCGGCAGAGCGGCCGACCGGCGGCTCCATGGCGAGCAACAGCAGGATGTTGAGCAGGTGGTTCTCGATGACGTCGCGGATGCAGCCGACGTCGTCATAGAACTTGCCGCGGCCTTCGATGCCGAAATCCTCGGCCATGGTTATCTGCACGCTCTCGACGAAGTTGCGGTTCCAGATCGGCTCGAGGAAAGCGTTGGCGAAACGGAAATAGAGCAGGTTCTGGATCGCTTCCTTGCCGAGATAGTGGTCGATGCGGAAGATGGACTGTTCGTCGAACACCAGGTGCAACACGCGGTTCAGCCAGCGGGCCGACTGCAAATCGTGGCCGAAAGGCTTTTCGACCATCAATCTGGCGCCCCGCGCGGTGCCGGATTGTTCGAGGCCCTGGACGACGGTTTCGAACATGGTGGGCGGCACTGCCATGTAATGCAGCGGCCGCTGCGCCGATCCGAGCGCCGTCTTCAATCTCTCGAATGTCACCGGATCGCGATAGTCGCCGCTGACATAGCGCAGCAGCGAGGCGAGCCTGGCGAACACCTTGTCGTCGACGGCGCCCAGCGCATTGACGATGCCGTCGCGGGCACGGTCCACCAACTTGCCAAGGTCCCAAGGATCGAAAGCGACGCCGATCACCGGCTCGCTCAGCGTTCCCTTGGCGACCATCTGATAGAGCGCCGGAAATATTTTCTTATGCGCAAGGTCGCCGGTCGCCCCGAAAAGCACCAGCGTGTCGGATCTCTCCTGGCTCATCCCGTCACTCCCACCCTCACGCCTTCGGCTTTTCGACATGGCCGCCGAAAGCGTAACGCATGGCGGACAAGAGCTTGTCGGCGAAGGCGGATTCGCCTTGCGAGGAGAAGCGGTCGAACAGCGCCGAGGAGAGCACCGGCGCCGGAACGCCGGTATCGATCGCGGCCTTGAGCGTCCAGCGGCCTTCGCCGGAATCGGAGACGCGGCCGCCGAACTGGGCGAGCGACGGATCGTTCTTCAGCGCGCCGGCGGTGAGATCGAGCAGCCAGGAGCCGATGACGCTGCCATGGCGCCAGACTTCGGCCACGGCGGGCAGGTCGATGTCGAACTGATAGTATTGCGGGCTTTCGAGCGGGCTGGTTTCGGCGTCCGCCGTGCGGGCGCGCTTGCCGGCATTGGCCGATTTCAGGATGTTGATGCCCTCGGCGTAGGCCGCCATGACGCCGTATTCGATGCCGTTATGAACCATCTTGACGAAATGGCCGGCGCCGCTCGGCCCGCAATGCAGATAGCCGTAAGGCGCGGTTCCGGCGTCTTTCGGCGGATTGGAGCCCGGGTCGGCGCCCGGCGCCAGCGTGGCGAACACCGAATCCAGGTGTTTCACGGCTTCGTCGGGGCCGCCGATCATCAGGCAGTAGCCGCGCTCCAGCCCCCAGACGCCGCCGCTGGTGCCGACATCGACGAAATTGATGCCCTTGGTCGCCAGCTTCGCCGCCTGGTCGACGGCGTCGTGATAATAGGAATTGCCGCCGTCGATGATGATATCGCCCGGCTCCATCAGCGCCGCAACCTGGTCGACGATCCTGCCGGTGATCGCCGCCGGCAGCATCAGCCAGGCACAGCGCGGCTTGGCGAGCTTGGCGACGAACTCCTCCAGCGAGGCGGCGCCGATGGCGCCGTCCTTGACCATGCCGGCGACGCTTGCCGAATTGATGTCGTAGACGACGCATTCGTGGCCGTCGCGCATCAGGCGGCGCACCATGTTGGCGCCCATCCTGCCCAGTCCCATCATTCCGATCTGCATGGTGTTATCCTAATAGCTTGAGGAAAGAACCTTACTGGCTATCCGAAGGATCGATGCCGACGGTGAAGTCGACATTCTCCCAACGGCTCGCTTCGGGCCAGAAAAATGTGAAGACGACCGTCGATCCCGGCTGCAGGCCGGCGACATCCAGGTCAACCAGGTGGACGCCGAAGGCGTTCTCCACCGTGTTGTCCTCGCGCACCGTCAGCCACTTGTCGCTACTCCAGTGAACCACGCCGCGCGCCGCAAGTTCCACGCGCAGGAGCTTGCCGGCGGGAAGAGAGCGGATCTTGTTGTTGAAGCGCCATGTCCTGAACGGCGAAACGGTCTTGCGCTCGATGTAGCGCTCGACGCCCTGCGGCGGCATGTCGAAGACCTTGCCGTCGCGCAGCGAGCGCAGCAGCTTGATATGCTCGGCATGCGCCCAGACCAGCGGCATGGCGCTGCCCGATGGCGCGCCGAGCCGCAATTCGCGCTCCGGCAGGTCGGGTCTGTCCCAAACCTGCTCCGGCAGCAGACCGCCTGCACCGGCAGAGCGCTCGAAGGTTTCGAGCAGTTCGGCCGCTTTGCCGGGTCGCCCGGCGGCCAGCTCGTAATGCGCGCGCTCGCCGGCGAGTAGCGGCCAGGGCCGGCCCCGGCCGGTGCCGTCGAAGGGCGAGCCGTCCTCATGCTCGCCATAGCCGTCACCGCTATAGCGATACCAGAGCGGGCCTTGCGGCAACTCGCAGCGCAGAAGCGCGTCGATGGCTTTGACGGTGTTGACGATGCGCGGATCGTCGGCGGCTCTCAGTCCGAAGCGGACCAGCGCCAGCGCGTCGGGACTTATGATGGCCTCGGCCGGCCGATGGCTATCGCCGGGCGGGCGGTTCTTGATCGGCACGAAACCGTCCTTCGGCGAAGCGGCGCCAGCACCGTCGGGCGGTGCGATGCGGACATGGTAGCCGTCGATGCCCTCCCTGGCGCAGAGTTCGGTGCCGGTGACATAGGTCCAGCGCTCGATCTGGTCGTTCCAGCAGTCGGCCGTCTCGCGCAGATAGTTTGCCGGTTCATTCTTGCCGCAAGCATCCAGCATGTCAGCCGCCGCAAGCAGCGCCGCGATCTCGACGGCCAGCGTGAACGGGCTGTAGCCGGCGTCCTCTTCCCAGCGGTCCTCGCCGGTGACCGGGCCGTTGCGCACCACATAGGAAGCCGCGCTTTCGATCATGGCTAGGAAGTCGTCGAGCTTCGCGCGCGGCAGATGACCCGCGCGGCGGAGCGCGTCGGCAAGCAGCAGCGGAAAGGCGCATTCGTCCATCTGGATGCCAGGCCAGTAGGGCGTGCCGCTCGCCCAGCAGTTCTGCGGCCAATGACCGTCCGCCTGTTGGATCGAGCGGAGATAGGTGAGGACATCGAGCGCCTGCCTGGCGTCGCCGGCTGCAAGGAAGCCCCCCGCCGTTTCGACCAGGTCGCGCGGCCAGACCAGATGGTAGCCGCCGAGATCGTCGTCGCCTTTGCTGAAGCCCCAGGGGATCGAAAGACTGGCGACTGCGGCTCCAGGCCTGGCGATCGACAGATGCGAGGCAAGCACCGCGGTACTGACGCGGCAGGTGTTCAAGCCGGAGGCGGCTTGCCTGTCGAGCGTCTCCAGGCCGGACTGGAAACTCCGCCAGTTGGCGGCATACGTTTCGGCGGCCGCATCGAAACCGTCCTTCAGGCTGGCCAGCGCGACCTCCGCCGCCTCTTCCGGCGAGGCGCCGAAGCCGAGCGCCAGCAATGCGGTGCCCTTGCCTGTCGAGAAGCCGATCTCGCCGGTCAGCGCCACATTGCCATCCTCCGCGCGCTCAGCGGCAGGATCGAGCGCGCCGCCATTCCGCAGCTGCTGCCAGCCGTCGGAGAAACCGACATAGCCGGCCGAGCATGCGCCCCAGGGCGGCGAGGCGGCAAGCGCGAGCGAGACGCCGCGGCCTGACGCAAAGAGGACACGCTGCCCCTTGTGCTGGCCGACCCAGGCGGTGTTGCCCATGCCGCGATTGACGAGATGCGGCGCGAGCAGCGCGTAAACCTGGTGGTCCGAGGCCGAGCCTTTGAGCGCCGCGAATGTGATTTCCTGCAGCAGAACGGGCCGTTTCGAATCCGTAACAATGCGCTTTTCAATCCGATACGAGCCGTTGACCGCCGTGTTGACCAAGCGATAGCCGGGCACGCCGGCTTCGAATGGCTCGATAAGGTGGGCGGCATCGCGTTTCTCTTCCGAGAAATAACCATCGGGACCGGTTATGATCAGCCCCAGGTCGCGCGTGCAGGCGCTGTCGAGGCGGGGATAATAGACCTCGTTCAATATGCCGTGACTGATGGTGAACCAAAGCGGGCTGTTCGCTGAAAGCCCGGTGCCGACGCCGCTCTTGGCGCTTGACGTCCAGCGCGCGGGAATTCCCGGGGCGCCCTGAGCAACGGTCGGCGTCACTGCCATCAATTGGCCTCCTGCGGCCGTTCCTAGACCAGGAGCCGGCGGCTTTTCAATCGCCGCACCCGAAGTTGATCGGGCTCGGGTCGCTTGACCCATCGTTGACAGCGCCGCCGTCAAGCGCTCACTATTTCTCGGGCAGGGAGGAACTGCGGAAAACAGGATCGAGGCCGCGCGGCGCGGCTTGGCTGTCGTTCCACGGCATTCATCAGGGGGACAGGGAGGAGACATGTCGGAGGTATCTCCCCAGCTGATCGATCGGCTGCTCGCGATCTCGCGGGCGCTCGCCGGCCATATCGATCCGGGCTCAGCGTTCCGGGCGACAGCGATCGAAATCGGCACGCTCATCCCGCACGACCATATCGATCTGGCGGTGTTGTCGCTCGATGGGCGCATGCATGCCTGCTACGAGGCCGGCTTCCATACCAGCTGGAGCGATCTGGCGCAGCATCCGGTCGAGGGCAGCCCGATCCGGCGCGTGCTGTGGGGCGACACGCCTTATCTTCTGACCGACAACGCACTTCTTGACGACCGATTCCACTTCGAGGGAGCGTTCGACGGACCGATCTTCGCCGCCAAGCTGCGGAGCCGCATCATCGTGCCGCTGCGGGCACGCGGCAGCGTGATCGGCGCGCTCAACATCAGCCGGCACAAGGCTGGCTGCTACTCGCAAGAGGACGTCGAGGTCGCTCAGCAATGCGCCGACCTCATCGGGCCCTATATGTTCGCGCTGATCCAGACGGAGGAAGCGCGCCGCGCCATGCTCGCCGAAAGCGAGGCGCGCAACCGGGCGGAACTGCTGAGAGTCGGCGCCTCGCAACTGACCGAGGGCATGGAGCGCGAGCGGCGCCGCATGGCCATGGACCTGCACGACCAGACGCTCGCCGACCTGGCCCGGATCGCACGTCAGGTTTCAGCTTTCCGCAGCCGGGGCGTGGCGCGGACGGCCCAGCTTGCCGATCTCGAGCAGGAGGTGGCGGGCTGCCTGGCGGAGCTGCGCCACATCGTCGACGACATGCGGCCGAGCGTCCTGGAACTGTTCGGCCTGCGCGACGCGGTCGAGGCACATCTCAACCGCAGCGTTGCCAGGGCCAAGCCGCCGATCGCGGTGCGCATCGCCGACACCAGCGACGGCAGCGCCGACGGCCTGTCGGAAACGCTTCGCACCGCGCTCTATCGCATCGTGCAGGAAGCCATCAACAATGCGGTCCGTCATGCCGCGCCAAGCCGCATCGAGGTGCAGCTGGCGTCGACGGCAACCACATTCAACGTGACCGTCACCGACGACGGGCATGGCTGCGGCGCGATCGATCCCGCCGCTCAAGGCGGCATCGGCCACATGCACACGCGAGCGGCCCTTGTCGGGGCGCGGCTGCGTTTCGAGCCGGCCGACCGCAAGGGCGGCACCAGGGTCGTGATCGAGATCGATCGCGAGTCCGCCGAGGCCGAGGCGGCGGCGTGCAGCACCGCGATAACCGAAGTTCAGCCGGTGGCGGAGGCAGTCTGATGCTGGTCATGATCGCCGAAAATGACGGGCTGCATCGCACCTTCGCGCGGCGGACCGTCGAGCAATTGTGGCCCGGCGATGTCGAGGTGATCGAAGCCGGCGACGGCGAGGACGCCATCAATCTTGCGGCGGAGCGGCAGCCGCCGCATGTCGTGCTCGACCTGCAGCTGCCCAAGGCGACCGGGATCGAGGTGGCGCGCGCCATCTGGAGCCGACGCGCCGGCACGCATATCCTGTTCTGGTCGAACTTCGCCGACGAGGCCTATGTGCGCGGCGTGGCCCGCATCGTGCCGCCGGGGTCGGTCTATGGCTATGTGCTGAAATCGGCGACGGAAGAAGGCATGCGCTCGGCGCTGCGCGGCGTGTTCCGCGAGGGGCATTGCATCATCGACCGCGAGATCCGCGGCATCCAGCACCGCGTCCAGGACCGGTTCGAGGGCATCACCGACGGCGAGTATGAAAGCCTGATCGACATCGCGCTCGGCCTCACCGACCGAGCGATCGCGGCGCGGCGCGGCCTATCGATCCGCGGCGCGCAGAGCCGCATCAAGCATGTCTATGAGAAGCTCGGAATAGTGCCGCCGGAGGAAGGCTTTGGCGAGGCGTCGGTGTTCAATTCGCGCACCCGCGCGATCTATCTGGCCATGGCGCGCGGCCTGATCAACATCGATGCGCTGCGGCGCGAGCAGGAGCAGCTCGACGCCTGGCTCGCGCAGGCAACGCCGTTGCAGGAGCAGTAAGCCCCGCGATGGGTAAACAGGCTCAGCTTGAATGCTGATTGCTCTTGGCCCTCAGAACGATCGGCTCGGTCTCGATCAATCGAAGCGACCTGACCATATCAGCCGTCCGCGCCTTGTATTTGAGAAAGTGCGGCGCGGTCAGGTGGGCGTGGTAGGCGGAATGATCGACGTAGCATTCGATGACGCGCACCGTTTCGGGCGAACCTTTTATCGAGACCGCGTGCAGGAACAACACGCCGGGCTCGTTCTGCACCGAGGCCTCGATCTCTTCGGCGAGCAAGGCCCTGAAGCTGTCGAGCTGGAAGGCATCGATCTCCAGTTCCGCAATCCGCACGAGCGGCCTGCCGCATCTCTCTGCCATCCATGGTTCTCCTGTCTGCAGCCGCGGATGCCGGCGCCGACTGTGCAAAACCACAGTCGGTGCTGCGCTTAGACCGCTATCGCCCGGTCCGCGTCCCGACTAGCTTTTGCCCTACAAAAACAAGAATCCCGGGGAAGCGCTCATGCCGTTCGTCAGCATACGGATACTCGAGGGTCATTCGCAAAAGCGCAAGAACGAGATCTCGCGCCGGGTCGCCGAGGCGATCAGCGAGGTCGCCGAACTGCCCATGGAAGCGATCTGGGTGGTGATCGAGGACGTGCCGGGCAGCGACTGGTTCGTCGCCGGCAAGCCGGTGCGGGAACCCAAGAGCCCGTGATGTCGATCCCGGCGCGCGCCCGTCATTCCGGCTTTGATGACGTCGTCGGCAATGCGGCGATGGAGCGGCTCGCCACCGGCTACGGCTTCATCGAAGGTCCGGTGTGGCATCCCTATGAGAAATGGCTGGTCTTTTCCGACATTCCGCAAAGCCGCATGTACCGGCGCAGCGCTTCCGGCGAAATCGCTTCGTTCCGCGACCCGAGCCACATGGCCAACGGCAACACGCTCGACCGGCAGGGGCGGCTGGTGACCTGCGAGCACGCCAGCAGCCGCGTCACCCGCGCCGAGCCGGGCGGCACCACGACCGTTCTCGCCAGCCATTACCAGGGCAAGCAGCTCAACAGCCCGAACGACATTGTCGTCGCCACTGGAGGCTCGATCTATTTCACCGATCCGACCTACGGTCGAGCGGAATTCTACGGCGTGCCGAGGCCGCAGGAACTGTCCTACCAGGGCGTCTACCGGATCGACGGCGACGGCGCCGGGCTGACGTTGCTTGCCGACGATTTCGAGCAGCCCAACGGGCTCTGCTTCTCGCTCGATGAATCGCGGCTCTTCGTCAACGATACCACGCGTGGTCACATCCGTGTGTTCGGCGTCGAATCCAATGGTGACCTCAATGGCGGCGCCGTATGGGCTGTGACCGAGGGCGATGCGCCAGGCGCGCCGGATGGAATGAAGATCGACAGCCGCGGCAACCTCTATTGCACCGGACCGGGCGGCATCCATGTCTTTGATGCGTCGGGCGATCTGCTCGGCGTCATCGCGACGCCGGAAGATTGTGCCAATTTCACCTTCGGCGACGAGGACCTGCGGAGCCTCTACATCGCCGCGTCGACGTCGCTCTACCGGCTAAGGGTACGGGTGCCGGGATTGAGGCTGTTTTGAGCGGGACCGTTCGCGCTCAGATCCGATGGAAGTGAAGCCGGCCCGCAGGGGCCGGTGGGAAGTGCAGCAGTCAACACATCTGGGAGGATAATGACATGAAGAAACTACTGGTCTTGAGCGCCTTTGCAGCCATGCTCGCCTCGGGCACCGCGCTTGCCGACACGAGCGGCAAGAAGATCGCCTTCTCCAACAACTACGCCGGCAATTCGTGGCGCCAGGCGATGCTCGACAGCTACGCCATCGTCACCAAGAAAGCGGTCGAGGACAAGGTGGTGGCGGCGGCGGATGTCTTCACCACCGCCGACAAGGAAGTGCCGACGCAAGCCGCGCAGGTGCAGAACCTGATCCTGCAGGGCTATGACGCCATCGTCATCAACGCCGCCTCGCCGGATGCGCTGAACGGCGCCATCAAGCAGGCCTGCGACGCCGGCATCGTGGTCGTTTCCTTCGACGGCATCGTGACCGAGCCTTGCGCCTACCGCGTCGTCGTCGACTTCAAGGACATGGGCAGGCAGGAAGTCGAGCAGATGGCCAAGTTCCAGCCGAAGGGCGGCAATTTGCTGGAAATCCGCGGGCTGGCAGGCACCTCGATCGACGATGCCATCCACGCCGGTATCCTCGAAGGCGTCGCCGCCCATCCCGAGTTCAAGATCGTCGGCTCGGTGACCGGCGACTGGGACCAGACCACGGCGCAGAAGGCGGTGGCGACCATCCTGCCGTCGCTGCCGGAGATCGTCGGCGTCGTCGACCAGGGCGGCGACGGCTATGGAGCCGCGCAAGCGTTCGCCGCCGCCGGCAAGCCGCGTCCGACCATCATCATGGGCAACCGTCAGGACGAGCTGAAGTGGTGGAAGGAGCAGAAGGACAAGGACGGCTACCAGACCTGGTCGGCCTCGATCGCGCCCGGCGTGTCGACGCTCGCCTTCTGGGTGGCGCAGCAGGTGCTCGACGGCCGCAAGGACGTGCCGCACGATCTGCTGGTGCCGTATCTCGCCTTCACCCAGGACAATTTCGAGGCCGCGCTGCCGAAGATCAAGGAAGGTGGCGTCGCTACCCACGAATACACCCAGGAAGACGCGATCGCGGCCATCAAGGCCAACATCAAGCAATAGCGGCGCGACGTTGCCAGCCGCATCGCCGACCGGATATCGTTGAGGATGCTCCAGGCTATTGCAGACATCGTCAGGCTGGACGGCGCCGAAAAGCACTTCGGCGCCGTCCGCGCGCTCAACGGCGTCGACTTCCATGTCGGCGCCGGCGAATGCGTCGGGCTGGTCGGGCACAATGGCGCCGGCAAGTCGACGCTGATGCATATGGTTGCGGGCACGCTGCGGCCCGATGGCGGCCAGATCGCGGTGCGCGGCAATCAGGAAGCGAGCTATTCCGTAGCGCGCGCGCTCGAGCTCGGCATACGCTGCGTGTTCCAGGAGCTGTCGCTCTGCCCCAACCTCAGCGTCGCCGAGAACACGCGCATCAACCACCCCTCGCTCAGCGGGCTCGGCTGGCGGCGTAAGGCCGCCGATCTCATCCAGGCCAAGCTCGACGAGATCTTTCCCGACCACGGCATCGCGGCGGACGACATTGCCGGCGATCTTTCGATCGGACGCCGGCAGATGGTCGAGGTGGCGCGCGCCTTCACGCTGACCCGCGAGCCGCTGCATCTGGTCATCCTCGACGAGCCGACCTCGTCGCTCGATGCGCACACGGCCGGCCAGCTGCTTTCATTCGTGCGCCGCTTCGTCGCCGCGGGCGGCAGCTGCATCCTGATCTCCCATGTGCTGGGCGAGGTGCTGCAGAATGCCGACCGCATCGTGGTGATGCGCGACGGCAAGGTGGTCGCCGCCGACGCCGCAAGCGCGTTCGACCGGGACAAGCTGGTCGCCGCGATGGGCGGCGCCGGGGAACATCAGAAGGCCGCCGCCGAGACCCGCAAGGTCGCGGTCGGGGCGCTCAGGGTGCGGGCGCGCCCGGCGCGGCAGCAGGATGGCAAGGAGCTTGTCGCCCGGGCGGGCGAGATCATCGGCCTTGCCGGACTCGCGGGGCATGGCCAGACGGACCTGCTGCTCGCGATCTTCTCGGCCGCCTCGCGCGCCAGGGCCGGCATCGAAGTGACGGCGCCGGTGGCGCTGGTCGCCGGCGACCGCCAGGCGGACGGCATCTTCGCCCAATGGTCGATCGCCCAGAACATCGGCATCCGCTCGCTTCAGCGCCTGCGCGACGGCCTGCTGATCTCGCCGCAGCGCGAGGCGGAGCTGGCCGAATTCTGGAAGAAGAAGATCGGCATCCGCACGCCGGACATGAACAACAACATCTATTCGCTGTCGGGCGGAAATCAGCAGAAGGCGCTGTTTGCGCGCGCGCTCGGCTCTGATGCCGAGATCGTGCTGATGGACGATCCGATGCGCGGCGTCGACATCGGCACCAAGCTCGAAGTCTACGACCTCGTGCGCGAGGAGGCCGGAAAGGGCCGCACCTTCCTCTGGTACACGACCGAAACCGAAGAGCTCGACAATTGCGACCATGTCCATGTCTTCAAGAACGGCCGCATCGTCGCCAATCTCGGGCGCGACGAACTGACGGAGGAGAAGATCATCCAGTCCTCGTTCGGCGACACGGCCTGAGATGACGGCGATCGCTCCCGGCACGGTCCCCAAATCTTCCCGCGGCAGCGCGGCCCGCGCACGCATGCTGCGCAGCCTGCTGCCGGCGCTGTCGCTGGCGCTGGTGTTGATGGCCATCGCCTGGCTCAATCCGCGTGCCATCAGCTATTTCGGCTTCAACCTGATGCTGAACCTGGCGATCCCGATCGCGCTGGCGACGATCGCGCAGATGTTCGTCATCGCCGGCAATGAGCTCGATCTGTCGATCGGCACTTTCGTCGGCTTTGTCGGCTGCGTCACCGCCACCTGGCTCAGGGATGCGCCGCTCATCGGTGTCGCTGTGCTGCTCGGTTCAATCGGCGTCTACGCGCTGCTCGGCGCGCTGATCCATCTGCGCAACCTGCCCTCGATCGTGGTGACGCTCGGCATGAGCTTCGTCTGGCAGGGGCTGGCTATCCTCATCCTGCCGAAGCCGGGCGGCAAGGCTCCGGACTGGCTGCTGGCGATCATGTCTTTCAAGCCGCCCTATATCCCGTTCCCTATCCTGGCGGCATTGCTCATCGCGGCGATCGTGCATTTTGGCCTGATGCGCACTTCATATGGCGTCATACTGCGCGGTTCCGGCGGCAATGCCGCGGCGCTCAGGCGCGCCGGCTGGTCGCTGCTCAAGACAAAGATCGTGCTCTTCGCGTTGACCGGCCTGTTCGGCGTGCTTTCCGGCATGGCGCTGATCGGCATCACCACTTCGGCCGACGCCAATATCGGCAACGGCTACACGCTGCTTTCGATTGCCGGCGTCATCCTTGGCGGCGGCGAGTTCGTCGGCGGCCGGGTGTCGCCGATCGGCGCGGTCATCGGCGCGCTCACGCTGGCTTTGGCCGCCTCGCCGCTGTTGACCTTCATGCACATCCCGCCCGATTGGCAGGTGGCTGCCAATGGCGCGATCCTGATCATCGTGCTGGCGGCCCGGGTGCTGATCAGCCGCAGGGAGAGGTGAACGATGACCTCTGTACGGATGCTGCTTGAAAAACCCTGGCTCTGGTCCTTCGTCGGCGCCGTTCTCGTGTGGGTGGCGACCGTCGCCTTCACCGGCGGCTATGGCGCCGGCGGCATGATCACGGCGGCACTTTCGCTTGCCGTCTTCACCGTCATCGTCGGCGTCGGCCAGATGTTCGTCATCACGCTCGGCCCCGGTAATGTCGACCTGTCGCTGCCCGCCAATATCGGACTGGCGAGCGCGGTGGCGATGAAGGTTATGGGCGGCAGCGATTCGATGATCGTCGTCGGGCTGTTGGCGGCGCTCGCCTGCGGCGCGGCGATCGGCGCCATCAACTATCTGCTGATCTGGGCGCTCAGGATTCCGCCGATCATCGCGACGCTGTCGGCGAGCTTCATCATCCAGTCGGTCGACATCAGCTACGGGCGCGGCCTGCAGATCAAGCCGCCGCCGGGCTTTGCCGATTTCACCAACTGGCAGGTGCTGGGGATCCCGGTGCTGGCGATACTGACGGTGGTTTTCACCGTCGCCGCGGCGCTGGCGCTGCAGCGCATGATCTATGGCCGCTCGGTGCTGGCGATCGGGCAGAACATCCGCGCCGCCTGGCTGGCCGGCGTCAATGTCGGCCGCATCCGCTTCCTCACCTACACGCTTTGCGGCGCGCTCGGTGGCATCGACGGCGCGCTGCTTGCCGGCTATTTCCGCGGCGCCAATGTCGATATCGGCAATGAATATCTGCTCGCCTCCATCGCGGTCGTCGTCATCGGCGGCACCTCGGTCGCCGGCGGCAAGGCCAACGTGCCCGGCGTCTGGGGCGCCGGCCTGTTCCTGGTGCTTTTGCTCACCATGCTCAACACCTTCGGCGTCAGCGCCGGCGTGCGGCTGGTGCTGACCGGGCTGATCATCGTCGGGGTGATCACGGCGGCGGGTGGCGAGAAGGCTGTGCGGTGACAAGTCGCGAGGAGGGGGTCGCTCTGCGGGGTCGCCGCAGCCAAATTTGACCATGTGGACAAAGGTCGGGCGTCGTTCCATAGTCCTCCCGTCTGACATGTTTTGAACGGCCGGCTCGACACGGCTGTCGAGCAGAGGGGATTTCAATGGAAAACGATCATCGCAAAACGCAACGCGCCGGCCTGTCGCGGCGCAATGTGCTGGAACTCGGCGCCCTCGGGCTGACCGCGGTGGCGCTGCCCGGCGTGGCCTTCGCCAAGGACAAGAAGCTGAAGGTGGCGGCGATCTTCGCGACGCCGATCGAGGAGCCCTGGGACAACCAGATCCATGTCGCCCTGCAGAAGGCCGAGAAGGAGCTGGGCATCGAATACAAATGGTCGGAGAAGGTGCAGACCGCCGACTTCAGCCGCGTGATGCGCGAATATGCGCAAGGCGGCTACGAGTTGGTGCTGGGCGACGCCTTCGCCGCCGAGCGCGAATCGCGGCGCACGGCAAAACAGTTTCCGAAGACGGCCTGGCTGTTCGGCTCCGGCGCCGGGCCTGCGGAACCCAATTTCGGCGTCTTCGACAACTGGATACACGAGCCGGCCTATCTCTCCGGGCTGATCGCCGGCAAGATGTCGAAGTCGGGCACGATCGGCGCTGTCGCGGCAATGGGCATTCCGGAAGTGAACCGGCTGGTCAACGCCTTCTTCGCCGGCGCCAAGGAGGTCAATCCAAACATCAAGCGGAAGGTCGCCTTCATCGGCTCCTTCTTCGATCCGCCGAAGGCCAAGGAGGCCGCGATCGCGCAGATCGATGCCGGCGTCGACGTCATCTATGCCGAGCGTTTCGGCGTCATCGAGGCGGCGGTCGAAAAGAAGATCTACGCCATCTCCAACATGTCCGATCAGTCGAGCCTCGGACCCGACACGGTGATCACCGGCCCGGTATGGAACATGTATCCGACGGTCGAGCAGGCGATCAAGCTGGTCAAGGCGGGCGTCTTCACCGCGCAGGACTATGGCGACTTCTCGCGCATGGCCAAGGGCGGCTCCGATCTCGCGCCCTATCACAAGTTCGACAAGACGCTGCCGGCCGAGGTCAAGGACCTGGTCGCCAAGAAGAGAGCCGAGATCCTGGAAGGCAATTTCCGCGTCGACGTCGACGAGAACACGCCGGTGTCGGATTGAGCGCAGTTTACCCTCCCCCTCGAGGGGAGGGGTGCCGAGCGAAGCGAGGCGGGAGGGGTCCTCTCAACCGCTCGACCTTGACGACTGAAGATGGAGCGCGTCGCGGGCGACCCCACCCGGCCCTGCGGGCCACCCTCCCCTCGAGGGGGAGGGATATTAGGAGCATCCTTGCCCGTCCCTCTGATCGAAATGCGCGGCATCACCAAGAGCTTCGGCGCCGTCAAGGCGAACGAGGGCGTGGATCTCAGCGTCGCCTCCGGCGAGATCCTTGGCCTGCTCGGCGAGAACGGGGCCGGCAAGACGACGCTCATGAACGTGCTGTTCGGCGCTTATGCGCCGGATGCCGGCGAGATCCTGGTCGAGGGCAGGCCGGTCGCCATCCACGATTCGGCGGATGCACTGGCGGCCGGCATCGGCATGGTGCATCAGCATTTCCATCTGGCGCCACGGCTGACGGTGCTGGAAAACCTCTTGATCGGCATTGCCGGCAAGTCCGGTCGCATCGACCGCACGGGCGGGCTGGCGCGGCTGAAGGAGATCGGCCGCCAGCATGGCTTACATCTCGATCCCGGCCTGCCGGTCTCGGCGCTCTCGATCGGCGAGCAGCAGCGGCTGGAAATCATCAAGGCGCTCTTTCGCGGCGCCAGGCTCCTGATCCTCGACGAGCCGACGGCGGTGCTGGCGCCCAGCGAGGTCGATGGCCTCTTCGCCGCGCTGCGCTCGATGGCGGCGCAAGGGCTCGGCATCATCTTCATCTCGCACAAGCTCAACGAAGTCAGGGCGCTCACCCATCGTTGCGTCGTGCTTCGGCATGGCAAGGTCGCCGGCCGCGTCGATCATCCGGCAGGAACCACCTCGGCCGAGATGGCCAAGCTGATGTGCGGCCACGAAATCATGCCGCCGATCAAGGAGGTCTCGACGCCTGGCGCGCCCGTGCTGACGCTCGACGGCGTCTCCACCTCAGGTCATGGCGGCACGCCGCTGCGCGAGGTCTCGCTCTTCGTCCGCGCCGGCGAGATCCTCGGCGTTGCCGGCGTCTCCGGCAATGGCCAGCGGGCGCTGGCTGATGTGATCTCCGGCATGCTGTCGCCGAGTGCCGGTTCGATGACGATAGCCGGCAAAGCAGTTGCGCAATTTTCGCCGCGCGAGCTGCAGGCGCTCGGCCTTGGCCGCATTCCGGAGGACCGGATGACGACCGGGCTGGTCACCAACCTGCCTCTAGCCGACTCCATGGTGCTGCCCCGCATCGGCACCGAGGCCTTCAGCCGCAAGGGACTGCTCGATCCGGCCGCGATCCGCGCCTTCGCGGAGGCGCAGATCAAGGCCTATGACATACGCTGTCCCGGCCCCATGACGCGCGCCGGCGCGCTTTCCGGCGGCAATCTGCAGAAGGCGCTTTTGGCGCGCGAGCTCGCCTTCGACCCGAAGGTGCTGATCGTTTCGCAGCCGACGCGCGGCCTCGACATCGGCGCTGCACGGTTCATCCACGAAAAATTCCTGGCCATGCGGGCGAAGGGTTGCGGGATCATCGTGATTGGCGAGGATCTCGAGGAATTGCTGATGCTCTGCGACCGCATCACGGTGATGTATGAGGGTCGCATCGCCGGCACGCTTTCCGGCCCGGAGGCCACCGTCGCGGGGCTTGGGCTGCTGATGACCGGCGCGGAGGGGAGGGCGTAGAGCTATGGAATTGCCTCGGGCGCCGGACTTTGGCGCCGCCCCTCACCTGCCTGCCGGCATCCTCTCCCCGTATAGTGACGGGGAGAGGGGCGCTCTCATCGGTGGTTTCGCCAATCGTCAGCGGTGCAAGAGAAGCGCCAGCGGCGCGCCCAGCCCCCTTCTCCCCGTCACTATACGGGGAGAAGGTGCCGGCAGGCGGATGAGGGGCGGCGCCGACATCCGCCTAGCAGAGGGCCACGCCTGATGTTCCGTCTCGAAGCCCGCAGCTCGACGCCGGCCTGGCTCAATCTCGTACTGCCGCTGCTCGCCATCGCCGTCACGCTGGTTTTGTGCAGCGGTCTCATCGCTGTCGCGGGCGCTGGCGTCGTCGAGGCCTATGGCGTTATGCTCTCGGCCTCGCTCGGCGACAGCTACGCCATCACCGAGACGCTGGTTCGCGCCGCGCCGATGATCTTCACCGGCCTGGCGGTGGCGATCGCCTTCCGCGCCAAATTCTGGAACATCGGCGCCGAGGGCCAGCTGCTCGCCGGCGCGGTTGCGAGTTGTGCCGTAGGCGCCATCCCGATGCCGGGACCGCTCGCCATGCTGCTGATGGTGCTGGCCGGCGCGGTGGCCGGCGCCCTCGTCGCGCTTGTGCCGGCGACGTTGCGCGTCCAATTCAAGGTCGACGACGTGGTCAGCTCGCTGCTGCTCAACTCGGTCATCTATTACGCGCTGATGGCGCTGATCGAGGGGCCGTGGAAAGACACCTTTTCCGGCTATCCGATCTCGCCGCCGATCGAGGATTCCGCCAATTTCCCGGTGCTGATCGAAGGCACAAGGCTGCATATCGGCGTCGTCGTGGCGCTGATCGCAGCGCCCGTCTGCTGGTTCCTGATCGCGCGCACCACGCTCGGCTTCCGAATCCGCGTAACCGGCGAGAATGCGGAGGCGGCGCGCTATGGCGGCATCAATACCCAGCGCGTGCTGCTCTCCACCGCGCTGCTTTCCGGCGCGCTGGCCGGATTGGCCGGCGTCGGCGAGGTTGGTGGCGTCCACTTCCAGGTGATGAGCGACATCTCGCCGGGCTACGGCTATTCCGGCATCGTCGTCGCCATGCTCGCCCGGCTCAATCCGCTCGGCGTCGTGCCGGCCGCGATTTTCCTTGCCGCGGTCATGACCGGCGCCGAGGCGATGTCGCGCGCGACTGGCGTGCCGGCCTTCCTCAGTGAGGTCATCCAGGGCACGGCGCTGCTTGCGATGCTGGTGGCGCTGCTCTTCACCGCCTACCGCATCCGCCGCGTGGGGGCGCCCGTATGAGCGCGGTATTCGAGCAGATTTTTCAGGTCGGCTTTCTCGCCGCCATCATCCGTATCGCCACACCGCTCGCCTTCGCCACGCTAGGCGAGATGTTTTCCGAGCGGGCGGGCGTGCTCAATCTCGGCATTGAAGGCATCATGCTGTTGGCGGCCATGGCCGGCTTCACCGCCGCGAGCCTGAGCGGCAGCCTGTGGCTGGGCGTGCTGGTGGCCGTGCTTGTCGGGGCGGCGATGGGCGCGCTGCATGGGCTGTTCACGGTGGTCTTGGGCCTCAGCCAGCATGTCTGCGGCATTGGCGTGACGCTGTTCTGCTCTGGGCTCGCCTATTTCCTCTACCGGCTGATCTTCGGCCAGCAATCGGTGCCGCCCAGCATCAAGGGCTTTCAGCCGGCGCCGATCCCCCTGCTGTCGGACATTCCGATCCTGGGGCCGGCGGTGTTCAACCAGTTCACGCTGGTTTATCTCGCGATCATCGCCGTTCCGTTTGCCGCCTTCGTGCTCTACCGCACGCCCTGGGGGCTGTCGGTGCGCATGGTCGGCGAGAACCCGCGCGCGGCGGATTCCGCCGGCGTCAGCGTGATCGCCACGCGCTTCCAGGCGGTGATCCTCGGCGGCGCGCTGATGGGGCTCGCCGGCGCCTTCCTCACCATGGCGCAGTTCAACGCCTTCACCTTCGGCGTGGTGTCGGGCCGCGGCTGGGTGGCGATCGCGCTGGTGGTGTTCGGCCGCTGGGACCCGTGGCGTTCGGCGGGCGCGACATTGCTCTTTGCCTTCGTCGACGCGCTGCAGCTCAGGATGCAGGCCAGCGGCCTCGGGCACATCCCTTACGAAGCCTTCCTGATGCTGCCCTTCATCTTCACCATCGTCGCCATGGCCTTCATTTCGCGCAACGCGGTCGCGCCTTCGGCGCTGCTGAAGCCGTTTCGACGCGAGGAACGGTAGGTAGGATACTTTCCTCGACGGTTGCAAGGTGGTTCCCCCAACGGATCAAGGTGCAAGAACCTTCCTGCACCGCCAAGGGTCGACCCCCCCTCCGTCGAGCTGCGCTCGACACCTCTCCCCCGATCGACGGGGTAGAGGAAGGGCGCCCAGCTTGGGACGCCTCAGATCGCCGTGAAGGCGTTGTCGACGAACAGATGCGCGCCGTTGACGAAGCTCGATTCGTCGCTCGCCAGGAACAGCGCCGCCTTCGCCACCTCCTCCGGCTCGCCGATGCGGCCCTGTTGCGCGGCCATGGCGGCATCGGAAACATCGACGCCGAGTTTGCCGAGGTCGGCGACCTCGCGCATTCCGTGCGGCGTGCGGATGAAGCCGGGGCAGACGGCATTGCAGCGGATGTTGCGGTCGCGGAACTCCACCGCGATGGCGCGCGCGAACATGTGGCAGGCGCCTTTTGTCGTGTCATAGAGCACTTCGTTCGGCGTCGCTGCCACCGCCGAGATCGACGAGGTGCAGACGATCGAGCCGCCGCCAGCGGCGATCATGCCGGGCAGCACGGCCCGCGTCATCAGGAACATCGAGCGCACATTGACGGCGTGCAGCCAGTCCCATTCCTGCAGGGTCGTCTCCAAGAAGGGTTTAATCACAATGGTGCCGGCGTGGTTGAACAGCACGGTCACCGGCCCGAATTTTTCCGCGGCCGCCTTCGCCGCCGCCTCGACCTGCGCCTCGTCGGAAACGTCGGCTACGAAATGCTCCGCGACATGGCCGCGCGCGCGGATCGCCGCGGCGATCTTGCCGGCGGCCTCGCCATTGCGGTCGATGATCGCAACCTTGGCGCCTTCGGCGGCAAACAGCTCGGAAGCCGCTCCACCCATGCCCGTCGCGCCGCCCGAGATGATGGCGACCTTGCCCGCCAGCCTTCCACCCATATTGCTCTCCCTGAGTCCTGTGAGACTATTTTGATGCTATTCCCTCGCGTACCGAATAGCCAAGCGCTTGAACGAGGCCGTTTGCCGGAGCTACAGGCATTGTCGGATCCTCCGGTGGCGCATCCCCGCACGTTTTTCGATCTCGGCTGAGAATAAACGCCCCTCAAGTTGCCGCTTCCGAGGACGTCCTTCCAAAAACAGGCGAAAAATAGCACTCGACAAAGTCTACTATCTTTATAGATTAATGGCCGAGACGGAGGTTCGACCATGACCTACATGCAGAATGCTCAGCGCAAGGGCCAGAGGCTGACCGCCGACCAGAGCTGGAGGCCCGCCTATGGCGGAACCTTCGCCTATCTCGTTTTCGCGCTGGCATTCGTGTTCACCGGCGCGGTGGTGCTTGGGATCATCCCCTGACAGAGCCGGGGCCTACGGCCCCCCGTCCAAAAATCTGAGTTGGAGTAACCGGAGAAGATAACTGGCCGAGCGCCAGGCGCATCGGCGCGCCTGCGCGCATTGGATTGTTCGAGGTGGAGCGGGGCAAGCCAACGTGACGGAGGAGATGGCAATGCCGATCGAGTTCACGCATGTTCCCGGTAAGCCTGCGAATGGCAGCTTCTTCTACGATTTCGCCGAGACGGCGACCAAGCTGTCGCTGATCGAGGATGCGGGGTTCCGCAAGCTGGTGATCGACGATCCGGCCGGCCTGCTCGCCAACATGGACATCGCCGCGCAGACGCTCGACCGCACCCCGGCGCTGGAAGTGGTGCTGACGCACTGGGCCGGTGTGGTCGAGCCGACCGTGGCGGCAAGGCAGCTCGCGGCGCTCGACTTGAGAGGCGGCGGCCGCCTGTCGCTCAGGATGCTGAGCGAGCCGCTCCAGGACAGTGATGCCGAGGCGCGGCCGGTCGGCCACAGCGTGGTTTGGCAGCGCATCGACGAATATCTTGTGCTGCTGAAGCGGCTGTGGTCGAACGACGAGCCCTTCGACCATGAAGGCGCCTTCTACAGCGTCAAAGGCGGTTACGTGCCGCGCAAGGGCCCGCATGGCGGCGACCTCACCATCCGGCTCGGCGGCCAGTCCGGCACCGCGCTGAAGGTCGCCGGCCGGCATGCCGATATATTCGAGCTGGCGGCCGGCTCGCCGGACGAAGTCGCGCAGCTGATGCAGCGTGTGCGCGGCGCTGCAGCCGAGCACGGCCGCGCCGGCAGATTGCGCTTCGCGCTTCCCGTCCGCATTCGCCCCGAAGGCTGGTCCGGCGCCTCCGACCACAAGGCGGTCGAGGTCGCGGGGCCGCCGGCGCGGCTTGCGCTCTCGCTGTTGCCCTATGCCGCGCTAGGCATCGAGGAATTCATGATCGGCGGTATCGACCGTTCCAGCGAGATCGCGCGGATCGGCCGCGAAACGGTCACGCCGATCGCGAATTCGCTGGCTCGGTGCGACGCCGACACCCTGGCGCCAGGAACGTTCGCGTCGCGCTCGTTCACCGGGGCACACCTTCGGTGAAATCGCGGATGGCGGTGAGACCGGCCGCTGCGGATGCCGGTTTCATCAGGACGGGACATAATCGACGCCATCCATGACATAGTCGGCGAAGAGGAAATCGCGGATGCCGGCAATCCGGCCGTTCTCCCAATCGATGAGGATGAAAAAGCGCGGCGGCCCGTCCGGACGATCCGGGCTGGTGACCAGAATGGCGGGGCGGCCTTCGACCGATATCAATTCCGTTCTTCTGCGATCCGCGACAGCGCGGCGATCACCGCCTCCGAGCTCGCCAGCGCGCCGAAGACGCCGTCCTCGACCGTCACCATATCGAGCGCGGCTTCGTGCGCCCGGCCGTCGCCGCTGGCGCAGGCGTCCGCAATCGTCAGGCATTGGAAATTGCGGTCGCAGGCCTCGCGCAGCGTGGTGTGAACGCAGACATCGGTCGTGCAGCCGGTGAACATCAGATGGGTGATGCCGCGCGCCCTCAGCACCAGTTCCAGATCCGTATAGGTGAAGGCGCCGTTGCAGGTCTTGTCGACGATGATGTCCTCCGGCCCGACTTCTATGTCGGCGACGATCTGGAAGCCTGGGCTGGAGCGCAGCAGGATGTCGGTACCGTCCAGTCCCGCCCGCTTGCGGCGCCATTTCTCGTAGGCCGTCATGTCGGCCATGTCGGCGCGGTAGCCCTGTCTCGTGTGGACGATGGCAAGGCCGGCGGCGCGCGCCGCCGCAATCAGCCGGTTCACCGTCGGCAGAATGGCCCGCAGCGGCGAAGGGTCGTAACCTTTCCTGGCGAAATAGCCTGTCGGCGACAGGAAATCCTCCTGCAGGTCGATCACGAGCAGGGCGGCGTTTTGCGGCACCAGCCTGCCGTCATAGGGGAAGTCGAACGGGGTCGCCTTGATCATCGCCTGCTGCCTCGGTTGCGGCTGGCATGGTGGCCCAGCGACGGCGTCGCAGTCCAGGCCTCACGGAGTCCCTATGCGCCGACCCGGATATTTGTTGATGATGGAAGATCTTAATAGTTGACTCTCTGACTCATGTTTTCTAGTCAGACGGCATTGGCGTGCAATGATGACGCGAGGACTAGCCTTGTCCCGGAACGTTTTTTTTGTGGTGCTGGCCGCGTTCGCCATTCTTGCGGCCGGCTCGATCCTTCCCGACATCGCGGCGGCACAGAAGCAGGCTGCACCCGCGGTACCGGTTGCACAAGCGCCTGTTCAGCAGCCCATGACAGCTCCGGCGGCCGTGCAGCCAGCTCAGGCCCCGGCCGGGGCGCAGGCCCCGGCGACGGAGGCACCAACCGCTGCCGAACCGACCGAACCGCGCGTTCAGCCGGCGCCGAGCACTGCTGGGGGCGAAGAGCCTTCCGCCATTGCTCTGACGCTGCCGCATGACCTGTCGCCCTGGGGCATGTTCATGAACGCCGACATCGTGGTGAAGGCGGTGATGGTCGGACTTGCTTTCGCTTCTCTGGTCACCTGGACGATCTGGCTCGCCAAGTCGCTGGAGATCGTCGGCGGCAAGCTCAAGGCGCGGCGCGCGGCGAACGCGATCGGCAATGCCGCGACGCTGATGCAGGCCGGCCGCGCGCTCGGCCACAGCGGTGGCCCGGGCGCGCTGCTGGTGCGGGCGGCGGAGGAAGAGCGCGCCCTTTCGGCGGGCGCGCTGGACCATGCATCAGGTGATGGCCTGAAGGAGCGCGTCACCTCGCGGCTGTCGCGCATCGAGGCGGCAGCGTCCCGGCGCATGTCGCGCGGCACCGGCCTGCTCGCCACCATCGGCTCCACGGCGCCCTTCGTCGGCCTGTTCGGCACCGTCTGGGGCATCATGAACGCCTTCATCGGCATCTCGCAGGCGCAGACCACCAATCTTGCGGTGGTGGCGCCGGGCATCGCCGAAGCCCTGCTCGCCACGGCAATGGGTCTGGTGGCTGCGATCCCGGCGGTGGTGATCTACAACGTCTTCGCGCGATCGATAGCCGGCTACAGGCAGATCCTCGCCGACGCCTCGGCAGGCGTCGAGCGGCTGGTCAGCCGCGACCTCGATTTTCGCACGGTGCCGCCGGCAACCGCGTTGGCAGCGGAGTGAGCGGCCAATGGCGGCGCGGATTCGCGAGACGGCCGGCGACGATCTCGAGGAAAACCACGAGATCAACGTCACCCCGTTCATCGACGTCATCCTGGTGCTTTTGATCATCTTCATGGTCGCGGCTCCGCTTGCGACCGTCGACGTCAATGTCGACCTGCCCGGGTCGACGGCGACGCCGGCGCCACGGCCGGAGACACCGCTGTTCCTGACGCTGAAAAGCGATCTTTCTCTGGCGATCGGCAATGAGGCTGTGCCGCGACCGAGCTTCGCCACCGTGCTCCACAGCCGCACCAAGGGCGACAAGCAGACGCGCATCTTCCTGCGCGCCGACAAGACGGTGGGCTATGGCGAGCTGATGGAGGTAATGAACCTGCTGCGCGCTGCAGGCTACCTCAAGATCGCGCTGGTCGGGCTGGAGACGGCGTCCGGCACCGGGGCTGCGGCCGCGGGCGCCACCTCCGCGCCGGCGACAAGCGGAAGCGAGGCGCAATGACGCAAGCGATCGCCGCCTTGTCCACCCAGCCACGCTTCGGCTTCCGCGAAGCCGGTCTGTGGGCAAGCGCGGCCACGGTTATTTTCGCCGCACATGTCGCGGTCGCTTATGCGGTGCAGAATCTGAGCTTTACCGAGGTGCCGGACGGCGGCCCGCCGCCGGCGCTGGCTGTCGAAATGGCGCCGCTGCCGACGACGCCTGCCGTGCCGGAAGAGGCGGCCATGCTGGACACGGTCACGCCGGAGCCGCCCGATGCAATCGAGGAGGCGCCGGCGGTCAGCGAAGTGAAACCGGTGACCGATCCGGCGCCGGTCATGAAAAGGGTCGAGCCGGTCGCCGAGCCGCCGGTCGTTTCCGACAAGGCGGCGGAGGCCGAACCGGCGGAGACAGTAGCTGCGCTCAGCGAGCGGCCGCCGCTGGACGAGGTCGTGCCCGACCCTGTCGAGGCAGTTACTCCCGACGTCGTCGTTCCACTGCCGCAGCCAAAGCCTCTCGAGGCGCAGCCGAAGGCAAGCCAGCCCGTCGAAGCGAGGAAAAAAGCGGAAAAGAAGCCGGTCGAAAAGCCGAACCAGAGGAAAAGGGCAAAGGCCGCGCCGCCAAAGGCTGTGACGATGGCCGGCATCGATGCCAACGCAGGCGCGAAGGCCGCCGCGCCGCAATCCTCCGAGTCGGTGTCGCGATCGAGCGTCAGCCCGTCGCGCTGGAATTCCAGCTTGGCGGCATGGATCAGGCGGAATACCCGCTATCCAAGCGCGGCGCGCTCCAGGCGCGTCGAGGGCACGCCTGCTGTAACCTTCACGGTAGACGTCTCCGGCAGGGTGGTCTCTGCCCGGCTGGCGCGATCCTCGGGCGATGCGGATCTCGATCGCGCCGCGCTCGGCGTGTTGCAGGGCGCGTCGGTGCCGGCGCCGCCGGCCGAACTCGGCGCCCACGTCACCCGCACCGCGCCTTTCGTCTTCAGCCTGCGCGATTAGATGCCCCGCCGCGCCATGCAACTTTGAGGCTTGACTGGCGGGCGGTAGGGAATAGGGTAGCTGCGAACATATCGGCCTCGGTCGCCGGACGGCAAGAATGCCTCGTATGCCTCGCCTGTCGGCGGCGGCTGCGGGGCTTTTTCATTTTTGGGGCATTGCTTGAAACGGCGTATCGAGATCGGCGTCCTCTATTCGCGATCCGGCAGCTACCAGCTCGTCTCGGACGCGTGCCGTACGGGCGCGATGCGGGCGATCGCCGACATCAATGCCGACCGAAGCTGCGGGATCGAGCTGGTGCCGGTCGAACGCGATCCGCAAAGCAATGCCGACCGCTACGCCTCACTTTGCGAGGATATCTTCCGGACCAGCAGCGCCCGCCACGTGATCGGCTGCATTACCTCCTGGAGCCGCAAGGAGACGATCCCTGTGCTGGAGAAGGCGGGCGGCATGCTCTGGTATGCCTGCCCCTATGAGGGGTTCGAGGCCAACGAGCATGTCGTCTACATGCATGCCTGCCCGAACCAGCATCTGGTTCCGCTGATGGCTCATGTAGCGCCGCGTTTCGGCGCCAACGGCTTCCTGCTCGGCTCGAACTATATCTGGGGCTGGGAGATGAACCGCGTCGCGCGCGACCTGATCGCCGACGCTGCGGGCAAGGTGCTCGGCGAGCGCTACCTGCGCATCGGCGAAACCGACGTTTCGCGCCTGATCGATGAAATCCGCGCCACGCGGCCGAATTTCATCCTCAACAACCTCATCGGCACCTCGTCCTATGCCTTCCTGGCGGCATATCGCGACTTGGGACGCGAGAATGCGGCCTTCAAGGCCGATGCCTGCCCGGTCATATCCTGCAATCTCACCGAGGGCGAGTTGCCGGCGATCGGCGAAACGGGCAGGGGCCATTTGTCGGCCGGACCCTATTTCGCGCCGCGCCCGGCTGCCTTCGCCTCGTCCTTCGAGGCGTCCGCCTATGCATCGGTGCAAGTGATGGCGGACGTGCTCTCCGGCGATCCCGACGCCGGCCCGGCGGCGTTCTCAAAAGCCTTCGCCGGGCGCCGCTTCACGACGCGCCTGGGGCCTATCGCAATCGATCCGCACACGCAGCATGCAACCCTGCCGGTGATCATCGGGCGCATCGCCGATGGATTTTTCGAGGTCGTCAGCCGCGAGGAAGAGGTGGCGCCCGATCCCTATCTGTCGCGTTACGACCCGGCGAAGACCTTCGGCCGTCCGCGGCTCAGGGTGGTGTCGTGAGCCGGTCCGCACGCATCCCCAATCTCGGCGGCGCGCGGGCTTTCGTGCTGCATCGCCCGCACGCGACGGTGCAGGCGATCACCAGGCAGCTGTCGGCGATCGGCCTTGAGGCGGTCGAGTGCTGGCCGCAATTGCCGGCAGAGGCGCTTGCCGCGGATTTCGTCTTCTTCGACGCCGATCTCGGCTTCGACGAGCAGTTCCCGTGGCAGCCGGGCGAGGCGCCGATGCCCCTGGTGGCGCTGATCGGTTCGGAAGCGCCGGGCCGCATCGAATGGGCGCTGTCGCAAAAAGCCGACGCGCAATTGCTGAAACCGGTCGGCAATGCCGGCGTGTACAGCGCGCTGCTGATCGCCCGGCAAAGCTTCGAGGCGGGGAAACGGCTGGCCGACGAGATCACGTCGCTGCGCCAGCGCGTCGGCGAGCGCCAGACCATCGTGCGCGCGGTCGCGGCGCTGTCGAAAGGCAGCGACGACGATCGCGCCTATGCGCAGTTGCGGTCGCTGGCGATGAGCTGGCAGATCAGCGTCGAGGAAGCGGCCCGGCGGATCGTGGCGATGACGGAAGACGAGGATGGCGGTGACCAATCCCATCGCGCCTGATCTCCCGGCGCCGGGCCAAATGCCGGTCAAGCCGCGCGCCGGCGTCTGGCGCCGGCTGCTCAAGCGGCCGCTGGCGCTGCTCGGACTCTTCATCGTCGCCATCGTGCTTGCTGGCGCCATCCTGGCGCCGTGGCTGACCGGCTACGATCCCAACGAGCAGATGTTCGACGGACTGACGCTGGAAGGTTCGCCCTTGCCGCCGAACGCCAAGTTCTGGCTGGGCACCGACCTGCTCGGCCGCGACCTGTTGACCCGCATCCTGTTCGGCGCCCGCACCTCGCTGATCATCGGCATCGTCGCCAACGGCGTGGCGCTTCTGATCGGTACGCTGGTCGGCGTCACGGCCGGTTATTTCCGCGGCTGGATCGGCAGCGCGCTGATGCGCTTCACCGACCTGATGATGGCCTTCCCGGCACTGCTTCTCGCCATCTGCCTGGCGGCGGTGTTCGAGCCGAGCCTTTGGATCGTTGCCATGGTGATCGCGCTGGTCAACTGGGTGCAGACCGCCCGCGTCATCTACACCGAAACCTCGTCGCTGTCCGAGCGCGAGTTCATCGATGCCGAGCGCACGATAGGGGCGAGCGCGCCGCGCATCCTGTTGCGCCATATCCTGCCGCATCTGCTGCCGACCATCATCGTCTGGGGCACGCTCGGCATCTCGACCACGGTGCTGCTCGAAGCCACGCTCAGCTATCTCGGCATCGGCGTGCAGCCGCCGACGGCCTCCTGGGGCAACATCATCTTCGAGAACCAGACCTATTTCCAGGCGGCGCCCTGGCTGGTGTTCTTCCCCGGCGCCGCGATCCTGGCGCTTGCGCTTGCCTTCAACCTGATCGGCGACGCGCTGCGCGACATCCTCGACCCGACGCAGAGGGGGCGGGCATGATCGCCTATCTCGGCCGACGTCTCATCCAGTCGCTGCTCATCCTGCTCGGCGTCTCGCTGATCACCTTCGCGCTGCTCTATCTGCTGCCGGCGGACCCAGTGCGCCAGATCGCCGGCCGCAGCGCGACGCCCGACACGGTTGAAAACATCCGCAGGCAGCTCGGCCTCGACCAGCCCTTCATCGTCCAGTACTGGCACTATCTCACAAGGCTGCTCAGCGGCGATCTCGGCCGCTCCTACATCCAGCGCTCGGAAGTCACCGAGCTCATCGTCTCGCGGCTGCCGGCGAGCCTGCTTCTGATGGTCGGCGCCATCCTGTGCGAGCTCGCGATCGGCCTTACCATGGGCCTGATCGCCGCCGTCAAGCGCGGCACCTCCACCGATCAGACCTTGATGGTCGCCTCCTTTGTCGGCGTCTCGGCGCCGCAATTCGTCGTCGGCCTGCTCCTGCTCTATGTCTTCGCCGTCCGGCTCGGCTGGTTCCCGATCGGCGGCTACGGCAGTTGGCGGCATCTTGTGCTGCCCTCGCTGACCATGGGCATACTCGGCGCCGGCTGGTATGCGCGCATGATGCGCTCGTCGATGATCGACGTTCTGCGCCAGGACTATATGCGCACCGCCCGCGCCAAGGGCCTGGCGCGCGGCGCCATCCTGTTCCGCCATGCGCTGCCCAACGCCATCCTGCCGGTGGTCGCCATGATCGGCATCGACATCGGCGTCTTCATGGGCGGCATCGTGGTGGTCGAAAGCGTCTTCGGCTGGCCCGGCATCGGCCAGCTCGCCTGGCAGGCCATCCAGCGCGTCGACATCCCGATCATCATGGGCGTCACCCTGGTCTCGGCCTTCGCCATCGTGCTCGGCAACCTGCTGGCCGACGTCATCGCGCCCTTCATCGACCCCCGAATTAAACTCAGATGAACAAGACAACAACCAGAGAAAGGGAACAGTGACATGAGACGATTTCTGGCATCCACCGTGGCGGCCTCGGCGCTTGCGCTGATGCTCGGCATGGCAAGCGCGATGGCCGACGATGCGGTCGACCCTAACGCCAAGCAGGGCGGCGCCATCACCATCACCTACAAGGACGATGTCGCGACGCTCGATCCGGCGATCGGCTACGACTGGCAGAACTGGTCGATGATCAAGAGCTTGTTCGACGGGCTCATGGATTACGAGCCCGGCACCACCAAGCTGAAGCCCGACCTTGCCGAAAGCTACGAGATCTCGCCGGACGGCAAGACGTTCACCTTCAAGCTGCGTCACGGCGTGAAGTTTCACAATGGCCGGGAGATGACGGCCGACGACGTCAAATACTCGCTCGACCGCGTCACCAATCCGAAGACGCAGAGCCCGGGCGCCGGCTTCTTCGGCTCGATCAGAGGCTATGACGAGGTCGCCGCCGGCAAAGCGAACAGCCTCTCCGGCGTCACCGCGGTCGATCCCTATACGATCAAGTTCGAGCTGACCCGTCCGGACGCCACCTTCCTGCATGTCATGGCGATCAACTTCTCGCATGTGGTGCCGAAAGAGGAGGTCGAGAAATACGGCGCCGACTTCGGCAAGCATCCGGTCGGCACCGGCGCCTTCAAGCTCGCCGAATGGACGCTCGGCCAGCGCATCGTCTTCGAGCGCAATCCCGACTATTGGCATAAGGGCCTGCCGCATCTCGACAAGATCACCTTCGAGATCGGCCAGGAGCCGATCGTGGCGCTGCTGCGCCTGCAGAAGGGCGAGATCGACGTGCCCGGCGACGGCATTCCGCCGGCCAAATTCCAGGAGGTGATGAACGATCCGGAGCAGAAGGCCCGCGTCGTGGTGGGCGGGCAATTGCACACCGGCTACATCACCATGAACACCACCATGCCGCCCTTCGACAATGTGAAGGTGCGCCAGGCGGTCAACATGGCGATCAACAAGGACCGCATCGTTCAGATGATCAACAACCGCGCGGTGCCGGCCAACCAGCCGCTGCCGCCTTCGATGCCCGGTTACGACAAGGCATTCAAGGGCTATCCCTATGACGTCGCCAAGGCCAAGGCCCTGCTTGCCGAGGCCGGCCACCCCGATGGCTTCGAAACGCAGTTGTTCGCCATGAACACCGACCCCAATCCGCGTATCGCGCAGGCGATCCAGCAGGATCTGGCGGCCATCGGCATCAAGGCCAGCATCCAGTCGCTCGCCCAGGCCAACGTGATTGCCGCCGGCGGCGACAAGTCCGGCGCGCCGATGATCTGGTCGGGCGGCATGGCCTGGATCGCCGATTTCCCGGATCCGTCCAACTTCTACGGACCGATCCTCGGCTGCGCCGGCGCGGTGCCGGGCGGCTGGAATTGGGCGTGGTACTGCAACAAGGATCTCGATGCCAAGGCTGCCGAAGCCGATTCGGTCGTCGATCCGGCAAAGTCCGCGGATCGCGAGAAGATGTGGAGCGCGATCTACGACAAGATCATGGAGGACGCACCCTGGGCGCCGGTCTTCAATGAGCAGCGCTTCACGCTGAAGTCGGCCCGCATGGGCGGCGCCGACAATCTCTATGTCGACCCGGTCCATATCCCGATCAACTACGACAATGTGTATGTGAAAGATGTGCAGTAACTGCGACTACACCATCCACGGGCGCCATCACCACTTCGGCTGGGACAATTCCTTTGCCCCGGCCGAGCGCGTGGCACCTGGCTCGACGATCGAGTTCCAGTGCCTGGATTCCTCCGGCGGGCAGCTCAAGGCCGACAGCACCGTCGGCGATATCGCCAGCCTCGATTTCGGCATGATCAACCCGGTGACCGGGCCGATCTTCGTCGAGGGCACCGAGCCAGGCGACGCGCTGAAGGTGACGATCGAAATGTTCAAGCCGTCCGGCTTCGGCTGGACGGCGAACATTCCAGGCTTCGGTCTGCTTGCCGACAACTTCAAGGAGCCGGCACTCAACATCTGGAAATACGACGCCGGCTCGCTCGAGCCGGCGCTGTTCGGCAGACACGGCCGCGTGCCGCTGAAGCCGTTTGCCGGCACGATCGGCAACGCGCCGGGCGAGATGGGCTACCATTCGGTGGTGCCGCCGCGGCGCGTCGGCGGCAACCTCGACATAAGGGACCTTGCCGCCGGCACCATTCTCTATCTGCCGGTGGAAGTGGCAGGCGCGCTGTTTTCCGTCGGCGACACGCATGCCGCGCAGGGCGATGGCGAAGTGTGCGGCACTGCGATCGAGAGTCCGATGGACGTCGTGCTCAAGCTCGACCTGGTGAAGGACGCGCGGCTGAAGACGCCGCGCTTCACCACGCCGGGCCCGGTGACGCGGCATCTCGACGCCAAAGGTTATGAGGTGACGACCGGGATCGGGCCCGACCTGATGACCGGCGCCAAGCAGGCGGTCAGTCAGATGGTCGACCTGCTTGCCGGCCGATACAAGCTCGACCCGGTCGACGCCTATATGCTGGTCTCGGTCTGCGGCGATCTCAGGATCAGCGAGATCGTCGACATGCCGAACTGGGTGGTGTCGTTCTACTTCCCGCGCTGCGTGTTTGAATGAGAGGTCGGCGCCCCACCCCCGCCCCGCTGCTTCGCAGCGACCCTCCCCACAAGAGGGAGGGTAAAACGCCAGCGCCCTACCTCCCCGGCGTCGGGAGGTCGGACCAAAGGTCCGGGTGGGGACCGGCGCTCCGACTTGCTCGGGGAGAGCAATGACTCAAAGCGTTCGCGAAGTTCCATCAGCGCTGGCCGGCGAGGCGGTGCTGGAAATCGCCGGCCTCAGCGTCAGCGTGCGCGGCGAGGATGGCGAGCGCGAGGTGGTATCCGGCCTGTCGCTGTCTCTCAAACGCGGCGAGACGCTGTGCATCGCCGGCGAGTCCGGCTCCGGCAAGTCGATGACCGCGCTGGCAATCATGCAATTGCTGCCGCAGCCGGCCGGCCGCATCGCCGCCGGCACGATCCGGCTTCGCGATAAGGATGGCAGTGCCGTCGAGCTGACGGTGCTCGACGAACGGCGCATGCGCGACATTCGCGGCGACCGCATCGCCATGATCTTCCAGGAGCCGATGACCTCGCTCAATCCGGTGCTGTCGATCGGCCGGCAGCTCACCGAGTCGATCGAGGCGCATACCGGTGTATCCCACACGGAGGCCAAGCTGCGCGCGGTCGCGGCGCTAAAGGCGGTGCGCATCTCCGAGGCCGAAAGCCGGCTGGAACAATTTCCGCACGAGCTGTCCGGCGGCATGCGCCAGCGGGTGATGATCGCGATGGCGCTGGCGCTCGAACCCGCCGTGCTGATCGCCGACGAGCCGACGACGGCGCTCGACGTGACCGTGCAGGGCGAGGTGCTGGAACTGCTGCGCGACCTGCAGCGCCAGCACGGCACCAGCGTGATCCTGATCACCCACGACATGGGCGTCGTCGCCGAAATGGCCGATCGGGTGATCGTCATGCGCAACGGCCGCATGGTCGAAGAGGGGACGACATCGGCTATTTTTGCCAGGCCGCAAGCTGCGTATACGCGCGAGCTTCTTGCCGCCGTTCCGCGCATCGGCTCGGGCGCGCGACGCCGGGCTTCCGGCGAGTCCGACGTGGCGGCAATGCAAGACAAGGTGGCGGTCGTGAAAGACCTGCATGTCCGCTTCGACCTGCGTGGCGGCTTCTTCGGCCGCGTCAACCGAAGGGTGCATGCCGTCGAAGGCATCAGCTTCTCGATCGCGCCGAACGAGACGCTGGCGCTGGTCGGCGAGTCCGGCTGCGGCAAGTCGACCACCGCCAAGGCGCTGGCCGGCCTCGTTCCTTATAGCGGCGGCGTGACGATCGGCGGACGCGAATTGTCCCGCCTCGGGCGCGACGAGCGCAAGGCGGTGCGACGCGACGTGCAGATGGTCTTCCAGGACCCTTATGCCTCGCTCGATCCGCGCATGCGCGTCGGCGAGCTGGTGGCGGAGCCGCTGCTGATCCACGGCATCGGCTCGAAGGAAGAACGGCGCCAACGCGTGGCAGCGCTGTTCGAGCGGGTCGGTCTCTCGTCTGAGCAGATGGAGCTTTATCCGCATGAATTCTCGGGCGGCCAACGCCAACGCATCTGCATCGCGCGGGCGCTGGCGCTGAGGCCGAAGCTGATCATCGCCGACGAGAGCGTTTCGGCGCTCGACGTTTCGGTGCAGGCGCGCGTGCTCGATCTCTTGAAGGAGCTGCAGCGCGAATTCGGCGTCGCCTATCTGTTCATCTCGCACGACATGGCGGTGGTCGAAAACGTCTCGGATCGTGTCGCCGTCATGTATCTCGGCCAGATCGTCGAGATCGGCAGTCGCGACCAGGTGTTCTCCAATCCGCGCCATCCCTATACGCGGCGGCTGATCGAGGCCGTGCCTGTTCCCGATCCGTCATTGCGCCGGACACGCTTTGCCCGTCTCGACCGCGAAATTCCAAGCGCGACGCGGCGGATCGGCGAGAGCGTGCCGAAACTGGTGCTCAAGGATTTCGGCGGCGGACATTTCGCCGCCGTCGGAGATTGATCAGGATCACGGCCTGCCGCATTCAGCCTGGCATTCGATTGGCTTTTTCGGGAGCGGCGATCTGTCCGTTTCGGGATGGGCGCGAATGATGGTAGAGCCTGAAGCCGCCACTCACCCATTTCGGATTCTCAATGTCGGTCCTCACACGCCGCAAACTCCTGCAGGGCGCCGCGGCGGCCGGCGCGGCCGGCATCGGCCTCTCGACCGCCGGCAAGTTCGCCGGTTGGGCGGCGGCGAAACCCGAACCGCTGATCTTGAAGACTGCAGGCATTGCAGCGCAGTTGATGGCCGGCGCGCCAACGAAGAATGTCCTGACCTATGGCGAGGCCGGCCCGCCGCCGGTCATCAGGATGAAGAAAGGCAAGCCATTCGCTGCGCGCCTCGTCAACGGCATCGACGACCCGACGACCATCCATTGGCATGGCATCCGCGTTCCCAACAAGATGGACGGCGTGCCGTTCATGATCCAGCCCTATGTGTATCGGGGCGATCATTTCGACTACGCCTTCGCGCCGCCAGACGCCGGCACCTTCTGGTATCACCCGCATTGCAACACGCTGGAACAGATGGGCCATGGGCTGACCGGCGTCATCGTGGTGGAAAACCCGAACGATCCTGCCTTCGATGCCGAAGTGGCGCTCAATCTGCGCGACTGGCGCCTCGGCGATGACGGCCAGTTCATCGCGCAGTTCCGGCCGCGCGATGCGGCGCGCAGCGGCACCTATGGCACGGTGCGCACGGCCAACTGGCTCGACCAGCCGCAATATGACGCGCCGGCCGGCGGGCTGGTGCGGCTGCGGGCCGCCATCACCGATGTCACGCGCATCTATGGCTTCCGCGTCGACGGCGCCGAGGCCGCCGTCATCGCGCTCGACGGCAATCCGGTGCCGCAGCGCTTTGCGCCCGACGCCCTGCAGCTCGGGCCCGGACAGCGGCTGGAGCTTGCCATCCGCATGCCCGACGACGAAGGCGCGATCGTCAGCCTGCGGGATGTTAGGGGCACGAAGCCAAAGGTTCTGGCGACACTGCGTGCGGTCGGCCAATCGCTCAAGCGCGATCTTCGCGATCTCGGCCCGCTCGAGCCCAATCCGGTGGCGGAGGTGGACGTAGCCGCCGCGAGGCGCATTCCGCTGGCGCTGAGCGCCACGGCCGAAAATGTCGCGGCCGACAGCATCTGTGGGTCGCTCGGCTATAGTTTCTGGGCGATCAACAAAGTGCCGTGGCCGGGCGACACGCCGGACCCGACCGCGCCGCTGGCCGAGCTGAAACTCGGCCAAAGCTACATCATCGACATGGAAAACCTGACGCCGCACGCGCACCCGATCCACCTGCACGGCATGAGCTTCAAGGTGCTGTCGTCCTCGACGCGCGCGGTCCAGCCGCTTATCTCCGACACCTATCTGATCCAGCCCGACGAGAAGGTGCAGCTGGGCTTTGTCGCCGACAACCCCGGCGACTGGCTGCTCCACTGCCACATCATCGAGCACCAGAAGACGGGCATGACGAGCTATTTGCGGGTGGCGTGAGCACGTAGAGCGGTAGGCGCCCTCGCCTTCGACCGGAATTCGCGGACCTCGACGGGTTGACGCCCTTGCCCGCTTGCCTAGGTAGGCAAGAGGCGCTGGGGCGGCACGCAACTCCGACCGACGGCATGACATCTTTGCGCATTCGAAAACTTGCCCTTGTTGTTGCGGCAGGCATCTCCATCCTGTCGTCCTGCGTCATCCCCGACGATACGTCGCGGGTCGCGAAAGAGGATGCCACCACGGCCGCCGCCCGCAGGGAAATGGTCGGCCTCAGCGAGGCCGATGTCCGCATGTGCGCCGGCTTTCCGACCGCGACCGCCGATGTGGGACCTTCCGGCCAGATCTGGACCTATCAGCGCAGCGTGCAGCGCGGCAATCTCAACATCGCGGTGCCGACCATGGCCCTGGGCGCTATCCCCGCAGTTGGAGGGTCCGTCAACGTCGCGCCCGGCGGCTATTGCAACACGCAGATTCGCATGCTCGGCGGCCGTGTCGCGGAAGTGACCTATGCCGGCGACAACAATTTGCCCAACAGCATCGATGCGCTCTGCGTCAGCACGGTGGACGCCTGCGTGGCCTATGCGCGACAGCGCAATCGCAAAGCGACGGCGGTCTGCAGGTGATCGGGCAATACCGGCCACGCGGAGCCTCCAGTTCGCACTTGTCCTGGAAGTGCCTTAGCGTCCGCCGGGATGAATGGCGCCGTGCTCTTTTTCGGAGGCGCCGGGTGAAACTTGCCGGCCCATGTCTCTGCGGGTTTCGGGCGGCGGGGCGTCCATCAGGTTCCTGACCTTGGCGTTGTTGTGCGCATGGATGATGGCACGGCCGAGATGGAGCAGGATTCCCACCACTGACATTGATACTTCCTCCGTTGGGATGGCGGATACGTCGGCGGCGGGACGCCCAACCCAATGCGCCCCGTCTGTTTCGTGTCAATGACGCGGAAGATGGCTTCTCGTTGCCAATTCGTGACCTGGAACAGAGCAGGCCGGCGCGCAGGACGCAGGATGCAAGTGGAAACATGATCTGACGCCCATATGTGCGGCGGGAAAGAAAAGTGATCCTGGTCGCCGCAAATCGTCCCGAATCCGAAGGTCTTTCGGCCGCCCAATTCGAGACGATGGAGAGGTCGATGAAATTGTCCGTCCTTACTCTTGCCGGCACCATGCTGGCGCTGGCGCCCGCGGTTCAGGCGGCGCCGATGATCGGTATCCCGGCTGGAGACGGCCTCGTGCAGCAGGCGCATGTGACATGCGCGTACCTGACGGAAGACGGCTATTGCGTGCGCCCGCACAAGAAGCACAAGCATTGGAGGCGCGAGCGGCACTACCGGCCGGTCTATCGCACCTACGAGCCGCAGCCGTCGGACGAGTATTACTGGCGCTACGAGCGCCAGCGGCCGATTGTCCGCGTCATCCCCGGCTATCCGCGGCAGGATGAAGACAATTGGGACGATTGGGATGACTGAGCGACTGGCGGGCCCAGAGCCCGCCCCTGCTTTCGGCTGGTGGAGCTGAGGGGGATCGAACCCCTGACCTCATCATTGCGAACGATGCGCTCTCCCAGCTGAGCTACAGCCCCGTTCCAGCGGATCGGCTTGTATCGGTCGCGGCGGTTTGATGTCAAGGCGAAACGGCTGCCCGGCATCGAGCGCCCGAAACGGCCGGGCCTTGCCGGTTCCGCGCGCAATGGCTACATGTCGGCGACAATTTGGAGACCGGCATGATCGCCCTTATTCAAACCATCGTCATGGCGCTTGATATCTACTGGTGGATCATCATCGCCTCGGCGATCTTTTCCTGGCTCTATGCCTTCAACGTCGTCAACTCGCGCAACCAGTTTGTCGGCACCGTCGGCAATATGCTTTACCGTCTGACCGAGCCGGCGCTGCGGCCGATCCGCCGCTACATGCCCGATCTTGGCGGCATCGACATCTCGCCGATCATTCTTCTTTTGATCATCTTCTTCATCCGCCAGTTTTTGATCACCACCGTCTTCTCCTGGGTCGCTTAAGGCCGATCCATGGCCTCGCCGTTCCGTCCGCGCGACGACGGCATCGACCTTTTCGTGCGGCTGACTCCGAAGGCGGCAGTGGATCGGATCGAAGGCATTGAGATGGCCGCCGACGGGCGCAGCCATCTCAAGGCGCGTGTGCGCGCGGTGCCGGAGAACGGCGCCGCCAATACGGCGCTGGAGCGGATGGTGGCGAAGGCGCTTGGCGTGCCGGGATCGGCGGTTTCGGTGGTGGCTGGGGGCACGTCCCGGCTGAAGACGCTGCGGATAGGGGGTGATGCGGCCGAACTGGCGAAGAGCGTCGAGGCGCTTTCCGGGTAATCCAAACTTGAGAGGTAGGCGGGCCGGCGCCCGCCTTTGTCCTGCCGGACATTTCCTCCGCTTGGGTTCCCACTCGTGGCGATCGGCAGTTCAGCGCCGGCGCTTCAATCTCCCAGCGGCAGCTTCGGATCGTCGACCTTCAGCGTGTTCACGCTCTGCTTGATGCGGCGCAGGTTCTCCAGCACCTTCGGCCCGCGCGATTCCGCCACAGTGGTGGCGATCATGTCGAGAATGGCAAGCAGCGCGTAGCGCGACGAGGTCGGCTTGTAGATATTGCCGTCCTCGAAAGACTGCAGCTGGATGACCGTGTCGGCGACCTTGGCCAAAGCCGAATCGGGCGCGGTGATGGCGACGGTGGCTGCGCCATATTGCTGCGCGACCTCGACCGCCTCGATGACCGAGCGGGCATAGCCCGAGACCGAGAAGGCGATCAGCGTCGTCTCCGGTGTCGCGACCGCCGCATACATGCGCTGTAACTGGCCGTCGACCTGGGCGAGCGCCGAGAGGCCCAGCCGGAACAGCCGATTTTGCATCTCCGTCGCCATCATCGAGGAGATGCCGCCGGAGCCGATGCACAGCACATTGCCGGAACCGGCGATGCGGGCGCCGACAGCCATCAGCGTCGTCATGTCGAGATTTTCGCTGGCGCGCTGGATGGCGGCGACCGCTGCCTTGGTAATGGCGGAAGCGATGCGCTGCTCGCGCGCGTCGCGGCTGAGCGGTTCCGGCGACAGGTACTGACCGCCGATGGCGATCGCCTGCGCCAAATAGAATTTGAAATCGCGCAGGCCCTCGCAGCCGAGATTGCGGCAGAAGCGGGTGACGGTCGGCTCGCTGACGCCGACACGCGCGGCAATCTCCGAAATCGCTGCCTTGGAGGCGAAATCGAGATCGGAAAGCACCAAGCCGGCCAGCCGGCGGTCCGATTTGGTGCCGTCCTGCGACATCAGTTGCAGGCGGGTGATAATGTCGGCCGGGGTCTTCATCCTTTCATCTCACAGCGGCAGGCCCGTCGCCTTGTCGAAGAGATGGATGTTGCGCGGGTCGACGCTCACTGGCAGCCGGTCACCCGGCTTCACCTGCAGCCGGTCGCGGAACACGGCGCGCACCGTGTCGTCGCCGATCGAGCCATAGACATGGGTCTCTGAGCCGGTCGGCTCGACCACGTCGACGTCGATGGCGATGGCATCGTCACGCGCGCCGATGATGAAATGCTCGGGGCGGATGCCCGCCTCGACCGTGTCGCCGCCGGACGCTGTCTTGCCGGCAAGCGCCAGCCGGCCGCCGCCTTTGGTCTCGAACCAGGACTTGGCGTCGGCGGTCTTCAGCGCGCCGGAAACAAAACTCATCGACGGCGAGCCGATGAAGCCGGCGACGAACTTGTTGGCCGGCCGGTCGTAGAGTTCGAGCGGCTGTCCGACCTGTTGGATGCGGCCACGATCCATCACGACGATGCGGTCGGCCATGGTCATGGCCTCGATCTGGTCGTGGGTGACGTAGACGATGGTCGATTTCAGCCGCTGGTGCAGCGCCTTGATCTCGGTGCGCATCTGCACGCGCAGCTGCGCGTCGAGATTGGAGAGCGGCTCATCGAACAGAAAGACGGAGGGCTCACGCACGATGGCGCGGCCCATGGCGACGCGCTGACGCTGGCCGCCCGACAACTGCCTGGGATAGCGGTCGAGATAGGAGAAGAGGTTGAGCACGCCGGACGCTTTCTTCACCTTGTCGTCGATCGCGGCACGCGTCTCGCCGCGGATCTTCGGGCCGAAGCCGATATTGTCGGCGGCCCTCAGATGCGGGAACAGGGCATAGGACTGGAAGACCATGGCGATGTTGCGCTTCTGCGGCGGCAGGTCGTTGGCACGGGTGCCGCCGATCACGAGATCACCGGAGGAGATCGTCTCCAGCCCGGCCAGCATGCGCAGGAGCGTGGACTTGCCGCAGCCGGACGGACCAACCAGCACGACGAACTCGCCGCTTTTGATCTCGAGGTTGATGTCCTCGAGAATTTTATGCTGGCCGAAGGATTTCGACAGGTTGCGAAACTGGACATCGGTCATGGTCACGCTCCCAAAATGTCGTCGATGAAAGGCAGGTAGCCGGCTGTCAGTCCGGCGTCCACCGGCACCACGGCGCCCGTTATGCCGGATGCGCGGTCGGAGGCAAGGAAAGCCACGGCCTCGGCCACTTCCGACGCATTCACGATGCGGCCGAGCGGATAGAGCCGCTTCAGCCGGCCGAGGATCTCGGTATCCTTAGCCAGGCGATGATCCCAGGCGGCAGTGCGGATCGAGCCAGGGCAGACGACGTTGGCGCGCACGCCGCTGCGGCCAAGCTCGACGGCGATCGACTTGGCGTAAGCGTTGATGCCGGCCTTGGCGGCGGCATAGGCCGGATTGCCGAAATGCGCGATGGCGTTGACCGAGGAGATGAAGACGACGCTGCCCGAGCCGCGCGCGGCCATCGCCTTGACCAGCGGATCGGCGAAACTCATCACGCCGGCGAGGTTGAGGTCGAGCTCCTGTTCTATTCTGTCCGGCGTCAACGCTTTCAGCGTCTCGGCGCGCGTCCAGCCGGCATTGTTGACAAGGATATCCGGCACGCCGTCCTTGTCGAGCAGGCTTGAGATCGCCGCTTCGATCGAGGTGCGGTCGAGCAGGTTGAAAACGTGGCACGAGGCGATGTACGGGCTGGTCAGCGCCTCGGCCGACTGGTCGCAGCCGACGATGCGGCCGCCGCGCTCGGCCATCAGCGCCACGATCGCCGAGCCAAGACCGCCACCGGCGCCGGTGACGACAATTGTCTTGCCCTCGAAATCGCCCTGGGACACCACGATCAGTGCTCCTCGCCACGTCCGACAGGGAGAGAACGCTACTCAACGAAATGTAATTAAGCAACATGATAAACTGCTTGCTTCCCCGAAAACCATCGATAATGTAGGAAAGTAACATAAATCCTGTGCCCACCGGGCCAGGCGCGAATGCGCATCATGGGAGGAGATCAGATGAGCCTTGCGAAATGGACTATCGGCCTGTTGGCCGGAATGAGCATGCTGGCGCTTGCCGCGCCGGCCGATGCGGACGAGGTGCGCGTCACCGTCGCCGAATACAGCGCCAAGACCGGCCCCTATTTCGAAGAGGTGAAGAAGGAGTTCGAGGCGGCCAATCCCGGCATCACCATCAAATATGAAGTGGTGCCGTGGGACGTGCTCCTGCAGAAGCTGACCACCGACATCACTGCCGGCACCAATGCCGATCTGTCGATCATCGGCACGCGCTGGCTGATCGACTTCGTGCAGCAAGACGTCGCCGAGCCGCTCGACAGCTACATCAAGCCCGAGTTCAAGGACCGCTTCATAGACACCTTCCTGCAGCCCTCGATCATTAACGGCCATACCTATGGCCTGCCGATCGCCGCCTCAGCGCGTGCCATGTATTACAACAAGGAGCTGTTCGAGAAGGCCGGCATCGCCAAGCCGCCGGCAACCTGGACCGAGTTGCAGGAGGACGCGCGCAAGATCAAGGCGGTCGGCGCCTTCGGCTACGGCCTGCAAGGCAAGGAGATCGAGACGGACGTCTATTACTACTACGCGATGTGGTCATTCGGCACCGAGATCCTCAACAAGGACGGCACGTCGGGCTTGAGCACGCCGGGCGCGCTTGAAGCGGCCAAGCTTTACAAGTCGATGATCGACGAGGGCCTGACCGAGCCCGGCGTGACCTCCAACAACCGCGAGGACGTGCAGAACCTGTTCAAGCAGGGCAAGGTCGGCATGATGATCACCGCGCCATTCCTCTCCAACCAGATCAAGGAAGAGGCACCGAGCCTGAAATACGGCGTCGCCGCCATT
Source organism: Mesorhizobium sp. WSM3864 (assembly GCF_002294955.1). NCBI lineage: Bacteria > Pseudomonadati > Pseudomonadota > Alphaproteobacteria > Hyphomicrobiales > Phyllobacteriaceae > Mesorhizobium > Mesorhizobium sp. WSM3864. The sequence continues at coordinate 59,268 of NZ_NSGD01000004.1, forward strand.
CCGGCCGGGCCGACCGGCGCGCGCGGCACCTATGGCGTCACCGATTCCATCATCATGTTCAAGAACTCCAAGAACAAGGACGAGGCCTGGAAGCTGCTCGACTTCCTGTTCACCAAGGAGCAGCGCGCCAAGTTCACGCAAGGCGAAGGCTTCCTGCCAGTGAACAAGGAAGAGGCGAAGATGGAGTATTACGTCAACAACGCCGACCTCGCCGCCTTCACCGCGCTGTTGCCCGACGCTCGCTTCGCGCCGGTCATCCCGGGCTGGGAAGAAATCGCCCAGATCACTTCCGACGCCATGCAGAAGATCTATCTCGGCAGTGCCGAGCCGGAGGCTGCCTTGAAGGAGGCGGCAGACAAGGCCAACGGCGTGCTGAAGAAATAGGGCGTATCTCCCTGCGCCCGTGGCGCGCCCCACCCGTCGGGGCGCGCCACATCTGTCCGGTGTGGCAATCCCAGGAGAACGGGCGCGGTTTAAGAACGACCGGGCAATCGGTTCAGACAAGGACAATCATCGATGTCGGCGCAAACGCCGGCGAGGAATGCAAATCCTGATGCAATTGCCCAGGAAGAACGACAGCCAAGCCGGCAGGCCAGCGAAATTCGAATGCGGGGACGTGCCTTGAGCACCAATGCCACTGCCATCTACCCGCAACGCGGTGCAAGCCAGCCGATGCAAAGCCGTATCGTGCCCTATCTGCTGACGCTTCCCAGCCTTTTGCTGGCGGCGGTGGTGATCTTCTGGCCCGTCTGGGATCTCGTGCAGATCTCGACGCATGACGTGAATCGCTTTGGCCAGCTGCGCGACTTCAGCGGCCTGGCCAATTTCCGGGCGCTTGCTGCCGATCCCGATTTTGTCGCCGCCCTGTGGCGCACCGGCCTATGGACCGTGCTGGTGGTCGGCGGGGCCCTGCTCTTGTCGATCCCGGTGGGGATCATCCTCAATACCGACTTCTACGGCCGTGGACTGGCCCGCGTCATCATCATGCTGCCCTGGGCGGTGTCGCTCACCATGACGGCGGTGGTATGGCGCTGGGCGCTCAACGGCGAAAGCGGCATGCTGAACTCGGGGCTGATGAAGCTCGGCCTGATCAGCCAGAACATCCAGTGGCTGGCGAGCGCCGAGACCGCCTTCCCGATGCAGGTGCTGATCGGCATACTGGTGACGGTGCCGTTCACTACCACGATCTTCCTCGGCGGCCTGTCGTCGATCCCCGACGATCTCTACGAAGCCGCGGCGCTGGAGGGCGCGACCCCCTTACAGCAGTTCCGCGAGATCACCTTTCCGCTCCTAAAACCGTTCGTCAACATCGCGATCGTGCTCAACACGATCTACGTCTTCAACTCCTTCCCGATCATCTGGGTGATGACTCAAGGGGGACCGGCGAACTCCACCGACATATTGGTCACCCATCTCTACAAGCTCGCCTTCCGCATCGGCAAGCTGGGCGAGGCTTCGGCGGTGTCGCTGGTGATGTTCGTCATCCTGCTCATCTTCACCATGATCTATGTGCGGCTCGCCATGCGGGAGCAACGCGCATGAGAAACGGCAAGCTGAAACGCTCGATCATCGCCTGGCTGCTGCTTGCGCCATTGATCGTGGTGACGATCTTCCCCTTCGCGGTGATGTTCCTCACCGCGGTCAAGCCGCGGACCGAAGTGCTGACGCCAACATGGTGGCCGAGCGAATTCCGCTGGTCGAATTTCGCCGACATGTGGGTGGCGACCGGCTTCGGCCAGGCGCTTCTCAACTCGCTCTATGTCTCGGCGCTGGCGACGATCGGCGCCATCCTGATCTCGGTGCCGGCGGCATATGCCATGTCGCGCTTCCGCTTTGCCGGTTATGGCGCCTTCCGCCAGTTCCTGCTGATCTCGCAGATGATCTCGCCGATCGTGCTGGTGCTTGGCCTGTTCAGGCTGATGGCCGCCTGGGGGCTGGTCGAGAGCACGACGGCACTCGGCTTCATCTACATGGCCTTCAACGTCGCCTTCACCGTCTGGATGCTGCAGAGCTATTTCGACACCATTCCGCGCGACCTCGAGGAGGCCGCCTGGATGGAAGGCGCCGGCCGCTGGCTGACGCTGCGCAAAGTGTTCCTGCCGCTTTGCCTGCCGGCAATCGCTGTGACGGCGATCTTCACCTTCATCAACGCCTGGAACGAGTTCGTCGTGGCGCTCACCATGCTGCGCAGCCAGGAAAGCTACACGCTGCCGATCCAGGTTTTCTCGCTGGTCGCCGGCCGCTACACGATCGAATGGCACCATGTCATGGCGGCCACGCTGCTGGCAACGCTGCCGGTGGCGATCCTCTTCATCTGGCTGCAGCGCTACCTGGTCCGCGGGCTGGCATTAGGAGCGGTCAAATAGCAATCTCCGCAATTCCAGGAAAACCGTGCAGCGGTTTTCCGTCCGGAATTGCCAAAAACAAATAGTCCACGGAGTTTTGATGCGCATCTTCACCGCCTCCCTGGCGACGGAAACCAACACCTTCTCGCCGGTGCCGACCGACCGGGCCTCGTTCGAGATGGCCTTCTATGCCGGCCCGGGAAAACATCCGGAGACGCCGACGCTGTGCTCCTCGCCGATCGTGGCGCTGCGCCGGCGTGCGGCCAGCGAAGGCCTGACCGTCATCGAAGGCACCGCCACCTGGGCGGAGCCCGGCGGGCTGGTGCAGCGGCAGACTTTTGAGGCGCTGCGCGACGAGATCCTCGACCAGCTCAATGCCGCCCTGCCGGTCGATGCGGTGATCCTCGGCCTGCACGGCGCGATGGTGGCGCAGGGTTATGACGACTGCGAGGGCGACCTGCTGGAGCGTGTGCGCGCAATCGTCGGGCCGAAGGTGGTGATCGCCTCGGAATTCGATCCGCACAGCCATCTGACGCCCAAGCGCGTCGCGGCCTCCGACATCATGGCCTATTTCCTCGAATTCCCGCACACCGATTTCTACGAGCGCGGCGAGCATGTGATCGAGCTCGGCCTTGCCGCGGCGCGGGGCGAAATCAAGCCGGTGATCTCGACCTTCGACTGCCGCATGATCCAGGTGCTGCCGACCAGCCGCGAGCCGATGCGCTCTTTCGTCGACAAGATCAAAGCGCTGCACGGCAAGGACGGCGTGCTGTCGGTCTCGGTCATCCACGGCTTCATGGCCGCCGACGTGCCGGAGATGGGAACGCGCATCCTGGTCGTCACCGACAACGACAAGGAAAAAGGCGACCAACTCGCCGAAACGCTGGGACGCGAGCTCTATGCGCTGCGCGAAAAGACGGCGATGACGATGCTCTCCGCCTCCGCCGGCATCGAGCGGGCGCTTGCCGTGCGTGCGGCACAGAAGGACAAGCCGGTGGTGATCGCCGATATCTGGGACAATCCGGGCGGAGGCGTGCCGGGCGACGGCACCATCGTGCTTTCCGAATTGCTGGCGCGCGGGATTGACAGTGTCGGCGTCGCCACGATCTGGGATCCGATCGCGGTGACCTTCTGCCAGGCGGCCGGCGATGGCGCCGTCATCGACCTGCGCTTCGGCGGCAAGGCCGGACCGCAGGCCGGCGAGCCGATCGACGCGCGCGTCACGGTGCTCAAGGCCGTCAGCGAGGGCTGGCAAAGCTTCGGGCCGAGCCGGGTGACGCTCGGGCCGGCTGCGGTGGTTCGCATCGAGGGCACCGAGGTCGACGTCATCCTCAACACCAACCGCACGCAGACCTTCGAGCCGGACATTTTTTCCAATATCGGCGTCGATCCGATGTCGAAGGACATCCTGCTGATCAAGTCGACCAACCATTTCTACGCCGGCTTCGCGCCGATCGCCGCCGAGGTCATCTATGTCGCGGCGCCGAGTTCTTATCCCAGCAATCCGGCGGTGACGGATTACAGGAAGCTGAGGAGACCGATATGGCCGAGGGTGAAGGATCCGTGGCGCCGATGATCTCTCCCCGAGATGGCCGCTAAGCGGCCAGAGGGGGTTGCCGCGCGTGAAGCGCCGACCTTTTGAAGGCGTCGCGGCGGTCGAGGTGACCCCCTCTGTCGCCTTCGGCGACATCTCCCCCTCAAGGGGGGAGATTTGCTGGCGCTACGCCAACCCTCTTTTCACCATCATCGCCTCGGGCGAAGGCATTTTCCCACGGAAGGCCGTGTAAAGCTCTTCCGGATCCTTCGCTCCGCCGGCGGCGTAGATGTTCTTCCTCAGCCGCTCGGCCAGTTCCGGGTTGAAGGGATCGCCTGTTTCCTCGAAGGCGGAAAAGGCGTCGGCGTCCAGCACCTCCGACCACATGTAGGAATAGTAGCCGGCTGAATAGCCCTCGCCGGCGAAGATATGACCGAAATGCGGGGTGCGATGACGCATGGCGATGGTGTCGGGCATATGCAGCTTTTCCAGCGTTTCAGCCTCGAACGGAAGCGGCTCGGCCGGCGCGTCCGGCCTTGCGTGATAAGCCATGTCGATCAGCGCCGAGGCGGTGAACTCGACCGTGGCGAAGCCGGCGCCGAAGGTGCGGGCGGCGAGCATCTTGTCGAGCAGGTCCTTCGGCATCGGCTTGCCGGTCTTGACGTGCAGCGCATGCTTTTCCAGCACCGCTGGCACCGTCAGCCAATGCTCATAGAGCTGCGAGGGCAGTTCGACGAAATCGCGGCTCACCGAGGTGCCGGAGACCGACGGCCACGTGACGTCGGTCAGCATGCCATGCAGCGCATGGCCGAATTCGTGAAACAGGGTCTTTGCTTCGTCGACGGAGAGAAGGGCCTGCTCGCCGGCGGGCGGCTTGGCGAAGTTCATGATGTTGTAGATGACCGGCTTCGCGCCTTCCCCAAGCTTGTAGCCGGATTTCAGCGCGCTCATCCAGGCGCCGGAGCGTTTCGAGGGCCGCGCGAAGTAATCCGCCAGAAACAGGCCGCGCTCGCTGCCGTCCGCGTTCTTGACCACGAAGACGCGCGCATCGGGATGCCAGGCGGCAATGCCCTTCTTCTCCTCGAAGCTGACGCCGAACAGCTTGGTCGCGACATCGAAGCAGGCGTCGATGACGCGCTCGAGCTGCAGGTAGGGCTTCAGCTCGGCTTCGTCGAAAGCGAATTTCTCCGTGCGCAGCTTCTCCTGGTAGAAGCGCCAGTCCCATGCCGCGAATTTGTCGTTGCTGCCGGCTTCGGTGGCCAGCCGTTCCAGCTGCTTCTGATCGGCGGCCGCTTTTTCCAGCGCCCTTTCCCAGACCGGATCGAGCAGGTTGTGCACCGCCTTCGGCGTCTTCGCCATCGTGTCGTCGAGCTTAAGCGCCGCGAAAGACTCATAGCCAAGCAGCCTCGCCTTCTCGGCGCGCAGCTTCAGCATGTCGCGCACCACATCGGTATTGTCGCTTGCGCCGCCATTCTGGCCGCGCATGATGAAGGCGCGGAAGGCGATCTCGCGCAGGTCGCGGCGCTCAGAAAAGGTCGAGAACGGCTCGTAGATCGAGCGCGACAGCGTCACCGCATAGCGACCCTTCTGGCCACGCATCTCGGCCGCCTCGGCCATCGAGCTCTTCAAGAAATCCGGCAGGCCGACGAGGTCAGCCTCGTCGAGGAACAGCGCCCAGTCGCGTTCGTCGGCCAGCACATTCTGGCCGAATTTGGTGCCGAGCGAGGAGAGTTCCTCGTTGATTGCCGCCAGCCGCTTCTTGCCTTCCGCATCGAGCTTCGCACCGGAGCGGACGAAGCCTTTCCAGGTCTTTTCCAGCACACGCAACGTCTCGGGATCGAGGCTCAGCCTGTCGCGGCGCTGGTAGAGGTCGTCGATGCGGGCAAACAGCTTCTCGTTCATCGAGATCGCGGAAAAGTGCCGCGACATCTTGGGCGAAATCTCGCGCTCCAGCTGCTGGATGGTGTCGTTGGTGTGGGCGCCGGCCCGACACCAGAAGATCGACGAGACATGGTCGAGCGGCTCGCCGGCGAGCTCAAGTGCAGCCAGCGTGTTTTCGATCGTTGCCGCCTCGCTGTTGCCGGCGATCGCGTCGATCTCAGCCTGGTGCGCTGCCAGCGCCGCGTCGAATACCGGCCCGAAATCATTGTCGCCGATGCGGGTGAAATCGGGCAGGCCGAGCGGGCCTTGCCAAAGCGTCAGCGGATGGGCGGCGAGGTCGACGGTCTTTGACATGGGCAAATCCATAGGCGCTTTTGGTGGGGCTGAATGCAGGCGGGTTATCCCGATGTAGGGCGGTGCTCGGCACCGCGCAACAATAGGATCAGTAGGCGCTGCAGTCCTGCGCGACCGCCGTCTGAGTGCTGGCGGTGATGCGGCCGCCGACGACGGTGAAGGTCTCGCGCATCAGCGTGTCGTTCTCGGGGAAATCGTAGCAGGCGAGCACCGTGGTCTCGCCCTTTTCGCTCTTCTCGATGCGATGGCGGATGGCGGCGCCGGCAACCGCGCCTTGCCATTCGTCGATCGACGCGAGGAATTCCTGCTTGTCCTGGACGACGCCGACATCGTCGAGCTTCATGTGCACCTCTTCGGAAAGCAATTCGGACAGTTCGGTGCGGTCGGCGACCAGGAGTGCCGAATACCAACGATCGATGACGGCGCTGTCATCGGCGCCGGCGCTGATCGTCGCGGACAGCAGCAGCGCTGCCGCAAGGAGAAACCTACACCAGATCCGCTCCATCAACCCTCCATCAAAGCTCCGGCCGCTCGAAATCGCCGGTCTCCTTGTTCATCACCCAGAGCTCGCCGGTCGAGATGTCGAACCAGGCGCCGTGCAGGGTAAGCTTGCCCTTGCCCTCGAGGATCGAAACGCAGGGGAATGTCCTGAGATTGGCGATCGAATAGCGGATCGAGATGCGCTCCAGCGCCGTCTGCCGCTCGGTCGCCGTCATGAAGGTGCTGGACGAGACGGTCTCGGCAGCCGGCGCGATCAGGCTCATCCATTTGCCGATGAAATCGCCAGGCGACAGCGGCGCAAAATTGGTATCGAGTGCGGCGCGGATGCCGCCGCAGCGGCCATGGCCCATCACCACGATGTTCTTCACCTTCAGGCTCTGCACGGCGAACTCGAGCGCAGCAGAGGTCGAGTGGAACTCGCCGTCCGGCTCATAGGGCGGCACGAGATTGCCGACATTGCGCAGCACGAAGAGCTCGCCCGGCCCGGCATCGAAGATCGCTTCGGGGGCCGAGCGGGAATCGCAGCAGGCGACGATCATGGTCTCGGGCGCCTGGCCCTCGCGCGCCAGCGAGCGGTAGCGGTCGCTTTCGGCGGGATAGCGGCCGCTCATGAAGTTGCGATAGCCGGTCAGCAGATGTTCGGGGAGATGGGGCATGGGCGCCTTTCCGGGTTTGGGGCGGCAGCTCGTTGCGATCGAAAAAGCCTCTAGCGGCAAAAGCCGGTCGCGGGCAATGCCGAATTGCGGATGGCGGCGTCGCAAACGCATGCCGGCCGCTCCGACCGGTCATGCCCAGATGGCGACCTGAATGCCGAAGCGGTCGGTCAGCGGCGGATCGGGCGAGGGCCGCGCCTCGCCGCTGGCGATGCGGCCGGCGATCAACATCATGGCGGCCGCGTCGAGGAAGTCGTCGCTGGCGGCACCCTTCGGCGGCGCCTGGTCGAGGAAGGTCTTGTCGTAGCCTTGCCGGCAAAGCAGCGCCTTGCGCTCCTTCATGCCGGCCGGGTTGATAGTGCCCTTGATCTTCTTGGGCAGGATCATCGCGGTGCCGCCGTTCAGCCGGCAGAAGGCGACTTCCGGGTGCGATTCGAAGATGCGGCCGCGCAAATCCGGTTGCGCGATCAACAGCTGGTCGATCTCGCGAATCTTCGAAAAAATACCGAAGGCCTGGATGGAAACGCCGCGCGGCGGATTGGAAGTCGTCATCGCCACCTCGCTCGCCCGCCGGTGCGCGGCATACCAGGCTTCGACCGTGGTGAAGCTGCCGGTATCGGCGTAGAGCGCTGCGCGCGATGGTATGGCAAAGACGCTCGACTGCCGTGCTCCGAGCAGCGGCCGCACCAGCGCCTCCGGCCCGCGACCGCCGCGGCTGGAAAAATCAGGCAGGCCGATCGGCATGTCGACGGCGATCGTGGCGTCGGGCAGGGCGTGTAGCAGAGCCTCGAAAGTCGCGAAGACCGACGCCGATGGCGGCGCGCCAGGCTCGCGATGGACGGCGATCCACCCGGCCTTGCAGCCGTCGACCCCGGCCAGCACGCCGCCGCCTGGCGTCACGCCCGCTTGTCCCGCCCGGGGTGAAGGAGATGGCGAAGCTGCACCATCGCCATCGGATGCGACAGGCTCTGCGCGTCCGTCTCGAGCTGCAGCTCGTCGCCGCCGCGTTTCGCCGTGCGCGCCAGGATCTCGTAGACGGCGGCCGTGGTCGACTGCAGCGCCTTCGCCGGCGGCTGGCCGGAAAGGATGCGGGCGAGATAGACGGCGGCCGTCAGGTCGCCCAACCCGTTCGGCGGCTTCTCGATCAGGCGGTGCTCGGCAAGCAGCGCCTGTCGGTCGTCGAGGAGGAAGTTACCGGTGCCGCCCGCCATCATCGAGGGTGCCGAGGTGACCAGCATGGTGGAGGGACCGGCGTGCAGGGCGGCCGCCGTCACCGATTTGATGTCGGGCAGCGGCGCGCCGGCCATCCATTCGAGCTCGTAGCGGTTGGGCGTGGCGATGTCGGCGATCGGCATCAGCCTGTCGCGCAGCGCGACGGCCGTCGGCTCCGGCACATAAAGGCCACCCGAATCGCCCATCACCGGGTCGCAGACATAAAGGGCATCCGGCGTCCTCGCCTTGACGGCCGCAACCAGCGAAGCGACGGCCTCCGCCTGGCCGGCCTCACCGAGATAGCCCGAGAGCACCGCGCTCACCTCGCCCAACCACGGCGCGCGCTCGAGATCGGCCATCAGCGCCTTGAACTGATCGAGCGGCGGCACGATGCGGGTGGCGCGGCTGTGGCCTGGGTGCCAGGGTAGGATCACGGTCGGCACCGCCCAGACCGGAAACCCCAGCGTCTCCAGCGCGAACACCGCGGCGCGGTTGCCGACCGAGCCGCGGGCGACATGGCTGGAGATGACGATGACCGCGCGCGGCGCGTCGGTTTTTTCAGCATTCATGAAATTCGGTTCCTAGCCACCCTGCGTGGCGGCATACACTAGCCAGACCAACAGCCCAATGGCGATGATGAGGCCGAGCGTTCGGCCAATGCGGGTGCCCCAAACTTCGATCGGATCAGAGCGGTCGGCATCGGCCGCGGTCACGTGGTCGCGTGCGTCCTTCGCGGTGCGGGCGACGAAGGATGCGCCGTCCGGCGTCGTTTCGCGCGCCACGCGCTCAAGGATGCGGCGCGATTCATTCTCATCGTCCCGGCGCTCGGCCATGGCAAATGTCCTTTCCGGCCCGGAGCTTAGCCTGTTCGGTCGCGTATTCACAGGGGCGAGCGGCCAAGATCAGAGCGCTGCCACGACCGGGTCATTTTCTTGCGCACGGATTGTGGTAATGCTTCGCATCACAACTTCTGTCGAGGGGACCAATCATGTTCGCCGAGCGCCTTCTTCTACCCTCCGCTTTCCGCAATTTGCCGGCCTTGCTGATGATGGCCTTCGTGCTGCCGCTGCTTGCCGGCTGCGGCTATAACACCATCCCGACGGCGGAGGAGAATGCCAGGGCGGCCTGGAGCGAGGTGCTCAATCAGTATCAGCGCCGCGCCGACCTGATCCCCAACTTGGTCGAGACGGTGAAGGGCTACGCCTCGCACGAGAAGGACACGCTCGACGCGGTGGTCCAGGCGCGCGCCAAGGCGACGCAGATCACGGTGACGCCGGAGACGCTGAAGGATCCGGAAGCCCTCAAAAGATTCCAGGATGCCCAGGCCGGGCTGACGGGCGCGCTGTCGCGGTTGATCGCGGTCTCGGAAAACTATCCCGACCTCAAGGCCAACCAGAATTTCCTCGCGCTGCAGGCGCAGCTCGAGGGCACCGAGAACCGCATCGCGGTGGCGCGTCGCGACTACATCCAGGCGGTCAGGGAGTACAATCTGACGCTGAGGACCTTCCCGTCGGTGCTGTGGGCGACATTCTGGTTCCGCGGCAATGAGCCGTTTGCGAACTTCACCGTCGAGGAAGACAAGATGCAGGTGCCGAAAGTGGATTTCGGCACGAGCACCAAGCAGGGCGGGTGAGCGGCGCGACTGAAATTTAATCGAGCTTGCAGGCCTTGCGTTCCTTCGCGCCCCCCTCTGTCCTGCCGGACATCTCCCCCGCAAGGGGGGAGATTGGCAGCTCGACCGCTGTATCTCCGCTTCCAACGTTGGAGAGTGGCGAGGGTGGACGCGATATCCAATCTCCCCCCAAGTGGGGGAGATGTCCGGCAGGACAGAGGGGGGCGCGAAGGAACGCTTACCTCAGCTTCCTTGGCGTTCTTTTCTGCCTCCTCTTCCCCATCGCCGCCCTTGCCGCCGACCTGCCCCCGCTCACCGGCCGTGTGGTCGACAATGCCGGCATTATCGATGCCGGCACGCGCGCAGCGCTGACCCAGAAACTCGCCTATTTCGAGAAGAAAGGCTCCGACCAGATCGTCGTCGCGACCATCCCCACCCTCGGCGGCGAGGAGATCGAGCCCTACGCCAACCGGCTGTTCCGCTTCTGGAAGCTCGGCCAGGCCAAAGAGAACAATGGTGTTCTTCTCCTGGTTGCGCCGAACGATCGCAAGATGCGCATCGAGGTCGGCTACGGGCTGGAAGGCACGCTGACCGACCTGCACACCAAGCTGATCATCGAAAACGACATGGTGCCGGCCTTCCGCGCCGGAGACTTCTCCGGCGGCATCAGCAAGGCCGTCGACGACATCATCATGGTGCTGGAGGGTAATCCGGAGGAGCTGGAGGCGCGCGGCAAGCGCAACGAGCAGGCGCCGTTCAACTCCGACGACCTGTTCTTCGCCATCTTCATCACCATATGGGCGCTGATCTTCTTCGGCGGCATCGCGCTGACGGTGCTGCCGCCGATCTTCGGCCAGAAGATCGGGCCCGGCCGCTACCGCTGGCTCGGCATGACCTTCGAGCCCAGCCGGCGATCATCCGGCGGATGGTCGTCCGGTGGCGGCGGCTGGTCGTCGGGCGGTGGAGGCTGGTCCTCCGGTGGCGGCGGTGGCGGGTTTTCCGGCGGCGGCGGTTCGTCGGGCGGCGGCGGCTCCTCTGGAAGCTGGTGAGAAACCATGGCAACGCGACCGATCAGTCCCGAGGACCATGACCGCATCGCCGAGGCCATCCATGCCGCGGAAGCAAGGACCGACGGCGAGATATACTGCGTCGTCGCGGGTTCCAGCGACGGCTATTTCTTCCCGGCTGCGTTCGCGGCGGCGCTCGCCACGATTGTCGTCAGCCTCGCAGTGGCCTACGGGCTGGAAGCCTTGTGGCTGACCATCCGTTTGCCGCATTTCGTGCTTGCTCAGCTTCTGGCGTTTGGCTGCATGCTCGCGCTCCTCTGGGCGCTGCCCGGCTTGCGCATTCACCTCGTGCCGAAACGGCTGCGCTACCAGGCGGCGCATGCCAATGCGATGAAGCAATTTCTCGCCCGCAACGTCCACCGCACCCAGGCGAGGACGGGCGTGCTGATCTTCGTCTCCATCGCCGAGCGCTATGCCGAGGTGGTGGCCGACAGCGGCATCGATGCCAAGGTCGGCCAGCATGTCTGGGATGGCGTGGTGCGGAACCTGACGAAGCACGCGGGCGACGACCGACTCCCCGACGGCTTCGCCAAGGCGATCGAATCGGTCGGCGCGGTGCTGGCCGAGCATTTCCCGGTTACCGCCGGCGACACCAATGAATTGGATGACCATCTCGTCGAGATCTGACGGAACTTGCTGAAAATCTGCTCTGCCGGGGCCGGGTGAGGGTTGGTTTTCGGTGCCTCCGATGCCGCCAAGCTCATTTGTGAGAAAGCGCGGGCGCGACAGCGCGGGACTCTTTGCAGTCGGGCCAAGCGGGTTTATGATTAACAAATCATGAACACGCTGACGATCGACATCCGGAAAGCCGACCCTCGCGATGCAACAGCTATCGCGGACGTGCACCAGGAGGCATGGCGCGGCGCCTATTCCGGCATCATCCCGCATCGCACGCTGACGGCCATGATCAATCGCCGCGGCCCCGATTGGTGGGCGAACGCAATTCGCAAGGCAGCTACCGTGCTGGTGGTCGAGATCGGGGGCACGATCGCCGGCTATGCCACGATCGGCAGGAACCGCGCCCGCGAGCTCAGGCAGCAAGGCGAGATCTACGAGCTTTACCTGCGTCCGGAATATCAGGGCATCGGCCTCGGCAGCAGGCTGTTCAAGGCGGCGCGGACGCGCCTTGCCGACCACGGCCTCAGAGGCCTGGTGGTGTGGGCGCTGGAAGACAATTACAATGCGCTGGCCTTTTATGCCGGCAATGGCGGCCGCGACGTCGCCGAAGGCGTCGAAGTCTTCGAGCAGAAGGCGCTGAAGAAGGTTGCCTTCGTCTGGGAATGATGGCCGCCACTTAAAACGCGTTTGCGGTGACGTGCTTCAAGTCTTCGTTTGATACATATCGTTCGCCCAAAACCGCTGCGCAGTCTTGGGCGACATGCATTGGGTTACAATCCATCACAATCTGTGCGCTTCCATTAGCGTCCAGTGCTATTCGCCGCATTGCACCATGAAGCGCCGCCCGCTATCGATCTCACAAATCGAGAGAGGGATTTGAGCATGCGCATCGAAGCCGTACCAACGGGGAAGAATCCGCCAGAGGACATCAACGTCATCATCGAGGTGCCGATCGGCGGCGAGCCGATCAAGTACGAGATGGACAAGGAGGCCGGCACGCTGTTCGTCGACCGCTTCCTGCACACCTCGATGCGCTATCCCGGCAATTACGGCTTCGTGCCGCACACTCTCTCCGGCGACGGCGACCCGATCGACGTGCTCGTCTGCAACACGCGCGCGCTGGTGCCGGGCTGCGTCATCAATGTGCGGCCGATCGGCGTCTTGATCATGGAAGACAATGCCGGTCAGGACGAGAAGGTGATCGCGGTTCCCTCGCCGAAGCTGACGCTGCGCTACGAGAATGTCACCGAATACACGCACCTGCCGGAAATCACCCGCCAGCAGGTGCAGCACTTCTTCGAGCACTACAAGGATCTCGAGCCCGGCAAATGGGTCAAGATCGAGGGCTGGCACGATTCCAACTATGCCAAGAAGATGATCGTCGAGGCGATCGAACGGGCGAAGGCGGTCAAGTAGGTAAGCGGCAGCCAACGCCTGGGCGATGGGGCTTGGGCGAAGCCCTCAACGTCGTCATCCCAGGGCGAAGCAGGAGCGAAGCGACGCGGCGGAGACCCTGGGATCCATGCCGTGAGGTCGCGCGAAAGATCGTTACGGAACGGAATTACTGCACCGTGGCAACGCCTTGATGTAACGGCATGGATCCTTGGGTCTGCGCCGCGTCGCTTCGCTCCTTGCTCCGCCCAAGGATGACGAATGCGCAACCTTCGCCGTCTCGCACTCGTCGAACACCCTCTAATTTCTAGTTATCTACTCGCCCAAAGTCCGGCACGTTGCCGATCACCTCGCGCTTGTCCTTGCCGCAAGCAAAACCCTTCGCCCTTTGATCGGCGAGCTTGCGCGCCTGATCGTTGGCCTGAGGATTGCCGGTGGCGAGCACGAGGCCGATTGTGCAGCCCTCATGCTCCTCCGGCTGCGCGACCTTGGCGACGACCAGCACCTCGGTCGGCTTGTTTTCGTTTTCGGGATTGCTGATCTCGCGCCGATGAATGACGGCGAAGGGCACCGCCTTGTCGCCATTGGTTTCGATGCGCCACTCGACCTTCGCCCCAGCGGTGTTGAACCCGGAGAAACTTTCCCAGCTGGCGGTCATGTCGTCGGAGGGAAAACCGTAGTAGACGGACTCGCGCGCGTCGTCATAGCCGATCAGCACCGGATAGCCGCGATAGCCCGCGCAGGCGAGGTTCGCCCAGTCGCCGTCGCCTTCTTCCGATTGCGCGTAGGTCACGCAGTCCTTCTTCCAGTCGAGGTCGGTATAGGAGCTGGAAATGTCGCCGGCATGGGCCGAGCTACCAAGGATAGCAAAGGCAGTAAGAGCAAGCCAGGCGCGCATCCGAAGACCTCCGTTTGGCGCTTCAGCGTAGCGTTAAAACCCGCGTGAGCCTAGGAAGCTGGGTTGGCGCGAAGGGTCAATTGTCTAGGCCATCGACGCCCGGAACTGGGCAGTCGGACGGTGCGGACCACTATTTCTTCAAGCTGGCTTCAATCAGCAGATCGGCGTTACGGGCGACCGATGCCGCCGGTCCGTCGAGGCCGAACAATTGGCCGCTGATATAGGCGCCCTCGATCAGCAGCAGCAGCCCATCGCCGAGCGTGTCGGAATCACTCGCACCCATCGCGGCCGCCATGGCGCGCAGGCGCCGGCGCAATTCCTGCTTGTTGTTCTCGCTCACCACCCGCGCGGGATGGCCGTGCTCGGGATATTCGACCGCCGCATTGGTCATGCCGCAGCCGCGATAGTCCGGCCTCTGCGTGCGTTTGCCGACGCGGGTGAGGAAAGCGATGATCTGCGCGCGCGGATTGCCAGGATGCGCGTCCACCGCCTCGTCGAACCGCTGCCAGAATTCGAGGTCGTACTTGCGCAGATAGGAAGCGGCGAGTTCGTCCTTGGACGGGAAGGTCCGGTACAGGCTGGGCTTGGTGACGCCGGCGCGCCTGACGATCTCATCGACGCCGATCGCCCGGATGCCTTCGCGATAGAACAGGTCGCGCGCCACGTCGAGGATCTTGTCGGCAGCCTTCGGCGCCGGCGCCGTGCCGGCTCCGCTGATCGACGCTTCAATTTTTTTGTCCGATGGCATTCAACAAACTCGCTTGACAATGTTACTGACCGGTACGTATGAATGGCGCCGCTCCATTGCAACGTACCGGTCAGTAACATGATAACTCATTCCCGCCCCTTTGGCCAGCGCTACGCCTTCGTCGTCGTCGCAGTCATCTTCTTCTGCCTGCTGATCGCCGCCGGTCTCCGTTCCGCGCCGGCGGTCATGATGCTGCCGCTGGAAGAGAGCTTCGGCTGGCGGCGCGATGTCGTCTCGCTTGCCGCCGCGGTCGGCATCTTCCTCTATGGCCTCACCGGGCCATTTGCCGCGGCGTTGATGGAGCGGATCGGGCTACGCCGCACACTGCTTGCCGCGCTGCTGATCATGTCGGGCTCCACAGCGCTCAGCCTGCTGATGACCAAGCCGTGGCATCTGCTGATCACATGGGGGGTATTTTCGGGCATCGGCTCGGGCGCGGTCGCGACCGTGCTCGGCGCCACCATCGTCAATCGCTGGTTCAAGACCAATCGCGGCCTGGTGATGGGGCTGATGTCCGCCTCCAGCGCGACCGGCCTGCTGGTGTTCCTGCCGCTGCTCGCCTCGCTGGCTCAGTCGGGAGGTTGGAAGCCGGTCGCCGTTGCCATCGCCATTGCCACGGCGGCTCTCGTGCCGCTGGTCTTTCTGCTGGTGCCGGAGCGCCCGGCTTCCATCGGCCAGGTGCGTTATGGCGCCGATGCCGACGACGTGCCGCCGGTGTCGCCGGCCGCGCAAGGCAATTTCCTGGCGCATACGCTGAACACGTTGCGCCGTGCCGCGGGAACCAGGGTGTTCTGGTACCTGTTCGCCACATTCTTTGTCTGCGGTTTCACCACAAACGGCCTCGTCGGCACGCACCTCATCGCCTTTTGCGGCGACATGGGCATCGGCGAGGTGCAGGCAGCCGGGCTATTGTCGATGATGGGCATCTTCGACCTGATCGGCACGACGCTGTCCGGCTGGCTCACCGATCGTTTCGATCCGCGCAAGCTGCTTGGCGTCTATTACGCCGTGCGCGGCTTGTCGCTGATCTATCTGCCCTATTCCGGCTTCTCGGCCGTCAGCCTGATCATCTTCGCCGTGCTCTATGGACTAGACTGGATCGCCACAGTGCCGCCGACGCTCAGGCTCGCCAACGAAGCTTTCGGCGACCGCAGCGGCCCGATCGTGTTCGGCTGGATCGTCGCCGGCCACCAGGTGGGCGCCGCGGCGGCGGCGGCCTTCGGCGGCACGATGCGCGAATTGCAGGGCAATTACGAGCTTGCCTTCCTGATCGCCGGCATGACCGGCATAGCCGCGGCCTGTATTTCGCTCTTGATCAACACGAGCAAGCCGGCTTTTGAGCCGGAACCGCAGGCGGCCTAAAGCGCGACTTCCCCTTCTCCCGCAAGGGGAGAAGGGAGAGCTGTGAACTGTTATCAAAATTTCATGGTTCCGATATGCGCCTGAAACATTGAGGCCGGAGGTTTGCGGTCCCGTTCAACGCCATCCGGAGACAGCCATGAACAAGCTCTCGTTAACCCGCCGCGCTTTCGTCACCTCGGCCAGCGCCTTTGGCCTAGTCGGCGCCTCCGGTCTCGCGTTGCCTTACTATTCGCGCGCCAATCAGCGCCCGGCCTTCACCCACGGCGTCCAGTCCGGCGATATCGACGCCACCTCCGGCGTGATCTGGACCCGCACCGACCGGCCGGCGCGCGTGATGTACGAAGTGTCGACCACCGAAAGCTTCGCCGACGCCGTCAGGCTGGCGCCGCTCGATACCTCGCCCGCCAGCGACTATACGGTGAAGCGGCTGCTCACCGACCTCGCCGCCGACCAGGACATTTTCTACCGGATGACGGCCGCCGATCTTTCCGACATCAACGCCGTCTCCGAGCCGATCGTCGGCCGTTTCCGCACCGCGCCGGCGTCGAAGCGCGACGTGCGCTTCGCGTGGTCGGGCGACACCGCCGGCCAGGGCTGGGGCATCGACGAGACCGGCATGAAGACCTACTCCACCATCGCCAAGCATACGCCTGACTTCTTCCTCCATTCCGGCGACACGATCTATGCCGACGGCGCCATGAAGGACGAGGTCGACCTGCCCGGCGGCGGCAAGTGGAAGAACGTCGTCATGATCGACGGCAAGCGCAAGGTCGCCGAAACGCTGGACGAATATCGCGACCAGTGGAAGTACAACATGATGGACAAGCACGTGCTCGAGCTTAGCGCCATCTGCCCGACCTTCTACCAGTGGGACGACCACGAGGTGGTGAACAACTGGTCGGATTCGAAGGACCTGACGGCCGACAACCGCTACACTGAAAAATCCATCCATGTGCTGGCGGCCCGAGCGGCGCGCGCCTTCCATGAAATGACGACCATCCGCTACGAGCCTTCGGAACCGGGACGCGTCTATCGCAAGATCGCCCACGGGCCGCTGCTCGACGTGTTCTTCCTCGACATGCGCTCCTATCGCGGCCCGAACGGCCCCGACATGGAGGACACGCTGACGCCGAAGTCGCGCATGCTCGGCGAGCAGCAGACGCAGTGGCTGAAGCGCGAGCTGGCGAATTCCAAGGCGACCTGGAAGATCATCGCCGCCGACATGCCGCTCGGCCTCGTCGTCTGGAACGACGCGGCCAAAAAGGCCGGCGCCGAGGCGGTCAGCAACGGCGACAATGGCACGCCAAAAGGCCGCGAGCTCGAGTTCGCCGACCTGCTGCGCTACATCAAGAACGCCGGCATCACCAACACGGTGTGGCTGACCGCCGACGTCCACTATACGGCGGCGCATTACTACAATCCGGACAAGGCGCAGTTCCAGGATTTCAACCCGTTCTGGGAATTCGTCTCCGGCCCGATCCACGCCGGCACCTTCGGTCCCAACGATCTCGACATGACCTTCGGGCCCGAGCTGAAGTTCATCAAGGCGCCGAGCGCCGAGCAGGGCCAGAACCTGCCGCCATCAGCGGGCCTGCAGTTCTTCGGCCTGGTCGACATTTCCGGCGCCACCGAGCAACTAACGGTGCGGCTGATGGATCGCGACGACAACGAGCTCTACAAGGTCACGCTCGATCCGGTGCGGTCGGCTTAGGGTCGGGACGAGGCACCCCCCTATTTCCTGCCGGACTGTCCGGCAGGGCACGGGGGCATGTGCCGGAGTGCTACCGTTGTCAGAAAGCCGTCCGCAATTAGTCCGGATAGCAGGTCGCGGGAATGTTCGGCCAGACGGCGGTGTCGCAGTTGGCTGCCTTCTGGCGCTGCTTGAAGGCGGCGCTGACCGGGCCGGTGACGATCGGGTCGACCCCGTCCGGGGCGTCGGCAAACATCTGCTGCGCGGTTTTGGCATCAGGGGGCGAGGGCTCGGCTTCTCTCAGGGCAGCCGCCGACTGCGCGGCGCCAGCCGCGACAAGCACGCCAAGCGCTGCCCACGCGAAAACCGGACGCAATCTGGACATCTGATCGGTCATGAACATGAAATTGCCCGGCCCCTCAAAGGTTCCGCGTTGGTTAACAGAATCATTTCACACCAAGACGTTTAAGAATCAGTGACCATTTATTTGGGGCGGGGCCTCCCCTTTCGCAATTGCGAAAAACCTTGTATGAGCCGCCCAACCGAAAAAGGCGGCGCTTTGGGCCTGCTGCCTGCAACGCTCCCGAGACCAGACAATGAACCTCCGCAATATCGCGATCATCGCGCATGTCGACCATGGGAAAACCACGCTCGTCGACCAACTCCTGAAACAGTCCGGCGCTTTCCGCGAAAACCAGCGCGTCGCCGAGCGCGCCATGGACTCCAACGACCTCGAAAAAGAACGCGGCATCACCATCCTGGCCAAAGCGACCTCGGTCGACTGGAAGGGCACCCGCATCAACATCGTCGACACGCCCGGACACGCCGACTTCGGCGGCGAGGTCGAGCGCATCCTGTCGATGGTGGATTCGGCGATCGTGCTCGTCGACGCCGCCGAAGGGCCGATGCCGCAGACCAAGTTCGTCGTCGGCAAGGCGCTGAAGGTAGGTCTGCGGCCGATCGTCGTCATCAACAAGATCGACCGCCCGGACGCTCGTCACATCGAGGTGGTGAACGAGGTGTTCGACCTGTTCGCAGCGCTCGATGCGACCGACGAGCAGCTCGACTTCCCGATCCTCTACGGCTCGGGCCGCGACGGCTGGGTGTCGGAAAATCCGGAAGGCCCGAAGGACCAGGGCCTTGCGCCACTGTTCGATCTCGTCGTCAAGCATGTGCCGGCGCCGACGGTGCATCCCGGTCCGTTCCGCATGATCGGCACCATCCTCGAGGCCAATCCGTTCCTCGGCCGCATCATCACCGGCCGCATCGAGTCGGGCTCGCTGAAGCCAAACCAGGCGGTCAAGGTGCTGCACCATGACGGCACGCAGATCGAGACCGGACGGATCTCGAAAATCCTCGCCTTCCGCGGGCTCGAGCGCCAGCCGATCGAGGAAGCCCAGGCGGGGGACATCGTCGCCATCGCCGGCCTGTCGAAGGGCACCGTCGCCGACACCTTCTGCGATCCGAGCGTGAGCGAGCCGCTGCATGCGCAGCCGATCGACCCGCCGACGGTGACCATGTCCTTCCTCGTCAACGACAGTCCGCTTGCCGGCACCGAGGGCGACAAGGTGACCAGCCGCGTCATCCGCGACCGGCTGCTGCGCGAGGCCGAAGGGAATGTGGCGCTCAAGATCGAGGAATCGCCGGAGAAGGATTCCTTCTTCGTCTCCGGTCGCGGCGAGTTGCAGCTTGCCGTGCTGATCGAGACGATGCGCCGCGAAGGCTTCGAGATCGCCGTGTCGCGCCCGCGGGTCGTCATGCAGAAGGGCGATGACGGCCAGTTGCTGGAGCCGGTCGAGGAAGTCGTCATCGACGTCGACGAGGAGCACGCCGGCGTGGTCGTGCAGAAGATGTCGGAACGAAAGGCCGAGATGGTCGAGCTGCGCCCCTCCGGCGGCAACCGCCAGCGCCTTGTCTTCCACGCGCCGACCCGCGGCCTGATCGGCTATCAGTCGGAGCTGTTGACCGACACGCGCGGCACCGCCGTGATGAACCGGCTGTTTCATGCCTATGAGCCGTACAAGGGCGAGCTGCCCGGCCGCACCAATGGCGTGCTGATCTCCAACGAACAGGGTGAGTCGGTCGCCTATGCGATGTGGAACCTGGAGGACCGCGGCCCGATGATCATCGATCCGGGCGTCAAGGTCTACCAGGGCATGATCATCGGCATCCATTCCCGCGACAATGACCTGGAAGTGAACGTGCTGAAGGGCAAGAAGCTCACCAACATCCGCGCCGCCGGCAAGGACGAGGCGGTGAAGCTGACGCCGCCGGTCCGCATGACGCTGGAACGCGCGCTGGCCTGGATCCAGGACGACGAGCTGGTCGAGGTGACGCCGAAGACCATTCGGCTCAGGAAGCTCTATCTCGACCCGAACGAGCGCAAGCGCTTCGAGAAGTCGGCCAAGGTGATGGGCGCGGCGTAGGGTTTTAGCCCAGGCAGTTACTCAAGGGAGGGGGCAGCGCTCCCTCTCTTTTCACTTCATGCACATGCGGCCGAAACGACAGCGTCACGGCCGGTCTCGCCGGAGAGGTCGACGCGTACCACCATGCCGTCGCGCACCGGCCTGCGCAGGGCTTTGGCGCCGCACGGTTCGATGGCGAGCAACCGCCGCGCTTCCCAGGCCTGCAGCCTCGACCGGGAGATGCCGAGCTCGCCGGCGAGCAAGCGGTCAAGCCGCAAGGGCGTTGCGGCGTCGAGCCGAAGCTCAAGCCAAAGCGCCGTCGCGCCTTCCGGCCTGCCATCCAGCAGCTCCTTTCGCACCGTGACTTCGGGAGATTCTTCGATCCGCCCGAGCCGATTTCTGAGCGCCACGGCATCGAAGCCATAGTGGCGGACCAGCGTCGGATCGTTGCGCTCCAGTGCAGCCAACAGCGCCGGTGCGATGTCGCGACGGTTGCATCGCTCAAAAATGGTGCGGTTCCAGGAATTGTTGCAGTCGGTGCAGCGATAGATCAGCCAGGCATCGATGCGCTTGCCGTTGGCGTTGACGCGGAACTTTCCGCTGCATTGATAAGGTTTGACGCCGCCGCAGCGATTGCAGTTGATGAGAGGTCGAGGCGCGACCGCGGGCGCGATCACCCAGCGAATGCGCAAAGTTCGAGACATGCCGATAGGCCCTTCCCGTCGGGAAGTCCGTCAGCGCGGCAATGTCCGAGATGCCCATGCGGGCACGGTGTGGCGAAAGGCTGTAGCGGATGAAAATCAGGCCCCGCGCGATTGCGCGACGGCGGCTCAGCAATGCCAAACCGGTCTCGCGCCGCCGCCTGAAGAACACATGAAATGAATGCAGGTGCCGCCAAAGCGCGCCTGCGGTGCTTTCGGGAGTAGACGAGACCGGCGGTTACTGAGGCAAAGTGAAACTCGAAATCGGAAAAGGATCGGCTCTTCTAGCCGTGCGACGGCGGGCGGGCAAGAGTATGCCGCCCGCCGTGTTTCAATGTGACGACCTTCGGGCGCTTTGGCGCTACATCATCTCGATGATCGGCGCGACCTCGACGCTGAAGGCCGGGTTCATCAGGATCGGACAATCCCTGGCCTTGGCGACGGCATCGTCGATATCCTTCGCTTCGACGATCGTGTAGCCGGCGGTTGGATTGCTGCCGCCATTGTTCTCGACCACGCCGCCGGGCAGCACCGTTCTCGACATGCCGACAGGATTGCCGCCGTCGATCACGGCCGAACCCAGCTTGTCGTACCAGCCGGTCCAGGCATCCATCGCAGCTTTGCGCTCGGCCTCCTCGGTCGGCATCTTGCCGGAGCCGTGATAGACATAGAGAAATTTCGCCATGTTCTCCTCCCTTTTCGGCAGCGTCGAGCCGGGATGCGGCAGCGCCGCCTGGCGGTATGCGGCTACGCCGCAATCCGATATGCGGCTACGCCGCAATCGTTGATATGCGAGCTAGCCGCAATCATCGATATGCGGCTAACCGCAATCGTTGATCATCGACCCAAACGGCGGGGCGGGCAACGAAAAATTCGACGTTGCTAATGTGTTGCCGGTGAGCCTCACCTTGCCATGGCGTGGTATTCGGGGTTCGGTCGCATGTCGACCGCGGCGGCCACCCGATTCGACATGTTGAAGAAGGCGGCAGTCGAGGCGATGTCCCAGATGTCGCGATCACTGAAGCCCACCTGTCGCAACGCGGCGCGGTCGGCCTCGACGATCTTGGCCGGCTCCTCCGTCAGCTTGACCGCGAATTCCAGCATCGCCGTCTCCCTCTCGGGCAGGCCGGCGGCGCGGAAATTCATCACCATCATCTCGCCAAGAGCGGGCTCACCGGAAAGCTGGCGCACCGCCGCGCCATGCGCGGTCAGGCAGTAGTAGCACTGGTTGATCGAGGAAACGGCGACTGCGATCATCTCGCGCTCCAGCTTCGACAGGCCGGACTCGCCCAGCATCAGGTCGTTGTACATGTCGGTGAAGGCGCGCAGCTTCTTCTCGTCGAAGGCGTAGGCCAGAAGCACGTTGGGCACGAGGCCGAGCTTTTCCTCGCATTTAGCGAAATAAGCCTTCGTCGCTTCGCTCAGCTCCGCCCGGGCCAGGTCGAGCGCCGTAATCCTGTCGGTCATGTCCGTCTCCTCGCAGGGTGAGCGTCGGTTCGATTTTCTTAAAGCGTCGTCAAACCTTTGTCGCCAAATAGCCCTCATCTGCTACCATAGACCCAAAAGCATGTGACGGGAGGGACTTCACATCATGGCCAGCCTGAAAACCGCAAGCCAGCCGAAAAAGACCAGCACGGCAAAAGGAGGCGCGGCAAGGGCAGGCGAAAAGCCCGGCAGGCTCGCCGACTATCTCCTCGCCCGCACGCCGGCCGAAGACATCGCCGCCTATGACGTCGCCGACCTCGAACGCGCCGCCGATCTCGCCGGCCGGGCGGTCGCCAGGCACAGAAAGGGCGATTGCATCATCGCCATAGACGTGGATTCCGGCGTGACGCGCCAGGGCCGGCCGATGACGGTCATCACCGTCGTCAACGACAACATGCCGTTCCTGTTCGATTCGATCCTCGGCGAGATTACCGAGAGCGCCGGCGAGCCGCTTTTGGTCACCCATCCGGTCATCGTCGTCCGGCACGGCAAGAGCGGCATCGAGGAGATCCTCGGTGACGGCGGCTCTGTCAAAGGCGAAACCAGCCATGACCGGCTAAGCGTCGTCCATGTCCATATCGGCCGCCTTTCGGCCGATCAGGCCGAAGCCCTTGCCGGCCGCCTGAAGAAGCTTCTGGACCAGGTGCGCGCCGCCGTCGCCGACTGGAAGCCGATGCTTGCCCGGCTCGATCAGGCCATCTCGGAATTCCGCTACGCGCCGGTGCCGCTCGACAAGGGGCATGTCACCGAGGCGATCGCCTTCCTCGAATGGCTGCGCGACGACAATTTCACCTTCCTCGGCATGCGCGAGTTCAACTACACCGGCGGCGAGAAGAGCGGCATGCTGGAGCGCGCCGACAAACCTGGCCTCGGCATCCTCGCCGATCCCGACGTCCTGGTTCTCAGGCGCGGCACCGAGGCGGTGTCGACAACGCCGGAAATCCGCGCCTTCCTGCATGGGCCGGAACCGCTGATCGTCACCAAGGCCAATGCCAAGTCCCTGGTGCACCGGCGCATCTATCTCGATTATATCGGCGTCAAGGCCTACACCGCCAAGGGCGTGCTTTCAGGCGAGCTGCGCATCGTCGGCCTGTTCACCTCGACCGCCTACACGCGTTCGGTGATGAAGATCCCCTATCTGCGCTCGAAGGCCGAGACGGTCATCGCCAAGTCCGGCTTCAATCCACATGACCATTCCGGCAAGGCGCTGATCAATGTGCTGGAGAGCTATCCGCGCGACGAGCTGTTCCAGGTTCCGGTGCCGATCCTCAGGAAGCACGCCGAAGCCATCCTCGGACTGATCGAACGGCCGCGCGTCAGGGCGCTGGTGCGGGTCGACCAGTTCGACCGGTTCGTCTCGATTCTCGTCTTCGTGCCGCGCGACCGCTACGACAGCGTCGTGCGCGAGAAGATCGGCACCTACCTGAAGACAGTATTTCAGGGCCGGCTGTCGGCATATTATCCGGCCTTCCCGGAAGGCGGGCTGGCGCGTGTGCATTTCATCATCGGCCGCTCCGGCGGCAAGACGCCGAAGGTCGAGCCGGCAACGATCGAGGCAGCGATCCGCGACATCGTGCGCACCTGGGACGATGCGCTGCGCGAAGCAGTGTCGGAATCCGGCGCGGATGCAACGCTTACGGCAATTGCCTCGCGCTTTTCGGAAAGCTATCGCGATTCGTTCTCGCCGGCCGTGGCGCTGGCCGATGCAGGACGCATCGCCAGGATCGATGCGGCCAATCCAATCGCCATCGACTATTACCGCCATGCCGACCAGAAGCCGCACCAGGCGGCGCTGAAGATCTATCACCACGGCAGTCCGGTGGCGCTGTCGCGGCGCGTGCCGGTGCTGGAGAATATCGGCTTCCGCGTCATCAGCGAGCGCACCTTCGAGGTTGGCGACGAAGCCTCCGGCATGGTGTTCATCCACGACATGGAGCTGGAGAACAGCTACGGCAAGCCGATCGACCTCGGCGACGGCGCGCTGTTCGAGGATGCCTTCCTGTCGGTCTGGCGCGGCGACGTCGAAAATGACGGCTATAACGGCCTTGCACAGACTGCGGGTCTCTGGTCGGGCGAAATCGCGATCCTGCGCGCCTACGGCCGCTATTTGCAGCAGGCCGGTATCCCGCAGAACCAGGATTTCATTGCCGCCGCGCTCAACCGGTATCCGGAGATCGCGCGCGGCCTGCATCAGCTGTTCGTTTCCCGCCTTGGCCCGACGGCCGAGAGCGAGGGCGTGGTCGCCGCCAAGCACCTCAAGGCCAAGATCAAGGACGCGCTGGAAGAGGTGCCCAACATCGATGACGACACCATCATCCGTCGTTACCTCAACCTGATCGAAGCCTCGCTGCGCACAAATCATTTCGTTACCGATACGAAAGACAAAGGACAGTCGCTGGCGATCAAGCTGGATTCGCAGGCGGTCGACGGGCTGCCGGCGCCGCGGCCCTGGCGCGAGATCTTCGTCTACGGCTCGGAGGTCGAGGGCGTGCACCTGCGCTTCGGCCCGGTGGCGCGCGGCGGCCTGCGCTGGTCTGACCGCGCCCAGGACTACCGCACCGAGGTGCTGGGTCTGGTCAAGGCGCAGCAGGTCAAGAACGCGGTCATCGTGCCGGTCGGCGCGAAGGGCGGCTTCTATCCGAAGAAACTGCCGATGAGCGCCGGCCGCGACGCGATCTTCGAGGCCGGCACTTCGGCCTACAAGAATTTCGTCTCCAGCCTGCTTTCGATCACCGACAATATCGGTGTCGACGGCATCATTCCGCCGGCCGGCGTGGTGCGGCGCGACCAGGACGATCCTTATTTCGTCGTTGCCGCCGACAAGGGCACGGCGACCTTCTCCGATACGGCCAACGCCATTTCCGAGACGCACAATTTCTGGCTGGACGACGCCTTCGCCAGCGGCGGCTCGGCCGGCTACGACCACAAGAAGATGGGCATCACCGCCAAGGGCGCCTGGGAAGCGGTGAAGCGGCATTTCCGCGAAATGAACCGCGACATCCAGACCGAGCCCTTCACGGTCGTCGGTGTCGGCGATATGTCGGGCGACGTGTTTGGCAACGGCATGCTCCTGTCATCGGCGACCAAGCTGATCGCCGCCTTCGACCACCGCGACATCTTCATCGATCCCGACCCGGACATGGCGGCCTCGCTGGCCGAGCGCCAGCGCATATTCGCGCTGCCGCGCTCGTCGTGGCAGGACTATGACAAGTCAAAGCTGTCGGAAGGCGGCGTCATCGTCTCGCGCAGCCTGAAGTCGATAACGCTGCCGCCAGCGGCGGCCGCCGCGATCGGCCTCGCCAAGACCACGGCAACGCCGGTCGAGATCATGAACGCCATCCTCAAGGCGCCCGTGGATCTTTTGTGGTTCGGCGGCATCGGCACCTATGTCCGGGGCTCCGGCGAGACCAATGCCGATGTCGGCGACCGCGCCAACGACGCCATCCGCGTCACCGCGCTCGACGTGCGCGCCAAGGTCATCGGCGAGGGCGCCAATCTCGGCGTCACGCAGCGGGCGCGCATCGAGTTCGGCATGAAGGGCGGCCGCTGCAATTCCGACGCCATCGACAATTCGGGCGGCGTCAACTGCTCGGACGTCGAGGTCAACATCAAGATCGCGCTGGCGTCGGCCATGCGCAAAGGCTCGCTGGCGCGGCCGGCGCGCAACAAGCTGCTTGCCGAGATGACCGACGAGGTGAGCACGCTGGTGCTTTCCAACAACTACCAGCAGACGCTGGCGCTGTCGCTGGCGCGCAAGCGCGGGCTGGCCGACATCGCGCACCAGGCGCGCTTCATGACGGCGCTCGAAGCGCGCGGCCTGCTCGACCGCGCCGTCGAGACGCTGCCTTCGCCGGCGGCGCTTGCCGAGCGCGAGGCTCGCGGCGAGCCGTTGACCAGGGCCGAGCTCGGCGTGCTGCTTGCCTATGCCAAGATCGTGCTCTTCTCCGACATCGTCGCCAGCGACGTGCCGGACGATCCGCATTTCGACCGCGATCTGATGGGCTATTTCCCGGAGCGGATGGCGAAGAAATTCGCCGGCGAGATCCGTGCCCACCGGCTGCGGCGCGAGATCATCGCGCGCGTCGTCGCCAACGATCTCGTCAACCGCGGTGGGCCGTCCTTCGTCAACCGGCTGCAGGAAGCGACGGGCCGCACCGCGGGCGCCGTCGTGCGCACTTTCGCCCTGGTGCGCGACGGTTTCGCGCTGCCTTGGCTCTACAAGGAGATCGATGCCCTCGACAACCAGATCGACGGCCAGACGCAGCTCGATCTCTACCAGGCAGTCAGCCGGCTCATCTTCATGACCAGCGGCTGGTACCTGAAGAACGACCTCTCCTCGGCGCCGCTCGGCCAGCGCATCGCCGACTTGCAGGAAGCGCGCAAGGCTTTGGAGCCAAAGCTCATCTCGCTGCTGCCGGCCTTCTCGCGCGAGCGGATCGAGGCGCGGCGGCACGACCTGACTGAGGGCGGCGCGCCCGACAAACTTGCCGAAAAGCTGGCGCTGGCCGAGGTGAGCGACCTGATCCCGGACATCGCGCTCACCGCACGCACGGCCAATGCCGATATCGTCAGCGCCGCCAGGGCCTTCTTCGCCGTCAGCGACGCTTTTCGCATTCCACGCGTCGAGGAGGCCGCGCGCTCGATCATGCCGCCGGACTATTACGACCAGCTGGCGCTGTCGCGCGCGACCGACACGATCGGCGCCGCAAGGCGCGGCATCGCGGTGGCGGCGCTTACCGGCCACGGCAAGGCGGCGGATCCGGTGGCGGCCTGGCTGGAAGCCGGCGGCGAGCAGGTCGGGCGCATCCGCGAGCGGCTGCAGGCGCTGACCGAAGGCGGCGACATCACCGTGTCTCGGCTGTCGGTGGCGTCCGGCCTGATGAGCGACCTGACGGGCATGTAGGTTTACCCTCCCCCTTGCGGGGAGGGTCGCTGCGAAGCAGCGGGGCGGGAGGCAGCGCCGACCCCCCATGCGGACCTGAGGTGCGACTTCCCCAGAAGGAAGAGGTCGCGGCCGGCGCTCTTTTTCCCGCTGACGCGGAGTGGAAACGCGCAAGCCAATGAGCGGCGGCGCCGTGCTTGTTCATTTGCATCGCCGCCCGAAAACATGCAGACATGCGCGGGTCGCGGGCGGAGCGGACGATGCCGGAGGGGACATGGCCGAAGTAGCAGTGCAGCGGGCAACGGGGCGCGGCATTTGGGGCTGGATGTTCTTCGACTGGGCGGCGCAACCCTTCTTCACCGTCGTCACCACCTTCATCTTCGGGCCATACTTCGTCTCGCGCATGGCGAGCGACCCCACAACCGGGCAGGCGGCCTGGGGTTACGGCATCGCTGCCGCGGGTCTCGTCATCGCGGTGCTTTCGCCGGTGCTCGGCTCGATTGCCGACCAGACCGGGCCGCGCAAGCCATGGATCGCCTCCTTCGCGGCGGTCAAGATCATCAGCCTTACGCTGCTTTGGTTCGCCGCGCCCGGCTCCAGCCTGTTCCTGATCGTGCTGCTCTTCTCGCTCGCCTCTGTGGCCGCGGAATTCTCCACCGTCTTCAACGATTCCATGATGCCGCGCCTGGTACCCAAGGAGGACATCGGCAAGATCTCCAACATCGCCTGGGGACTCGGCTATCTCGGCGGCATGGTGGCCTTGATCTTCGTGGTGCTGTTCCTGGCCGGCAATCTGGAAACCGGCAAGACGATCATCGGCCTCGACCCGCTGTTCGGGCTCGATCCTAAGCTCGGCGAGGACGCGCGCTTCACCGGGCCGATGTCGGCCGGATGGTACTTCCTGTTCATCCTGCCGATGTTCATCTTCACGCCGGACGCCATCAAGGGGCTTTCAATGGGCCCGGCGGTGCGGGAGGGCCTGTCGGAATTGAAGTCCACGCTCTTCGAGGTGCGCAAGCGCGTCGGCATCTTCCGCTTCCTCGTCGCCCGCATGATCTATCAGGACGGCGTCAACGCGCTCCTGGCGCTCGGCGGCACCTTTGCCGCCGGCATGTTCAACTGGTCGATCACCGAGATCGGCATGTTCGGCATCATCCTCAACGTCGTCGCGATCTTCGGCTGCTGGATCGCCGCGCGCCTCGACACCGCGCTCGGTTCGAAGGCCGTGGTGATGTTTGCGCTGATGCTGCTTTTGCTGGCTACGATCGGCGTCGTGTCGACCGGGCCAGGCTTCACGCTGCTCGGCCTAATACAACTGCCCACCACCGATTCCGGCGGCCTCTTCGGCACCGCGGCCGAAAAGGCCTACATCCTCTACGGCCTGCTGATCGGGCTCGCCTTCGGGCCGGTGCAGGCCTCCTCGCGCTCCTACATGGCGCGCAGCGTCACGGCCGCCGAGTCCGGCCGCTATTTCGGCATCTACGCGCTGGCCGGCAGGGCAACGAGCTTCCTGGCGCCGTTCCTGGTGTCGACGATCACGCTGGCCAGCGGCTCGGCACGGCTCGGCATGGCGGTGATCGCGCTGTTCCTCGGCCTCGGCATGGCAATCCTGGTCAGGACGCCATATCCGGCGGACAAGCCGGTGGAGTGATTTACCCTCCCCCTTGTGGGGAGGGTCGATCCGCGAAGCGGAGCGGGGTGGGGTCGGCGCCATCACCCCGCCCCGGTGCGCTCGCAGGCGAGCGCACCGACCCTCCCCATCGAGGGGAGGGTAGTGGCTCTCAATGCCTGAAGTGCCGCACGCCGGTGAACACCATGGCGATGCCGTGCTCGTCGGCGGCGGCGATCACGTCCTCGTCGCGCATCGAGCCGCCGGGCTGGATCACGGCCGTGGCGCCGGCCTCGATGGCCGACAGCAGGCCGTCGGCGAAGGGGAAGAAGGCGTCGGAAGCGACGACCGAACCCCTGGTCAGCGGCTCGGCCAGGCCAGCCGCCTCGGCAGCGTCGAGCGCCTTGCGGGCGGCGATGCGCGAGGAATCGACGCGGCTCATCTGGCCGGCGCCGATGCCGACGGTCGAGCCGTCCTTGACGTAGACGATGGCATTCGACTTGACGTGCTTGGCGACGCGGAAGGCAAATTTAAGGTCGGCCATCTCGGCCGGAGTCGGCGCGCGTTTCGTCACCACCTTGAGCTCGAGGTCGTCGACCACCGCATCGTCGCGGCTTTGCACCAGCAGCCCGCCGGCGACCGATTTGGCAACCGTGCCGGCGGCGCGCGGGTCGGGCAGGCCGCCGGTGACCAGAAGGCGCAAGTTCTTCTTCGCCGCTATGATCGCCGCGGCCTCGTCGGTGGCATCGGGCGCGATGATGACCTCGGTGAAGGTCTTCACGATCTCTTCCGCTGCCTCTGCGTCGAGCATGCGGTTCATGGCGACGATGCCGCCAAAGGCCGAGACCGGATCGCAGGCCAGCGCCTTTGCGTAAGCCGCCTTCAGCGTCGCGCCCTCGGCCACACCACACGGGTTGGCGTGCTTGATGATGGCTATCGCCGCTGACCGGGTCGGATCGAATTCACCGACCAGTTCGAAGGCGGCGTCGGTATCGTTGATGTTGTTGTAGGAAAGCTGCTTGCCCTGCAGCTGCCTGGCGGTCGCGACGCCCGGGCGCTTGTCGCCGGAGAGATAGAAGCCGGCGCCCTGATGCGGGTTCTCGCCATAGCGCATCACCTGGTCGAGACGGCCGCCGAAGGCGCGCCAGGTCGGATGCTCGATTTCGAGCGTGTCGGCAAACCAGCCGGAGATCGCCGCATCGTAGGTCGCGGTGCGGGCAAAGGCCTTCGCCGCCAGCTTCTTGCGGAAATCGAGCGACAGCGAGCCGAGATTCATCTCGAGCGCGTTGAGCACCGATGCATAGTCGGCAGGGTCGGTGACGATGGCGACATAGGCGTGGTTCTTGGCCGAGGCGCGGATCATCGCCGGGCCGCCGATGTCGATGTTTTCCACGATCGAGGCGTAGCCGGCGCCGGAGCGGCGGACCTCCTCGAACGGGTAGAGGTTGGACACGACGAGGTCGATCGGCTGGATGTGGTGGTCGTGCATCGCTTTCGCGTGCTCGGGGTCGTCGCGCACGCCGAGCAGGGCGCCATGCACCGAGGGATGCAAGGTCTTGACGCGACCGTCCATGATCTCGGGAAAGCCGGTCAGCTCCGAAACATCGCGTACGGCCAGGCCGGCCCCGGCGATCTCCTTCGCGGTGCCGCCGGTGGAGACCAGCTCGACGCCGGCGGCGGCAAGGGCTTTGGCAAAGTCGATCAAACCGGTCTTGTCGAAAACGGAAAGCAGCGCGCGGCGAATCGGAACGAGGTCGGGCGCCGGAATGTTCTTGGCGGGGACGGCCATGGCTGGCGGCCTTTCAAGGCTGGTTGGGAACGTTCGCGGGCCGTAGCATATGAGGCTCGGAAATCAAGCGCGCAACTCGGGTTCCTTGGCCGCGAATCAGTTGTTCTCGGGATAGCCGGCGACGGCGGCGCGCGTCAGCTGCCAGTGCACCTCGGCGATCTCCGAGGCCTTGAAGGCAAGCAAGATCTGCCGGCTGCGGCGCGGTCCGCCGAGCCCGGCGAAATAGATCGATTCCTCGATTTCCGGCGCCACTTCGGCACAAGTGAACACCCAGGTGTCGCCCTGGGAGGCCGCCAGGGTCAGGCGGCCCTGCTCGTCGTGCAGCAGGCCGATGTCGGGATGGATATGGAAGCGCACGGTGACGAAGTCGCGGCCATTGTTGCGGATCGCCGCACCTCCGGGGCGAAGGAAGCGGTCGCGGCCGGTCAGCACATTGCCGTTCTCCGCCAGCTTCAGCTCCCGCTCGTGCAGCAAGCCGAAGCGCGCGGCATAGCCGTCGTGGCGCGCGACAAAGCCCTGCACACCCTTCTGGTCGATGCGCTTGCAGGGCACGTGCTGGGGGCCGCCGATCAGCGGCGAGCCGAGCAGGTCGCTGACCCGCAACGAGTGACTGAAGCGCGCCGAGGACGTGTCGTTGACGGTGGCTGTCGAATGCGCGGCGGTGGCGCGGGCGAGCGGCCGGAATTCGGCGGCGCCATAGGTGTCGATGCCTGCGTTGACGATGAAATGCTGGCGCCCGGAGGAAAGCTCGAAGGCGAGGCAGCCGGCATGCGCCGCGTTGGAGATGTCGACAGGCGGCGGCAGGCCGGTGTCGGCAATCACCGTGACGCCGCCCATCGACAGGCGCTCATAGCCGGAATGGGGCGCGTGCAGCAGCGGCGCGCCGACCGTGTCGTCATGACGCAGGATGGTGGCGATGCGATCGTGGATGGTGGCGCCCATGCCGTTGAAGCGGGCAAGGCTGCCGTCCTGGTGGCGGAAGAAGCGCAGCGCCGGCAGCATGCGGTCGATGGCGTTGATCAGCGCCGGCGGCGGCGCCTCGGCCTGGTTGGCATAGGTCTGGCGCAACGGCAGAAGGTCGGCCAGCAATTCCAGCACCGTCATCGGGTTGCGCGAGATGTGACCGCCGTCCGGCAGGATCTGGTGGTCGAGCTCCTCGGCCAGGTTGCGCGTGGCGGCGCGCAGCGCCGAGGCCGGCGCGGGTAGCGACAGGGTGGAGAAGGCGAGCGCGATGCGAGCGCGCAGCCTGTCCTTGCCGTCCGGCATCTCGCGCGCCATCGATCTGAGATAGCGGATCTGCATGGCGAGCGATTTGAGGAAGGCGCGGTAGAACGGGAATTCAGCGCCTTGCAGCACGACCGAGGAATGCTGGAGCCAGGCAATCACCCGCTTGGCTGTCGTGCCAGGCTCCCAGGCGACGCCCGATATCTGGTTGCCGTGCATGACGATCCAGTCCGAGACCAGGGCGCGAGCGTTGGCGGCGGCGAGCTCGGTGCCTGCGGCGCGCATATGGCGCAGCCAGCGGAAGCCGTGCAGCGACTTTTGCCAGCCGCGGTTGGGCACATTGATCTGGAAAGGCGATTTGCCGCCGGTCTCGACCATGTGGCCGGACAGCGGATAGCGGCCATAGTAGATTTCGAGCGCGATCTGCGGGTCGGCGAGCCTCAGATCCGGCGGCGCGATGAGGACGCGCTCGGGCGTGCGGCCGGAATAACGCCAGCGATAGATAGGACCGGCACGAAGGCGCCGGCGCGTTTTGCGCCAGAACTCCCTCGCGACAAGCGTCCAAAGACGCGTCGTGCTGCCGGCAGCAAGTGCCAAAACCCCTCCTGATAGTCGTCAGCCCCTAAGCACAAGCTTATATGATTCAAGAACTTATGCGAAGGCGGATTTCGCCGAAGTGAACCCCTTCACGCGGCCATGGCCTGGGCGTCGCTAAAAAAGTCGGCAAGATTTATGCAATAACGTCCCAAATCGTCCTTCTCATGCGGGCGGCAAAGAAGCCGTCGAGCCCCGAAACCCCCGGTGAATTCAGCACCAAATCGGCGGGGGTGGTGCGCAGCGTGCCATCGGGCGTGAGGAAGGGATCGAGGCCGGCGAATTCACCCGCTTGGATCGGATCGGCGATCACGCCGCGAGTTCCGGCAAGGAAGACGCGATAGAGCTCATCGCCCTCGATCGGGTCGAGCGAGCAATTGGAAAAGACGAGCCGTCCGCCCGGTTTGACGAGAGTGACGGCGTGAGCGAGCAGGCGCCGCTGCAGCGTGGCGAGCTTCTCGACATCGGCCATGGTTTTGGTCCACGGCACGTCGGGATGCCGGCGCACGGTGCCGGTCGAGGAGCAGGGCGCGTCGAGCAGCACGGCGTCGAACGGCTCCGCCGGCCGGTAGTCGAGCAGGTCGGTGTGCGCCAGTTCGGCCGAAAGGCCGAGGCGTTTTAGGTTCTCACCCAGCCTGGCCAGCCGGTTCTTTGAACTGTCGACGGCGGTGACGTTCGCGCCGGCGAGGATCAGCTGGGCCGTCTTGCCGCCGGGCGCGGCGCAAAGATCGGCGATGCGTTGTCCCTCGATGGCGCCGAAAAGGCGCGCGGGCAGGGCTGCCGCCGCATCCTGCACCCACCAGGCGCCCTCGGCGAAGCCGGGCAGATCGGTGACGCCGGTCTGCAGCTTCTCGACGCGCACCGTGCCGGTCGGCAGCACAATGCCGCCCAGCTTCTCCGCCCAGAGCGAAGGGTCGGTTTTAACGGTGAAATCGACCGGAGCCTCATGGCGATGTGCGGCAAGAATGGCCTCCGCCCTGGCGGCGCCATAGGCTGTGGCCAGTCGGTCTGCGAACCACTGGGGCGCCTCGGTCGTCGCGGCGAGCGTCGGCGCCAGCTCGGCGCCCTTGGCACGCGCCAGCGAGCGCAGCACGCCGTTGACGAGACCGGAGAAACGCAGCGTGCGTGGGTCGGACTTGGCGTGGGTGACGGCGAGGTCGACGGCGGCGCTGTCGGGGATGTCGAGAAACAGGATCTGCGCGGCGGCCACGTGCAGGATGTGCGAGAGCACGGTGGCGTTTGCCGGCAACGGCCTTTCCAGACGCCTTGCAAGCAGTCCGGCAATGGTCATGCGGTGGCGCAGCGCCGTGACCAGAATGGCGCGCACCAATGCGCGGTCGCGTTGGTCGAGCGCCTTGTATTGCGGGTGGCCGTGCTCGTTGTCGGTCAGGCCGTCGAGCGGGGTATGGGCATCGATGACGGCGGCAAGCAGGCGGGCGGCCGCCTTGCGCGCCGCGAGGCCGGCGACCGTTTCGCTCGCACTTGCGTCACCTCTGCCTTGGGTTTGCGGTCGGCGCTTCGCTCCGCTCACGACCACGGACCTTTGGATCCTGCGCCGCGGGGGCCGGTCGGGTTGCGACCCCAGGGATTGGGCTTCGGCCGCTCCGGCTCGGCCGGCTGGCTCCATGGCCCTGCCTGCGGCTCGTCCGGCTGGCCTGGCGCAGGGGCTTCGCGCCGCGCGGCTTGGGCGGCACCGCTCATCTCGCGCGCCATCTGCTGCAGGGCGGCGATGCGGTTCTCTGTGCTCGGGTGGGTCGAGAACAGATTGTCCATGCGCTCACCGTGCAACGGATTGATGATGAACAGATGTGCCATCGCCGGATTGCGCTCGGCATCCGGATTGGGAATGCGCTCGGCGCCGCGCGCGATCTTGTCGAGCGCCGAGGCGAGCCACAACGGATTTCCGCAAATTTCGGCGCCGCGCCGGTCGGCCTCGTATTCGCGGGTGCGGCTCACCGCCATTTGCACGATCATGGCGGCAAAGGGCGCAACGAGCATGGCGACAAGCACGCCGACGAAGCCCAGCGGATTGTTGTTTTCGCGGCTGCCGCCGAAGAAGAAGGCGAAATTGCCGAGCATCGAGATCGCGCCGGCAAGCGTGGCGACAATCGTCATGGTGAGCGTGTCGCGATGCTGCACATGGGCGAGTTCATGCGCCATCACCGCCGCTACCTCTTCGTGGCTGAGCCGCTCCAGCAGGCCGGTCGATGCGGCCACAGCGGCGTTTTCGGGATTGCGGCCAGTGGCGAAGGCGTTCGGCTGCGGACTGTCGATCAGATAGGTCTTCGGCATCGGCAGGCCCGCCTGCTTGGCCAGCGCCTCAACGATCGCATAATATTCGGGAGCGTTCCTCTCGTCGACCTCGACGGCGCGGTTCATCGACAGCACCATCTTGTCGGCATTCCAGTAGCTGAACAGGTTCATGCCGGCGGCCAACAGCAAGGCGATCACCATGCCGCCGGTGCCGCCGATCAGAAAGCCGACGCCCATGAACAGCGCGGTCATCGCGGCAAGGAGCATGGCGGTGCGAAGCGTATTCATGGTCTCTTCCGTCTGGCGTGGTGGCGAATAGGGGTCGATCCTGCCATTGTCATAGCTATATCATGGGAAAGGCCGGTCCCCGTTTCAATCGGCAGGAAGCATCGCATGACCGAACAACCCAACAAAACCGAAGCCGCCGAAGGCGACAAGCCGCAAAGGACGCTGACGCTTGAGGCGCAGCGCGCATTGGCGGAAGCCGAAGCCCGGCGGAAGGCATACCGCGAGGCGGAAGCCCGCCTGCCGAAAGAGCTCGGCGGCCGCGGCGGCAAGGAACCCGGGCGCTACGGCGACTGGGAGGTGAAGGGCCTGGCCACCGATTTCTAATGACACTCGATGCGCGTCGCGCTGAAGCGGATTCAGGCGACGCGCTTTAAGTGCTTGTTTGTGCTGCCGTCTTCGCAAAACCGCTGCACACCGCGACATACGTCAGGCCGCGTCGCGCTGCGGCTCGATAATCATCCAGCCATTGTCGTCCGTGGCGACGCCGAGGGCATCGTAGGTGGCGATGCTGGCGTGCTGCGTCACGACCGGATGGACATGCGTGGCGCTGATCACCATCACCGAGGCGCCGGAGGCTTCGCCCGCGGCGATGCCGGCCGGGGCATCCTCGAAGACGAGGCAATCGCGCGCCTCGACGCCGAGACGCTTTGCCGCCAAAAGAAAACAGTCGGGCGCCGGCTTGCCGCGGGTGACGTCCTCGGCCGAGACCATGATGGCCGGCACCGGAATGCCGGCCGCCGCCATACGCAGCAGCGCGAGTTCCCGCGGCGCCGAGGTGACGACCGCCCAGCGCTCCGGCGGCAGCGACTTGAGAAACGCCACGGCACCCGGAATCGGAACGATGCCCTCGAGGTCGGCCGCCTCGGCCTCGAGCAGCGCATCGGCTTCCACGACGGGATCGACGCCGGGAAGCTTCAGCGCGGCGATGGTCTCGATCGCGCGCTTGCCGTGGATAGTCGGCAGGAAGCTCGCGACGTCGAGGCCGTGACCGCGAGCCCACTTGGTCCACACGCGTTCCGCCGCGGCGATCGAATTGAGGACCGTGCCGTCCATGTCGAAAAGGAAAGCGGCGAACTTTCTGCCTGGGAACATCGGATATCTGGGGGAATCGTTTTCGGGGAGCGCGAAACGCACCGCTATCCTAACCTCCGAAGCGGAGCCTGCAAAGGCGCATGCCGGCATTTCGACTCGCCGCCGGAACAACGCTCCTCATTGCGGCGTTCTCCAACCAGTCTTGCAAGACCACCAACAAGGGCAAGACCACCAACAAGGGCAAGACCACCAACAAGGGGAAGTGATGCTGATCAGGCTCGGCTACGAAATCGCCATCGAATGCGATGCCGCGACGCCGATCATCGCGCTTCTCGACATCCACCCGGATCGCCATGCCGACATCAAGCGGCAGACACGCTTTCTCACCTCGCCTTCGGTGCCGACGACCACCTATCGCGACAGCCATGGCAATATCTGCCGCCGCTTCACGGCGCCGGCCGGCGGTTTTCGCATCCTCTTTGATGGGGTGATCGAGGACAGCGGCGAGGCCGACGAGATCAACACGCTGGCGCGCGAAATGCCGGTGGCGGAGCTGCCGGACGAGGTGCTCGTCTACCTGCTCGGCAGCCGCTATTGCGAAACCGATCACCTCAGCAACCTCGCCTGGGAGCTGTTCGGCCACCTGCCGCCCGGCTGGGCGCGCGCGCAGGCGATCGTCGACTATGTCCATAGCCGGCTTTCGTTCGGCTACGGCTATGCCCGCGCCACCCGCACGGCGGCGCAGGCGCATGAGGAGCGCGTCGGCGTTTGCCGCGACTTCGCGCATCTCGCGATCGCGCTCTGCCGCGCGATAAACATTCCAGCGCGCTATGTGAACGGCTATCTCGGCGATATCGGCGTGCCGGCCGATCCGGCGCCGATGGATTTCTCAGCTTGGATGGAAGTGTTCCTCGACGGGAAATGGTACGCGTTCGATCCGCGCCACAATCGTCCAAGGATCGGCCGCGTCGTGATCGCGCGCGGCCGCGACGCCACCGACGTGCCGCTGCTGCACAGCTTCGGCCCGCATCGGCTTACCCTGTTCAAGGTGTGGACCTATGAGCAGGAAGGCAACCTGTTCAGGCCACCGCATCACGGCATCGACAGGACCGCGAGCGCCCAGATGCTCGCCTAAGCCAGGCGGCTGTTTCACTGCGGCGCCAGCACCAGCGCTGACCCGCTTTGGCACAGGGCGCGCTGTGCCGAAGCGGGAAGGGCCGCAATCGCTCCGCCACTCATGGTAAGCGCTTTATTAACGGCATTTCCCTAATTGCGTTTCCATTTACCCGCCATTCACCTTCCTGTCTGCCGTGTTCCAGCAAAAACAATGAGTTAACTGTCGCTCCGCGCCTTCGAACAGAAGGGTGGCCGTGTCTGGCCGAAATCCTGCAGCGCTTCCGTTGAGCGGCACCGAAGCCGCAGCAGGCGGGGGTGAGGATGCGGCAGTTGAAAGGTCTCGCTCGTGGGGTGGACGGCTTTGCGCGGGATCGCGGAGGCAATTTCGCGGTTCTGTTTGGGGCTGCCGCATCGGTGCTGGCGCTGGGGGTGGGATTCGCAGTCAATATCGCGCAGGTCTACAATGCGAGATCGAGTCTGCAGAGCGTCGTCGATGCCGCTGTGACTTCGACGGCACGCGATCTCACCCTAGGCATCATCAAGGAAGCCGATGCCAACGCATCGGTACAGGCATTTCTCGACGCCAACAGCGCGGCCGGCATCTTGCAGGCCGACCAGATCGTGCTCGACAAGCTCACCATCGACAGGACATCGAAGACCGTGCAGGTGAATGCGCATGCCGATGTCGGCCTCTATTTTCCGCTGTTCAGCGTTGGCGATATGCAGCGTGTCGCCGCCTCGACCACCGCGCTCTATTCGGACAAGAAGATCGAGGTGGCGCTGATGCTCGACATCACCGGTTCCATGGCGGCCAACAAGCGCGCCAAGACCAATAAGATCGGCGACCTGCAGGCGGCCGCGTCGCAGACGGTCAAGGATCTCCTGGGACAGAACCGGGATCCCAGCGAGCCCCGGGTCCGGGTGGCGATCGTCCCCTATGCCGAGGCCGTCAACACTGGCGGCCTCGCCGACACCGTCTTCGTCGAGACGTCGACCGGACCGAAGCTGCCGCAGCCGATCGATGCTCCGCTTGCCGTTTCCGTGACGACCGCGCCTGACAAATGCGCCACCGAGCGCAAGGACAAGGACGGCTATGCCGATTATTCGTCCGACGGCCCGTATACGCTGCGGCAGGACAAAAATGGCAGGACCTATGAGGCCAAGGTCAACCGCGACTACCGCATGAAAGTGTGTCCATCCGCGGCGCTGGTTCCGCTGACGGCCGATCAGAACAAGCTGCTCACGGCCATCGGTCATTTCCAAGCTGCGGGCGTGACGGCAGGTGGGATTGCCGCGCAATGGGGCTACTACATGCTTTCGCCGTCCTGGCGTTCGGCCATCGCCGATGCCCGCCTGGGCGCCGGTCCGGCGAATTTCGATCCGAAGAAAGTGGCAAAGATCGCCATCCTGATGACGGATGGCCAGTTCAACACCGCCTTTGCCCGCGGGCGCGGCACGTCCGCGTCCGACGACGAGGGCCGGAGGTCGCGCGCCAATGCCGAAGCCATTTGCGAGAATATGAAGCAAGACGGCATAGAGGTTTTCACCATCGGCTTCGATCTCAACGATCCGTCGATGACGACGACCGAGAGGGATCAAGCGAGATCCGTATTGAAGGACTGTGCGACCGACGACACGTCGTCGCTGAAGCATTTTTACGAGGCCGCCACAGGCGCCGAACTGTCAGATGCCTTCGATCAGATCACCCGCAATATCGAGAAGCTCACCATCAATCGCTGACCCACAGGGCAGGCCGCGAGAAAAGGAAAAGGCCGCCGCTTCTTGACGAAGCAGGCGGCCTTCCGTGTTTCCGTCCATGACGCGGCTCCTGGCGGCGACCCCTTCGGGTCACCTGCCGCGCGTCTCGCGCCTTAACGGGAAGACTGCTTCCCGGAAGTGCAATCCGCTGAGCTCACGTTATGGAAAACGAAATCACTCGACATCGGATCACCTCCTTTCGGTTTGTTGAACACAGCCGAATGATGGGGTGCGTCGCGGCAAAACACAAGATGAGGCAACGGAATGGCCGTGCATCGGGCGAGGATCATCCTCGCGCGATGCTTTTGCGCAACAGATCGGGATTGCGGTCGACAGGCCGGTGGACGACAGTGGCGCTCGAGGGCGGTGTTTCGCCTATCGGGAGGTGGGAATGGACGCCGCCGACAGAGCCGCGCGGATCGTACGCAGGGTCGTCGAGACCTTGAAGCCGGGTTTTGCGGTCAGGCTTTGGACCGGCGAGCGGATCGGGCCCGCCGGCGGTCCGGTGCTTGCCATCAACGATCAGGACATCGTCTGGCAACTGGTGCGGCGTCCTGCCTTCTCGACGCTTGTCGAGATGTGGATTTCCAAGACCGTCGACATCGAAGAGGGCACGCTGTTCGACTTCTACGCCGTGCCCTCGCAGGGCAGGCTCAAGACGAAGCTCAGATCATTGCCCAAGCTGGAGATCCTGCGCGACCTGCCGGTGGTGCTGTTCTCGCGAAAACAGATGACGGCGCGCAGCGACCTCTCCGGCCGCAACCCCTATGTCAGCGGGTCGAACAAGGAAGCGATCCAGCATCACTACGACATCTCGAATGCCTTCTACCGGCTCTTCCTTGACGAGCGCATGGTCTATAGCTGTGGGTATTTCAAGGATTTCGCCAACGGCATCGACCAGGCGCAAGTCGACAAGCTCGACCATATCTGCCGCAAGCTCAGGCTGAAGCCCGGCGAAAGGCTGCTCGATATCGGCTGCGGCTGGGGCGCGATGCTGATCCATGCAGCGAAGCATTACGGCGTCGTCGGCCATGGCGTCTCGTTGTCGCGGGCCCAGACGCAGCTTGCCCGCGAGCGCATCCGCGCCGAGGGTCTCGAGGACCGCATCACCATCGAGATCAAATCCTACGCCGAGCTCTCCGGCGCGTTCGACAAGATATCGTCCGTCGGCATGTTCGAGCATCTGGGTATCGCCAATCACGACGCCTACTTTTCGGCCGTCCATCGTCTGCTCAAGCCCGGCGGAATCTATCTGCACCACGCCATCACCAGGCGCAGCAAGGGCGACATCCGCAAGACGTTGCGCAAGGGCCCGGAATACAAGGCGCTGATCAAATACATCTTCCCAGGCGGAGAGCTCGACACGATCGGCATGACGCTCGGCAATCTCGAGGCGCGTGGCTTCCTCGTCCATGATGTCGAGAACCTTCGCGAGCATTATCAGCGCACCTGCCGGCTGTGGGCCGAGCGTCTCCATGCGCGCTTCGACGAGGCGATCGCCGAGGTCGGCGAGGCGAAAGCTCGGCTATGGCTGCTCTATCTCACCGGCTGCTCGATCGCCTTCGAACGCGCCTCGGCGCAGATTTTCCAGACGGTCGCCACCAAGCGCGCGCGCGGACCAAGCGGCCTGCCGCCGACGCGTGAGGATTTGTACCGGTAGGGACAGGCAGGTCAGGCGAACCGCACTTCCGCGCCGATCTCGACGCGTGCCGGCCGGTCGACGGTGCAATAAACGCCGATATTGTGGGCGTTGTAGCGGACCAGGTTGCGCAGGATGCCGGGGTCGTTGTCGAAGCCGTCCTGGGCGATGATGGTGAAGCCGCAGCGGCGGCAGGGCTCGGAGATCGTGAGCAGCAGATCGCCGATCGCGAGCTTGCGGCCGAGCCATTCCGTCTCCGGGAAGGAGCCTTCCACCGGCTCCATGTCGACGACGATGTTGGGGCGGAAGCGGCGCGAATCTGGCACGCCTTGCGGATGCAGCGCCTTCAGTCGCGCCAGCGAGGCGGTGGTGAGCAGATGGATCGGCGTCCTGCTGTATCGCTCGGCCGTCAGCGGGCCGGCATAGCCCGGCGCGTGCTCGCGGAAGTAAGGCCGGATCGAGGCGTCGAAGCCAAGAAATCCGGAAAGAACCCGGTCGCTTTCCGGGTCGGGCGCCGGCAGCCAGTCGCCGCCGGGCAAGGCCACTTCGAGCCGGCGGTCTTCGGTCAGCCGGGTGCGGATCAGCGGCACCTTGTGCCATTTCGGTCCGCGGTCCGGCCTGGCGATCTCGCCATCCGACGCATCGACCAGGCCGAACAGCCGGTCGCCGTCGACAGTCGACGTGCCGACGGAGATGGCGTCCAGCCGCTCGCCGGCGAGCGAGCTCGCCGGATAGCGCCAGAGCTGGCTGATGGTGCCGAGTGCGGCCTGCGCGTTCATCAGGCCCTTTTATTCTGTCGGTTGGCAACGAGATCGTCGACCACGGCCGGATCGGCGAGCGTCGAGGTGTCGCCGAGCGCGCCGTAATCGTCCTCGGCGATCTTGCGCAGGATGCGCCGCATGATCTTGCCCGAACGGGTCTTGGGCAGGCCCGGCGCGAACTGGATCTTGTCGGGCGTTGCGATGGCGCCGATCTCCTTGCGAACATGGGCGACAAGCTCCTTGCGCAGATCCTCGCTCGATGTCGTGCCGGACATCAGCGTGACGTAGCAGTAGATTCCCTGACCCTTGATGTCGTGCGGATAGCCGACGACGGCGGCTTCCGAGACCTTGTCGTGGCTGACCAGCGCCGATTCAACTTCCGCCGTGCCCATGCGGTGGCCTGAAACGTTGATGACGTCGTCGACGCGGCCGGTGATCCAGTAGTAGCCGTCGGCGTCACGGCGGCAGCCGTCGCCGGTGAAGTATTTGCCCTTGTAGGTCGAGAAATAGGTCTGCACGAAACGGTCGTGATCGCCATAGACGGTGCGCATCTGGCCGGGCCAGGAATCGGTGATGCAGAGATTGCCGTCGGCCGCGCCTTCCAGCACCTTGCCTTCGCCATCGACCAGCTGCGGCTTGACGCCGAAGAAGGGC
The DNA here is from genome assembly GCF_002294955.1 of Mesorhizobium sp. WSM3864. Lineage (NCBI taxonomy): Bacteria > Pseudomonadati > Pseudomonadota > Alphaproteobacteria > Hyphomicrobiales > Phyllobacteriaceae > Mesorhizobium > Mesorhizobium sp. WSM3864. Next base: position 101,325 of record NZ_NSGD01000004.1, read on the forward strand.
CGTGTCGCCGAGCCGGCCTTAAGGTCGGTGGCGCCCGGCAGCGGCGTGATCAGGATGCCGCCGGTCTCGGTCTGCCACCATGTGTCGACGATCGGCACCTTGGCGTTGCCGACGACGTCGAAATACCACTCCCAGGCTTCCGGATTGATCGGCTCGCCGACCGTGCCCAGCACGCGCAGCGACTTGCGCGAGGTCTTCTTCACATGGGAATCGCCGGCGCCCATCAGGGCGCGCAGCGCCGTCGGCGCGGTGTAGAAGATGTTGACCTGGTGTTTGTCGACGACTTCCCAGAAGCGCGACTGCGACGGGTAGTTCGGCACGCCCTCGAACATCAGCGTCGTGGCGCCGTTGGCCAAAGGGCCATAGACGATGTAGCTGTGGCCGGTGACCCAGCCGACATCGGCGGTGCACCAGTAGATGTCGCCGTCATGGTAATCGAAGACATACTGGTGCGTCATCGAAACATAGACGAGATAGCCGGCGGTGGTGTGCAGCACGCCTTTCGGCTTGCCGGTCGAGCCCGAGGTATAGAGGATAAACAACGGGTCCTCCGCCTTCATCTTCTCGGGTTTGCAGTCGGCTTTAACGGTCGCGGCCTCGTCATGGTACCAGACGTCGCGGCCCGGCACCCAGCCGGTCTTGCCGCCGGTGCGTCGCACCACCACCACTTTTTCCACCTTGGTGCCGGCCTTGGCGGCGATGTCGATGGCCTTGTCGGTGTTGTCCTTCAGCGCAATCGGCTTGCCGCCGCGCAGGCCCTCGTCGGCGGTGATGACGATGGTCGACTTGCAGTCGTCGATGCGGCCGGCCAGCGCATCGGGCGAGAAGCCGCCGAAGACGACCGAATGGATGGCGCCGATACGCGTGCAGGCAAGCATCGCGTAAGCCGTTTCCGGGATCATCGGCATGTAGATGGTGACGCGGTCGCCCTTCTTGACGCCGTGCTTCTTCAGCACATTGGCGAAGCGGCAGACATGCGCATAGAGCTCGTTGTAGGTGATCTTCCTGTCATCGTAAGGGTTGTCGCCTTCCCAGATGATGGCGGTCTGGTTGCCGCGCTTCTTCAGATGCCGGTCGATGCAGTTGTAGGAGACGTTGGTCTGGCCGTCCTCGAACCATTTGATCGAGACCTTGCCGTCGAAGGAAATGTTCTTGACCTTGGTGAAGGGCTTGAACCAGTCGATGCGCTTGCCGTGCTTGCCCCAAAACTTGTCCGGGTTCTTCACGCTGTCGGCATACCATTTGAGATAGGTGTCGTTGTCGATCAGCGCGTTTTTCTTCCACGCCGGCTGGACGCGGTGGACATGGACATCGGACATTTTCTAGCTTTCCTCCGAAACCGTTCCGCCGGCTTGATGTGCCGACGGCATCACGGCGAAGCAGCCGTGAATTCGCGGCATTATTAACAGTTCCGCCGTGACGGCAATATTAGACGTTGGATTCGCGCGGCGGGATGACGCAGGGGCAAGTGCAAACGCCTGTCAGCACTCTCGCCTTAGGGCTGCTAACCGTCTGTTTTTCCGATGGAAAACTTGGGTCTGATGTGCGAAAATCAATAGACGGTTAAGCAACGAGGCGCAGAGTTTCGCGTTGGGAGGAAAGAGAATCAACTGAGGACGGCAATGCGCCATCATCTCGAAATGGACTTGATGCTCAGCGGCTATGGGCTGACCACGGCCAAGATCCTTTATCACTTCCCAGACCATCCCCATCTGCTGCAAAGCTATATCTGGCAGGATTACGACATCGCGCCGGAGTTTCCGGTGCTGATCCGCTTCATCGAATTCTGGAAGACCAAGCTCGACGGCCCGCTGCATTCGGTGACCTATACGCACCAGAAGCTGATCGCGCCGAACGAGTGGCGGAAAGTGGACGGGGAGTTCGTGCTGCACTGAGCGGCGCAGAGGTTCTCTGGACGTCGAACGTTTGGCGGAAACGCCCATTACTCGTTATCCCCGGGCGGAGCAAGGAGCTGCAGCTAATCGCAAACGTTCACGCTTGCCCTGATAGGGACGGCCGTAATGACGTGGCCCCGAGCATTGTGTTCCGCCAAGCTGAATGACGACGGGGGAATAGGAACGGCCCGCTTCATTTCAAGCGCCGGCGAAAGCGTTATCATTGTCGGGGGGTAACAAGATCGTTACGGAGGTGTCGAGGCGCTTAGCGACTGCCGAAGATCGCCGAGCCCAGCCTGACGCCGGTTGCGCCAAAGGCGATCCCGGTCTCGTAATCGCCGGACATGCCCATCGAGAGCTTCGCGACGCCGGCCTCGCGGGCGATCTTTTCCAAAAGCGCGAAATGCGGGCCCGGATTCTCGTCCGCCGGCGGAATGCACATCAGGCCCTCAATGGCGAGGCCGTGCACGTCGCGGCAGCGTTTGACGAAGGCGACCGCGTCGCGCGGCTCGATGCCGGCCTTCTGCGGCTCGGAGCCGGTGTTGACCTGGACATAGAGTTTCGGCGCCAGGCCTTGCCTGGCGGTCTCCTTGGCAAGCTCGGCGGCGATCTTCTCGCGATCGACGGTCTCGATGACATCGAAAAGCGCCACCGCTTCCTTCGTCTTGTTGGATTGCAGCGGCCCGATCAGGTGCAGCTCGATGTCGGGAAACGCCGCTTTCAGCGCCGGCCATTTACCTTGAGCTTCCTGCACGCGGTTCTCGCCGAAAACACGCTGGCCCGCCTCGATGACCGGGCGGATATCTTCGGCCGCGAAGGTCTTCGAGACCGCGACGAGCATGACGGCGCCGGGCTCACGCTTTGCCTCGCGTTCGGCGCTTGCGATCTTCGCCTTGACCGCGCGAAGCTGTTCGACGGGGCTCGTCATGTCCATATCCTGCCCATAGTTTTAGCATCAACGCCGGATCGCCACAGTTGACGGGTCTGGCAATCCATGGTGAACACCGCGACGACATTGTCTCGGCTGCCGGCTTGCCCAGCGCCGCGCACCCGCTTTTAAGTGAAAAACATCCGATGGCAACCGAACGATACAATCCGCGCACGTCAGAGCCCAAATGGCAGAAGGCCTGGGCCGAAAAGAAGCTGTTCGAGGCCAGGAACGAGGACCCGAAGCCGAAATACTACGTGCTCGAGATGTTCCCTTATCCCTCGGGGAAGATCCATATCGGCCACACCCGCAACTATACGATGGGCGACGTCGTCGCGCGCTACAAGCGGGCCAGGGGCTTCAACGTGCTGCACCCGATGGGTTGGGACGCCTTCGGCATGCCGGCCGAGAACGCAGCGATGCAGAACAAGGTCCATCCCAAGGACTGGACCTACGAAAACATCGCCGTCATGCGCGAGCAGCTCAAGATGATGGGCCTGTCGCTCGACTGGGCGCGCGAATTCGCGACCTGCGACGTCGACTACTACCACCGCCAGCAGATGCTGTTCCTCGACTTCGTCGAGAAGGGGCTGGTGACGCGCAAATCCTCCAAGGTCAATTGGGACCCGGCAGACATGACGGTGCTCGCCAACGAGCAGGTCATCGACGGCCGCGGCTGGCGCTCGGGCGCGCTGGTCGAGCAGCGCGAGTTGACGCAGTGGTTCTTCAAGATCACCGATTTCGCGCAGGACCTCTTGGAGTCGCTCAACCTGCTGGAGGAATGGCCTGAAAAGGTCAAGCTGATGCAGCATAACTGGATCGGCCGCTCGGAAGGGCTGCTGATCCGCTGGCCGCTGGCGGCTGCAAGCTCTGCCAAGATCGGCGGCGACATGCACGAGCTGGAAGTCTACACAACCAGGCCGGACACCATCTTCGGCGCCTCCTTCATGGCGGTCGCGGCGGATCACCCGCTGGCCAAACAAGCCGCCGAGAACAATCCGGCGCTGGCCAAGTTCATCGACGAGGTCCGCCATATGGGCACCTCGGTGGCGGCGCTTGAGACGGCCGAAAAGAAGGGTTTCGATACCGGCATCCGCGTCGTCCATCCTTTCGACGACAGCTGGACGCTGCCTGTCTATGTCGCGAATTTCGTGCTGATGGAGTATGGCACGGGCGCCATCTTCGGCTGCCCGTCGGGCGATCAGCGCGACCTCGACTTCGCCAACAAATACGGCCTGCCCGTAGTCCCGGTAGTGATGCCGGAAGACGGCGACGCCAAGACCTTCCAGATCATCGAGGAGGCCTATGTCGACGACGGCGTGATGATCAATTCGCGCTTCCTCGACGGCATGAAGCCGCAGCGCGCGTTCGACGAGGTGGCGAAGCTGCTCGAACAGAGGACGATCGGCGGCCGGCCGATGGCAGAGCGCAAGGTGAATTTCCGCCTGCGCGATTGGGGCATCTCGCGCCAGCGCTACTGGGGCTGCCCGATCCCGATGATCCACTGCGAGGCCTGCGGCGTGGTGCCGGTGCCGAAGGCCGATCTGCCGGTGAAACTGCCTGACGACATCGAGTTCGACCGTCCGGGCAATCCGCTCGATCGGCATCCGACATGGCGTCACGTGAAATGCCCGCAATGCGGGCGCGACGCGCGGCGCGAGACCGACACGATGGATACGTTCGTCGATTCGTCGTGGTATTTCGCGCGCTTCACCGCCCCCTGGGCAAACGAGCCGACCGAGCCGAAGGCGGCGGACGAGTGGCTGGCGGTGGACCAGTATATCGGCGGCATCGAGCACGCGATCCTGCATCTGCTCTATTCGCGCTTCTTCACGCGTGCCATGCGCGAGACCGGCCATTTGAACCTCGCCGAGCCGTTCAAGGGCCTGTTCACGCAAGGCATGGTGGTGCACGAGACCTACCGCGTCGGCGGTCCGTCGACAAATGGGCGCTGGCTGTCGCCGAGCGAGGTCAGGATCGAGGATGCCGGCAGCAAGCGCCGCGCCATCGAGATCGCGACCGGCGAGGAAGCGACGATCGGCGCGCTCGAGAAGATGTCGAAATCGAAGAAGAACACGGTGAGTCCGGAGGAGATCACCGACGGCTACGGGGCCGATACCGCGCGCTGGTTCATGCTGTCGGACTCGCCGCCGGAGCGCGACGTCGAATGGACCGACGAAGGTGCCGCCGGCGCGCATCGCTTCGTGCAGCGCGTCTGGCGCCTGGTGCAGATCGCGGCCGAACAGCTTGCCGACGTGAAGCCGGCCGCGGCGAGCGAAGGCGAGGCAGGTGCCGTTTCCAAGGCCGCGCACAAGATCCTGAAGGCGATCGGCGAGGACATCGAGAAGCTCGGCTTCAACCGGGCTATCGCCCGCATCTACGAGCTTGCCAATGCGCTGGCCGTGCCGCTCAACGACGTCGCCGAAGGCAAGGCTGACGCGGCGCTGAAGGGCGCCTGCCGCGAGGCCGTCGAGATCCTGGTGCATGTGATCGCGCCGGTGATGCCGCATCTGGCCGAGGAATGCTGGGAGGCGTTGGGCGGCACCGAGATGGTCGCCGAACGGCCGTGGCCTGCCTACGATCCGGCCCTGGTCGTCGACAACGAGATCATGCTGCCGGTGCAGGTCAACGGCAAGAAGCGCGGGGATTTGACAATTGCCCGCGACGCGGATCAAGGTGCCGTCGAAAAAGCGGTGCTGGCTCTCGACTTCGTGCAGAAAGCGCTCGATGGTAAAGCCCCGCGCAAGGTGATCATCGTCCCGCAGAGGATCGTCAATGTCGTTGCCTGATCCGGAAAAGTCACAGGCGGCGCGTCTTCTGCGCCGCGCTGCTCTCAGCGGCCTGGTCGCCTCGCTGGCACTGGTATCCGCCTGCACGGTGCGGCCGCTCTATTCCAGCGCGCCGCTCACCGCCGGCTCGCAGGTCGGGGCCGCCGCCGAGTTGGCCTCGATCTCGATCAAGCCGGTCAGCACCCGCCCTGCACAGCAGGTGCGCAACAACCTGATCTTCGCTTTCGGCCAGGGCTCGGGCGAGCCGGCATCGCCTGCCTATACGCTCGACCTCGGCGTCACCGAGCTTGTCGAGTCGGCGGCCATCGTTCAGGTGCAAACCGAAGAGGACGAGCCGACGGCGGGCACCGTGACCCTCACCGCCAATTATGTGCTCAGAGACGCCGCGACCGGCACTGTGGTCGCGCTCGGCAAGCGCTCGATTCCTTCCTCCTTCGACCGGCCGCGCCAGGAGTTTGCGGCCTACCGGGCGCAGATCGACGCCGAGAACCGCGCCGCCCGCGAGCTCGCCGATCTGCTCAGGCTGGCGATCGCCCAGGACCTGGCCAAGAATGGCAAGAAGGCCTGAGCTGGTCTCTGAGCGCCGCCGCGCTATTCCCCTATTCGATGCAACAAAAAGGCCAGGTTATCCCGGCCTTTTTGTTGTCTGATCTCGGGCCTCAGCCAATCTTCTGGCCGGTCTTGGCCCAGTCGGCGAGGAAGGCGGCGAGGCCCTTGTCGGTGAGCGGATGGTTGACCAGCGCCTTCAACGTCGCCGGCGGCGCGGTCACGATATCGGCGCCGATCAAAGCCGCCTGCTTGACGTGGTTCACCGTACGCACGGAAGCGGTCAGGATCTCGGTCTTGAAATCGTAATTGTCGTAGATGGTGCGGATTTCCGAGATCAGCTCCATGCCGTCCGAGCCGGTGTCGTCGATGCGGCCGACGAAGGGCGAGATGAAGGAGGCGCCGGCCTTGGCGGCAAGCAGCGCCTGGTTGGCCGAGAAGCAGAGCGTGACGTTGACCATGCGGTTCATCTCGGTGCGGATCGTCTTGCAGGCCTTCAGACCATCCAGCGTCAGCGGCACCTTGATGGCCACGTTCGGCGCGATCTTGGCCAGCACCTCGGCCTCGGCCATCATGTCCTTGTACTCGGTCGCCACGACCTCGGCCGAGACCGGGCCTTCGACAATGTCGCAGATCTGCCTGGTGACCTCGGCGATCTTGCCGCCCGATTTCAGGATCAGCGACGGGTTGGTGGTGACGCCATCGAGCAGCCCCAGATCGTGCAGCTCCTTAATTTCCTTGATGTCAGCGGTATCGACAAAAAACTTCATGGCTGTCTCCTTGGGGATTGCCTGACGCCGGCCAGGCAGATGCGGGGGTCCCCTTTGATCTAGAGCAAAGTCGGGGCAAGGTCACGCCCGATGATCGAAGATTCGCCCTTTGTCGCGGCCGCGCCGGTGCTGGTGCCGATGCCGGCCGAACGGCCCTACACTTATGCCGTGCCGCCAGGCATGCGCGTGGTGCCGGGCTCGATCGTGCGCGTGCCGCTAGGGCCGCGGCAGGTCGCCGGCATCGTCTGGGACGCCGTCGTCGAATCCGTCGATCCGAAAAAGCTGCGGCCGATCGAGGAGGTCTTCGACTGCCCGCCGATCGACAAGGCCATGCGCCGTTTCGTCGACTGGATCGCCCAATACACGCTGTCGGCGCCCGGCATGGTGGCGCGGATGTTGTTGAGGGCGCCGGAAGCTTTCGACCCGGAGCCGTGGATCGAAGGCCTGCAGCGCACGCTTGCCGAGCCCGACCGATTGACCGACGCGCGACGCCGCGTTTTGGAAACGGCCGAAGGCGGGCTTGCCTGGACGCGCTCCGGTCTCGCCCATGCGGCGGGTGTCTCCTCGACCGTCATCGATGGCTTGAGGGCACAAGGCGTGTTCGAGACGGTGATGATCCCGCCAAGGCCGGTGGTCGCCGCACCCGATCCCGGCCATGCCGTGCCGGAATTGATGCCGGACCAGAAGGCGGCGGCCGAGAAGCTGCGCGCGGCGATCGCCGCCGGCGCCTTCAACGTCACCCTGCTCGACGGCGTCACCGGATCGGGCAAGACGGAAGTCTATTTCGAGGCGGTGGCGGCGGCGCTCGACAAGGGCAAGCAGGTGCTGATCCTACTGCCGGAGATCGCGCTGACGCACGCTTTCCTCGAGCGCTTCCAGGACCGCTTCGGAGCCAAACCGGCGGAGTGGCATTCGGACCTGCCGCCCCGGATGCGCGAACGCGTCTGGCGGCAGGTGGCGGAGGGTGGCGTGCGCGTCGTCGCCGGGGCGCGCTCGGCGCTGTTCTTGCCGTTCAAGGAGCTAGGCCTGATCGTCGTCGACGAGGAGCATGACCCGGCCTACAAACAGGAAGACCGCGTCTTCTATAATGCGCGCGACATGGCGGTGGTGCGCGGCCATATCGGCGCTTTCCCGGTCGTGCTCGCCTCGGCGACGCCGTCGGTCGAGAGCCGCGTCAACGCCAGCCAGGGCCGCTACCAGCGCGCGGTGCTGTCGGCGCGTTTTGCCGAGGCGGCGCTCCCCGACCTGAAATCGATCGACATGCGGCGCGCGCCACCGGCGCGCGGCGGTTTCCTGTCGCCTCTCCTTCTGGAGCAGATGGAGCGCACGCTGGAGAGACAAGAGCAGTCGCTGCTCTTTCTCAACCGGCGCGGCTATGCGCCGCTGACGCTCTGCCGCGTCTGCGGCCATCGCTTCGGCTGCCCGGTCTGCTCGGCCTGGCTGGTCGAGCATCGCTTTCGCGGCCAGCTCGTCTGCCATCATTGCGGCCACAATGAGCGGCGGCCGGAAGCCTGCCCGGAATGCGGCACGCTCGATCATCTGGTCGCCTGCGGGCCGGGCGTCGAGCGCATCGCCGAGGAAGTGGTGGCGCATTTCCCGGAAGCCCGCACGATCGTATTGTCGTCCGATCTCTTGGGCGGCGTGCGCCGGCTGCGGCTCGAGCTCGAGGCCGTCGCCAATGGCGAGGCCGATATCGTCATCGGCACGCAGCTCGTCGCCAAGGGTCACAACTTCCCCGGCATGACGCTGGTCGGCGTGGTCGACGCCGATCTCGGCCTCGCCAATGGCGATCCGCGCGCCGCCGAGCGCACCTTCCAGCTGCTCAGCCAGGTGACCGGGCGCGCGGGCCGCACCGGCAAGAAGAGCCTCGGCCTGCTGCAGACCTACCAGCCCGACCATCCGGTGATGCGGGCGATCGTCTCCGGCGATTCGGAAGCCTTTTACGAGCGCGAAATCGCGGAGCGGGAGCGCGCCGCGCTGCCACCGTTCGGCCGGCTCGCCGGCATCATCGTCAGTGCCGCGACACGCGCCGAGGCCGAAACCCATGCGCGGGGCTTGCGGCGCGCGGCACCTACAGCCTCCGATCTCTTCGTGCTCGGACCGGCCGAGGCGCCGCTGTCGCTGATCGGCGGCCGCCACCGCTTCCGCTTGCTTGTCCAGGGCGGGCGGCGCGCGGACATGCAAGGGTTTATTCGAGCCATGCTGGCGGAGGGGCCGAAGCTGCGCGGCTCCGTCAGGGTGCAGGTCGACATCGACCCGCAGAGCTTCCTATAAGCGAGAAAGACTGCCCCAACGGAGTGCTCGCTTTATGAAAACCCTCGGCCTTATCGGCGGCATGAGCTGGGAATCGACGGCGATCTACTACCGACTGCTCAACGAGATCGTGCGCGAGCGGCTGTGCGGGCTGCATTCGGCGAAGCTGCTCCTGTGGTCGTTCGACTTCGCCGAGATCGCCGAACGCCAGCATGCCGGCGACTGGGACGGCGCCGGCGTCCTTCTGGTGAAAGCCGCGCGAAAGCTGGAGGCCGGCGGCGCCGAGGGCCTGGTGATCTGCACCAACACCATGCACAAACTCGCCGACACGGTGCAGGCGGCCATCTCGATTCCGCTCATCCATATCGCCGACGCAACTGGACACGCTGTTGTCGCCGCAGGCGTGAAGCGGCCGGCGCTGCTAGCGACACGCTTCACCATGGAGCAGGATTTCTACAAAGGACGGCTCGCCGACAAATACGGCCTGCAGCCGGTCGTGCCCCGCCAGGCCGGCCGCGACATGGTGCACCGGATTATCTATGATGAGCTCTGCCAGGGTATCGTCAAAGCCGACTCGAAGTCCGCTTATGTCGAGGAAGTCGGCCGTCTGCGGCGCGACGAAAAGATCGACGGCCTCATCATGGGCTGCACCGAGATCACCATGCTGATCGGCCAGGGCGATTTCGACATGCCGGTGTTCGACACCACGCGCATCCATGCCGAGGCAGCGATCGAGTTCGCATTGTCCTGATCGGGCGCTCTTCTGACGCTTCTTCTCTTGCGTCTTTTCAAATGTGCCGGCCGCCATCTGGCGCGCGGATTTTCCTCGGCTAGAATGCCGGCAATTTCAGAACAAGACTTTCCGAGGGGGATCAGATGGAGTTCGCGTTTCCGTCGCCGGCGAGCCAGGGCGAGTGGCTGGCATGGTCGAGCGCCGTCGTGACGCTGCTCATCGGCCTCGTCCTATTCCTGGCGCCGAACCTCGCCTTCCGCATCCTGCGCCTGCAAGCGAAGCCGGAGAAAGCGGCGGCGATCGCCGAAGGGCGCGGCCGCATGTCGGGCTTCTACCTCGGCGTCAGCCTGTGCTGCATCCTGCTCGCGCAGCCGCTGCTCTATATGGCGCTCGGCTTCTCATGGCTGTTCACCGCTTTCGGCCGGCTTTTGTCGATGATGTCGGACGGCGCCAACACACCTTTCAACTGGGCTTCCATCGTGGTTGAATTGGCCCTGGCGGCGCTGCCGCTTGCCTTCGCCTTCGGCTTCGTGCCGTGAATTCGTGACTAATCCGCCGCTCAGGCTCGGCCTTCGCCGCCTGATGCGACAAAAGTGCCTGAAAACCATGCCGGACGATGCATTGCGGTCTCAAAAGGCCTGTGCTAGACGGCAATCGACTTTCGGCCGGGGATAGCGGAAGCCATCCCTCCGTGCTTGGAAAAATCGCAGTAAGGTCAAAGATTTAGCCAGAGTTTTCGCTCGCGCCAACAATCTGCGGCCTGTCAGACAAGAGAAAAGACGGTCCGTGGCCCAATCGTCATCGCCAATCTCAGCTGTCGCAGAGCGCTATGCAAGCTCGCTGTTCGAGCTCGCGCTGCAGGAAAATTCGGTCGCCCAGGTCGAGGCCGACCTCAACGATTTCGAGGCGATGCTCAACGGCAGCGCCGACCTTGCCCGGCTCATCAACAGTCCGGTGTTCTCCAGCGACGATCAGGCCAAGGCGATCGGCGCGATCGTCTCTAGAGCCAACATCACCGGCCTCGTCGGCAATTTCCTGCGCGTCGTCGCCCGCAACCGCCGCCTGTTCGCCGTGCCCGGCATGATCAAGGCGTTCCGCCAGATTGCCGCCGACCACCGCGGCGAGGCGTCCGCCGAAGTCACCTCCGCGCATGCGCTGACGGATGCGCAGCAGGCCGAACTCAAGGCGACGCTGACCGGCATCGCCGGCAAGGACGTGGCCATCGCCATGACCGTCGACCCGTCGCTGCTCGGCGGCTTGATCGTCAAGATGGGCTCGCGCCAGATCGATACGTCGCTCAAAACCAAACTCAATTCGCTCAAGCTTGCACTGAAAGAGGTCGGCTGATGGACATCCGCGCCGCGGAAATTTCCGCAATTCTGAAAGACCAGATCAAGAATTTCGGCAAGGAGGCCGAGGTCTCCGAAGTCGGTCAGGTTCTGTCCGTCGGTGACGGCATTGCCCGCGTCTACGGGCTCGACAACGTCCAGGCCGGCGAGATGGTCGAATTCCCGGGCGGCATCCGCGGCATGGCGCTGAACCTCGAAGCCGACAATGTCGGCGTCGTCATCTTCGGCAACGACCGTGACATCAAGGAAGGCGACACCGTCAAGCGCACCGGCGCCATCGTCGATGTTCCGGTCGGTCCCGGCCTGCTCGGCCGCGTGGTCGACGCGCTCGGCAATCCGATCGACGGCAAGGGCCCGATCCAGGCGACCGAACGCCGCCGCGTCGACGTCAAGGCGCCCGGCATCATTCCGCGCAAGTCGGTGCATGAGCCGATGTCGACCGGCCTCAAGGCCATCGACGCGCTGATCCCGGTCGGCCGCGGTCAGCGCGAGCTGGTCATCGGCGACCGTCAGACCGGTAAGACCGCCATCATCCTCGACACGATGCTGAACCAGAAGTCGGTGCACGACAACGGCCCGGAGAAGGAGAAGCTCTACTGCGTCTACGTCGCCGTCGGCCAGAAGCGCTCGACCGTCGCGCAGTTCGTCAAGGTGCTCGAGGAGCGCGGCGCGCTCGACTACTCCATCATCATCGCCGCCACCGCGTCGGATCCGGCGCCGATGCAGTTCCTGGCGCCGTTCGCCGGCTGCACCATGGGCGAATATTTCCGCGACAACGGCATGCATGCCCTCATCAGCTATGACGACCTGTCGAAGCAGGCCGTCGCCTACCGCCAGATGTCGCTGCTGCTGCGCCGCCCGCCGGGTCGCGAAGCCTATCCGGGCGACGTGTTCTATCTGCATTCGCGCCTGCTGGAGCGCGCCGCGAAGCTCAATGACGATAATGGCAACGGCTCGCTGACCGCGCTGCCGATCATCGAGACGCAGGCCAACGACGTGTCGGCCTACATCCCGACCAACGTGATCTCGATCACCGACGGCCAGATCTTCCTCGAGACCAACCTCTTCTTCCAGGGCATCCGCCCGGCGGTGAACGTCGGTCTGTCGGTGTCGCGCGTCGGCTCCTCGGCGCAGGTCAAGGCGATGAAGCAGGTCGCCGGCTCGATCAAGGGCGAGCTCGCGCAGTACCGCGAAATGGCGGCCTTCGCGCAGTTCGGCTCCGACCTCGACGCCGCCACCCAGCGTCTGCTCAATCGCGGTTCGCGCCTGACGGAGCTCCTGAAGCAGCCGCAGTTCTCGCCGCTCAAGACCGAAGAGCAGGTCGCGGTGATCTTCGCCGGCGTCAATGGCTATCTCGACAAGCTGGCGCTGAACCAGGTCGGCAAGTTCGAGCATGGCCTGCTCAGCCACATGCGCTCGGCCGGCAAGGACGTGCTCGACGGCATCCGCAAGGAGAAGGCGCTGTCGGACGACCTGCGCGGCAAGCTCAAGGCCGAGATCGACGCCTTCGCCAAGACCTTCGCTTAACGAGCAGCCGGACGCACGGGATCAGGTTTGAAGCATGCCTTCATTAAAAGACCTTCGTAACCGTATCGCCTCGGTCAAGGCGACGCAGAAGATCACCAAGGCGATGCAGATGGTCGCCGCGGCGAAGCTGCGTCGCGCGCAGGAAGCGGCGGAAGCGGCGCGTCCCTATTCCGAGCGGATGGGGGCGGTGCTGGCCAACATCACCCAGGCGATCGGCGGCGGCGGCGATGCCCCGGCGCTGATGACCGGCACCGGCAGGGACGACGTGCATCTGCTCATCGTCTGCACCGCCGAGCGCGGCCTCTGCGGCGGCTTCAATTCCCAGATCGCGCGCCTGGCCCGCGAGCATATTCGTAAGCTTCTCGCCGACGGCAAGCAGGTCAAGATCATCTGCGTCGGCAAGAAGGGTTTTGACATCCTGCGCCGCGAGTACGGCTCGCTGATCCTCGAGCGCGTCGACCTACGCGAGGTCAAGACGCTCGGCTTCGTCAATGCCGATGCGATCGCGCGCAAGGTGATCAACCTGTTCAACCAGGGCGGCTTCGACGTCTGCACGCTGTTCTATTCGCAGTTCAAGTCGGTGATCAGCCAGATTCCGACGGCGCAGCAGATCATCCCGGCGGCCCCGGCTTCCGCCGCTGCCGAGACGAGCAACGGCGCCACGGCCGTCTACGAATACGAGCCGGAGCCGGGCGAGATCCTCTCCGACCTCATCCCGCGCAACATCGCGGTGCAGATCTTCCGCGCGCTGCTGGAAAACGCGGCCGGCGAGATGGGCGCTAAGATGAGCGCGATGGACAATGCGACGCGCAACGCCGGCGACATGATCAACAGGCTGTCGATCACCTACAATCGCCAGCGGCAGGCGCAGATCACCAAGGAACTCATCGAAATCATTTCGGGCGCCGAGGCGCTCTAGGCGCGCCCCGCCGCCGAGGCCATGGACCTCGCGGCAGAAGGCGTGAGCAACAGACAGACGAAAAGGGCAAAGACGATGGCGAAAGCAGCTACCCCGAAGACCGCCGCCAAGGCGGCACCGGCCCCCAAGGCGGCAAAGGCTCCGGCAGCAGCCGCGAATGCCGCTCTGGCCAAGAAGGCGGCCGCTCCGGCCAAGGCAGCGGCTCCGGCGAAGGCGGCCAGCGTTGCGGCGAAGCGGGTCGGCGCCGCCGGCAAGGTGCGCCAGGTCATCGGCGCCGTCGTCGACGTCCAGTTCGAAGATCATTTGCCGGCCATTCTGAATGCGCTGGAAACCGACAATGTCGGCAACCGCCTGGTCCTCGAAGTCGCCCAGCATCTCGGCGAGAACACCGTGCGCTGCATCGCCATGGACTCGACCGAAGGTCTCGTGCGCGGCCAGGATGTCTATGACACCGGCGGACCGATTTCGGTGCCGGTCGGCCCGGGCATGCTCGGCCGCATCATCAACGTCATCGGCGAGCCGGTCGACGAGGCCGGCCCCGTCGACGCCGTCGAAATGCGCGCCATCCACCAGCCGGCTCCGGCCTATGTCGACCAGTCGACAGAAGCGCAGATCCTGGTCACCGGCATCAAGGTTCTCGACCTGCTGGCGCCTTATGCCCGCGGCGGCAAGATCGGGCTGTTCGGCGGCGCCGGCGTCGGCAAGACCGTGCTGATCCAGGAGCTGATCAACAACGTCGCCAAGGCCCACGGCGGCTTCTCGGTGTTCGCCGGCGTCGGCGAGCGCACCCGCGAAGGCAACGACCTCTATCACGAGTTTATCGAATCGGGCGTCAACAAGAAGGGCGGCGGCCAGGGCTCGAAGGCCGCGCTGGTGTACGGCCAGATGAACGAGCCGCCGGGCGCGCGCGCCCGCGTCGGCCTGACCGGCCTCACCGTCGCCGAGTATTTCCGCGACCAGGGCCAGGACGTGCTGTTCTTCGTCGACAACATCTTCCGCTTCACTCAGGCGGGATCGGAAGTGTCGGCGCTGCTCGGCCGCATCCCCTCGGCCGTGGGCTATCAGCCGACGCTCGCCACCGACATGGGCGCGCTGCAGGAGCGCATCACGACCACGACCAAGGGTTCGATCACCTCGGTGCAGGCCATCTACGTTCCGGCCGACGACTTGACCGACCCGGCGCCGGCCACGTCCTTCGCCCACCTCGACGCCACGACCGTGCTCAACCGCGCGATCTCGGAAAAGGGCATCTACCCGGCCGTTGATCCGCTCGATTCGACCTCGCGTATGCTCGACCCGATGGTTGTCGGCGAGGAGCACTACCAGGTCGCCCGCCAGGTGCAGTCGATCCTGCAGCGCTACAAGTCGCTGCAGGACATCATCGCCATCCTTGGCATGGACGAGCTGTCGGAAGAGGACAAGCAGACCGTTGCCCGCGCCCGCAAGATCGAGCGCTTCCTGTCGCAGCCGTTCTTCGTCGCCGAAGTGTTCACGGGCTCGCCCGGCAAGCTGGTCGACCTCGCCGACACCATCAAGGGCTTCAAGGGCCTCTGCGCCGGCGATTACGACCATCTGCCCGAAGCCGCCTTCTACATGGTCGGCGGCATCGAGGAAGCGGTCGAGAAGGCGCAGCGCCTGGCGGCTGAAGCGGCGTAAAGAAGCGAATAGCGAATAGGGAGTAGCGAATAGGGATCAGTGGGCCGGCCGAGTTTTTCACTACTCGCTACTCGCTATTTCCTACTCGCTAGATTGGCATGGCTGAAGCTTTCAAGTTCGAACTGGTCTCGCCGGAGCGGCTGCTCGTTTCCGAGCAGGTCGAGTCCGTCGTCATCCCGGGCGCCGAAGGCGAGATGACCGTGATGGCGCAGCACGCTCCGGTCATGACCACGATCAAGCCCGGCGTCGTCACGGTGAAAGCCGCGGCAGGCAAGGAAGAGCGCTACGTCGTGTTCGGCGGCTTCGCCGACATCCTGCCTTCCGGCTGCACGCTGCTGGCCGAATCGGCGGTCGCCGTCGGCGACATCGACCGCGCTGATCTCGCACGCCGCATCCAGGAAGCCAGGGAAGACGCCGCCGACGCCAAGGACGACGAGGCCCGCAGCAAGGCCGAGCAGTTTCTCAGCCAGCTCACCACGTTGGAAGGCGCGCTGCTGCCGGCCTGACGGCGGCCTCTTACGATGGACTGAAAGAGAGCGGGCTTGCCCCGGGGCTTGCCCCGCTTTTTTGTTTGCCCCGTTTTCTCGTTTTCTCGTTTGGGAGACGGTCCGCCCTGCTTGTCAGGGTGTCGTGCCGTTTCATGCAAACGGCGAGCCGCTCCATCTTCTTGTTTGGGTGATCGACCCCGACACGAGTTCGGCAGGCGACGACACGCCGGAAATCGTCGTGCCGCCTGATGAATATTTCATGCTCGGCGACAACCGCGACAATTTGGCCGACAGCCGCTTCACCGGGCACGGTGCCGTACGGCAATCTCGTTGGCAAGGCAGTGCGCCTGTTCTGGACGGGGGCTACTCTGCCGCACGGCAGGTCGTGAACGAGTCGGGCGAGTAGTCTCGGTGCAGAGACGCGCTACTCGGCCAGCCGGCGCGGTTCCTTGCCGATGCCGAGCGCCGCGAGAGCCAGCTTCGGACCGCCCTGCTTGAAATGGACGAGATGCGTGGCGACAAACTCGATCAATTTCTGTCGCTCCGGATGATCTTTGGCAAAGCCGGCGAGGTCGAACACGGCCTCGGCCATTGTTGCCGTCGGCAGATTGCGGCCGAACAGGTTGCTGAGGGCGTCGTCGAGCGGGTCGGTGAAATGACCCTCGGGCAAGCTGCCACCGCGCGCGGAGCATGCGGCGATCCAGGCGGCGACAACCAGCGACAGATGTTCCGGCAGCAGGCCCGCCTCCAGCCGGGCAAGCGCGGAAGCGACGATGCGCTGCGGCAGTTTCTGGCTGCCGTCATTGGCGATCTGCGCCGTGCGATGGGCAAGCGCGGTGTTGGAGAATCGCTGGGCGAGCTCGGCCGTGTAGGCGGCCGTATCGAGACCTGCATCCTCAGGCAGCGTCGGCACGGCTTCGGCCCACAATGCGTCGACAAACCGTCGGACCGACGGGTCGGCGAAGGCGCGGTCGACGGTGGCGTGGCCGCTGAGCAGGCCAAGATAGGCGATGCCGGAATGCGCGCCGTTGAGCAGCCTCAGCTTCATGTCCTCGAAGGGACCGACATCCTCGACCATGGTGACGCCGAATTTCTCCCAGGCCGGCCGCTCGGTGGGGAAACGATCCTCAATCACCCATTGCCGGAACGGCTCGGTCATCACCGGCCAGGTATCCTCGAGACCAAGCTCGCCGGCGATGCGGGCGCGGTCGGCGTCGGTGGTCGCCGGCACGATGCGGTCGACCATGGAAGACGGGAAGGCCACTTCGTTGGCGACATGGCGGGCGAGTTCGGTATCGTCCTGTCGAGCGAGCCCGGCATCGCCCTGTCGAGCGAGTCGTAAGTCGCGCAGCTTGGCAAACTCGAGCAACAGCTTGTGCAGCGTGGCGCCGTTGGCCGGAAGGTTGTCGCAGCACAGCACCGTGAAGGGCGGCGTGCCGGCGGCGCGGCGGCGCGCAAGCGCCTCGGCCAGGAAACCATGCGCCGTCCTGGGCGATCCAGGGTTTGCCAGATCGTGGACGATATCGGGATGAGTTTCGTCGAGGCTGCCGTCGGCGGCCCTCAGATAGGCCTTTTCGGTGATGGTCAGCGTGACGATGCGGGTGCGCGGATCGGTGAGCGCGGTAAGCACGGCGTCCGGATCTTCGGGCGCCACCAGCAACGACACGATCGAGCCGATGATCTGCAACTGCTCGCCGGCGCTGTCCCGGATCGCCAGCGTGTAGAGCCCGTCCTGCGGCGACAGCGCATCGCGTGTGTCGGGACTGCGCAGCGAGACGCCAATGATGCCCCAACCTGTATCGCCATCAGCCAGGGAGGCGTCGACATAGGCCGCCTGATGAGCGCGATGGAAGGCGCCGACGCCGAGATGGACGATGCCGGGCGTCACGGCGCCGCGATCGTAGCGGGGTATGGCGATTGCGACCGGCAGCTGCGCGATCGTGGCGTTCGACAGACGGCTGTTCATTCGTTTGAAGTCTCCGATCGGCGCGTCGAGCCTGGCAGGAATGGCGGCAGCGGCGTAGCACCCGTCGCTGCCCCGTACAATGCCGGGCTTTACGCAAAAGTCATCATACAACTAGCTGGTTTTTGTATGTTGACATTACTCTTTGCCAATCTACCAATGGGTTAGCCTGGGAGGAGCGAAGTGGCTGCATTGACTGATCCGGACCTGCTGTTCGCGCCGGAAACGCGAACGCTGGCTCGCGCCCTTCATGCAGGGGTCAAGGACCTGCTGATCGTCAGTCCGCATGGCCACACGGACCCGCGCTGGTATGCGCTCAACGAACCCTTTCCCGACCCGGCGCAGCTCCTGATCGTCCCGGACCACTACATCTTCCGCATGCTGTTCAGCCAGGGCGTTCGGTTGGAAGAGCTCGGCGTGCCGACGCTCGACGGAGCGCCGGTCGAGACCGACGGCCGAACGATCTGGCGGCGCTTTGCCGAGCATTACTATCTCTTCCGCGGCACGCCGACCCGGCTCTGGCTCGACCATGTGTTCGAGCACCTGTTCGGCATCGACGAACCGCTCAACGCCAGCACCGCTGATCGGTGCTACGACACGATCGCCGCGCTTCTTCAGCGCGCCGACTATCGGCCGCGGGCGCTGTTCGAGCGCTTCAACATCGAGGTGATCGCCACCACCGAAGGGGCGCTCGACGATCTCAAATGGCATCGGATGATCCGTGACAGCGGTTGGCAGGGCCGCGTCGTTACCGCCTACCGGCCGGACGCCGTGGTCGATCCCGACTTCGAAGGTTTCCTGGCCAATCTCGATCGCCTGGGCGAAATCACCGGATGCGACACCGGCACATGGGCCGGCTACCTCGAGGCGCACCGAAAACGCCGCGCCTATTTCAAGGAATTCGGCGCCACCTCGTCCGATCACGGCCATCCGACCGCCGACACCGCCAATCTTTCCGACACGGCGGCGCAGGAGCTGTTCGACAGCATCCGCCGCGGGTCGGAGGACGAGCGCGAGCGAAAACTGTTCCGCGCCCAGATGCTGACCGAGATGGCCAAGATGAGTCGCGACGATGGGCTGGTAATGCAGATCCATCCCGGGTCGTGGCGCAATCATTCGCCGGCTGTTTTCCAGAAATTCGGCCGCGACAAGGGCTTCGATATCCCGACCCGGACCGACTATGTGACGGCGCTGAAGCCGCTGCTCGACTGCGTCGGGCTGGAGCGAGACCTGACGATCATCCTGTTCACGCTCGACGAGACGAGCTATGCGCGCGAGCTGGCGCCGCTCGCCGGCGTCTATCCGGCGCTGAGGCTTGGGCCGGCCTGGTGGTTCCACGACAGCCCGGAAGGCATGCGCCGCTTCCGCGAGATGACCACCGAGACGGCGGGCTTCTACAATACGGTCGGCTTCAACGACGACACGCGCGCCTTTCCATCGATCCCGGCGCGCCACGACGTCGCGCGGCGTGTCGACTGTGCCTTCCTGGCGCGGCTCGTCGCCGAACATCGGCTGCGCGAGGAGGAAGCGCATGAGCTGGCGCGCGAACTTGCCTACACGCTTGCCAAGAAGGCGTACCGGCTCTGAGCCGGGCGCCAGGATTTGAAGGGCATGAAGTTCGGCAAGATCACGGTCTGGGAAGCGATACGCTCGAACTGGCCGTTCTACAGCGCGGGTATCGTGGTTCCGGCGCTGGTGACGTATATTCCCGCGATCTCGCTGTGGTTGCCAAGTGTCTTCAAGTAGGCGTCCTCAAATAGGGCGTTCAGATAGGGGAGTGCGACGTGGCCGGGCCCACGACGGATCTCAGGATCGAACGGAAGCCGAAGCTGTCGGAAACGGTGGTCGCGGCGATCCGCAAGCAGCTGTTGGCGGGCGAGATCCCGCCCGGGCACAAGCTGCCGACCGAAGGGCAACTCACGGAAACCTTCGGCGTCAGCCGCACCGTCATTCGCGAGGCGCTGGCAAAGCTTGCCGCCGACGGTCTCGTCGAGGCGCGGCAGGGCGCCGGCGTCTTCGTAACCGAACACATCTCCACCACGCTCGGCGTTTTAGCCGCCGACATGGGCGCCAAGGATTCGATCGCGCTCAACGTGCTCGAGGTGCGGCTGGCGATCGAGATCGAATCGGCCGGCCTTGCCGCCAACCGACGCAACGCGGCGCAAGAGGCGGCGATCCAAGAGGCTTTCTTCGAGTTCGAGCGGCTTCTGCTCGCCAGCCAGCCGACCGGTCCGGCGGATCTCGCCTTCCATAGGGCGATCGCCAGCGCCACCAATAACCCGTTCTATGTCGAGATGCTCGACGTGCTCGGCCGCCGCGCCATCCCCTGCGACGTCACCTCGCCCTGGTCGGCCGAGCTCGTCCAGTCCGACGAGTACCAGCGTGGCCTGCAACGGGAGCATCTGGTGATCCTCAACGCGATTTCGGCGGGCGACCCCGAAGCCGCGCGCGAGGCGATGCGGGCACATCTCACCTCGAGCCAGCAGCGCTACCGCGAGCGCCTACAGGCGCGGCAGGCCTATTACGCAAAGTCCGTGGCGGCTGCGTCGACCGGATAATCATTCGAGCAAGGTAGAGATGGACCAGACACACACCGGCGCTTTCATCTGGGCCATGGCTGGCGACAATGTCGACTATATCGACGTCGACCAGGTGGCGATGGACCAGCTCAAGTGAGCGATCTTTTCGCCTTCAGCCTTGCGGGAAAACGCATCCTCGTCACAGGCGCCAACACCGGCATCGGCCAAGGCATTGCAGTGTCGGTCGCGCGCGCCGGCGGCGCCGTCATCGGCGTCGGGCGCTCGGCGATGGATGAAACCGCGGAGAAGATCGCGGCCATTGGTGGCCAGTTCGAAACCGTGGCCGCCGATCTCGGCGATCCTGCCGCGGCTGCCGTCATGCTCGACCGGATATGGGACGAGAAGGGACCGCTCGACGGCTTGGTCAACAATGCCGGCATCATACGACGCGCCGACGCGGTCGATCTGACCGAAGCCGACTGGGACGAGGTGATGGACATCAATTTGAAGACGGTCTTCCGGCTTTGCCAGAGTTTTGCCAGACGCGTGCTGGCCGAGCCCGGGCGGCGCGGCAAGATCGTCAACATAGGCTCGGTGCTGAGCTTCCAGGGCGGCATCCGCGTCGCCTCCTACACCGCTTCGAAACATGGTGTGCTTGGCCTCACGAGGCTGCTCGCCTGCGAATGGGCGGCGAAAGGCATAAACGTCAACGGCATCGCGCCGGGCTATATCGAAACCAACAACACCGAACCCTTGCGCGCCGACCCCGACCGCAGCGCCGCCATCCTCGGACGCATTC
The DNA here is from genome assembly GCF_002294955.1 of Mesorhizobium sp. WSM3864. Taxonomy (NCBI): domain Bacteria; kingdom Pseudomonadati; phylum Pseudomonadota; class Alphaproteobacteria; order Hyphomicrobiales; family Phyllobacteriaceae; genus Mesorhizobium; species Mesorhizobium sp. WSM3864. The sequence continues at coordinate 122,459 of NZ_NSGD01000004.1, forward strand.
CCGCGGGGCGCTGGGGCCGGCCGGGCGACATCGGCGACGCGGCCGTTTTCCTGCTCGCGCCCGCGTCGGACTACATGCATGGCGCGGTGATGCCGGTGGACGGCGGCTGGCTGGCGCGGTGACCATTCTGCCAATTTCGAACGGAAGCTAAGCGATGACGCCTCTCTTTTCACATGCCGGCGAAAAAGCCTGGGAGCCGACGCCCGACGGCAACAGACGGCGCGTGCTGGTGCACACGGCCGAACTGATGATGGTCGAATTCGCCTTCGACAAGGGCGGCCTCGGCGCGCTGCATTCGCATCCCCACGTCCAGGCAAGCTATGTCGCCGAAGGCCGCTTCGAAGTCACCATCGACGGCAAGTCAGAGATCCTGGCAGCGGGAAGCAGCTTCATCGTGCCGTCCAACCTGGTGCACGGCGTCAGGGCGCTGGAAGCGGGGCGGCTGGTCGACAGTTTTGCGCCTTATCGGGCCGACTTCCTATAGCGATATTCCTGTTGCCAAAGAAAAACCCGCGCCGTGAGGCGCGGGTTTGTTGCCTGGGCGCAGGTGGCGCCGCCGCGGTACTCAAACATTGCCGCAGGACGACAACGGTGCCGCAACATGGTGAAGATAGGTTTAACGAAGAGGACTGGCACTCTGCCGGCATATCGGCCAAAGAGACGGCGCGCCGCAGCTTTGGCAACGGATGAACTAAGCCGGCGGGAGCGGAAGTCGGAAATGGACGTCGCACGAAAATCAGAAGCCTTTTTGCGCAAGGCCATCAGGCGGCCGATCAGAGAGGTTCGGCGCTTGGCGCTGGATGTGAAGCGGCTGTGGCGGCTTTGGTTTGCTGGACGCTCGGCGCCTTACAAGAAGATATTCATTGCCGGCTGCGCGCGCAGCGGAACGACGCTGACCCAGCGCCTGATGGGGTGTTTCGAGGACACCTTCGTCCATCGAGCCGAAGCGAAATACACCCAGCTGGATATGTTGGACCGCTCCGAAACCAACCTTGTCGTCAAGCGCACGGATCGGGGTCATATGCATCTGGCGAAATTGCCCGCCGCCATTGGCCTGATCTACTGCGTTCGCCATCCTTTCGACGTGCTCACCAGCTCGCATCCGGAAAGCAGGGCGGAGCGCCGATTCCATGTCACCTCCGAACGCTGGCTGGCCGAGTACGAGGCCTTGCTGCGGCTGAGAAAGGCGCAGCCGGAGCGCGCGATTGTCTATGTCCGTTACGAGGACATGATCGCTCGGCCGGACGAGGTCCAGGAGAGGATCGCGCGAGCATTCGACCTCAGGCCGCATATCCGCTTCAGCGAGGATGCCGGTAACCCGATACGGGCAACATCGCTCAAGAAGTGGGAACGGAACGAGGAATACCTTGCCTATCTCAAAGCCCTGCCCCCCGCCTTCCTCGCCCGGCTGAGAGGGTTCTGTGACGAGTTCGGCTATGACATGCCGGAGTGGGCAAACGCATGACGTCGATGCTCGGTCTTTCAGCCGAACGGCGCGGACCTTTGATTACGCCCGATATGCTGTCGGGCGATGAGGGAGCCAGCATAAACGGCCCATCGCTGGTGAGGATGCCGGCCTGGGCGACCGGCCGGCTCGGAACGTATCACCTCTATTTCGCGCATCACAACGGCACCTACATCCGTCTAGCCTATTCAGATACGCTGCAAGGCCCTTGGCGGGTTCACCCGGGCGGCGTGCTTTCGCTTGGCGAGTGTCCTTTTCTGAGGGATCACATCGCCTCTCCCGACGTGCATGTCGACGAGCAGACCCGACGCATCGTCATGTATTTTCACGGCCCTGAGCGACATGGCCGCGAGCAGACGACCTTTGCGGCGACATCGGTCGACGGCCTTTGCTTCAACCCCAGTCCCCAGGCGCTAGGGCCGTTCTATGCGCGGATATTTCGGCACGACGGCTGGTGGTATGGGCTTTTCGGCACCGGCAGCATCAGGCTTCGCCGTTCGATCGATGGTCTTTCTGGCTTCGAGGAAGGGCCGGTCGTGCTGCCGGGCTCGAGCCGGGTTCGGCCGCGGCATGTGGCGGTGCAGAAGAGCGGGGATTCGCTGATTGTCTATTATACGCGCAAGGGCGACGCGCCGGAGCGCGTGATTTACGGCAGCATCGACCTTTCCAAGGACTGGCGGCGCTGGGTCGTGCGCGGCAGGACCGAATTGCTGAGACCCGGCACCGACTACGAGGGCGCCGGCCTGCCGGTTCGCCGCAGCAAGGCGGGCGTGGCAAGAAGCAAGGAGAATGGGCTGCGCGATCCGGCCATTTTCGAGGAGGATGGCCGGACCTGGCTGCTCTATGCCATTGCGGGCGAGAGCGGCATCGCGCTGGCCGAAATCCGACCGGGAGAACTCCGGGCTGTCGGGCTGCGAAAATCGATTGCGGATCTATGGAGCCGGCTTGGAGTCTGACGCGCCCTGCCTTTGCTAACCCTCGGCTCAGTGGACACTGCCGACCGCCTTGCCCTGCCATCTCGGTATCGCAGGGAGGAGCCGACACCTCCGGCAGAGACGGCGGCGCCGCCAGGCAAAAACGGCGGACAGCACGGGTTGCGATGGCCTTCGGGCGATCCGCGCCTTAAGAACGTGACCTCAGCCGAAACCGGGAATCACTCTCAAATGCAAAACGCGATGGCGGGGCGGGCATCGGTGGCGGGCATTGCGGCGGAGGGACGCGATCCGAAGCGGCGCGTGCTGAAGGACGTGTTCGGCTTCGACGATTTTCGGCCCGGTCAGGCCGACGTGATAGAGGCGCTGCTGTGCGGCCGCCACGTGCTGGCGGTCATGCCGACCGGCGCCGGCAAGTCGCTCTGTTACCAGGTTCCGGCGCTGGTCCTTGGCGGGCTCACCATCGTCGTCTCGCCGCTGGTGGCGCTGATGCAGGACCAGGTCGCAGCGCTGCGGCTCGCCGGCGTCGCCGCCGATACGATCAACTCCTCGCTGGATCGCGATGCCAATGTCGCGGCGTGGCGCCGCGTCGCCTCGGGCCAGACGCGTCTGCTCTATCTGGCGCCGGAGCGGCTGATGACCGAGCGGATGCTCGACGCGCTGGCCAGGCTCGACATCCGGCTGATCGCCGTCGACGAGGCGCATTGCATCTCGCAATGGGGGCCAGCCTTTCGGCGCGAATATGAGGACCTTGCGCGGCTGCGCGACCTCTTTCCGAAAGTGCCGATCATCGCGCTGACCGCGACCGCGGACGAAACGACGCGCACCGACATTTCGGCGCGGCTGTTTGCCGACAGTGTCGACACGCTGGTGCTGGGCTTCGACCGGCCGAACATCAAGCTTGCCATCGAGCCGAAGCAGGACAGCAAACGCCAGCTGTTGCGTTTCGTCGAACGCCATGCGGGGCAGAGCGGCATCGTCTATTGCCTGTCGCGCAGGAAGACAGAGGAGATGGCGGCCTTCCTCGAAAAGAACGGCGTCACCGCGCTCACTTACCATGCCGGCATGAGCAAGGAGGCGCGGGACGCGAACCAAAACGCTTTCATGACGCTGTCCGGCGTGGTCATGGTGGCGACCATCGCCTTCGGCATGGGCATCGACAAGCCGGACGTTGCCTATGTCTTCCACACCGACCTGCCGGCGAGCCTCGAGGCCTATTACCAGGAGATCGGCCGTGCCGGGCGCGACGGACGACCAGCCGAGGCACATATGCTCTACGGCCTCGGCGACATCCGCACGCGCCGCTTGTTCATCGACGACGAAGATGCCTCGCCGGAGCATAAGCGGCGCTCGCATGGCCGGCTGGACACGCTGATCGGCTATTGCGAGACGGCGAAATGCCGGCGCCAGGTCCTGCTTGGCTATTTCGGCGAAGGCGCCTCGCCTTGCGGCAATTGCGACAACTGCCTCAACCAGGCGCCGCGCGCGGACGGCGGCACCGAGGCGCGCATCATTCTTTCGGCCGTCGCGCAAACCGGCGAGCGGTTCGGGGCCTCCCATATCGTCGACATCCTGCTCGGCCACGAGACCGAGAAAGTGCTGGCCCGAGGTCAGCAAAGGCTTGCCAGCTTCGGCACCGGCGCGGCGCACAAGCGACCCGCGTGGCTGTCGCTGATCCGCCAGCTTGTGGCGGGCGGGTACCTGGTGCCGGACCCGGACGGCTATGGCGGCCTTGCCATTTCCGAGCGCGGCCGCGCGCTCGGCCGCGGCGAGATCGCCTTCGAGTATCGCGTCGAGACGCGGCACCGTTCCCTACGCGACAAGGCGCGTTCGGCCCAGGCCGCGGCGGACGCCGAAGACCTGGACGCCGCGCTGCTCGCCACGCTCAAGGCGCTGCGGCTGCGCCTGGCGAAGGAACGCCAGTTCCCGGCCTATGTCGTTTTCTCCGACCGCACGCTGATCGACATGGCCGAGCGCTGCCCGCGCGACCTCGCTGCCTTCGCCGCGGTGAACGGCGTCGGCGAAGCCAAGCTCAAGGAATTCGGCGAGGTCTTCTTGAGCGCGATTGCGGAGCATCAATCCGGCGGATCAGGTTGAGGCAAAATCGGCCGGCGCATCACGCTCGTCCGGCCCAACCTACAAACCGGATCACGCATTCAAACGATGATTGCCCGCAGCCGACGCGCAACGCCCGCTCTCAAGTTGCGCCCTGGATGGCCCCGATCATGGTTCTCACAGCGTCCAAGGGCTGCAAGCCGGCCTCGCGCACCAGCGTGCGCCAGCTGAAGAAGCTCAGCGCCAGCTGAAGCATCGCGCGCTGCCTGCCGTCGAGGCCTTGGCCGAGCACGTCCCGGCAGGCCGCGGCGGCAAGCGCGTGCGCTTCATCGATACACCCGATACGCCGCACGCTGAAATGTGAACGGCGCCGAGCGTGGTTCCACGCCGTTCCTGTGGAAACATTCCTGTTGCAATCTTCGAGGCAAACAGTTCGAATAAAGTCTTTCCGGCGGAACAAGAATTGTGAACAAGGGTGTGGTACGGCTTATTCCAAAGCCGAGGGCCTCAATATTCATCTGTGGTTGCGGTCATACCGGGTCGACCTTGCTCGCCCGGATATTGGCTGCGCATCCGGATGTCTTCAGTGTCCCGCGGGAGACAAGCGCTTTTGTCTCGGACAAAGGCGCCAGATGGACCAAGCTAAGCTTGCTTTTGCTTGAGGCGGCCATTTCGCGCCGGAGCGTCTGGGTCGAAAAAACCCCCGGGCATATTCATTACACCCGTCAGATACGCGAGACGATCCCGGATGCCCGTTTCATCGTGGTGACGCGCGATGGCCGTGATGTCGTGGCATCGCTCGGGCAGCGCTACGAGGGCGATTTCGACAGAGCTTTCCAAAGGTGGGTCGCCGACAGCAGGGCCTCGATGCTCTGCATCGAGAGGGGCGGGGCCATGTTGTGGCGCTACGAGGACTTTGTCGAGTCGCCTGCGCTCTCCATCGAACGGCTATGCCGCTTCATGGGTGTGGCCTTCGATACTGCCATCCTGGACTATCACCGGCATCCGGTCGTCTGGGGAAGGGCAAGAAGAGTTCGCACGGCGCATTCGGCTCGCCGTTCGGCGCAGGTCAACCAACCGATCACCGACTACAGGGGCGGCTGGCGATCGAAGCTGCCTGCGGAATTCGCCTCGCGTTTCGAGGCAGGTGAGGCCCAGGAGCTGATGGCCTATTTCGGATATTGCTGAGGGCGACTGTCGCGCTCCTTCGCCAAGCGCGCAGCGCCGACGAGCGATCGCCGGCTCTGCGAACGGTAGCGGCAAGCGTTCTTCCACCGAACATGGCGCCAGGCGTCAGTAAAATGGCGCCGCCCGCGACTGATTGAGGCGCAACGCCGGTTTAGCTTACTCTCATCCAGTCTCGCAAAGATGAGAAAACTGGATCTCGCGAACGGTCGACAAACGGGTCGTCCGATCCGTGCCGGCTGCCGGCACCGCCAATCCCACACAAAGGAAAAATAGATGGATCTGAACAATTTCTCCCGCCGCGGCGCCTTGGCCATTTTTGTAGGCGCCACACTTCTGTCCGCCGCGCCTGCGGCTCACGCCCAGCAGGCGTCGTCTGATGCAATCATTGGCACCTGGCAGGCGGACGACGGCAGCGTGAAGCTCGAGACGTTCAAGACCGGCTCCGAATTCCAAGCCCGTCTCCTCTATGGCAACCAACTGGTCGAGCCCGACGGCGTGACGTTCAAGAAGGACACCAAGAACCCCAATCCGGCGCTGCGCTCGCGGTCGATGAAGAATGCCATCTTCATCACCGGCCTCCATTGGGATGACGGCGCATGGACGGGCGGCTCCCTCTATGACGGCTCCTCGGGACGCACCTACAACTGCGAGGTGCGCATCAAGAATGGCAAGATGAACCTCAGGGGCTACATCGGCCTTCCGGCCCTCGGCCAGACGCGCACCTTCCATCGCGTCTGACGGCAGTGGATGGGAGTTGGCTGGCCCCGCAAAATGCCGGGCCGCCCAACTCCCGCACTTGTCGGAGCTTGGGTTGTCGCTGCCCGTCGCCGCACCCTCGTGAGCCACGGCGGCTGCCGCCCAGAGGTTGGCGGAAATTGCAAGTACCGTGGCAGCGATCGCCAATGCGTGCCGACCCCTTTTGCCCCAGAATTCAACATCAAATAGGAAAGGCACAAATCAAATGGCTAAGAAAGCAAACAGAACCGCGCTCGTCACTGGCGCATCCTCTGGCATGGGCAAGGAAATCGCCCGGCGTCTGATCAAGGACGGCTTCAAGGTCTATGTCGCCGCCCGCACCGTCGACAAAATGGCCGATCTTGCCAAGCTTGGCGCCATTCCGGTGCGCATGGACATTTCAGTGAATGCCGACATCGAGGCCGCCGTGGAAACGATACTCGCCCAGTCCGGCGGTGTCGACGTTCTCGTCAACAACGCCGGTTTTGGTCTTTACGGGCCGGTGGAAGACGTGACGATCGATGAGGCTCGCTACCAGTTCGAGGTCAATGTTTTCGGTCCCGCCCGGCTGACCCAGCTCCTGCTGCCGGCCATGCGCAAGAAGGGCGCTGGAACCATCGTCAACATCACCTCGATGGGCGGCAAGATCTATACGCTTCTCGGCGCGTGGTACCATGCCACCAAACATGCGCTTGAGGGCTGGTCGGACAGCCTGAGGCTCGAGCTAGCCCCCTTCGGCATCAAGGTCGTCGTCGTCGAGCCGGGCCTGATCGAGACGGGCTTTGGCGATGTCGTCGCCGATGGCCTGGTCAAGCGGTCGGCAAGCAGCGCCTATGCCAAGGTTTCCCAAGCGGTCGCCAAGACAACGCGGGACACCTATGGCCACGGCCGCGGCACCAACCCGGGCATTATTGCCGATGTGGTTTCGGAGGCCGTCCGGGCGCGCAAGCCTAAGACCCGTTACGCTGCCGGCAAATACGCCAAGCCTATGATCGCTATCCGCAAATGGTTCGGCGACCGCATGTTCGACCGGATCATCATGAGCCAAATGCGATAAACAAGACCGGGATGGGCCGCTTGGCGGCGGCCCGTCGACGATGTGGAGTACAGGAGAACAGGTCATGGGCGCAGCTCCTGCTGACAAATGCAAGGTCCCGCAGGCGTTCTGGCGGGCGATCGAAGGCCTCGGGCTTCCGGCCGCTGCCGTGCTGAGGCAGGCGCGGCTGCCGGCGACGCTGCACTTGAACCCACAAAGTCTGGTGACGACGCACCAGTACTTCGCGATTTTCAAGGCCCTGGAAGAACTCACCTCCGACCCCGGGGTCGGCATCAGGTTGGTCAAGAGTGCCGATACCGCCGTCCATCCGCCGTCTACTTTGGCCGCATTCCACGCGCGGGATTACCGCGACGGATTGTCGAGGATCGCCAGGTTCAAGAGACTCTGCACGCCCGAACAGCTGCATATCTCCGAAACAAGGGGCGAGGTGGCGATCACGAGCGAGTGGTTCTATGCGACGGAGCCGGAGCCGGCCATTGCCGTCGACATTACGTTCGCGTTTCTGCTCGAACTGGGCCGGCGCGGAACCGGGCAGAACCTGGCGCCTGTCCTGGTCGAACTCACCCGTGCCGATCCCAACAGCGACGTTCTCAGCTCTTACTTTTCCTGTCCCATCCGCTACGGCGCGCCGCGTGACGTGCTGATCTTGAAAAGCAGCGATCTGAACCGTCCGTTTCCGGGACACAATCCAGAGCTTTTGGAAATTCTCACGCCGGCGCTTGCATCCGCCCTGGGTGAACTCCAGGCGCTCAGTTCGATCCGCGAGCAGGTGAAGATGGTCCTGAAAAGGAGCCTGGCCAGCGGCCGGCCGGAACTGTCCGGCATTGCAACCGATCTCGGCCTCAGCGAACGAACGCTGCAACGCCGTATCACCGAGGAAGGCACCACCTTTCGTGAACTCCTGGTGGAAGCAAGACACGAGCTGGGCCGCCAGCTTCTGGCCGATGCCTCTGCCGACATCAACGAGGTCGCTTGCCTGCTCGGCTACCAGGACACGAGTTCATTCTATCGTGCCTTCCGCGACTGGGAAGGCACTACCCCCAATAGGTGGCGCGAACTGAATATGGGTCGAGCGTCGGGACCTGGTGGCACCAGCTTGCACTAGCCTGAGATGATTGGCGGTCTACGGCCGGAGGCATTTGTCCCATCTGTGATCTGTCGACTTGCTTGGATTGGCGCGAGTCACGAGTCGAATGGCGCCTGGCGCTAATCAGCATCCTTTTCGCCAGTGCTAACACCCGCCTAGGGATTCATCGACGTGAGCGAAGCTCCGGCTTCCAAAGGTGTGCAAGATGCGCCACGATTTTTGGATGTTCTTCAGAACCTGGCTGAGCGCTCCGCTCCGCGTGGCAGCAGTCGCGCCTTCTGGCAAGGCGCTTGCGAGGATCATGACGCAGGATATAACCGCGGAGACCGGGCTGGTAGTCGAACTTGGACCCGGCACCGGTGTTTTCACCTCGCGGCTGCTGGAGCGCGGCGTGCGGCCAGAAGACTTGACCTTGGTTGAGTACGGGGCGGAGTTCGCACAGCATCTCCAGTCCCGTTTTCCTCGGGTGCGGGTATTGCAGATGGACGCGGCTGCCATCGGAGACATCTCGCTTCAAAGAGGGGCAGCCGGAGCCGTCATCAGCGGCCTACCGCTTCTGAGCATGCCTGACCACAAGGTCATCGCGATCCTGGGTGGCGCCTTTTCACTGCTGCGGCCCGGAAGCGCTTTCTATCAGTTTACCTATGGTCCACGCTGTCCCGTGCCGCGTCCCATTCTGGAGGGATTGGAATTGCGTGCCACGCGCATAGGCCGGACATTGCAGAACGTGCCGCCAGCCGCAGTCTACAAGATTTCGCGGCTCAGGACTTGGGATCGGCCCCAGGGGCGCAAAGCTACGGAGCAGCCTAAAGGGGTTTCGGCCGTTGCAAGTTGAGTGCTTGTCGCCCATCGGCCCTGAAAAACGGTCAACCGAATCCGTTTGTCCATTTCGTCAAAGATTCGAAAAACGACGCCTTTTGTAGCCGACCCGGAAAGCCTCCCGAGCTGCCCGGCGGGGCAGGCCCGGGGGAGGGGTCGGTCTACGCGTCCAGGCTGCATCGGGAGAGCCCGCGCGGCCTTAGTGCCCTTCCGCATCGTGTTCAGTTTAACCGGGGCAGAAGTCGCTAAGGGCCGCAATGCCGCCGTTCTGAGTTTCAGATAGTTGTTGGAGGTCGTGGCGGAGAGGGAGGGATTCGAACCCCCGATACCCTTGCGAGTATGCCGCATTTCGAGTGCGGTGCATTCGACCACTCTGCCACCTCTCCGCGAGGTCATGGTCGGCCGTTTGCCGGCGCGGCGCACTAGATAACGGCTGACCGCCGCAGTTACAAGGCCCTGGTCGACCGATTTCCCGCTTGTTGAAAAAAGCGTCGGCGAGGCGACGGACCGGCGCGCGCCCCGCGGCATGCTCCAGGAGCAGGGGCCGCTTGCCTTGACTTCCTTGCGACCTTCGGCTAGGGACAGCCCGCATTCGGCGTGGGGCTTCTCCGCGCCGCTTGTTTTTTGAACCCGCAGACTGACAAAAAGACGGCCGAACCGCCTGAAGCGGTTCATCGAGGCCGACCGAACAGCGAAAGGCAAAAAATGTTCGCAGTCATCAAAACGGGCGGCAAGCAGTATCGCGTCGCCGCCAACGATCTGCTCAAGATCGAGAAAGTCGAAGCCAAGGTCGGCGAGATCGTCGAGATCGGCACTGTTCTCGCGCATGGCGAGGGTGAGAATGTCACCTTCGGCGCGCCGTTCGTCGATGGCGCTCTGGTCACGGCGGAAGTCGTCGAGCAGGGCAAGAACCGCACCGTCATCGCTTTCAAGAAGCGCCGCCGCCAGAATTCGCGCCGCAAGATCGGCCACCGCCAGCTTCTGACCACCGTCCGGATCTCCGAGATCCTGCTGGGCGGCGCCAAGCCGTCGAAGAAGGCCACCGCCAAGGCTGAGGCCAAGGCGCCCGAAGCCAAGGCAGACGTCGCCGCCGAGGCGAAGGCCGAAGCCGCTCCGAAGGAGGCCAAGGCCAAGAAGGAAGCCAAGGCAGAGGCCGCCCCCAAGGAAGCTCCCGCCAGCGAAGAGGCCAAGGCCGCGCCACTGTTCAAGGCACCGAAGGGCGAGCCGGACGATTTGACCGTGATCAAGGGCATCGGTCCCGTCGCGGCGAAGGACCTCGCCGAGCAGGGCATCGTCACCTTCGCACAGCTGGCCAAGCTGACCGAGAAGGATGTCGCCAAGATCGACGAGCACATGCCGTTCAGCGCCGACCAGATCAAGGACTGGCGCGAGCAGGCCAAGGAGCTGGCGAAAAAGAAGTAAGGACGGCCGGCGACAATCGTCGCCGGTACGGACTTGAAACGGAACGCGAACGCGTTCATAAGACCATTCAAGCGCCTCAGGGCGCATCGGAGTTAGTTAGATGGCACACAAGAAAGCTGGCGGTTCGTCGCGCAACGGTCGCGATTCGCACTCCAAGCGTCTCGGCGTGAAGAAGTTCGGTGGCGAAGCCGTCGTCGCCGGCAACATCATCATTCGTCAGCGCGGCACGCAATGGCATCCGGGCACCAACGTTGGCATGGGCACCGACCACACCCTTTTTGCGCTCGAAGCCGGCGCAGTCACCTTCAACAAAAAAGCCAACGGCCGAACCTACGTCTCGGTAAACCCGATCACCAAAGCAGCGGAGTAGCCGGTTCCGCACCATAACACCGGCGCCCATCTCGGGAACCGGTGTCTGGCCAGGCCAGGAAAAGGATCAGGAGAGATGGGCTTCCATCTCTCCTTTTTCATTTTTCTTTGCCCTGGAGGACTAAAATGGTTGCCGAAGCGGAAGACACCGAAGACGAAAGTTACGCGATCGATTGCCCGGTGCTCGCCACCGAGCGCCTGGTCATGCGCGCTCCGCGCGAGAGCGATCTCGCGCAACTCGTCGCTCTGGCCGACAACCGTCACGTCGCCGAAATGCTGGCCCGCATGCCGCATCCTTACGGCGAAGCCGAGGCCCGCGCCTTCCTCGCCATGGCCTCGTCGCGCCGCGCCGGCATCGCCTATGCGCTGACGCTCGCCGGAACCGGCACTTTCGTCGGCTGCGCGGGGTTGAATACCACCGATCGCGGGCTGGAGCTGGGCTACTGGATCGGCGAGCCTTACTGGAAGCGCGGCTATGCGACCGAGGCGGCGCACGCGCTGGTCGACCTTGCCTTCCAGAAGACCTCGATCCAGGTGCTGCATGCCTCGACCAGGGTCATCAATCCGGCATCGCGCCGCGTCATCCACAAGTGCGGCTTTCAGTATGCCGGCCAGGGCATGCTGAACTCGATCGTCGCCGGCCAGGTGCCGGTCGAGCGCTACCGGCTGGACCGCAAGACCTGGACGAGCCTGCGCAACTGGGTGCACTTCTAGGCATGTTGAAATTCAGGTGAGGCCGGCCCGCAAATGACGGTTTCCTGCGCTTCCGGTGCTCGCGTACTTTCAGTACGCTCCGCTCCGGTTCTCGGAAGCCGTCATTTTCGGCTCAGCCTGACCTGAATAGCAACACGCATAGGCGTCGGCGCTCAAAGACGACTCAACCCAATTCGACCCAGACCGGCAGGTGGTCCGATCCACGCGCCTGCCGGTCGGCCCACAGGCGCTTCAGCGAGCCGGCGAGCGAAGCGCTGGTGAAGACGTAGTCGATGCATTTGTGGCGGCCCGCATCGTTGGGTCGATTGGGGTCGATCCAGGTGAAGAGGCCGGAAACCTCCAGGCGCTGGGCGACATCGACGGCGAGATCGGCGGTGAGCGGCATGCCGAATTCATGGTCCGGACGTCCGGCGAGTTCGACATATTCAGGCGATCCGGGCAGCATGTTGAAGTCGCCCATGACGATGAAGGCTTCCGGATAGGGCAGGTCCGGCAGGCCGATTTCGGGAATGCCGGAAAGGCCGCCGCCTTCCAGCGCGTAGTTGAGCAGGCGCTGGCGCAGGAAACGGATTTGGCTCTGACGCTCGACGGGGCTGCGGTGGTCGAGATGGGTGGAGTAGAAGCGGATGAAGCCGAGCGGCGTCTCGATTAGCGCCTCCAGCGCGCCGCGCTGGAAGTTCATCCGCTCCAGGCTGCGGCTGCGCGGCAGAAGGAGATTACGCGACAGATGAATGGGCGTCTTCGACAGCACCATATTGCCGAGCTGGAAGGTGCGGGTGACGGCGCGGCCGGCATCCAGGCGCGAGCCGATATTGACCTCGAAATTGCTGGCATAGGCGACAAAATAGTCCGGCAGCGCTTCGCCGATCTCGGCCACCATGTCGCGGTCGCCGTTGCGCGGGTTGTTGCGGGTGACTTCCTGCAGGGCGATGACATCGGCGCCGCGCACCGCGTCGGCGATGCGGCCGACATCGTATTTGCCGTCGAGGCCGATGCCATACTGGATGTTGTAGGTGACAAGCTTCATTCCCGCCTCCCGGTCTCGCCCGCGAACAGTGCTACCGCGCCCCTGGCTAAAGTGCAGCCGGCGCTTTAGTTGCAAACGGGCCTCGCCCTTGGCTCCACCTTGGTTTAGAGCAATCCCGCAAGCGCAATAGCAGAAACCTGAAAATCCGATGAAATTCCTCGACCAAGCCCGAGTTTACATCCGGTCCGGCGACGGTGGTGCCGGATCGATGTCGTTCCGCCGCGAGAAATTCATCGAGTTCGGCGGTCCGGACGGCGGCGACGGTGGCCGCGGCGGCGATGTCTGGGTCGAAGCCGTCGATGGCTTGAACACACTGATCGACTACCGCTACCAGCAGCATTTCAAGGCCAAGACCGGCATGCACGGCATGGGCCGCAACATGACGGGCGCCAAGGGCGCCGACGCGACGCTCAAAGTGCCGGCCGGCACCCAGGTATTCGCCGAGGACAATGAGACGCTGATCTGCGATTTGATCGAGGTCGGCCAACGCTTTCTGCTCGCCAAGGGCGGCAATGGCGGCTTCGGCAACCAGCATTTCAAGACCTCGACCAACCAGGCGCCGCGCCGCGCCAATCCCGGCCAGCCGGGCGAGGAGTTGAGCATCTGGCTGCGGCTCAAGCTGATCGCCGATGCCGGCCTTGTCGGCCTGCCCAACGCCGGCAAGTCGACCTTCCTTGCCGCTGTCACCGCCGCCAAGCCGAAGATCGCCGACTATCCCTTCACCACGCTCTATCCCGGCCTCGGCGTCGCCCGCATCGACGGCCGCGAATTCGTGCTGGCCGACATCCCCGGCCTGATCGAGGGCGCGCATGAGGGCGTCGGCATCGGCGACCGCTTCCTCGGCCATGTCGAGCGCACGCGCGTGCTGCTCCATCTCGTCTCGGCGCAGGAGGAAAATCCCGGCAAGGCCTACAAGACCGTGCGCGCCGAGCTCGCAGCCTATGGCCATGGGCTGGCCGACAAACCTGAGATCGTCGCCCTCAGCCAGGTCGACATCCTCGACGCGGACGCGCGCAAGAAGAAGGCTGCCTCGCTGAAACGCGCCGCCGGCCGCGCGCCGATGCTGTTGTCGGCCGTCACCGGCGAAGGCGTCGAGGCTGTGCAGCGCGCGCTGATGGCGGTGGTCGCCGAGGCGCGCGACGCCGTTCCCGCTCCAGTCGATACGCGCTGGCGGCAAAACCCATGAAATCGCTGAAGTCATACCGGCGCATAACCGTGAAGATCGGCTCGGCGCTGCTCGTCGACCGCGCGACCGGCCTGAAGCGCGATTGGCTGACCTCTTTAGCCGAGGACATCGCGGTGCTCGCCAATGCCGGCGCGGAGGTGCTCGTCGTCTCCTCGGGCGCCATCGCGCTCGGCCGCACCATTCTCGGGCTCGGCAAACGTGCGCTGAAGCTTGAGGAAAGCCAGGCGGCGGCGGCCGTCGGCCAGATCGCGCTTGCGGGCGCCTGGTCGGATGCGCTGGGCAGGGACGGGCTCAAATCCGGGCAGATTCTGTTGACCCTCGGCGATACCGAGGAGCGCCGCCGCTACCTTAACGCCCGCGCAACGATCTCGACCTTGCTCAAGATGAAGGCGGTGCCGGTCATCAACGAGAACGACACGGTCGCGACCTCCGAAATCCGTTATGGCGACAACGACCGGCTGGCGGCGCGGGTGGCGACGATGATGGGCGCCGATCTTCTGGTGCTGCTTTCCGACATCGACGGGCTCTATACGGCGCCGCCGGCCAAGGACCCGCGAGCCAAGTTCATTCCGGTGGTCGACCGCATCACGCCGGACATCGAGGCGATGGCGGGCGCCGCCGCTTCGGAACTCTCGCGCGGCGGCATGCGGACCAAGCTCGACGCGGGCAAGATCGCCAACGCCGCCGGCACCGCGATGATCATCACCGCCGGCACGCGCCTGTCGCCGCTGATGGCGATCGAGCGCGGCGAGCGCGCCACCTTCTTCAACCCCAGCGCCAACCCGGTGAAGGGCTACAAGACCTGGATCGCGGGACAGTTGGAGCCGGCCGGGCGGCTCACCGTCGATGCCGGCGCTGTCGGCGCGCTGAAATCGGGCAAGTCGCTGCTGCCGGCCGGCGTCAAGCTCGTCAGCGGCAATTTCTCGCGCGGCGACACGGTGGCGATCCTGTCGCCCGAGGGCCGCGAGATCGCGCGCGGGCTGGTTGCCTATGATGCCGCCGATGCCGTAAGGATCGCGGGTTTGAAGACGGCCGAGATCGAAAATGTGCTCGGCTACGAGGCCCGCTCGGCGATGATCCATCGCGACGACCTTGTGGTAAGTCGATCCAGTGATCAAGTATTGGCCGACGACCAAGTTTTGGCCGACGAATGACCCAGCGGAGGATGAACCATGCTGAAGCTGCATGACAAATCCGGGGAAGATACGGTGACGCTGATGGCCGATATCGGCCTCCGCGCCCGCGCCGCTGCCCGACCGTTGGCCGTCGCATCGACCAAGGCCAAGAACGACGCCTTGGCCGCGATGGCCGACGCCATCCTGCGCAACGAGCAGGCGATCCTAGAGGCCAACGCCATCGATATGTCGAACGGCGACGAAGCCGGGCTGTCCGGTTCCTTCATGGACCGGCTGAAACTCAACCCCTCACGTATCAAGGCGATGGCCGACGGCATTCGCGAGATCGCGGCGCTCAAGGATCCGGTCGGCGAGGTGATTGCCGAATGGGACCGGCCGAACGGCCTCCATATCGAGCGCGTGCGCACGCCGCTCGGCGTCATCGGCGTCATCTATGAAAGCCGCCCGAACGTGACGGCCGATGCCGGCGCACTCTGCCTGAAAGCCGGCAATCCCGTGATCCTGCGCGGCGGCTCGGATTCGATCAATTCGTCGTCGGCTATCCATGCCTGCATGGTCGAGGGGCTGAAAGCAGCCGGCCTGCCGCAAGACGCCATCCAATTGGTGCCGACCACCGACCGCGCCGCGGTCGGCGAGATGCTCAAGGGCTTAGGCGGCAATCTCGACGTCATCATCCCGCGCGGCGGCAAGAGCCTGGTCGGGCGCGTGCAGACCGAGGCGCGCGTACCGGTCTTTGCCCATCTCGAAGGCATCTGCCATCTCTATGTCGATCGCTCGGCGAAGCTCGACATGGCGGTCCAGATCGCCGTCAACGCCAAGATGCGGCGCACCGGCGTGTGCGGCGCCGCCGAGACGCTGCTCGTCGACCGTGCGGTCGCGTCCACCCATCTGGTGCCGATCCTGGAGGCCCTGCGCGCCGCCGGCTGTGAGATCCATGCAGAGGTCGAGGTGATGAAAGCCTTTGCCGATGCCAGCCCGGCGACCGACGCCGACTGGGTGACGGAATATCTCGACGCGATCATCGCGGTGAAGCTGGTCGACGGCGTGGCGGGCGCGATCGAGCATATCGAGACCTTCTCCTCGCATCACACCGAGGCGATCGTCGCCGAGGATGCGCAATCGGTCGAAACATTCTTCAGCGAGATCGACTCGGCGATTTTGTTGCACAATGCCTCGACACAGTTCGCCGACGGCGGCGAGTTCGGCATGGGCGCCGAGATCGGCATCGCCACCGGCAAGATGCATGCGCGCGGACCGGTCGGCGTCGAGCAGCTGACCTCGTTCAAGTACCGCGTGCGCGGGTCGGGGCAAGTGAGGCCTTGATGTCGCTTGCCCTAAGAGGCTGAAGCTTGCGCCTAGGCACCTCCCTCCGGCCTGCCGGCCATCTCCCCCGCAAGGGGGGAGATCAGCTGATTTTCCCGGTTTCGCCAGTCGCCAACACTGCAAGATTTGCGACTGCGAAGGAGCTGCCAATCTCCCCCGTTGCGGGGGGGATGCCCGGCAGGGCAGAGGGGGGTGCCTAGCGTCATGCTTTCCCAGCCCGAGCAGCCCGTCCCCGCCTCCTACCTTCGCATGCCGCATGCCGGCAAAGGGCTGGCCGTCGGCCTCTTCGGCGGCTCGTTCAACCCGCCGCATGCCGGCCACGCGCTGGTCGCCGAGATTGCGCTGAGAAGGCTGGCTCTCGACCAGCTCTGGTGGATCGTGACGCCCGGCAATCCGCTGAAAAGCGCGCGCGAGCTGGCGCCGCTCGCCGAGCGCGTCGCGCTGTCTGAAAGGATCGCCAGGAATCCGAAGATCAAGGTCACTGCCTTCGAGGCGGCGCAGCATGTCCGCTACACCGCCGACACGCTGGCGCTGGTCAAGGCGCGCAATCCAGGTGTCGACTTCGTCTGGATCATGGGCGCGGATTCCTTACGCGACTTCCATCGCTGGCAGCGCTGGCGCGAGATCGTGCTGACCTTCCCGATCGCCGTCATCGACCGACCGGGCGCCACGCTCTCCTTCCTGTCCTCGGTCGTCGCCAAGACCTTCGACTATGCCCGCGTCGACGAAGGCGACGCGCCGCTGCTTGCCCGCATGCGGGCGCCGGCCTGGACCTTCATCCACGGCCCGCGCTCTTCGCTTTCCTCCACCGCAATCCGCAAGGCGGCGAAGGGCTGAGGCGCCCATCTTCCACAAGGGGCCGAGCGATGTCGCTTTTACGGCGGCCTATCGCATTCCGATCAGCCAAGCTGCGAGGGCATGCTGAAGCAAACCCAAACCGATCCCGGACAATCGGCGCCGCTGATTGCCATTGCCAGCGTCATCGTGTCGATGGCGCTGATCGCGATCGGCAACGGGCTGATGTTCGCCTTCATTCCGGTGCGGCTCGGCGCCGATGGTTTCGATCCGACCTGGGCCGGACTGATCGTCACCGGCCTTTCGGCCGGCGGGCTCGCCGGCTGCATCCTGACCGGACCCTTGGTGCGCCGGGTCGGCCATGCACGCGCGTTCATGGTGCTTTCGGCGCTCATCGCGCTCTCCAACGTGGCGATCGGCGCCGGACCGATGCCGCTGCTGTGGATCGCGGCGCGGGCGCTCTACGGCTTCGCCATATGCGGCCTTTTCATCGTCGCGCAGAGCTGGCTCAACGACGCCCTGCCGAACGCCATACGCGGCCGGGTGATGGCGGTGTTCTACGTCGCCTATATCGCCGGATTGGGCGTCGGTTATGCGACGCTCGCCGCGATCGACATCCAGACGGCGGCGGCGCCGCTGATCGGCATCGCCTTCACCGCGCTGTCCATCCTGCCGGTGGGCATGACGCGGCTTGCCCAGCCGCCCGCGCCGCAGGCCGCTTCGGTGGCGCTCGGCCAAGCGTGGAGGATCTCGCCAGTCGGCGTCGTCGGCATGCTGGCGGTGGGCGGCCTGTCGATGATCATTTCCGGTTTTGCGCCGATCCACGCCACCGCCAAGGGTTACAGCCAGGCAGAGGTGGCGCTGCTCTTGTCGGCGATGCCGGTCGGCACGCTGATCCTGCAGATACCGCTCGGCTGGCTCTCGGACCGTACCGACCGCCGCTATGTGCTGGCGGGCACGGCGGCGCTGGCGGTGGCGGCGAGCCTGCTCGCCATCGCCTTCGACGGCGGCGCGCTGATGGCCCTGGTGGCGATCTACCTGATCTGGGACGGTGCATCGGAATCGATCTATTCGCTGTCCAGCGCCCACGCCGCCGATCGCGCCAGGAAGGAAGAGCTGCTGGCGCTGTCGAGTTCGCTGCTCTTTGCCTGGTCGCTGTCCGGCTTCATCGTACCCGGCATCGTGACGGCGCTTTCCGCCGTCTTCGGCACCGGGACCTTCATCTATGTCGGCATCGCCATCGCTTCCGCGTTCTGCCTGTTCGTGCTGTGGCGGGTGTTTGCGGCGCGACCAATGCCTGCTGCCGCAACCGGCAGCTTCGCGCCGATGTCGGCGCAGACGCCCCTGCCGGTGGAGCTCGCCTTCGCGCCGGAGGAGCCGGCAAAGCCGGCCAAGGACTGACGAGATTATTGCTTGCGGACTTCCTGGGACGGTATCTCGGGCGGCGGCAGGGGGATCGAAATGCCCTCGTTGTCGAAGGCCAGCTTGGCGCGTTTGGTCAAGTCGATCTGGGTGGCGAAATAGTCGGCCGCTGAAGTCCAGTAGCGCAGGGTCAGTGAAACCGTGCTCTCGCCAAGCCCTGCGATGAAGGCGATCGGCGCCGGCTCGCGCCGGATGCGCTTCTCGGCATTGGCGATGGCAAGCAGCGTCTTCTGCCCGCGGTCGATGTCGTTCCATGAACCGATGCTCAAGCTGATATCGGTGCGTCTGACGCCGTTGCGGGTGAAATTCCGCACCGGCTGGTTCCACAGCGTTTGGTTGGGCGCCAGGATGTAGATGCCTTCGACAGTGCGCAGCTTGGTCGCGAACAGGCCGATCTCCTCGATTGTGCCGGCGATCGCACCGACCTCCACATATTCGCCGATGCGGAAGGGCCTCAGCGCAAGCAGCATGATGCCGGCGGCGATGTTCTGCAGCGTACCTTGCAGTGCAAGGCCGATCGCCAGACCGGCAGCGCCGATCGCGGCGATGATCGAAGCCGTCTGCACGCCAAACTGGCCGAGCACCATGATAACGACCAGGATCAGGATGCCGTAGCGGACGACCTGGGAGAAGAAGTGGCGCAGCGTCTCGTCAAAGCCGTGAATATGACCGAGCCCGGCATAGATCGATCGCTCGGCAAGGCCGGCTACGAGGTAGCCGACAACCAGAAGGATCACAGCACCGATTGCCGAGAAGGAATAGGAGACTATCAGCGAGCTGAGCTGCGCAAGCCCGGCTTGAATCGTGATGAGGGCGCTCTGCGGGTCGATTGGCATGGTTGGGAATCCCCTTTGTCCGGTGTGCCGATAACCCATGCGGCGCGCAGGGGTTCCGCTCTTTTCAGCCTTCCGAGGGCCTGTCCGGCCTGCCGAGGCCGTCCTGAGAGCGCGCCCGTCTTGAAACTGCAATGGAACTCTGCCTATCTAAGCAGGGTCACCTGATTTGCCGGGTGATTTGGTTGTTCTTATTGGGAAAGGAAACACACTGAGAACAGCACTGCGGAAGAAGGCCGATATCGTGCCTTCGCCGGCCGGGATCAGCGGAAGCGATGCTGCCTCCCTCGCCATCAAGACAGTCCTTGCCAGTCTGGAAGACTCCAAGGCCGAAAACATCGTCTCAATCGACATCCAGGGTAAATCGAGCCTCGGCGACTATATGGTCGTCGCATCGGGCCGATCGCACCGCCATGTCTCGGCGGTCGCAGACCATCTCCTCAAGGCGCTCAAGGATGCCGGTCTCGGCATGGCGCGCGTCGAAGGGCTGGCCAGCGCCGACTGGGTCCTGATCGATTCCGGCGACATCATCGTCCATGTCTTCCGTCCCGAAGTCCGCGAATTCTACAATCTCGAAAAGATGTGGCAGGCGCCGGATCTCGAGGAAGAGACCTTGCACTGAGCCGTATCGCGGGCCGTGACCGTTCCGGTCCGGCGCCGATCGAGAGCTCGCCGAGGCGAGGATGAAGATCACCGTTCATGCCGTGGGCCGGATGAAGACCGGCCCCGAGAGAGAGCTCGCCGACCGCTATTTCGAGCGCTTCGCCAAGAGCGGGCCCGCGGTCGGGCTGGAATTTGCCGGCATTGTCGAGACATCCGAGAGCCGCGGCCAGAGCGCCGACGAACGTCGCCGCGAGGAGGGCCAGAAGCTGCAGGGTCAGCTGCAGCAAGGCAACGTGCTGTTCCTGCTCGACGAACGCGGCAAGGCGCTGTCCTCGGAGGACCTGGCGGCCCGCATCGGCCAGTTGCGCGACAGCGGCCGCAAGGCGCTGGTCATCGCGATCGGCGGCGCGGACGGCCATCACAAATCCTTGCGCGAAGAGGCCGATCTGGTGTTGTCGTTCGGAGCGCTGACCTGGCCGCATCAGCTGGTGCGCGTCATGCTCGGCGAACAGCTCTATCGCATCGCCACCATCCTTGCTGGGCATCCCTATCACCGCTCGTGAGTCATCGTTCGCGCTGTGACCCCGAAAGCTGGGGATCACGTCCGCTTGCACCGATTTCCGCCTCAATGAACCGGCATCACGGTTGTTGCGGGTGCTCCAACATGGTTGATGGTTCGTTAACGAAGCGGCGGATAGAGTCGAGGCCTGATGTCTGAAGGCTGGAATTCGAGAACGCGCGCCTGGCGCAGCCGCTGCGGCTTGACACTTGTCGCCGCGCTGATCGCGCTCGGGCCGGCTATGGCCGCGGAAAATTCGCTCGATGTCCCGCCGGACCCCGACAAGAGCCGGGTCGAATACGAGCAGGTCTCCAAGGAAATCTCGTTGTCCTCCGAGCGGCTGGCCAAGCTTGCCGCCGACGTCGCGACGGTGAAGAAGGACCATGCCTCGATCAGTGCGGCGCTGATCCAGTCGGCGATGACCGAGCAGAAGCTCGGCCAGGACATCGAGGACATCGGCGCCAAACTGGAAGGACTGAAGGCCGAGCAAGAGAAGCTGCACGCTTCGCTGGTGGCGCGGCGCGACGTGCTCGCCGAGGTGCTCGGCGCGCTGCAGCGCATGGGGCTCAATCCGCCACCGGCGATCCTGGTCAAGCCGGAGGACGCGTTGTCGTCGGTGCGCAGTGCCATCCTGCTCGGCGCCGTGGTGCCGGAATTGCGCCAGCAGACCGACAGGCTGCTCGCCGATTTCAAGGAACAGACCCGGGTGACGGCCTCGATCGAGGCCGAACGCGGGCGGCTTACCGCTGCCGTCACCGAGCAGACGGCGGAAAAGAAACGACTGACCATGCTGCTCGAGGCCAAGCAGAAGCTGCAGGCCGATACCGAAGCGGCCCTGGCAGCAGAGCGGCAGCGCTCGCAGCAGCTGGCGGACAAGGCCAGCAGCCTCAAGGACCTCATCGCCTCGCTCGAGGCCGACAAGGCGCGCAAGGCGGCCGACCAGGCCAAGGCGGCCGATCGGAAATCGGCGGACGCCGACACGACCGCATCGACGGCGGAACCCGCCGCGCCGCCGGTGCCGGAGGGCAATCGTTTAACCGCTTCCGCCCCGTTCGCGGCGCTCCAGGGCCAGATCGCGCTGCCGGTCATCGGCAAGATCAAACGGCGCTTCGGCACCGACGACGGCAATGGCGCAATGATGCAGGGAGACATGGTTGCGACACAATCGGGGGCCATCGTCACCGCGCCGGCGGATGGAAACGTTCTTTATGCGGGGCCGTTTCGCTCCTATGGTCAACTCTTGATCCTCAATGCGGGCGATGGGTATCATGTCGTCCTGGCGGGGATGAGCAGAATCAGCGTCGCGACCGGACAGTCGGTGCTCGCAGGAGAGCCGATCGGCGCGATGGGAGAGGCCCGGGTGGCAAGCACCTCGGCCTCGCAGAATGGAAATGCGACGCCGGAACTCTATGTTGAGTTCCGCAAGGATGGAAAACCCGTCGATCCGAACCCCTGGTGGGCGGACCGATTTTCTGGAAGGACGTGAAATGATGCGGAAATTGTCGCTTCTGTTTGCCGGCGCGCTGATGGGCGCATCGGCAATGAGCCTGGTCTACGGCGCACCTGGCTCGGCGGCGAATGCTGCGGGTTCCGAGACCTACAAGCAGCTGGCGATCTTCGGCGACATCTTCGAGCGCGTGCGCGCGCAATATGTGACGCCCCCGGACGACAAGTCGCTGGTCGAGAACGCCATCAACGGCATGCTGGCTTCGCTCGACCCGCACTCGTCCTACATGAATGCCGAGCAGGCGCAGGATATGCGTGTGCAGACCAAGGGCGAGTTCGGCGGCCTCGGCATCGAGGTCACGATGGAGAACGACCTGGTCAAGGTGATCACGCCGATCGACGACACGCCGGCCGCAAAGGCGGGCGTGCTTGCCGGCGACTATATCGCCAAGATCGACGGCGAGGAGGTGCGCGGCCTCACCCTCAATGACGCGGTCGAGAAGATGCGCGGCCCGGTCAACACGCCGATCAAGCTCACCATCCTGCGCCAGGGCGCCGACAAGCCGATCGAGTTGACGGTCGTGCGCGACATCATCAAGGTCAAGGCGGTGAAATACCGGGTTGAGAACGACATCGGCTACATGAAGATCACCTCCTTCACCGAGAAGACCTATGACGATCTCGAGAACGCTATCGAGAACATCAAGAAGCAGGTGCCCAACGACAAGCTGAAGGGCTATGTACTCGACCTGCGCCTCAATCCGGGCGGGCTGCTCGACCAGGCGGTGAGCGTGTCGGACGCCTTCCTGAAGCGCGGCGAGATCGTCTCGACCCGCGGCCGCGATCCGAAGGACGTTACCCGCTTCGACGCCAAGCCGAAGCAGAACGACGACATCGGCGGCAAGCCGCTGATCGTGCTGGTCAATGGCGGCTCGGCAAGCGCGTCCGAGATCGTCGCCGGCGCGCTGCAGGATCTGCGCCGCGCCACCGTCGTCGGCACGCAGTCGTTCGGCAAGGGTTCGGTGCAGACCATCATCCCGCTCGGCGAGAATGGCGCGCTCAGGCTCACCACCGCGCTCTATTACACGCCGTCGGGCAAGTCGATCCAGGGCAAGGGCATCACGCCCGACATCAAGGTCGAGCAGCCGCTGCCGCCGGACCTGCAGGGCAGGGACCTGACCCGCGGCGAATCGGACCTCAAGGGCCACATCAAGGGGGCCGACGAGAGCTCGACCGGCTCGGGCTCGGCCGCCTATGTGCCGCCGGAGCCGAAGGACGACCTGCAGCTGATCTATGCCGAACAGCTGCTGCGCGGCCAAAAGACCGATCCGGCCTTCCCGCCGAACCCGGACAAGGCTGTGCTGAACCAGTAAAGACGGGGAGGGCCGGGGCAGATCACTCTGGCCGGCCGACCGAAGCGATGCAATGCTGCCGGGACCGCGAGGTTCCGGCAGTTTGATTCGGGGACAGGGTGGTTCGGCAACGGGCGCTGCGTCGCCTAAGGTTTTGAATTTGCGCGTGAGCGCTGACGATTCGATCAGCTGCGCTGATCCGATCAGCCGCGTCACGGGCCTGGGGATGCGGCTTGGCTGACATCGGCAAGGACATCGAACGCCCGCTCGGACAGACGCTCCGGCCAGAGCGCCCTGCCTCGCGCACCTTCGGTGCCGCCACGCTTGGCGCGGCGGTCGCCGTCCTCACTGTAGTGGGCATTTCCGGTGCGATCGCGTTGCGTGAAAAACCTTTCCGCAAACCGCAAGAGACGGCCGTTTCGACGCCGAAGGTAATCGTGGCGCCGGCTCCCGCGCCGGCACCGGCGCCGACGCCGGCACCGGCCGAGGTGGCGGCGGCGAAGCCCAATGCGAGCACGCCGATGAAGAGCGATGGCCCGCAAATCATCCATGTCGAGTCTGAAGAGGGCGATGGTCCGCCGAAGGCCGGTATCGTCATCCGCGATCCTTCCACACTCAGCCAGAATCTCAAGGTCGCGCATATTCCCGACAGGGCGCTGATCGAGGCGAGCGACAGCGGCCCGCTGCCGGTGCGCTCCGCCGATGGCCGGCGACCGTTCGACGTCTATGCGCGGCCCTGGTCCGGCGCGCGCGGCGCGCGCGTGGCGATCGTCATCGGCGGGCTCGCCGTCTCCCAGACCGGCACGCAGGCGGCGATCGCCAAATTGCCGGCCGAGGTGACGCTGGCTTTCGCGCCGCAGGGCAACAGCATCGACCGCTGGATGAAGGCGGCGCGCCAGAGCGGACATGAGATCGTCATGCAGATACCGCTCGAGCCGTTCGATTATCCCAGCATCAATCCGGGACGCAACACGCTGACGGTCGCTGCGAGTCCGGACGAGAACCTGAAGAGCCTGCACTGGGCGCTGTCGAGGACGACCAACTATACCGGCGTCATGAACTATATGGGCGCGCGTTTCTCGGCTGATGCAAACGCGATGGGACCGTTCATGGCCGAGCTCGGCAAGCGCGGCCTTGCCTATGTCGACGACGGCTCCTCCGCGCGAAGCCTGGCGCCCGACCTCGCGCTGAAGGATGGCGTTCCTTTCGTCGCCGGCGACATGGCGATCGATGCTGTGCAGGACCGCGGCGAAATCCTCAAGAAGCTGGACAGCCTCGAGGCGACGGCACGCGCCAAGGGCAGCGCCGTCGGCATCGGCTCGGCCTTCGATATCACCGTGGACACGGTGGCGTCCTGGGTCGCCGAGGCGAAGAAGCGCGGCATCGAGATCGTGCCGATTTCGGCGGTGGCGATCGATCCGCAAAAAGGCTGACGCCGACCCTTTCGCCTGAATGCATCTCCAAAACGGCTGGAAATCTCAACGATGGCCAAAAAGATCGATCCTGAAACGCTCCCCTATCGCCCCTGCGTCGGGCTGATGATCCTCAACCCGGCCGGGCTGGTCTGGGTCGGTCATCGCATCGCCGAGCCGGACAGCGAATTCTCCGGCACCACGAAACTCTGGCAGATGCCGCAGGGCGGCATCGACGAGGGCGAGGAGCCGCTCCCGGCGGCGGAGCGGGAGCTTTACGAGGAGACCGGTATGCGCAGCGTGTCGCTGCTTGCCGAAGCGCCGCACTGGATCAACTACGACCTGCCGCCGCATCTGGTCGGCGTCGCCTTCAAGGGCCGCTATCGCGGCCAAACGCAGAAATGGTTCGCCTACCGCTTCGAGGGCGACGAGAGCGAGATTGAGATCAATCCGCCGCCGGGCGGCCACAAGGCCGAATTCGACCAATGGGCATGGCGGCCGATGCGGGAGCTGCCCGACCTGATCGTGCCGTTCAAGCGCAAGGTCTACGAGCAGGTGGTGGCCGCGTTCCAGCATCTTGCTCGCTAGGCGTTGGCAGGCGCGCTTCCAACTAAGTTCGGTTAGCGAAGAGGTTGGCACCGTAGTCGAGATCATGCTTTGTTGATGCAGATGCGCCGCAGGCAAAGAGGCAAACATGAACCACGCGCGACAAGCGCACTTCGCCGGCGTCGAGAAGCACGCAGCTCCGCAACAAGTGTGACCCGACTTTGTCCGACGCAATTGCCCCGATGACCGGCACCAAAACGTCTTTGCCACAAACGACCGCCACCAGCGGCTTTATGCCCGGCGAAACTTCAGCCGGCGCGATCCTGACCATCGATCTTGGCGCCATCCGCGAGAACTACCGGCGGCTGAAGGCGCGGCTGGCGGGCGTGCGCTGCGCCGGCGTGCTCAAGGCCGACGGCTATGGCCTCGGCGCAGCGCGCGTGGCATCGGCGCTGATGAACGAAGGCTGCGAGATCTTCTTCGTCGCGCTGCTCGGCGAGGGCATCGCGCTGCGCAAGGCGCTTGGACCCGGACATGAGATCTTTGTGCTCAACGGCCTGCCGCCGGGCTCCGAGGCGGAAGCGATCGCGACTGGGCTTCATCCTGTCATCAACAGCACCGCTCAGTTGAGAGCGTGGCGTGAAGCGGCGCTTGCCGCCGGCCGAAAGCTGCCGGCCGCTGTTCAGGTCGACAGCGGCATGTCACGGCTCGGCGTGCCGCCGGCTGACGTCGAGGCGCTCGCGGCGGATGCTTTCGGCGGCATCGACATCCGCCTGGTGATGAGCCATCTCGCCTGCGCCGACGAGCCGCGCAATCCTGCCAACGAAGCGCAGCGGCTCGCGTTTGAGCGGCTGCGCGGGATGCTGCCCAAGGCGCCGGCCTCGCTTGCCAATTCGTCCGGCATCTTTCTCGGATCGGCCTACCACCACGACCTCGCGCGGCCGGGCGCGGCGCTCTACGGCATCAATCCGACGCCGGGCGAGGCGAACCCGATGCTGCCGGTGGTGCGGCTGCAGGCGAAGGTGGCTCAGACGCGCAACGTCGATGACGGCGCCGGCATCGGCTACGGCCATACCCATCAGGCGCGCGGACCGCTCAGGCTGGCGACAATCTCGCTCGGCTATGCTGATGGCTGGCACCGGCGCGCCGCCTCGGCCGCCTGGCTCGAGGGCGTGCGGCTGCCTTTCGTCGGGCGGGTATCGATGGATTCCATTGTCCTCGACATTTCAGCGCTTCCGGTCGATCAACTGGGCGAGGGCGACCTCGTCGAGCTCATCGGGCCGTCGCAAAGCCTCGACGACGCGGCCGCGCATGCCGGAACCATCGGCTACGAGGTGCTGGCCAGCCTGGGTGCGCGCTTTCACCGCCGCTACATCGGCGGGTGAAAGGGGCGGCTTGCTTGACAAGCCGGTGTATCTCGGCAAGGGTCGAGGCATGAGCAACCTCGCCCATAGCAGAACCTTTTTCAGGGTTTGCCCCATCGCGGGAGCGTAGCCCCGGCGCGGTCGTGTTGGCGACCGCCGAGCCGGGGCATTTGAATTCCTGACATCGTCATCGAGCCAGCCAGCCTTTCGCGGCTGTCGGCTCTTCGTCGCCGCCTTTGAGCGAGCTGCAGCGCGCGTCGGTTCGTCGACGTGCAAATCCAGGAGGTTTGCCATGAATGCCACAACCCAATCGCGTTCACGAAACACGATCGTCGTCAGCGACGCGGACCACGACCGGCTCAGCGGCCTTGCCAGAGCCTTTCTCGAGCGGACGCCCGAGATGGCCGAGGACCTGCTCGCCGAGATGGACCGCGCGCGGATCGCCGCCGAAGCGGCGATGCCAGCCGATGTCGTGCGGATGGGCACGACGGTGACGCTTCACGACGGGGAAGGAAGCATTCAGCGCGTCACGCTAGTCTATCCCGCCGAGGCCGACATCGCCGAAAAACGCATCTCGGTGCTGACGCCGCTCGGAACTGCGCTGATCGGCGCGCGTGCCGGCCGCACAGTCTCCTGGCGAAGCCGCGACGGCCGGGTGCTTTCGGCGACCATCCACGCGGTCGAGCAATCCGCGTCGCGGAGGGCGCCATGACCAGGACCATCTATCGTCTCACTCCGAAGGATCTCGCGGTTCTCGAAGCGATGCTGATGCGCCGGCGCGCCTTTGCCGACGCGATCGTGCCGATGCTCGAACGCAAGCTCGCCGAGAGCAACAGCATCCCGGTCGGCATGGTCGAGCCCGACATCGCCACACTGAACAGCCGGGTAGTCTTCCGGATCAACGACGGAGCCCCGGAGACGAGGACGTTGATGCTGGGCGACGCCTTCGCTCCTGTCGGATTCGGCCTGCCGCTCGGCACCTGGCGCGGCCTCTTCCTGCTCGGCATGAAGGCGGGCCAGTCGGTAGTGGCCGAGCGCCCCGACGGCAGCCGCGAGCGCATCCTTCTCGAGGATGTGGCCTACCAGCCGGAGGCCGAGCATCGGGCGGCTCGGACTGCCGCACAGCGACCCCTTGGCCCGAGGCTGGTGTACAGCGCCGCAGGCGATCGTTGGCCCCTTGGCGGGGGCGGCAAAATCCGGCAGACAGAAGGCGACGATCCCGGCCCTTCGGCGGCATGATCGGTTTGAGGGAGCATAGAATGAAAGTCCTGGTGCTGGGCGGCGGCGTGATCGGGATCACCACCGCCTACTTCCTTGCCGAGGCCGGCCATGAAGTTACGGTGATCGACCGGCAGCAGGGACCGGCGCTGGAGACCAGCTTCGCCAATGCCGGCGAAGTGTCGCCGGGCTATGCCTCGCCATGGGCCGGGCCCGGCATCCCCGTGAAAGCCGTCAAATGGCTGTTGATGAAATACGGACCGCTGGTGGTGCGGCCAGCCTTCGATCCGCATATGTGGACATGGCTCTTGAAGATGCTGCGCAACTGCACGGCCGAGCGCTATGCGCTGAACAAGTCGCGCATGGTGCCCTTGGCCGAGTACAGCCGCGACACGCTGAAGGCGCTTCGCGCTACGATCGGCATCAGCTATGACGAGCGAGCCAAGGGCACGCTGCAGCTCTTCCGCAGGCAGAAGCAGCTCGACGGCACCGGCGGCGATGTCGAGGTGCTGAAAAAATACGGCGTTCCCTACGAGCTCCTCGACCGGAACGGCTGCATCGCGGCCGAGCCGGCGCTGGCCGGTGTACGGGAAAAATTCGTCGGCGGGCTGAGGCTGCCCGGCGACGAGACCGGCGACTGCAAGATGTTCACCGACAAGCTGGCCGAGCTTTGCGTGGCGCGCGGCGTCGCCTTCGAATACGGCACGAGCATCCGGCGCGTCGTCAGGAACCGGAACCGCGTCGTCCAGGTCGGCACCGACAAGGGCTGGCGAACGGCGGACGCCTATGTGATGGCGCTTGGCAGCTATTCGGCTCCCTTCATGCGCAAGATGAAACGGCCGATCCCCGTCTATCCGGTCAAGGGCTATTCCATCACGGTGCCGATCACGGACGCGGCGGCGGCGCCGGTATCGACCATCATGGACGAGACTTACAAGGTGGCGATCACCAGGCTCGGCGACCGCATCCGCGTCGGCGGCACCGCGGAGATTTCGGGCTTCGACCTTCGCCTGCATGAATCGCGCCGCCGCACGCTCGAGCACTCCGTCGGCGACCTGTTTCCGGGCGGCGGCGATCTCAAGGCGGCGAGTTTCTGGTGCGGCTTGCGGCCGATGACGCCGGACGGGCCGCCGCTGGTCGGGCGCAGCGAATTGTCCAACCTCTATCTCAACACCGGCCACGGCACGCTGGGCTGGACCATGGCCTGCGGCTCGGCGAAAGTGCTTGCCGATATCATTTCCAACCGGGTGCCGGAGATCAACGCGCTCGACCTCAGCCCGGACCGCTACATCAAGGCTTGATTTAAAAGGCCTGTTTCACCCACCCATTGCTGAACAGCAGCCGGTAAGCCCAGCCGATCGTGACATTGGTGGCGACCGGCTGCGAATGGGCGAGATAGTCGTCATAGACCGACTTCATGCGGCGGTAGAAGGCCGGATCGAGCACCATCATGCCGTTTTCCGAGTCGTGGACGAAGCTGCGATTGTTGAGGTTGACCGAGGAGATTGTCACCAGGCGCTGATCGATCATCATGATCTTGGAATGCAGCACCACGTCGGGCGCCTTGAATTCGCGGATGCTGATGCGGTCGCCATATTTCTCCACGAACAGCTTGTTGAGCGCGGTGAGGAAGCGGCCGCCTATGTCGCCCTTGAGATCGATGCGCCCAACGACGTCGATCTTGACGCCGCGGGCCAGCGCCCGATCGAACGCTCTCGCGAGACTGGGCGTCAGGTTGAGATAAGGGTTGACGATCTCGATGCGGTGCTCGGCGGTGTCGATCAGTTCGACGAAGTAGTTTTCCAGTGCATGCCCGTCCGCGTAAGGCACGGAAATGAAGTGCCGCACCACGCCTTGCGGATGGCCACCGGAACGGACCGGAATGGAAAACGGCCGTGACAGGTTGGTGTCGGCATCGCGCAGCCAGACGGTCGAGAAATGCGCGGCCAGCGTTTCGACCGTCGCCGGGTCGGCGATCTCGATGTCGAAGTCGCTCCAGTTGGAATAGTAGTTGAGCGAGAAGCCGTCGGTCTTGCCGTATTGCTGCAGCTGAGGGTAGCGCGACAGGTCGATCGGCCTGTGAAACAGGAACCCGTCATGGATGTTGCGGCCGCCGATGATGACGCGCGAGCGGCCGGGTTCCTCGGCCAGGGTCGCCAGCATCTTGATGTGATGGGTCTTGTGCAGCTGTGAGAGCTGCTCGTCGATCGGCGCGCCGTGATCGGCCTGCCAGCGATATTCCTGCAATTGGACATTGGGAAACTCCGCCGCCAGCCGATGCAGCAGGGCGTCGTCCTTGTCGCGCTCCAGCACGTCGGTGACCAGGATGCGTACCTTGGTGCCGAGCGCCGCGTGATGGCGGATCAGCCGCTCCATGATGCGGCCGGAGAAGTCCGCCTTGAACTCCAGCGACGACAGGTAGATCAGCTTGAGTCTCGGCGCGTTGGAGAAATCGAGCGGCAGTTCGGGATCGGCCTTGTCGAAGGCGCTGTCGGGCAGTTTCTTGCCGAGCAGCGCCTCGACCTTGGCGTTGAAGCCGTCGCGCGATTTGCGCAGCAGGGTCGGCGACCCGAGCGGCAGCGCGCAGGTCTGCGACAGCCAGCGACCGACATAAAAGGCGCGGTCGAGCGCTTCGAGCCCGGCAGGATCTGGCACCGGACAACGGTCATAGCGGCTGTCGAGTGCCGTGATCCATGGGTCGGCGGCCTCCTCGCGCAGGATGGTCAGCTTCGCGCCGGACGGCGCGAGGCTGGAGCTGACGGTGAGGTCGCAGCGGGTGAGCGCTTCGCTCGGAAACAGGCTGGCAGATGTCTCGGCCGCCGGCAGGCTGAGATGGAACGCGGCACCTTTGGCAATTGTGCGCGACCGGCCCGAGACGCGCAGCGCCAGCGGTCCGTCGCAGCTGCCGCCGATCACGACAGGCTGCCGGCCGGCCTGGCGGAGCACGATCTCGACCGAGCGCGCCTGCAGACCGGAGAAGCTGAAGGTCTTGGGTGCGGACGACCTGGCGGCGGCGTCGAGATAAAGCGTCTGGCGCGACATGCGCCAGCGACCGGTGAAATGGCCTTCGCCCGGTTTGCCTGGTGCGAGCGGCTGCTCAGTGCCGTCGAGCGGCTTCGCCAACCGTTGCAGCGCCGGATAAGTTGCCTGGAAACGATCATTGTGGACGTCGCGCCAGTCACGGCCGAAGCGGCCGGTGCCGTTGGTGCGGTCGAGCGCATCGATTCGGCTTTGGGCCAGCAACGCCTCGAATCGCTTTTCATAGGCGGCATTGCCATTGTCCGCGAAGTAACCGGCGCTGGCGATCTCGGCGCCGCTTCGATCCGCCGAGATGGGCTGGCGCGCGCAGGCTTCGTCTCCCGGAAAGAAGGCGCAGGCGGAACGGCCCGGCATGCCGGCGCATCCGGCGAGCGCGGTCAGCGCCAGGCCAAGCAGCAGCCTTGTCACGACGGCTCCCGGTCTCACCCGGTCGCCTCGTTCATGACCTTGAGCTGGGCGGGATCGCGCGGCGGCATGAAGCCCTGCGGAAAGACCTTGCAGACGGGAAGCGCGAAGGTGGCTATCAAGAGCTCGGCCTGGCCGCGCATCTTCCTTGGCGCCGTCTTGTCGTTGCGGATCGTCCTTGCCGAAGCGATCAGCGCGCCGTCGCAATCGCAATGATTGTGGCGGGCGATATAGCAGGCATCGTGGATCCGGCAGGCGGCATCGAGCCGGTCGACCGGGTTGGCCGAGAGATCGCCGGTACGGGTTCCGGGACCGCAATAATTGCCGAAGACGAAAGGCGAGGGGCGGGCCATCGCATAGCGGATCGACTTCGGCAGCTCCGCTTCGGGAACCCTGGCCCACGGATTGGCGCAGCCGGAGAGGCAAAGCAGCGGCAGGATGGCAAGAATGGCTCGCATGTCTGCGCCGGCTTCCAAGATTCCCCTCGCCTGCCATGGCATGGCGAAGCACTGGTGCCACACTGGCCGATTTTGTGGCAAGCGCAAGGCGGGTCGGCTCCGCCTTCGCTTCGGGCAGTTCCAGCAACGACCGGCTGGCGCGATTCCCGGACGGCTATCCCGTGCGGATGGCTGACATGGATTTCCACCTGGGCGACGGCGATGTCGGCTTCTACGGCCACGCCAGGATCGCGATTTCGATACGCGAGGGCCACTATGGTTTCGTCACCTGCGGGCTGATGGGCAACAGCGCCGAGGAAGCCGGCCGGGATGTGGGCGCCGTTCGCGGCTGAGGCCGACGAGGTTGTGAATTCTTTCGTCCTCGATGCGCCTCAATGGCGGTTCCAAAGCGGGTCGGCCTTTTTGGACGGCATCAGACGAACAACCCTTTTTCCCGCTCCACAGCCTTGGTGATGAAATTGGCGACGAGCTGGACCCGGCGCAGCGGCCTCACCGATTCGTGATAGACCAACCAGTAGGCGCGGCGGATGGGCGCGACGATGTCTACCGGCACCAGTTCCGGCATCGAGCGGGCGACGAAGGTGTGGAGGATGCCGATGCCGGCGCCCGAGCGCACCGCCTCCGCCTGGCCAAGTGCTGACGAGATGGCGAAGCTGGTGCGCCAGTCCGGGCTGAACTCCGCGGCATAGTCGAGCGAAGGGCTGACGATGAGGTCGGGCACATAGCCGATCAGCGTGTGCCGATCGAGCTCGGCTGCTGTCTTCGGCAGGCCGTTGGCTTCCGCATAGGTGCGGGAGGCGAACAGGCCGAGCGTATAGTCGACCAGCTTTCCCGCCACCAATCGCCCTTCGGTCGGCCGCTCGACGGTAATCGCGATGTCGGCCTCGCGCCGCGACAGGGAGAATGAGCGCGGCACCGGCACCAGCTGGATGGTGAGCTCGCGGTGGAGCGCCGTCAGCTCGCCCAAACGCTTGGCGAGGAAGGCGACACCAAAACCGTCGGGAGCGCCGATGCGCACCGTGCCGGAGACGTCGTCGCCCTCGCCGGCGATGGTCGACCGCGCGGCAATCATGTCGCTCTCCATGCGCTCGGCGATGTCGAGGAAGCGCTCGCCGGCCGGCGTCAGCTCGCTGCCGGTGGTCAGGCGACGGAAGAGTTTCGTCCGCAGCGCTTCCTCGAGCGCCGCGAGCCGTCGCGAGACGGTGGCGTGGTTAAGCTCCAGACGTTTTGCCGCGCCGAGGATCTGGCCGGCGCGCGCCACGGCGAGGAAGATGCGGACATCATCCCAGTTCATGGGGATGGTCCAGGTTAGTCGCCAGCGCTGCGTTCCCGCCCACCTCCCTCTGTCCTGCCGGACATCTCCCCCGCAAGGGGGGAGATCGGATGTCGCGTTCGCTTTCGCCAATCGCCAACGTTGCAGGAAGAGCCCCGGCGATGAAACTGCCGATCTCCCCCCATGCGGGGGAGATGTCCGGCAGGACAGAGGGGGGTGTGAAGGAACTCAATCTTCGATCCTTTCAATGACCGATCATCATCACCTTTTGCGGCAATTAATGCACGTCCGGCTGCCGCTGTCTATTTCGTGCACAACGGTTGCGTTCTTGCTCGCGTTGCCATTGCCGCCGCAAAGGCGGACAATGCCTCATCACCAAAACAGGGAGAGAACCCATGATCGAGTACGGTCATTTCATTGGCGGCAAGCGTGTCGCCGGCACCAGCGGCCGCAAGCAGGACGTCATGCAGCCGATGGACGGCTCGGTGCGCGCAACGGTGGCGCTGGCCTCGGCGCAGGAACTGCGCGCCGCGGTCGAGAACGCCAAGGCCGCGCAGATCAAGTGGGGCGCCACCAACCCGCAGCGCCGCGTGCGCGTGCTGATGAAGTTTCTCGAACTGGTCCAGCGCGACTATGACGAGCTGGCCGACATCCTGGCGCGCGAGCATGGCAAGACCATTGCCGACGCGCGCGGCGACATCCAGCGTGGCCTCGAAGTGGTCGAGGTCTGCATCGGCGCGCCGCATATGATGAAGGGCGAGTTCACCGACGGCGCCGGTCCGGGCATCGACACCTATTCGATGCGCCAGCCGCTCGGCGTCGTCGCCGGCATCACGCCGTTCAACTTCCCGGCGATGATCCCGCTGTGGAAGATCGCGCCGGCGATCGCCTGCGGCAACGCCTTCATCCTGAAGCCTTCGGAGCGCGACCCGGGCGTGCCGATCCGCATCGCCGAGCTGTTCATCGAGGCCGGCCTGCCGGAAGGCGTGCTGAACGTGGTCAACGGCGACAAGGAAGTGGTCGACGCCATCCTCGACGATCCGGACATCAAAGCCGTCGGCTTCGTCGGGTCAACGCCGATTGCGCAGTACATCTATGCGCGCGGCTGCGCGGCGGGAAAACGCGTGCAGTGCTTCGGCGGCGCCAAGAACCACATGATCATCATGCCCGACGCCGACATGGACCAGACGGTCGACGCGCTGGTCGGTGCCGGCTACGGCTCGGCCGGCGAGCGCTGCATGGCGATCTCGGTGGCCGTGCCGGTCGGCAACGACACCGCGAACCGGCTGATGGAAAAGCTGGTGCCGCGCGTCGAAAGCCTGAAGGTCGGTCCGTCGACCGACTCCTCGGCCGATTTCGGCCCGCTGGTGACACGCCAAGCCCTGGAACGCGTCAAGGGCTATGTCGACATCGGCGTCAAGGAAGGCGCCAAGCTGGTCGTCGATGGCCGCGGCTTCAAGATGCAGGGCTACGAGAACGGCTACTACATGGGCGGCTGCCTGTTCGACAACGTGACGCCGGAGATGCGCATCTACAAGGAAGAGATCTTCGGGCCGGTGCTGTCGGTGGTGCGCGCGCCGACCTATGAGAACGCCATCAATCTCGCCAACGACCACGAGATGGGCAACGGCGTCGCCATCTTCACCCGCGACGGCGACGCCGCGCGTGACTTTGCTTCCAGGGTCCAGGTCGGCATGGTCGGCGTCAACGTGCCGATCCCGGTGCCGATCGCCTACTACACCTTCGGCGGCTGGAAGGCGTCGTCCTTTGGCGACCTCAACCAGCACGGCCCGGACGCGTTCCGCTTCTACACCAAGACCAAGACGGTCACCTCGCGCTGGCCGTCCGGCATCAAGGACGGCGCCGAGTTCGTCATCCCGACGATGAACTGACCGGACGGTTTTTCGAGAGCCTCGTGAGAAAGCGCGGTTTGCACCCGCGCTTTCTGTTTGGGGCCTTGCAGAGGAGGCTGGTTGTCCTTCACCTCATCGATATTTGGCGTAGCTTGTCGTCTCGCCCGGTCGTCGCTTGCAACTTCAGATGCATGATTTGCGACGAGACACGTCTAGGCTGCATCCGCACCTCCTAATGATTCCATCGCCGTGTGATGGAACCAACAGGCCGCCATTCGCCTTAGGCTGTATTCCTGCCATGCGTGCAGGCCAATCAAACAGCGCCGGTGGCAGCCGGGGTTCTCGTCTGGCGCGAGGAGGTGTCGGATGACACGATTTCTTATGGCGACGATGTGCCTTGCGGCGGCAGCGCTGTCGGTCGGCCAGGCCAATGCGGCGGCACAATGCGCACCACGCGCCGACATCATCAAGGCGCTCGGCGACAAGTTCCACGAAAGCGAGGCAGGGCGCGGGCTGATCAATCCGAACGTCGTGCTCGAGATCTTTGTCTCCGACCAAGGCAGTTGGACCGTTCTTGCCTCCGACACCAAGGGGCAGAGCTGCATCCTGTCCGTTGGCGAAGGCTGGGACAGCCCGACGATCACGGCAGCCCTGCCAGGAGCCTAACACTCACTGGCGCCACGGCTCGTTCAGTGAAAGCCGCGCCGGCGCTTGCGTCAACGCCCGCTTGTCTACCGGGCGCAGCTTCACCATATCGAGTGCAGGGAGTGACAAATCTCCCTGCGACAGACCGGAAACCAGAAGGAGTGACGTGATGGCGACGTCGAGTCCGGCCTGGAGCGTTCCGGCACACTGAGGCGGCCGAATGTGCCTCTTTTGCCGGAATGCCACGGCGAAGGAGGTGCCCATGGCACGCAGATTTTCGTTCCGAGTGGTGAAGGCGGCAGTCGCCGGCGCCGTCATGGCTTTGCCGGCAGTCCCGCTGCAGGCGCAAGTCCTCTGCGGGGGCCATGACGATCTGGTCGCGGGGCTGGCAGAGACGTTCGAAGAGAAGCGGCTGGGCTACGGCGTGGGTGGAGACGTCGCCATCTTCGAGGTGTTTGTGTCGGCGAGCGGAACCTGGACCATCCTGATGACCGACGTTAAGGGCCAGAGTTGCATCCTGGCGGCGGGCGAGGGATGGGAGGACACGCTGGCCACCGCGGTCCGGCACCCGGGCGGGTGAACTGCGTAACCGGACAGTTCAGTTAAGCCGGAACCGCTCTGGTCAGCGCGTCGCGGCCGCCTCGGCGTGGTGGCGCAGCAGCGCCATCAATTTCTTGGCGTCCTTGGCGGCGGCTTCCTCGTCGCCGTCGAGGATCGAGCGGATCAGCGCGACGTGGTGCTCGGCCGATTCGGCGAGCCCGGTATCCGCCTTGTAGCGGAACCAGAAGCGCCGGCTGTGGGTCTGCAAGGGCGCCGCCACGCGCGCCGCGAATGGATTGTCGGCGGCGATCGCCAGCGCCTCGTCCAGTTGCTTGTCGGCCTGAATGAAGGAAAGCACGTTGCCGGAGATCACTGCCTTCTGCATGGCAAGCGCCGCCTCGTGAAACAGGTCGGCCGCCTCGCGGGTGACGAAGCGGGCGGCCGAGCGGGCAAGCACCACCTCGATGCCGCGCCTGGCATCGATGACGCGCAGCCAGTCGCCGGGGTGGAGCGGCGCCACCGCGATGCCGGCGCGTGGTCTGACGTCGAGCAAGCCCTCCCAGGCCAGCCTCTGGATCGCCTCGCGCACGGGAGTACGGCCGAAGCCGAGCCGCTCGATCAGCGCGCCTTCGGTGACGAAGCTTGAAGGCGCCAGGTCGAGGGTGACGATCATGTGCTCCAGCACCCGATAGGCCCTGGTCGCGACCGGCTCGAAGGCCGCGCTCGTGTCGTTGGATATCAATGCGGATATCAATGCGCAGCTCCTGATATATTTTTCATATATCATAGCGGATTCAGCATTGACAGCCCGCGTCTTAATAAATATACCGCTGATATATCAGACGGAGAGATAGCCATGTGGGCCGGAGTTTTCCCTGCAGTCACGACCAAATTCACCCCCGACGACCGCCTCGATCATGCCGAAATGGAGCGTTGTTTCTCCTTGCAGATGGAGGCCGGCTGCGACGGCATCATCGTCTGCGGTTCGCTCGGCGAAGGGCCAATGCTGTCGCATGACGAGAAGATCGAAGTGCTGAAGACGGCGCAGAAGGTCGCCGGGACAAAGCCGGTGCTTCTGACCGTCAACGAACCCGGCACCCGCGAGGCGGCAAGCATCGCACGCCGCGCAGCCAAGGAAGGCGCCAACGGCCTGATGGTGGTGCCGAGCCCGATCTACCACACCAATGCCGAAGAGACGGTCGCCGCACTTCGCGCTGTCGCGGAGGCCGCCGACCTGCCTGTCATGATCTACTCCAACCGGCTCGCCTACCGCGTCGACGTCACTGTCGACCTGATGGAGGAGCTGGCGTCCGACAAGCGCTTCGTCGCAATCAAGGAATCGTCCGACGACATCCGCCGCTCGACCGAGATCATCAATCGCCTCGGCGACCGCTACGACCTCTTCACCGGCGTCGACAACCTCGCCTTCGAGGCGCTGTCGGTCGGCGCCATCGGCTGGGTGGCGGGCCTTGTCACGGCCTTCCCGCGCGAGACCGTCGCCATCTACCAGTTGATGAGCAAAGGCCGCCGCGAGGAAGCGCTGAAGATTTACCGCTGGTTCAGGCCACTGCTCGACCTCGATGTCTCGACCTACCTGGTCCAAAACATCAAGCTTGCCGAAGTGCTGGCGATCGGTACCAATGACCGCGTCCGCATGCCGCGCCGGCCGTTGTCGGGCGAGCGCCGGAAGGCGGTGGAAAAGATCGTCAGGGATGCGCTGGCCGCGCGGCCGGAACTGCCGGCGTTCTGATAGCTTTCTGCTCCCGTTCACGGGGAAGTAGATGGCGGCAGACAGACGAGGGACAGCGCCAGCGTGCAAGGAAATGCCAAGCCGACCGAAGAGGGGCGCCGCCCTTCATCCGCCCGTCGGGCGCCTTCTCCCCGTGACCGGGGAGAAGGGGAAGATATTGCCATCATCGGCGGCGGCATCATCGGCATTTGCGCCGCCACCTTGCTCGCGGAGGCGGGACGCAGCGTCACCATTTTCGATCGGACGGGCATTTGCGAGGAGACGAGCTCCGGCAACGCTGCCGCCTTCGCCTTCTCCGACGTGCTGCCGCTGGCGCATAAGGGGATGATCAGGCAGTTGCCGAAATGGCTTGCCGATCCGCTGGGGCCTCTTGCCATCCCGCCGGCCTATCTGCCTAAACTTCTTCCCTGGCTGTTCCGCTTCTGGCGCGCGGGCGCCGCCAGGCACTTCGAGGCGAGCCTTGCGGCGCAGGCCGGCATGATGAAGCTCGCCGAAGCCGAATGGATGGGTTTGCTCGACCGCTCCGGCACGCGGCCGATGCTGCATGAGGACGGCTCGCTCGAACTCTACGAAAGCGAGGCCGAGTTCCGCGCCTTGCTGTCCGGCTGGAGGGCGCGCGAACGTTTCGGCATAGGCTTCCGCCATGTCGAGGGTGAGGGGATGGCGGCGCTGCAGCCGGGTCTTTCGCCGCGCTTCGTCAAGGGCACCTTCGTGCCCGGGTGGAAGACAGTCGCCGATCCGAAACTGCTCGGCAAGGCGATCTGGGCCCATGCGGAGCGGCTCGGCGCCCGCTTCGAGCACGCGCGCGTCGAGCGTATCGGGACCGGAACAAACGGCGTCACGCTTATGCTTGCGGACGGCGCGGCCCGAAAGGCGAAGCAGCTCGTGATCGCCGCCGGCGCCTGGTCGCATCTGCTGGCCAAAGATCTCGGCGACCGCATCCCGCTGGAGACGGAGCGCGGCTACAACACCACGCTGCCGGTGTCGGCCTTCGACGTGAAGCGGCAGCTGATCTTTTCCGGGCACGGCTTCGTCATCACGCCGCTGGAAACCGGCTTGCGCGTCGGCGGCGCCGTCGAGCTCGGAGGCATCGAACGAGCGCCTAATTTCGCGCGCTCGAAGGCGATGCTGGAAAAAGCCAAGCGTTTCCTGCCCGGGCTCGATCCGTCGGGCGGCCGCGAGTGGATGGGCTTTCGGCCATCGCTGCCGGATTCGCTGCCGGTCATCGGCCGGGCGCGGGCGCCGAACATCGTCTACGCTTTCGGCCACGGCCATCTCGGCCTGACCCAGGCGGCAGCGACCGGCCGCTTGATCCGAGATCTCCTTCTCGGGCAGGCGCCGCCGCTCGATCTCACTCCTTTCCGCCCGAACCGGTTCTGACAATTCGCCAGAATTCTGATATTTCAGGGAGCCATCATGGCCAAGATATCCTTCTTCTGCATCGACGGCCACACCTGCGGCAATCCGGTGAGGCTGGTTGCCGGCGGCGGCCCGCTGCTGGAAGGCGCGACGATGATGGAACGGCGGGCGCATTTCCTCGCCGAATATGACTGGATCCGGACCGGGCTGATGTTCGAGCCGCGCGGTCATGACGTGATGTCGGGCTCGATCCTCTATCCGCCGACGCGCGAGGACTGCGATATCGCGATCCTCTTCATCGAAACCTCGGGCTGTCTGCCGATGTGCGGCCACGGCACCATCGGCACCGTGACGATGGCGATCGAGCATGGGCTGGTGAAGCCGAAGACGCCGGGCGTGCTCAGGCTCGACACGCCGGCCGGCCTGGTCGTCGCAGAATACAAACAGGTCGGCGAATATGTCGAGGAGGTGCGGATCACCAACGTGCCGTCCTTCCTCTACGCCGAAGGGCTGTCGGTGGAGTGCCCGGTGCTTGGCGAGATCAGCGTCGACGTCGCTTATGGCGGCAATTTCTATGCCATCGTCGAGCCGCAGGAGAACTACCGCGACATGGCCGATCATTCGGCCGCCGACCTCATCGCCTGGAGCCCGGTGGTGCGCCAGCGCCTGAACGAGAAATACTCGTTCGTGCATCCGGAGAACCCGGGCATCAACCGGCTGTCGCACATGCTGTGGACCGGCAAGCCGAGAGATGCCGAGGCCGATGCCCGCAATGCCGTGTTCTATGGCGACAAGGCGATCGACCGCTCGCCTTGCGGCACCGGCACCTCGGCGCGCATGGCGCAGCTCCACGCCAAGGGCAGGCTCGAGGTTGGCGACAGTTTTGTCCATGAGTCGATCATCGGCTCGCTGTTCAAGGGCAGGGTCGAAAAGGAGGTCAGCGTTGCCGGCAAACCAGCCATCATCCCCTCGATCGGCGGCTGGGCGCGCATGACCGGACTGAACACCATCTTCATCGACGACCGCGATCCGTTCGCGCACGGGTTCATCGTCACCTGATCGCTCCCGTTCGGCGCGTCAGGCCGCCTCGTCGTTCGTCGAAACCTGACTACCGAACCAATCGGCAAAGGTGATTTCGGCCGCCGTTCGCCTCGCCGTCACATGACCGTCACACCGGGCAGAATCCTGACTTGGCGGAGTGCGCGGGACGGCAAAATCGAGCGCTGCCGTTGACGCAAGGAATCTTCTCATCAATTTATTTTGACGGCGATTTCTTCGAAACGACGCGCATGATACGGCTGAATCGTCAAAGACATTGCGTTGTGCCAATGATAGGGTCCGCGATAGTCCAGGGGCCGGGTGCGAAAAAGCGGGCAATCGGGCAGCGTGCTTCCAAACCACGCTCGGCGCTTGAAAAATCACGTTGCAATCCGGGCTTGAAACTTTACGACTAGGGGCAATACGAAAAGGAATGCGTCCTCGAAGGCGACATTCCAGGGGAGCCGCTTGAATATGCAGTATTTCGTCCAGCAGCTTATCAACGGGCTGACGCTGGGATCTATCTACGGGCTGATCGCGATCGGCTACACGATGGTCTACGGCATCATCGGCA
This sequence comes from Mesorhizobium sp. WSM3864, assembly GCF_002294955.1. NCBI lineage: Bacteria > Pseudomonadati > Pseudomonadota > Alphaproteobacteria > Hyphomicrobiales > Phyllobacteriaceae > Mesorhizobium > Mesorhizobium sp. WSM3864. Next base: position 163,458 of record NZ_NSGD01000004.1, read on the forward strand.
TGATCAATTTCGCCCATGGCGATATCTTCATGGTGGGCGCCTTCACGGCCCTCATCGTCTTCCTGATCCTCGGCGCGATGTTCTATTCGGTGCCGGTGGTGGTGGCGCTCCTGATCATGATGATCGTGGGCATGCTGCTCACCAGTCTTTACAACTGGACGATCGAGAAGGTGGCCTACAGGCCGCTGCGCGGATCGTTCCGGCTCGCGCCGCTGATCACCGCCATCGGCATGTCGATCGCCCTGTCCAACTTCGTGCAGGTCACGCAAGGGCCGCGCAACAAGCCGATCCCGCCGCTGGTCAGCCAGGTCTATACTATCGACGGCATCAGCGTCTCGCTGAAGCAGATCATCATCGTGCTCGTCACTGCCGTGCTGCTGGCGATCTTCTGGTATCTCGTCAACAGGACGGCATTGGGGCGGGCGCAGCGCGCCTGCGAGCAGGACCGCAAGATGGCGGCGCTGCTTGGCGTCGACGTCGACCGCACAATCTCCATCACCTTCATCATGGGCGCAGCGCTTGCCGCGGTCGCCGGGACGCTTTTCTTGATGTATTATGGCGTGGTGGTCTTCTCAGACGGTTTCGTGCCGGGCGTGAAGGCCTTCACGGCGGCGGTGCTTGGCGGCATCGGCTCGCTGCCGGGCGCAGTGCTCGGCGGGCTTTTGATCGGCTTCATCGAGAGCATGTGGTCGGCCTATTTCTCGATCGACTACAAGGACGTCGCGGCCTTCTCGATCCTGGCGATCGTGCTCATCTTCCTGCCCTCCGGCATCCTGGGCCGGCCTGAAGTCGAAAAGGTCTGATCCTCATGGCCGTTACCGTTTCTCCGGAGCGCGACGTCGTCGCTACTCCCATCCAGCGCGCGTTCCGCGAAGCGCTCTACGCCGGCGCCATCGCGCTCGGCCTGTTCGTGCTGTTCATCGGTCTCAGGACCGATCAGAACATCAACAACGAGCTGATCCTGGTGCAGCGTTGGGGCTTGCTCGCCCTGGTGGTCCTCGCCGTTGTCGTCGGGCGCTTCCTCTATGTTGCCTATGCGGTTCCGGCGCTCGAACGATCAAGGGCTGAAAGGGCCAAGGCGCCTGCGATCGCCGTGGAGCCCGGCTTCGTGCGGCGAAACTTCAACAAGATCGGCGCCACGGTGCTGATCCTCTATCCAGTGGCGATGGTGCTTCTGTTCGGCTTCCAGGGCTCGCTGAAATGGGTCGACAATTTCGGCATCCAGATCCTGATTTATGTGATGCTGGCCTGGGGCCTCAACATCGTCATCGGGCTAGCCGGCCTGCTCGACCTCGGCTATGTCGCCTTTTACGCCGTCGGCGCCTATGCCTATGCGCTGCTCGGCACGCATTTTGGCCTGTCGTTCTGGATCCTGCTGCCTGCCGCCGGCGCCATGGCCGCCTTCTGGGGCGTCATGCTCGGCTTCCCGGTGTTGCGGCTGCGCGGCGACTATCTGGCGATCGTCACGCTCGCCTTCGGCGAGATCATCCGTCTGGTGCTGATCAACTGGCGTGAGGTGACCAACGGCTCGGCCGGCATTTCCGGCATCCCGAAGGTCTCCTTCTTCGGGCTGATGTCGTTCAACGTCTCGGACCCGAACTACATCGCCAAGGTGCTGGGCATCGCCCAGTCGGGCGCCTACTACAAGATCTTCCTCTATTATCTCATCCTGGCGCTCTGCTTCCTCACCGCCTTCGTCACCATCAGGCTGCGCCGCCTGCCGGTGGGCCGCGCCTGGGAAGCGCTGCGCGAGGACGAGATCGCCTGCCGCTCGCTCGGCATCAATACCACCACCACCAAGCTGACGGCGTTCGCCACCGGCGCCATGTTCGGCGGCTTCGCCGGCTCGTTCTTCGCCGCGCGCCAGGGCTTCGTCAGCCCGGAATCCTTCGTCTTCCTTGAATCGGCGATCATCCTGGCCATCGTAGTGCTCGGCGGCATGGGCTCGTTGGGCGGTATCGCGGTGGCGGCGCTGGTGATGATCGGCGGCACCGAGATCCTGCGCGAGCTGGGCTTCCTCAAGGTGGTGTTCGGTCCGGACTTCACGCCGGAGCTCTACCGCATGCTATTGTTCGGCGTTGCGATGGTGATCGTCATGCTGTGGAAGCCGCGCGGCTTCGTCGGCAGTCGAGAACCAACAGCCTTCCTCAAGGAGCGAAAAGCGGTCTCAGGCTCCTTCACCAAGGAGGGCCACGGCTGATGAACGCGCAAGTTTCCATGAACGACTTCATCCTGCAGGTCGAGCATCTGTCGATGAAGTTCGGCGGCCTGATCGCCATCGGCGACCTGTCGTTCCAGGCCAAGCGCGGCGAGATCACCGCACTGATCGGGCCGAACGGTGCCGGCAAGACGACCGTGTTCAATTGCATCACCGGCTTCTACAAACCGTCGGAGGGCATGATCACGCTCAGCCGGCGCGACGGCTCGAACTATCTGCTCGAGCGCCTGCCCAATCACGAGATCCCCGCGCGCGCCAAGGTGGCGCGCACATTCCAGAACATCCGCCTGTTCTCGGGCATGACGCTGCTGGAGAACCTCCTGGTCGCCCAGCACAACAAGCTGATGAAGGCCTCGGGCTACACCTTCCTCGGCCTGTTCGGCTTCTCCAGCTACCGGCAGGCCTCGGCTGAATCGATCGATCTCGCCAAGCACTGGCTGGAAAAGGCCAATCTCGTCGACCGCGCCGACGATCCGGCCGGCGACCTGCCCTATGGCGCGCAAAGGCGGCTGGAGATCGCGCGCGCCATGTGCACCGGGCCTGAGCTTTTGTGCCTCGACGAGCCGGCCGCCGGTCTCAATCCGAAGGAATCGGCCTCGCTCAATGAACTGTTGATGGACATCAAGGACAACACCGGCACGTCGATCCTGCTCATCGAGCACGACATGTCGGTGGTCATGCAGATCTCCGACCACGTCGTGGTGCTGGAGTACGGCCGCAAGATCTCCGACGGCAGCCCGCAGTCGGTCCGGACCGATCCGCGCGTGATTGCCGCGTATCTCGGCGTCGACGACGAGGAAGTGGAAGAGGTGCTGACCGAAGTCGGCGACGAGGATGTCATCGAGCAGCTGGATACCGGGCCTGATGCGGCGCACGGGCCGGGCAGTTCCGCCTCGATGATGGCGGGGCCGGTTTCCGACACTGTCGAACACGCGGACGAGGGCGAACGGGTCATGGTATCGAGAGGCGCCTCGAAAGCGGCTCAGGTCGATGCCAAAGCCAAAACGCCAAGAAAGTCGTCCGAGCGGGCCACGGGCAAGCCAGCCGCGAAATCCTCGACAGCCAAGCCGCGCGGAGGGCGTAAGTAATGGCCGGCACAACGCTGCTCGATATCAAGGGCGTGCAGACCTATTATGGCAACATCCGTGCGCTGAACGGTGTCGACGTCACCGTCAACCAAGGTGAGATCGTGGCGCTGATCGGGGCCAATGGCGCCGGCAAGTCGACGTTGATGATGACGATCTTCGGCGCGCCGCGTGCGCGCAGCGGCTCCATCACCTTTGCCGGCAACGACATCACGCAGTTGCCGACGCACGAGATCGCGCGGATGCGCATCGCCCAGTCGCCGGAGGGACGCCGCATCTTTCCGCGCATGACGGTGATGGAAAACCTGCAGATGGGCGCCAGCCTCGACAACCTCAAACATTTTGACGAGGATGCCGAGAAGGTTTTCGCGCTGTTCCCGCGGCTGAAGGAGCGCATCGGCCAGCGCGGCGGCACGCTCTCGGGCGGCGAGCAGCAGATGCTGTCGATCGGCCGTGCGCTGATGGCCCGGCCGAAGCTGCTTCTGCTCGACGAGCCGTCCCTGGGCCTCGCGCCGCTGATCGTCAAGCAGATCTTCGATGCCATCCGCGAATTGAACCGGACCCAGGGGCTGACCGTGTTCCTGGTCGAGCAGAACGCTTTCGGCGCGCTGAAGCTCGCCAATCGCGGCTACGTCATGGTCAACGGCAATGTGACGATGAGCGGCACCGGCAAGGAGCTGCTCGCCAATCCGGAAGTGCGCGCCGCCTATCTCGAAGGCGGCCACCACTGAGTTCAGGAGACTTCATCATGCAGGGCATTCTCTACGAGGAAGCCTCGATCTGGCAGTTCCTGTTCGTCACCTGCCTGCTCGGCGGATGGGCGGCGTGGATGACCGGCAAGGCGAGCGCGCAGACCTGGCGCAGCTTCTTTCAGCTGTTCCTCTATATGCTCGGACTCGGGATCGGCATAAGGTTCATCCACCACGCGCTGTTCGACGGCACGATGTTTTCGCTGCATTACTATATCGTCGACACCATCGTGCTGATGATACTGGGCTTCCTTGGTTATCAATACACGCGCACGAACCAGATGGTCACGCAGTATAATTGGCTCTACGAAAGAGCCTCCTTATTGAGCTGGAAACCAAAGGGTTGACGTTCATGATCAACGCCGTTCCGGGGAATGAATTTGGCGTGACAAGTGCCTGAAAATCGGCATTCTATGCTTTCTGCGATAAGGGTGGGCATCGCATGAAAGTATCATCCACGCCCACTCCGTAAATGGGAGCGTTTCAATGAAAAAATCACTCTTGTCCGCCGTGGCGCTGACCGCGTTCATCGCGTTCAGCGGCAGCGCGTGGGCTGACATTCTGATCGGCGTCGCCGGTCCGATCACCGGTCCGAACGCGGCCTTCGGCGCGCAGCTGCAGAAGGGCGCCGAACAGGCGGTCGCCGACATCAACGCGGCCGGCGGAGTCCTCGGCCAGCAGCTTAAGCTGAGCGTGGGTGACGACGTGTCGGATCCGAAGCAGGGCATCTCGGTCGCCAACAAGTTTGTCGCCGACGGCATCAAGTTCGTCGATGGCCACTTCAATTCAGGCGTCTCAATTCCTGCGTCGGAAGTCTATGCCGAGAATGGCATCCTCGAAATCACGCCCGCCGCGACCAATCCCAAGTTCACCGAACGCGGCATGTGGAATACGTTCCGCACCTGCGGACGCGACGACCAGCAGGGCAAGGTTGCCGGCGACTATGTCGCCAAGAACTTCAAGGACGCCAAGATCGCGCTCATCCATGACAAGACCCCTTATGGCCAGGGCCTTGCCGACGAAACCAAGAAGGCGCTCAACGCCAATGGCGTCAACGAAGCCATGTATGAAGGAATCAATGTCGGCGACAAGGACTTCTCGGCGCTCATCGCCAAGATGAAGGAAGCCGGTATCTCCGTCGTCTACTATGGCGGCCTGCATACGGAAGCCGGCCTCATCATCCGCCAGCTCGCCGACCAGGGCCTCAAGGCCCAGTTCATGTCGGGCGACGGCATCGTGTCGAACGAGCTCGCCTCGATCGCCGGCGACGCCGTCCAAGGCACGCTGATGACGTTCGCGCCGGATCCGCGCAAGAACCCGAACGCCAAGGAGCTCGTGGAGAAGTTCCGCGCTGCCGGTTTCGAACCGGAGGCCTACACGCTCTACTCCTACGCCGCGATCCAGATCATCGCTGCGGCCATCACGAAGACCGGCTCCGCCGACGATGCGCAGAAAGTCGCCGAGACGATCAAGTCGGGCGGCCCCTGGAAGACCGCCATCGGCGACATTGGGTATGACTCCAAGGGCGACATCACCCGCCCGGACTACGTCATGTACACCTGGAAGAAGGGCGAAGACGGCAAGTACTCCTACTTCGAGCAATAAGCCGGCAAAGAAGAGCCGACTTTCCGAGATGCCCGGCGCTGAGCGCCGGGCATTTTTTGTTGGCCGGGCATCCAGCATGCCATCCTGTCCCCGCCAAGTCCGACGGCGTTTGTCGTCCACGCGCTCGAGGCCATTGCGAAGGTTTGGCGCAAACAAACGATTTAAATCGATTGAAGTGTCGCGCTATTTTGTTTGCGCTGCAGCATTTTCAAGCTAATCATTGCGCCGGTTCACCTCACCTTCCGCTACTGGAGCCCAGTCCTTGGCAATCACGAAGATCCTCGTCGCCAACCGGTCCGAAATCGCCATCCGCGTCTTTCGCGCGGCCAACGAACTAGGCCTCAAAACCGTGGCGATCTGGGCGGAAGAGGACAAATATTCGCTGCACCGCTTCAAGGCCGACGAAAGCTACCAGGTCGGGCGCGGTCCGCATCTCACCAAGGACATGGGTCCGATCGAAAGCTATCTGTCGATCGACGAGGTGATCCGCGTCGCGCGCCTCTCGGGTGCCGATGCGATCCACCCCGGCTACGGCCTGTTGTCGGAAAGCCCCGAATTCGCCGAGGCCTGCGCTGCCGCTGGCATCACCTTCATCGGGCCGAAGCCCGAGACGATGCGCCGGCTCGGCAACAAGGTGGCGGCGCGCAACCTGGCGATCGAGGTCGGCGTGCCGGTCGTGCCCGCCACCGATCCGCTGCCCGACGATATGGACGAGGTGAAAAAGCTCGCCGCGGAAATAGGCTATCCGGTGATGCTCAAGGCCTCGTGGGGTGGCGGCGGCCGCGGCATGCGCGCCATCCGCGCTGAAGCCGACCTCGCGCGCGAAGTCATGGAAGGCAAGCGCGAGGCGAAGGCCGCCTTCGGCAAGGACGAGGTCTATCTCGAAAAGCTGATCGAGCGCGCCCGCCATGTCGAGGTGCAGGTGCTGGGCGACACGCAGCGCAATGCCGTGCATCTGTTCGAGCGCGACTGTTCGATCCAGCGCCGCAACCAGAAGGTCGTCGAACGTGCGCCGGCTCCCTACCTCAGCGAGAAACTGCGCGAGGAACTCTGCGGCTACGCGCTGAAGATCGCGCGCGAGACCAGCTATATCGGCGCCGGCACCGTCGAGTTCCTGCAGGACGCCGACACCGGCAAGTTCTATTTCATCGAGGTCAACCCGCGCATCCAGGTCGAGCATACGGTCACCGAGATGGTGACCGGCATCGATATCGTAAAGGCGCAAATCCACATCCTCGACGGCTTCGCCATCGGCACGCCGGAATCCGGCGTGCCGGCGCAGAAGGACATCAAGCTCAACGGCCACGCCCTGCAGTGCCGCATCACCACCGAGGACCCGGAACACAATTTCATCCCCGATTACGGGCGCATCACCGCATATCGCGGCGCCACCGGCTTCGGCATCCGCCTCGACGGCGGCACCGCCTATTCGGGCGCGGTCATAACCCGGTTCTACGATCCGCTGCTCGAAAAGGTGACGGCCTGGGCGCCGACGCCGGCCGAGACGATCGCGCGCATGAACCGGGCATTGCGCGAGTTCCGCATCCGCGGCGTCGCCACCAATCTCACCTTCCTCGAAGCGATCATCAACCACCCGAGCTTCGCCGACAATTCCTACACCACCAAGTTCATCGACACGACGCCGGAGCTGTTCGAGCAGGTCAAGCGGCAGGACCGCGCCACCAAGCTGCTCAACTATCTCGCCGACGTCAGTGTCAACGGCCACCCCGAGACGCGCGGACGGCCAATGCCGAAGGCGGATGCGGCGGCGCCTGTGGTGCCCTATCTCAACGGCAAGGTGCCGGACGGCAGCAAGCAGCGGCTCGACGCGCTTGGGCCTCAGAAGTTCGCGGCATGGATGCGCGAGCAAGCCCAGGTGCTCGTTACCGACACGACGATGCGCGACGGACACCAGTCGCTGCTCGCCACCCGCATGCGCACCTACGACATCGCCGGCATCGCCGGCACCTATGCGCGGGCGCTGCCGCAACTGCTCTCACTGGAATGCTGGGGCGGCGCCACTTTCGACGTCGCCATGCGCTTCCTCACCGAGGATCCGTGGGAGCGTCTGAGCAGAGTGCGCGAGGCAGCCCCCAATCTTCTGCTGCAGATGCTTCTGCGCGGCGCCAACGGCGTCGGCTACACCAACTATCCCGACAATGTCGTGCAGCATTTCGTCAAACAGGCAGCCGCCGGCGGCGTCGACCTGTTCCGCGTCTTCGACTGCTTGAACTGGGTCGAGAACATGCGGGTCGCGATGGACGCGGTGGGTGCCGAGGGCAAGCTGATCGAAGCGGCGATGTGCTACACCGGCGACATACTCGATCCGGCGCGCGCCAAATACGACCTGAAATATTATGTCGGGCTGGCGAAGGAACTGGAAGCGGCCGGCGCGCATATCATCGCCGTCAAGGACATGGCGGGCCTGTTGAAGCCCTCGGCGGCGCGCGTGCTGTTCAAGGCGCTGCGCGAAGAGACCGACCTGCCGATCCATTTCCACACGCATGATACCTCCGGCCTGTCGGCGGCGACGGTGCTGGCGGCGGTCGAGACCGGCGTCGACGCCATCGACGCGGCGATGGATTCGTTCTCCGGCAACACCTCGCAGCCTTGCCTCGGCTCGATCGTCGAGGCGCTCAAGGGCACCGAGCGCGACCCCGGCCTCGACCCGCAGTGGATCCGCCACATCTCGTTCTACTGGGAAGCGGTTCGCAACCAATACGCCGCCTTTGAAAGCGACCTCAAGGGACCGGCCTCGGAAGTCTATCTGCACGAGATGCCGGGCGGCCAGTTCACCAATCTCAAGGAACAGGCGCGCTCGCTTGGGCTCGAAACGCGCTGGCACGAGGTGGCGCAGGCCTATCACGACGTCAATCTGATGTTCGGCGACATCGTCAAGGTGACGCCGTCGTCGAAAGTGGTCGGCGACATGGCGCTGATGATGGTGAGCCAGGACCTCACAGTCGCCGATGTCGAGAACCCGGCGAAGGACATCGCCTTCCCGGATTCGGTCGTCTCGATGCTGCGCGGCGATCTCGGCCAGTCGCCGGGCGGTTGGCCGCAAGCGCTGCAGAAGAAGGCGCTGAAGGGCGAAAAGCCGATCACCGTCCGGCCGGGCTCGCTGCTCAAGCCGGCGAACCTCAAGGCCAGCCGCAAGGAGATCGAGGAGAAGCTCGAGCGCAAGCTCACCGAGTTCGAATTCGCCTCCTGGCTGATGTATCCGAAAGTCTTCACCGACTTCGCCGCCGCTCAGGAGACCTATGGCCCGGTCAGCGTGCTGCCGACGCCGACCTATTTCTACGGCATGAAGTCGGAAGACGAGATCTTCGTCGACATCGAGAAGGGCAAGACCCTGGTGATACGCTGCCAGGCGTTCGGTGACGTCGACGAAAAAGGCATGGTCACCGTCTTCTTCGAGCTCAACGGCCAGCCGCGTCGCGTGAAGGTGCCGGACCGCGCGCATGGCGCTTCGGCCGCCAAGGCGCGGCGCAAGGCCGAGCCGGGCAACGAGGCGCATGTCGGGGCGCCGATGCCGGGCGTGGTGTCGGCTCTTGCCGTGATGCCAGGCCAGGCGGTCAAGGCGGGCGACGTGCTGCTCTCGATCGAGGCGATGAAGATGGAGACCGCGTTGCACGCCGAGCGCGACGGCGTGGTGGCAGAGGTGCTGGTCAAGGCCGGCGACCAGATCGATGCGAAGGATTTGCTCATCGCCTTTGGCTGAATGTGCTGATCTTCAGGTGAGGCCGGCCTGCAAACGCCGGCTTCCTGGGGTTCCGGCCTTCGCCGCCGAAGCACTCACCAGGCACGTCGCAGTTAAGGCTACGGCCAGCTTAGGCCCGTGCCCACGTACTCCAAGCACGCTCGGCTCCGGTTCTCGGAACAACCGTTCTCGCCCGCTTCGCGCCCGTCTTCGACTCCGGCTCGGCCTGACCAGAATCTCAGCACAGCCTGGGGTGCTCCAACCCTTCATGCCGCATCGATAATGTCTTGACCCGCCGCGCCTGCTCGGGCATCGAACCCGCTCCAATTTTGCCGGGCGGGAATCGCCGTGGCGCAAAAAAACGCGGAGAGAAAAAATGGCCGACGAGATCACCGAGACCAGCCAGACTGTAGCCGCCGGCCAGCTGCGCGCCATCATCGAGCGCATCGAGCGGCTCGAGGAAGAAAAGAAGACGATTTCCGACGACATCAAGGACGTCTATGGCGAGGCCAAGGGCACCGGCTTCGACACCAAGGCGATCCGCACCATCGTCCGGCTGCGCAAGAAGGATCAGGCCGAGCGCCAGGAGGAGGAGTCGATCCTCGATCTGTACAAGGCCGCGCTCGGCATGGTCTAAGCCTCGCGGCTAGAGCAGTTCAGCGTTTTGCTGGAATCGCTGAACTGCTCCAACCATTTGCTTTTGCGCAATTCCGGACGGAAACCGCTACACTTTCCTGGAATTGACTCTAGGGACGGCCATGAGTGAGTTCGACTTCGGCGGCCATCGCGCTTCGGAGTTCCGGCATCGCGGGTTCTGGGCGCTGTTCGCCGAACGGCACCCGGAAGAAAGGGCGCGGCTGGCGCGACGCGGGCCATGGTTCTGGCAGCGCGGAATGCCGGAGTTCGCCCTGGTGCTGTCCATGTATGTCGCGCCAAGCGAGAACGTGGTCGGCGTCTTCTTCGGCCGCAACGAGAAGCTCGGCGCGACGGAGGTCTGGACGCGGCTGATGCCATTCCAACCGGCGATCGAGGCGCGGCTGAAGCTCAGGCCGGAGCAGAGCGCGCAGAATCTCGGCATAAATTCGCAGTGGCGGGTCAACTGCTTTGCCGAGGACAATTGGCCGGCCATGGCCGACTGGCTGGCGACGGAATGCTCGCGCTTCGAGCAAGCCGTCACCCAAGTGCTGAGGCAGGAGTAGAGCACAGATGGTTGCCGGCTTCTTCCGCTCGCGCTGGCAAGGCATTGTGCCGCTCGACCGGCTGTTCTGGCGCGACATGCTGCTCGCCGGCACGGCGATCAACATCGCTTCGTCCGGGCTGGCGCTTGTCCTGCTTGGGCTGAAGCTGCCGCTCTGGCTGGTGCTCACGGTGCATTTCCTTCCCGCCCCCTACAACATCTTTCTCGCCCTTGCCGTCTGGCGGACGGCGGAAACGGCCGGCGGGTTCAAGGCGCAGTTGATGATGCTGGGCTCGGCGCTCTGGCTGATCGCGACGGTCGTCGTCTGAATCGAAAAAGGGCGGCCGAAGCCGCCCTTACAAAGCTACCACGAACTGGCTGTCAGGCCGCCGGCTCGAAGCGCAGCGACACGCCGTTGATGCAATAGCGCAGGCCGGTCGGCGGCGGACCGTCCTCGAAGACATGGCCGAGATGGCTGCCGCAACGCGAGCAGTGGCACTCGGTGCGGACCATGCCGTAGCTGCGGTCGACGGTGGTCTCGATCGAGCCCGGGACCGGATTGTTGAAGCTCGGCCAGCCGGTTCCGCTCTCGAACTTCAGCTTGGATTCGAACAGCGGCTGGTCGCAGCCGACGCAGAAGAAAGTGCCGGCGCGCTTCTCGTAGAGCAGGGCGCAACTGCCGGGACGCTCGGTGCCGTGGTTGCGCATGACGGCATACTGCTCCGGCGTCAGCCGGGCGCGCCACTCGGCATCGGTGCGGGTGACGGGATAGGCGTGGGTGTCCATGAAATCTCCTCGGCCTTGGCGGCTCGTTGTTGGTTGGCATGTCATGTTCGCACGAAGATAGGTGTTTGTTACACCACTGACCAGCGCTGGGACTGACATCGCAATCGCCGCTGGTCCGCGAATTACTGTCACACTCAATGCTTCCTCGATAGCTGCTTCGTTGCCGCTTCGAGCCCGGCAAGCGTCAGCGGGAACATGCGGCCGCCGAAGATGTCGCTGATCATCGCGATGGAATGGGTGTAGCGCCAGTTCTTCTCAGCCTCAGGGTTCAACCAGACCGCGTTCGGCCACTGCTGCAGCAGCCGACCGAGCCAGACGCCGCCGGCCTCCGGGTTCCAGTGCTCGACCGAGCCGCCGGGATGCGCAATTTCGTAAGGGCTCATCGAGGCGTCGCCGACCACGATCACCTTATAGTCCGGCCCATATTTGTGGATGAGGTCGAAGGTGGGGATCGTCTCGGCCAGGCGGCGGCGATTGTCCTTCCAGACGCGCTCGTAAAGACAGTTGTGGAAGTAGTAATACTCGAGCTGGCGGAATTCGGCGCGCGCGGCGGAGAACAGCTCCTCGACGGTTTTGACGTGACCATCCATCGAGCCGCCGACGTCGAAGAACATCAGGAGCTTCACCGCGTTGCGCCGCTCCGGCCGGGTTCTCACGTCCAGATAGCCGTGCTCGGCGGTGGCGTGGATGGTGCCGGGCAGGTCGAACTCTTCCTCGGCGCCCTCGCGCACCCAGCGCCGCAGCCGCTTCAGCGCCACCTTGATGTTGCGGGTGCCGAGCTCGATCGCGTCGTCGAAGTTCTTGAACTCGCGCTTGTCCCAGACTTTCACTGCGCGACGGTGGCGGCTTTCGTGCTGGCCGATGCGCACGCCTTCCGGATTGTAGCCATAGGCGCCGAAGGGCGAGGTGCCGCCGGTGCCGATCCATTTCGAGCCGCCCTGGTGCCGGCCCTTCTGCTCCTCCAGGCGCTGCTTCAGCGTCTCCATCAGCTTGTCGAAGCCGCCCAGCGCCTCGACCAGCTTCTTCTCCTCGTCGCTCAGGTGCTTTTCGGCGAGCCGGCGCAGCCATTCCTCGGGAATGTTGGCGACGTCGACAGCGTCCGGGCCGGCGAGCGCTTCGACGCCCTTGAAGACATGCGCGAACACCTGATCGAAACGGTCGATGTGGCGCTCGTCCTTCACCAGGGCCGAGCGCGCGAGGTAGTAAAAACCCTCGACGTCGTAGTCGACCAGCCCAGCTTCCAGGCCTTCCAGCAGCGTCAGATACTCCCGGAGCGAAACGGGAACCCGCGCGGCTTTCAGTTCAAGGAAGAAGGGGATGAACATCGCCAGACGGCTATCTCTGCCCCTCGATCTTTTCACGCGCGGCACTCGCAATGAAGGCAGAGCGCGTCAGGCCCCGGCGGCTGGCTTCAGTATCGATCGCCGCAAGTAGACCCGCGTCCAATGACAGGTTTGCCCGGACTGACCGACCGGAGTCGATCAGCAGCGGGATCATGACGGCAGACTCGCCTGCGGCGCTATCGATCTCACCTGATCGTAACAAGTCCGCCACCGTTCGTGCTTCGGGTAACGAGACGTGCTTTGCCAACCGAGTTTCGGCCCATTCGCGTATCGCCGATGTTGCATCGGCAATCGCCTCCTCGGGGCTGGCGCCGCCGCCATGGCAGCCCGGGAGGTCGGGGACCCGGATTCCCCAGACATTATCTGCGCCGTCCAGAACTCCGATGTAATGCGTCATGCGATCAGGCCTCAAATCCATCCGGCGAGCTTGGCGATCGAGCGTGCAACGCCCGGAGATTGCTCGCGGTGCCGCGGCACGATGATGGTCACATCCGGTTTTCCCGGGTGCTCGTATTTGTCGTGCTTGCCGCCTCCGACGCTCGACCAGCCGTCGCGCAAAAGCCGCGCTATGATCTAGCGCGTGTTAGTCTCAATCAGCGGCACGGCGGCTTTCCAATGCGCAATATATTGCGCAGCTGGACCGGTTTCAACCGTTTCACAACAGATCGTACTCGATGAAGCCCGTGCGCCGCGCCACATGGTCGTACAGCCGGCGCGCGGTGGCGTTGGTCTCGTGCGTCATCCAGTAGACGTTCTTCACGCCGATCTTGCCGGCCTCGTCCTGCACCGCTTTGATCAACGCCGCGCCGATGCCCTTGCCGCGCACTTCGGGGTCGGCGAACAGATCCTGCAGATAGCAGGTGTTGACCTCGGACCAGCAGGAGCGGTGGTAGAGATAGTGGGTCACGCCGACGGCCTTGCCCTCAAGCGTGGCGATAAAGCCTTTCGGCTCGAACTCGCCAGGCGTGAACAGGCGCTTCCAGGTGACGTCGTAGACCTCGTCCGGCAGCTTGGTCTCGTAGAAGGTGAGGTAGGCGGTCCATAGCCGGCGCCAGTCGGAGCGGTCGGACTGGGCAAGCGGGCGGACGGTGATCTCGGACATGTTTTCCTCCAACGTTTTGGTCGGAAGCTGCGGCAACCGCCGCCTGTCGGCAACGGTCCACAGACGGACAAAGCGCTATTGCTGCCAAGCCTATTGCTGGCGCCTGGCCATGAAGGCCAAGCGTTCGAAGAGGTGCACGTCCTGCTCGTTCTTGAGCAGCGCCCCATGCAGCTTCGGCAACATATTCTTCGGATCGGCGCGCAGATCCTCCGGCGCGATGTCGTCGGCGACCAGCAGTCGGATCCAGTCGAGCGCTTCGGAGGTAGATGGTTTCTTCTTCAGCCCGGGCACGTCGCGGATCTCGTAGAACTGGGTAAGCGCGGCCCGCACGAGATTCTGCTTGATGCCGGGATAATGCACGTCGACGATCCGGTGCAGCGTCTCGATATCGGGGAAGCGGATGTAGTGGAAAAAGCAGCGGCGCAGAAAGGCGTCCGGCAGCTCCTTCTCGTTGTTGGAGGTGATGATGACGATCGGCCGAAATTCGGCGCGGATGGTCTCGCCGGTCTCGTAGACGAAGAACTCCATCCGGTCGAGTTCCTGCAGAAGATCGTTGGGGAATTCGATGTCGGCCTTGTCGATCTCGTCGATCAGGAGAACGACCTTTTTCGGTGCCGCGAAGGCGTCCCACAGCTTGCCGCGTTTGATGTAGTTCTTGATGTCGCTGAACCGGTCGTCGCCGAGCTGGCTGTCGCGCAGCCGCGAGACGGCGTCATACTCGTAGAGGCCCTGTTGCGCCTTGGTGGTCGATTTGACATTCCATTCGATGAGATCGAGGCCGAGCGCCGCCGCCACTTGACGGGCGAGTTCGGTCTTGCCGGTGCCCGGCTCGCCCTTGACCAGCAACGGTCGCTCCAGAGCGATCGCGGCGTTGACCGCCACCATCAAATCCTTATCGGCGACGTAAGCCGCGGTGCCTTCGAAACGCATTTCTTCTCCTGATCGTTGGGCCGCGACCCTAAGGACGCTGGCCAGGCTGTGCAAGGCATGGCAACGCCGCAAGGCTCATGACGCAGATTTGCGGCCGCTTGGAGCGGTGTCCTTCTGGCGCTCGGTCAACCATGGGCCTATATTGGTTTTGGCGGTCTGCGCTTCCCGGCAGGAGAAACTTATCCCCGGGGCCTTATCGATCCTTAGGGAGCTGTCCCTGGGAAGACCCGTGGGTTTTCTCACACGGCGCCCACCTACTTTGTAGGCACCCGGGATCGACCTCTCCACCGGTTGTGTGGATCGCCACTCTCCCGTTTTTGAATTTGATGCGGTAGAAGGCGTCGCTCCTGCAACTTCGTCCGGATACGACCTTTTCTAAGGTCTGCGCATGACCTCATCAAAAGACCTGAAAAAACAGCTTCGCAAGGAAGCTCTGGCGCGGCGGGATGCGCTGGACGAATTCTGGCGGGTCGAGATCGCGCTCGAAATGGCTGAGACGGCGCGTGACCAGATCGCTGTCGAACCGGGCCAGATCGTCTCCGGCTTCTGGCCGATGCGCTCCGAGGTCGATGTGCGGCCGCTGATGTTCGCGCTGCGCGAGAAAGGCGCCAGGCTTTGCCTGCCGGCGATCCTCGACAAGACAATCATCGTCTTCCGCGAGCTGGTGCGCGGCGCGCCAATGGTCGAGATGGGTTTCGGCACGGTCGGACCGCACGAGGAGGCCGAAGAGCTCGACCCCTCGCTCATGTTTGTTCCGCTCGCGGCGTTCGACGCGCGCGGCCACCGGATCGGCTACGGCGCCGGCTATTACGACCGGGCGATCGCCAGGCTGGCCGACAAAGGGCTGCCGCCGCGGCTGATCGGCATTGCGTTCGACTGCCAGGAGGTGGCGCAAGTGCCGGATGAGAACCATGACGTGATCATCCCGGAAATACTCACCGAGAGCGGGTTACGCCGGTTTACCGCCTCTTAGAATATTCCGATCCGCTTCGCGCGATTCCAATACCTATCCAACAGTATTCCTGCTATCCAATCCAAGTTGAGGTTAGCAAGGGGATTTGTCTTCATGCGATTCATCCTGATGCCGTTTGCTCTGATCGCGGCAGCACTGTTTGCGATGGGATTGCATATCACCGGAACCACCCTGTACCACCAAGCCGCCTGGGGGCAGACGGTCGCTACCGTGACGGATGTCAGTCCTTTCACTGAAATGCACAAAAATGGCCTCGCCATAGAGCGCATCAATGTCGCCCTCGCCTATGTGGTTGACGACGTGCCGATGACCTGGTCCGGAAAGGGAAACCTTGTCGGTCTCCACGAGGCGTCGATCGGCGACAAGGTGAAATTCTACTACGACCCTGGCGATCCATCGACCCTCGATACCGCCGGAATGAAGGGCTGGCGCGGCATGCTGTTGATCCTTGCAGGTACCGGCGGCTTCACCGTCTTCTACGTTTGGTTTTTCTGGCTGCGCGGACGGAGCGTGCGTTAGACGTCGCCTTCGGCTGCTAGGACGAGGCGGTGGTGCCGTATAAGACCATCATGTGATCATCCCGGAAATACTCACCGGGAGCGGGTTGCGCCGGTTCACGCCGCAATTGTAGAAAAGCGGTTGAGAAACGCATGATCTTTTGCGGAAAGTCATGCAGCTTTTGCTTGGCGGACTTTCGACGCGGGATCGTATGAGACTTCTCTTCCTCGGCGACATGGTTGGAAAAACTGGGCGCACGGCGGTGTGGGAACAGCTGCCGGGCTTGATATCCGACTTCAAGCTCGACTTCGTCATCGTCAATGGCGAGAACGCCGCCGGCGGCTTCGGCATCACCGAGGAGATTTTTCGCGAGACGCTCGCGGCGGGCGCGGATGTCGTCACCACCGGCAACCATGTCTGGGACCAGCGCGACGCGCTGGTCTTCGCGCCGCGCGAGGAGCGCTTCCTGCGCCCCTCCAATTTTCCCAAGGGCACGCCGGGGCGTGGTTCCGGCGTCTATATCGCCAGGAACGGCGCGCGGGTGCTGGTCGCCAACATCATGGGGCGCGTCTTCATGCATCCCGAGCTCGACGATCCGTTCCAGGCCGGCGAGCGCGAGCTTGCCGCCTGTCCGCTTGGCGAACAGGCCGACGCGGTAGTGATTGATTTCCATGCCGAGGCGACTTCGGAAAAGATGTGCTTCGCGCATTTCGTCGACGGCCGTGCCAGCCTTGTGGTCGGCACCCACACGCACCAGCCGACCGCCGATCATCAGATACTCAACGGCGGCACCGCCTATATTTCGGACGCCGGCATGTGCGGCGACTATGATTCCTCGCTTGGCATGGACAAGGAAGAGCCGCTCAACCGCTTCCTGTCGAAAGTGCCGAAAGGTCGTTTCGAGGCCGCGAATGGACCGGCGACGCTGTGCGGCGTCGGCGTGGAAATTTCCGACCGCACCGGGCTCGCCGAGAAGATCGCGCCGTTTCGCCGCGGGCCGAGACTCGAGGAAACCGCGCCGTCCTTCTGGTCATGATATTGATATGAGCACCGGTCGTACCTAACTGGCGACGAAACCCGCGAAAACTGCTCTAGATCGTAGAGGGGACGACCTCCATGCAGCTTGTCGAGTTCCTGGCGCCGCACTTTGCCTTTGTCTCCGATCCCACAGCCTGGATCGCGCTGCTGACGCTGGTGGTGCTGGAGGTGGTGCTCGGCATCGACAACCTGATCTTCATCTCGATCCTGACCAACAAGCTGCCGGAAGCGCAGCGCGCCCGCGCCCGCAAACTCGGCATCTCGGCGGCACTGGGCATGCGGCTGGTGCTGCTCGCCACGATCTCGATCATCGTGCAATTGACGACACCGGTGTTCACGGCGTTCGGGCATGGCTTTTCCTGGCGCGACCTGATCCTGATCGCCGGCGGCCTGTTCCTTGTCTGGAAGGCGACCAAGGAAATCCACCACACGGTCGATCCGCAGGATCATCAGGACTCGATGATGGGCGGCACACTGCAGATGAGCCTGGCCGGCGCGATCTTCCAAATCCTGCTGCTTGACCTCGTCTTCTCGATCGATTCCATCATCACCGCCGTCGGGATGACCGACGAGATCGCCATCATGTACATCGCTGTCATCGTGGCGGTGAGCGTGATGATGCTGGCGGCGACGCCGCTCGCCAACTTTATCGCCAAGAACCCCACAATCGTGATGCTGGCGCTCGGCTTCCTGCTGATGATCGGCATGACGCTGATTGCCGACGGCATGGGCTATCACGTGCCCAAGGGCTACATCTACGCCGCCATGGGTTTTTCCGCGCTGGTCGAGGGCCTCAACATGCTGGCGCGACGTCGAAAGAAGCAGCGGTCCGGCGGCGGGCATTAAGCTAGGGCAGGTTGATCTGCCAGGAAACGCCGAAGCGGTCGTTGAGCCAAGCGAAACGGCGGCTGAAGCCGTAATCGTCGGTCGGCATCAGAAACGCGCCGTCCTTGGCCAGCACCCCGACAATGCGATCGAGCTCCTCCTCGGAGGAACAGTCGACGAAGAGCGAGAACGACGGCGTGAAGGAGAAGGCGTGATGCACGGGGCTGTTGAAGACCATGACCTCCGTGCCGCCGATCACGACGCGGGCCAGCTTGAGCGTGCCTTCGGGTCCGTCCTCACCGGCGCCATAGCGTGTGACGTCGACAACGCGGCTTTCTGGAACGGTGTCGCAATAGAGGGTCATGGCCTCCTCGGCCTGACCTTCGAACATCAGGAACGGCGTTACCTTCACGGCCGGGCCTCCTCGCTCAAAGGGAGTCAAATATTGGTCTCGTTGGCCGGCTCGCCTTTCATCTCGGCGCGATAATAGCCGTCGCGCAAATTGATGCCGTATTCGAGATACGCCTTCATGCAGGCGAGCATCTGCGACCAGCCCTCGCAATTGAGGTAGGATTTCTTCAGTCCGACCTCGCCTTCGTGCCAGCCGGCCTCGGCGATGGTGACGAAGGTGCCGCCGTCGTCCAACGGCTCGAAATTCATCTCGATGCGTGTCTTGTAGGCCGGCTTGCCGTCAGTGTCGGCCGCGTCCCAGCGCAGCACGATGCGCCTATCCTTGATCACCTCGTCGACCTCGACCGGCACCGTCTTCCACCAGGTGACGGTGGTGCCGGCGACCAGCGGAGCGGAGGCGCCGCCAATGATGGTGAAATAGCCGCTGAGCTTCGTCGGGTTGACCACGGCGTCGAAGACTTCGGCGACCGGCTTGCCGATGCGTCCGGAAATCCTGAATCCAAGAGACATATCCACAGCTCCTTCCTTGCCTCGTGAAACAATATGTTATAGAAACATAACATGTCAAGCCAAACCTCGGACGATCGTGTTTTCAAGGCCTTGGCGCACTCGCGCCGGCGCGAGTTGCTCGACCGGCTCAAGGATCAGCCGCAGACCACCGGGGCGCTCTGCGAGGCTTTCCCGGACATGGATCGCTGCACGGTCATGATGCATCTGAAGGTGCTGGAAGAGGCCGATCTGGTCGTGGCTAGGCGCGAGGGGCGCGAGCGCTGGAACCATCTCAACGCGCTGCCGATCAGGCAGATCCACGACCGCTGGATCGGCCAATATGCGGGCCATGCGATCAGCATCCTCGACCGGCTGAAGTCGGATCTGGAGGGATGATGCCGCGCTGCAAGGGCAATCTCGGTCTGTCCGCCGTCAGGGTCGACGGTCCGGCTGGACGAATTGAGCCGATTTATCTATAAGCCGGCCATTCCGACAGAGAGCGCCGCGGGCCTTCGCAGGCACGCTTGCAGCGTTCTGAAATTTTGAATTCGAGCATTTGCCGATGCCGGGTGATCGCGCCCGGCCGAGAAATGCTCTAGCCGAACACGACAGGGGTGCCATGGCTGGCCATTCGCAGTTCAAGAACATCATGCACCGGAAAGGCCGCCAGGATGCGGTGCGGTCGAAAATGTTTTCCAAGCTGGCACGCGAAATCACCGTCGCCGCCAAGACCGGCACGCCGGACCCGGCGATGAACCCGCGGCTGCGCCTTGCGGTGCAGAACGCCAAGGCGGTGTCGATGCCGAAGGACAACATCCAGCGCGCCATCAACAAGGCCTCCGCCGGCGATGCCGAGAACTACGAGGCCGTGCGCTATGAGGGCTATGGCCCCGGCGGCGTGGCGCTGATCGTCGAGGTGCTGACCGACAACCGCAACCGCTCGGCGTCCAATGTGCGCGCCGCCTTCACCAAGGCCGGCGGGGCGCTCGGCGAAACCGGCTCGGTGTCGTTCATGTGGAACCGCGTCGGCGAGATCTATTACCCGGCTTCGGCCGGCAGCGCGGACAAGGTGATGGAAGCCGCGATCGAGGCCGGTGCTGACGACGTCGAGTCGGACGAGGAAGGCCACACCGTCTATTGCAGCTTCGAAAATCTCGGCGAGGTATCGAAGTCGCTCGAAGCCGCGCTCGGCGAAGCGGAGTCGGTGAAGCCGATCTGGCAGCCGCAGAACAACGTGCCGGTCGATGAAGAACGGGCGCAGTCGCTGATGAAGCTGGTCGCCACTCTTGAGGACGACGACGACGTGCAGAGCGTCTACGCCAATTTCGAGGTCGACGACGAAACCATGGCCAAGCTCAGCGCGGCCTGATCGGCTGACCGTATGAGCGGAACTCGATCCGACATGAGCGAGAAGCCGCTGCCCGCCGTCCGCATCACCTACTGCACGCAATGCCAGTGGCTGCTCAGAGCCGGCTGGATGGCACAGGAGCTGCTCTCGACCTTCGGCACCGATCTCGGCGAGGTGACGCTGGTGCCAGGCACCGGCGGCATCTTCACGATCTCCTGCAACGACCAGCTTATCTGGGAGCGCAAGCGCGACGGCGGTTTTCCGGACGCGGCGAAGCTCAAGCAACTGGTCCGGGATGTCATCGACCCGGAGCGCGATCTGGGACACGCCGACCGCAAGACGCACAAGAAGACGGACCCCGCCTGAGGTGGTGTTTTATCCGCTGGCCGCTCTCTTCAAATCAGCGCCAGGATGAAGCAGGCCATCGCCACGATCGCGGTGATGGTGCGGACGTGGTTCCACATCGCCCATTGGCGCAGATGGTTCGCCCACACGGCGGCGCCGTTGCTGCTGGCCGGGTCGACGGCGGCCAGGGCGTCGTTGAGCGGTACGTTGAACACCATGGTCACGATCGGGTTGCCGACGAGATAGATTACGGCGCCGGCAAGCAGCCAGTACGAGCCCGATTGGCTCCAGCCCATGATGACGGCGGCAATCAGCACCAGGCAGATGAGGCCGGTGCCGAAAAGCGCCGTCATGAAGGCGGGCGTAATTACGGTGATGTTGATCGAATTCATCGCTGCGATGCCGGCTGGGACGGGCAGCCTGGCAAGTGCTGCCATGACGAAATTGGAAAAGGCGAAGAAGCGCCGCCGACCACGCCAGAGCCGATCGCGGCAATGAAGGCGAGGGCGGGAAGAATTTTCATCATCTCAGTTACTCCAGACGCCGCTGGCTGCGGTTTCGATTGCATAGGCGAAGAAGTCTTTCGGCCGGCGGCCGAGCGCGCGCTGCACGCCGTCGGTCAGCGATTCGTTGCGGCCGTCGAGCACCTCGGTGAAGAGCTCGTTGAGCAGCCAGGCGAATTCCGGCGGCAGGTTGTGCGCAGCCACCGTTTCGGTGAATTGGGCATGCGAGATCCGCCGATAGCGGATGTCGCGGCCAGTGGCTTTGCCGATTTCGGCGACGGCCTGAGCAAAGCTCAGCAGACGCGGGCCGGTGAGTTCGTAAAGCTGGCCGGCATGGCCCGGCTCCGTCAGCACGGCTTCGGCGACATCGGCGATATCGTCGACATCGACGAAGGGTTCGCCGACAGCGCCGACCGGCAGGGCGACTTCGCCTTCGAGTATGGATTCGATGAGGAAGCCTTCGCTGAAATTCTGCGAGAACCATGAGCAGCGCAGGATCGTCCAATCGGCACCGGAGACCTTGACCATTTCCTCGGCGCGCTGAGCCTCCGTCTCGCCGCGACCGGAGAGCAGCACCAGCCGCTTGATGCCGCGCTCGACGGCAAGTTTGGCCAACGCCTCGACAGTTTCGGCGGCGCCCGGCACCGCGATGTCAGGATAGTAGCTGATGTAGACGGCGCCGACGCCGTCGAGGGCCGCGCCCCAGGTTTTCTTGTCCGACCAGTCGAAGGGAGGCGTGCCTGCGCGGGAGCCGATCCGCACCGGGATACTGCGGGCGGTCAGCCGTTCGGCCAGCCGCCGGCCGGTCTTGCCGGTGCCGCCCAGGATCAAAATCGGTTTCCGTGACGTGTCGGTCATCTCGATCTCCTCGTTTTCTTAATATGAGTAATCCTCATGTTTGCAAAACGTGATAACCGCTCGTATTTTGTGAGTCAAGCCAGTTTCTCGAGGATCTTTCGGAGGAAGCTCATGCAAGGCAGGGTAGCCGCGAAGCTCGACAAGGAAATCGCAATGCCCCGGCGAGCGCCGACGCAGCAGCGCAGCCGCGAGCGGGTCGAGCGGATGCTTGCCGCTGCCTCGGCGCTGATCGCCGAGCAAGGCAGCGATGCCATGCGCATGGGCGAGGTGGCGGAAAGAGCAGGGGTGTCGATCGGCTCGCTCTACCAGTTCTTTCCCGACAAGCGGGCGATCGTCTGGGCGCTGGCCGAGCGCTACACCGCCGAAAGCCAGGCCTGCATTTCGGCGGCGTTGAAGGACGTCAGCGACGCCGAAGGGCTGAAGCAGGCGTTTTCGGAGCTGGTCGACATCTATTACGGGATGTTCCTGGCCGAACCGGTGATGCGCGACATCTGGTCGGGCACGCAGGCCGACAAGGCCTTGCGCGAACTCGAACTGGCCGACAGCCGGGCCAATGCCCGATTCCTCGTCGCGGCGCTGAAGCGGTTGCGTCCCGGCGCAGATACCGTGGCGATGGAGACGGCGGCGTTGCTAGTCTGGCAGATGGGCGAGGCGGTCATGCGGCTGGCGATCTCCGTCGACCGGGAGGAGGGCGACAGGCTGGTCGCGGCCTATAAGCGCATGGCGCTGCGGGAGCTGGTGGAAGGGTAGGTACAACCTGGTCGGGTTTCCCGCAGCGTCTGTGGCCAACAAAAAACCCGCCTCGGAGGCGGGTTTTGATCTGCGACACGTTTAGAAAGGCTTAGAGGCCGAAACCTTCGAAACGCTTCTTGAACTTCGACAGGCGGCCGCCGCGGTCGAGCAGGGTCTGCTGGCCGCCGGTCCAGGCCGGGTGCGTGGTCGGGTCGATGTCGAGGTTCATCGTGTCGCCTTCCTTGCCCCAGGTCGAGCGGGTCAGGTATTCGGTGCCGTCGGTCATGACGACCTTGATGGTGTGGTAGTCGGGATGGATATCGGCCTTCATTGTCGTGTTCCTGGCTTGCCGGCGCTGGTGACGGGCCGATGGCCTGCGTCGATGCGCCCCTTTTTAAAACTCGAAGCCGCAGCTAATGAAAAGCCACGGCTTCTAAAACGGTCGGCGAGCCTATACATCAGCCGGAATTGAATCACAAGGCCGCGGCAGGCGCATATTGAAGCGCATGACGAACACGCGGCCAGAGGAAACGCTCATGGCGGATATTGGTGTCAGTGGTGACGAGCGCAGGCGCTCGGTCCGGCCGCTCAGGAACCTTTTTCCGTACGTCATGCGGTACCGCAAACTGGCGGTCGGCGCGATCATATCGCTGATCGTTGCAGCAGGGACGACGCTGGCCCTGCCGATGGCCGTGCGGCGCATGATCGATCACGGCTTCCAGGCGGCGGGCACTACCTTCATTGCCGAGTATTTCGCCGCGCTGGTGCTGATGGCGGCCGTGCTGGCGGCGGCGTCCGCCAGCCGCTACTACTTCGTCATCACGCTCGGCGAGCGGGTCGTCGCCGACATCCGCCGCGATGTCTTCTCCCATGTCACGACGCTCTCGCCGGCCTTTTTCGATCGCTCGCAGTCGGGCGAGATCGTGTCGCGGCTTGCCGCGGATACCACGCAGGTGAAGTCGGCGGTCGGCGCCACGGCATCGGTCGCGCTGCGCAATCTCATCCTCGGCGTCGGCGCCGTGGCGATGATGGTCTTCACCAGCCCGAAACTCTCCGGCCTGGTACTGGCCGCCATCCCGCTGATCGTGCTGCCGCTCGTCGCCTTCGGCCGTTCGGTGCGGCGCAAGTCGCGGCTGGCGCAGGACACGCTGGCGGAAGCCACTGCCTATGCCAGCGAGCAGATCGGCGCCGTGCGCACGCTGCAGGCCTTCACCAACGAGAAGCTGGTGACGGGGCGCTTCTCGGCCGCCGTCGAGGCCGCCTTCGAGGCGGCGCGCACGTCGGTCTTCGCCCGCTCCTTTCTCACCTTCTTCGCCATCTTCATGATCTTTTCATCGGTGGTGGCGGTGCTCTGGTTCGGCTCGCGCGACGTGCTTGCCGGCACGATGTCGGCCGGCACGCTCGGCCAGTTCCTGCTCTATTCGGTGTTCGCCGCCGGCGCACTCGGCGCGCTGTCGGAAGTGTGGAGCGAGCTGTCGCAGGCGGCGGGCGCCGCCGAGCGTCTGACCGAGATCCTGGCCGAGAAGCCCGCCATTCAGGCGCCCGCCGATCCGCAGCCGCTGCCGGCCAAGGCCAAGGGCGCGATCAGCTTTGACGATGTCTCCTTTTCCTATCCCGCGCGGCCGGACCGGGCCGCCGTGCATGGGCTGAGCTTCCAGGTGAAGCCCGGCGAGACGGTGGCGATCGTCGGTCCTTCGGGCGCGGGAAAAAGCACCGTCTTCTCGCTTATCCTGCGCTTCTACGATCCGGAGAGCGGCCGTGTCGTCATCGACGGCGTCGATCTGCGCCAGGCCGATCCGGCCGCAATCCGCCAGCGCATCGCCATCGTGGCGCAGGACGTCACCATCTTCGCGGCCAGTGCTGCCGACAATATTGGCTTCGGCCGGCCGGGCGCCAGCGATGCCGAGATCGAGGCGGCGGCAAAGGCGGCGCTTGCCGACGAATTCATCGGCAAGCTTGAAAAGGGCTATGACAGCCAGGTCGGCGAGCGCGGTGTGACGCTTTCGGGCGGCCAGCGCCAGCGCGTGGCGATCGCCCGCGCCATTCTGCGCGACGCACCGATCCTGCTGCTCGACGAGGCGACCTCGGCGCTCGACGCCGAAAGCGAAACGCTGGTGCAGACGGCGCTGGAGCGGCTGATGCGCGGCCGCACCACCATCGTGATCGCCCACCGGCTGGCGACGGTACTCAAGGCCGACCGCATCCTGGTCATGGAAGGCGGGCGCATCGTCGAGGAAGGCACGCATCAGAGCCTTGTCGCCAAGGGCGGCACCTATGCGCGGCTCGCCAAGCTGCAGTTCGAGACCGGAGCGAGCGCCTTCAAGGGCGCGGCGGAGTAGAGCGCGCCTTCTCGGCAGGAACCGCCGTGCGGCTATCTGCGACGGAGGGCCATCAAAAGCGGCACGCCTATGAAGATCGAGACCAGCAGCACCCCGGTGATCACCTGTTGTTGCGACCTGTCAGGATCACTGCCTGGGGGATCCGCAGGCACATCCTGGTAGGTGAAGTCGTATGTCCAGTCGAGATTGTCGCCGACGTCCTTGACCGACTTCAGATAATCGCTGATCGCCTTGGCCGGAACCTGCGTAGCCAGCGTCCGGAAATCCCACTGCACCTCGAAAGTGGTCGGCGTATTGCTCCAGGACGACGTCAGCGAAAGGTAAGGCGTGACGACACTCTTCATCTGTCCGCCGGAAAACCTCGCCTTCAGATTGCGCACCGTCACGCTGTGCCTGCGGTAAACGGGCGACCCAAGCGAGACGGGTCCGGCGC
This sequence comes from Mesorhizobium sp. WSM3864, assembly GCF_002294955.1. Classification (NCBI taxonomy): domain Bacteria; kingdom Pseudomonadati; phylum Pseudomonadota; class Alphaproteobacteria; order Hyphomicrobiales; family Phyllobacteriaceae; genus Mesorhizobium; species Mesorhizobium sp. WSM3864. The sequence continues at coordinate 188,945 of NZ_NSGD01000004.1, forward strand.
GATCCACCGTGGTCGGGGTCGGCAGGTCGGTGCCGAGGTCGGCCGCTTTGATCGAGAAGTTCTTGGCGAGATCGTTGGCGGCCAGCGCTTGAGCCGGCAGCCGATAGCTCTCCCGTATATTGATGATGTCGCCGTCACGATTGTCGAAGATTTCCAGCTTTGCGGCGCTTTCGATGCCGGGGTAGCGCTTGCTGTAATATTGCAGATAGGCGTCGGACAGTTCGCTGACCGACCGGCTGGCGAGCTTGCTGCGCATGTAGTCGGCGTCGGCGCCCTCATGGGTCGACAGCACTGACAGCGTCAGCTGGCCACCAGGTTTGTCGGGAAAGAAAAACTCTTCGGCAACCTTGATGGTTGGGCTTTTAGGCTCCGGACTGGGCATCTTCTCCAACTCGCCACTGCCAAAGACTGGCAGGGCGAAGCCGTAGTCCGGCTGCGGGAAATTGCTTGCGTAGCCGCCCTGCAGGTAATTGGTGGCGTCGAGCCAGTACGCCTTGGTCCCGATCGTCGCCTTGACGATGGCATGGTCGAAGTTGCGCAACGCCGGCATGTGCTGGTCCAGCGCCCGCCCGTGGTCGAGATCGGCCAGCGCGACCTGGGCAGAAACGCCCAGCCGCGCGAGCGCCGACGTAAGCAGCAGCGCCTTGTCCTTGCAGTCGCCAAAGCCGCTCTGGACGACGGTCGCCGGATCGCGCGGAATATACGACCCGGAGCCCATCGAGAGACTGACATAGCGGATCTCATCCTGGACGAGGCGCATCGCCTGGATCATCCGATCCTCTGGCAAAGGGTGCCTCGCAGCGATCTCGTCGAGCTTGGCGGCAAAGGCCGGCGGGAAGGCGATGGCCGGCTTGTAGTAAGGCTGAACGGCGTCGATCACGCTTTGCCAACTGGCGGTGGACGAGATGTCGATCGATCCCCAGGCCGGGAATTCCGTCGGCACGTTCTCCTCCACCTTGACAGGCTTCGGATTGGCAATCTCCCAGAGATAGACGGAGTCCGTTCCCGACGCGGAGATGGTGGGCTTGATATCGGTGCCTCGCGGCTTGATCGCGAGCGGCTGCGAGGCCGGCCAGGTGATGCTGGTGCGGATCAGCCCCACCGGGTCTTCCCACTCGGTGGAGAAGCTGTAGAAGAACAGGCCCTTGCCGACGTGCGGTGTGATCTCATAGGTCTCGCCATAGTCGACAATGTCGCCGACACGCACGTCGTCAATGTTGACATGAGCGGTTAGCCAGCCGTCATAGACGCCCTTTTCGGCCTCCTTCTCCTGCCGGAAAATGTCGAACTTAACGTCATCGAGCCGATCCAGCACGACGCCGTCGCGCATGATGCGCAGATGGTTGAACGTGACCTTGTGCTTGGACGGATCGAACTGCAGATCGATGCTGGCGCCCCGCTCAAGGCCGGGACGGTCGACTATTCTGTAGACCGTGCGCGAATACTCGTCATAGCCGTAGTCGCGATGGATGATCTGCTCGTCCGCGAGCAGCCAGGAAATGCCATTCTTGATCTGGTCGGCCCGCGCCGGATCGGCCGCCGGGACATCGACCGACCTGATCCAGGCCGCCTCCGGCCCTTTGCGGACGACCTCATCAGCATCCGCCGGAAGGATCGGACCGGCCAGTACGGCCAAAAACAGACCGAGGCAACGGAACGACCCGACCTCACGAAAACTGCCACCCACCAATGTTCAAGCCCACTGAAGCAAGGAACACTCTTTGTCAGAGTCTTTCCCGCCAAAGTAAAGGCCGGCACTGCATCTTTTGCGCAGCTCGATCTGGTGGGCCAGCGAGGCCGCCTCAGTCGCCGTAGCGCTTGCGCAAATGTTCCGTGAAATAGGCGGCGTTGAGCTTCTCGCCGGTGGCGCGCTCGAGCAGGTCCGGCGTCGACCAGCGCGAGCCCTGCGACCAGATCTTGTCGCGTCGCCACTCATTGATGGCGCTGAGGTCGCCCTCGGCGAGATCGCCGTCGGCTGACGGATGCTCCCTGGTCAAGGCGGCCCACTGCTGTGCCGCCATCATGGCCCCCAAGGTGTAGGACGGGAAATAGCCGAAGGCGGCGCCCGGCCAGTGCACGTCCTGCATCGGCCCGTCGGCCGGGTTGTCGATGGTCGACAGGCCGAGATAGTCGCGCATCTTGGCATCCCAGGCCTCGGGCAGGTCGGCCGCCTCCAGCCGTCCTGAGACGAGCTCTTGCTCGAGCTCGTAACGCAGGATGACATGCAGCGGATAGGTGACCTCGTCGGCGTCGACGCGGATAAAGCCGCGTTCCACATGATGGACATGCGGCAGGATGTCGTCGATCGACCAGGCTTCGCCGAGATGCTTCTCGACAACCGGCAGCGCCCAGCGCCAGAAGGCGGGGTTGCGGCCGATCTGCTTCTCCACGAACAGGCTCTGGCTCTCATGCACGGCCATGCCGCGCGCCTTGCCGAGCGGCCAGTGCGACCAGGCTTTCGGCAGGTTCTGTTCGTAAAGCGCGTGGCCGGTCTCGTGCAGCACTCCCATCAGCGCCGACAGGAAATCGGAAGTCTTGTAGCGGGTGGTGATGCGCACATCGGTCGGCACGCCGCCGCAGAAGGGATGGTGCGACACCGCAAGCGAGCCATGCGTGAGGTCGAAGCCGACCGCCGCCATCATGGCAAGACCAAGCTCGCGCTGCTTCTCGACGGCGTAGCTGCCGGAGAGCGGCTTGAGCGCGTGCTTCGCCAGCCGCGCATCCTGCATCGCCAGCGCATGCGGCAGGAAATCCTTGAGGAAAGCCTTCAGCTCGACAAACACCGGCGTGATGTCGGCGGCGCGGTTGCCGGGATCATACTGCTCCATCAGCGCGTCATAGGGGGCGAGGCCGAGCGCCTCGGCGCGCAGCGCCGCTTCTTCCCGCACCAGCGTCACGACGCCTTCCAGTGCCGGCAGGAAGCCCGCCCAGTCATTCTTGGCGCGCAGGTCACGCCAGAGCTGCTCGGAGCGCATGCGCGCCGTCGTCTGGCGCTCGACAAATTCGACCGGCAGGCAGGTGAGGTTGGTATATTGCCGGCGCAGTTCCCTTACCGCAGCCTGCTGCTCGTCGTTCAGCGGTTCGGCTTCGGCGGCGGCGATCCAGTCGCCGATCTCCGGCGCGGTAGCCTGGGCGTGCAGCATGCCGGCCAGGGCCGACATCGCCTCGGCGCGCTTCTCGCCGCCGCCAACCGCCATGTGGGTCGCCTCATCGGCGCCGAGAATGGCCAGCGCATGTTCCAGCGCTTCGAGCCTATGGCCGAGTAGATCGAGTTTTTGGAAGGACATGGAGGGTTTCCGGCTGCAAAGGGGTTGGCGCGAAAAGATACCAAGGCGCGCAGCTTGGCAACCCTGATCCGCCCGTTCCGGATCAGCCCATCTTGCCTTGCAACAGCGCTGCGTGATCAAAGGTTGGGGCCAACGAGCGGAGGGGACAATGATCGGCAATATCCTGACCGGGCTGGTGGCGCTGATCCACTGCTACATCGTCTATCTGGAGATGGTGCTGTGGGACACGCCGCGCGGCCACAAGGCGTTCAACCTCAAGCCGGACTTCGCCAGCGCCTCGAAAGTGCTCGCCGCCAACCAGGGGCTCTATAACGGCTTTCTTGCAACAGGCCTGATCTGGGGGCTCTATCTCGGCACCGGCGGGTTCCAGATCAAGATGTTCTTCCTGCTTTGCGTTGCCGTCGCCGGCCTCTATGGCGGGGCGACCGTCGGCCGCAAGATCCTGTTCGTCCAGACGCTGCCTGCGGTGCTTGCCATTATCGCGCTTTGGCTCGGCCGGTGACTGAAAAAAGGACGCCCTCGGGCCAGGTCCCTCGGGCGCCAGATCGTCCCTTCCTGGTCTCGGAACGGCAGTCGCGGACCGAAACCGCTCAGCCGTTCGGATAGTGACCGCCGTCGGCGCCGTCGCCCATCAGGAAGCCGCTGCCGGTATCGGTTCTCAGCTTTTGGTCGACATTGTCGAGACGGCGCAGCAGGTCGTGATATTGCGCAGCCGGAATCCTGCCGTGATCCGAAGCGGCTACGTGCTCGGCCACCTGGCTGATGTGCGCGGCGCGCATAAGCAGTTGCTGCGCTTCCGAGGCCGAGATGTCGTTTGCTTGCCGCGCGTCGGCGATGCCCTGATCCACACCCTGGACCTGCTCGATCAGGCTGGTCACCCGCGGTCCGGTGAAGTCGGTTGGATCGGTTGCGTCGAGAGCGCCCTTGTGATGTCCGGCGGCGTAGGCGCCGGCGAGCGGGGCGGCGATCAGAACCGCGGCGAGAGTTGCAGTCTTGAGAGATGTTAAAGCGCGCATGACGGCGCGTCCTCCTGCTGGGGAAGGAGCGGCCATCCCGCTCTGCTTCCGAGCTAGTGGGCCGTCCGGTTCCGTCGCGTCGCGATGGGAGGCATCGCCGGCGGTTCCCGGCCCTGCGCAGCAAATTAGGGCCGCCAAGTCGCCGAGTGTAATTAAAAAAAGATAATGTTTTCAGGCCTTGCCGGCGAGCTTCTGCGCGCTAGAGTTGAGCCTGCGAACAAATTCGCGTGAGTTCGCGTGATGCCGGATCAACGTTCGGTGAGCTTCAGTTCAATTCGGCGATTCTTGCTGCGCGCCTCATCCGTGTCGGCCGGATCGAGCGGCTGGAATTCGCCGAAGCCGGCGGCTACCAGCCGGTTCGCCGGCACGCCGTTCTCGATCAGGAACTTCACCACCGAGGTCGCACGGGCGGTCGACAGCTCCCAATTGTCGCGATAGCGGCCGGTGCCGGACAAGGGCTTGTTGTCGGTGTGGCCGTCGACGCGCAGCACCCAGCTGATCTCGGGCGGGATTTCCCTCTGCAGCTCGATGACGGCATCGGCGAGCTTCTTCATCTCGACCTTGCCGGCATCGTTGATCTCGTCGGAGCCGGTCGGGAACAGCACCTCCGACTGGAAGACGAAGCGGTCGCCGACGATGCGAATGTTCTCGCGGTCGGCGAGGATCTCGCGCAGCCGGCCGAAGAAGTCGGAACGGTAGCGGTTGAGCTCCTGGACACGCTGCGCCAGCGCCACGTTCAGGCGGCGGCCGAGATCGGCAATCTTGGTGTTGGACTCGCGGTCGCGCTGCTCGGACACGTTGAGCGCGTCCTCGAGCGCCGCGATCTGCTTGCGCAGTGCCGCGATCTGCTGGTTGAGGATCTCGACCTGGCTCAGCGCTTGCTGGCTGATCTGGCGCTGGTTGCTGAGTTCGCCGGACAGCGCGTCCGCCCGCTTGTTGGCAGCGTCGCCGGCGCCGGCACCCTGCTCCAGCAATTGCTGAAGACGGCTCTTTTCCGCCTCCGCCGCCGACAGCGAGGCCTGCAGATTGGCGAGCGTGTCTTCCTTGTCCTGGCTGTTCGAGCGCTCCAGCGCCAGCAACTGCGTCAGCTCGTTGATCTGCGAGTTGAGGCGGCTGAGCACGGTGTCCTTGCCGGAGATTTCGCGGCTGAGCAGGAATTGCGCCAGCACGAAGACCGTCAGCAGGAACATGATGGCGAGCAGAAGCGTCGACAGCGCGTCGACGAAGCCGGGCCAGTAGTCGATGCGGCGATCGGCGCGCCTCCTTGCCAGCGCCACGTCAGTGCACTCCGGTCTTCTTCAGGGCGTCAGCGATCTTTTCCAGCGTGTTGCGCATCGCCTTCTGTTCGTCCGACTGCGCCTCGACCCAGTCGCGCATGATCTGCTGTTCCGAGCGCATGTTCTTGACCAGCCCGGAAATGCCGTCCGCCAGGTTGGCCATGGCGGTGGCGACGCGCGGGTTGGAGCCGCCGCCGTTCTCCTGCAGGCTGTGCAGCCGTTCCGACAGCAGGCGGATCTCCTCCGACGGCTCGGCGCGCGCCGATTCCGACACGACGATATCGGACGAGAGATCGGTGACCGAGGACAGCCAGTTCTCGAGCTCGGTGTAGAAGCGGGTCTGGGCGCGGCCGGCCTGCAGGTCGAGGAAGCCGAGCACCAGCGAGCCGGAGAGGCCGAACAGCGAGGACGAGAAGGCTGTGCCCATGCCGGCGAGCGGCGCCGACAGGCCCTGCTTCAGCGCGTCAAGCACGGCGGCGGCATCGCCGCTGCCGGGGTCGAGCGCCTCGATCGTCTCGCGGATGGAGGCGATGGTGTTGAGCAGGCCCCAGAAGGTGCCGAGCAGGCCAAGAAACACCAGCAGTCCGACAAGATAGCGCGAGGTGTCGCGGCTTTCATCGAGGCGCGTGGCGATGGAATCGAGCATGGTGCGCATCGAAGAGGTCGAGAAGGCGATCGTCGACGAGCGGCCGATCATCGCCTTCATCGGCGCCAGGAGCACCGGCTCGGTGGTCTCGGAGCCGGCGCGGAAGGAGTTGACCCAGCGCACCTCTCTGAACAGCCGGCCGACCTGGGCGAAGGCGAGCAGGATGCCGACGGCGAGCACGCCGATGATCAGCCCGTTGAGGCCGGGGTTGCTGGAGAAGGCGGTGGAGATCTGGCGGGTGAGGATGGCGGCGATGAAGGCGACGATGACCAGGAAGATCACCATCGTGAGCAGGAAGACCTGCGGGCTCGACAGCTTGTGCGGATCGTAGACCAGGACATCCGAGCGCCTGCCGAAGGATCTGAGAAAAGCCATCCGTGCCCCGTTTCCGATGCCACCCGCCGCAGAATTGCCGCGACTCTAAACGGAATTGTGACCAAATTGAATGGTGCTTGACAATATCGCCCCGCGCGGGTCGTTTCAAAAACGGCTGATGACCAGACAGTCGACCATGGCGGCCAGGTGCAGCCCGGCGCCGGTGACGACGAAGCCATGCCAGACGGCATTGTGGAAACGCAGGCCTTTCCAGGCAAAGAAGATGACGCCCAATGAATAGACAATGCCGCCCGCGACCAGCAGCATGACGGAGGCTGGCGGCAGAGTCGCGACCAGCGGTCCGGCGAGCACGACGCCGCTCCAGCCGATGGCGAGATAGAAGAGGATCGCCAGCCGGTCGTAGCGTCCAGGCAGGAACATCTTGATGGCGATGCCCAGTGCCGCCGCGCTCCACACGATAACGATCATCGGCACGGCAAGCGCGGACGTTTGGAGCTGGGCCAGGAAAGGCGTGTAGGTGGCGGCGATCAGCAGATAGATCGCGGCATGGTCGAAGCGGCGCAGGATCCACTTCGCCGGCCACGATATCGGCCACAAATTATAGGCCAGCGATACCGACAGCACGGTGAGCAGCGACACAACGTAGAAGACGGCGGCGACATACTCACCCGGGCCGGAATGGAAGGCGGCTAAAGCCAGGAAGGCAGAGCCGGCGGCGATCGCCAGCACGATGCCCACAGCATGGACGATGCCATCGGCGATCATCTCGGCGCGCGAATAGTGCCAGCGGCCGACAAAGGGGATTTCGATCGTTGTATTTGCGCGAGCGTCGTTCATGAATGATCCTGCAACCATAATCTGGGCAGTCGCGGATCAGTATTTCAAGCTTCGGTTGCGGTTTTGCGACGAGCGCGCCGCGCGTCCTTTCGACGCGCAAAGGAGGCTGCAGCCCTTTGATTTGCGCTTATCCGTTCCGAACCGGAGGTCAGCGAATCAATTCCGATTTCGGGGTGATGCGATAGGGGCGCTTCAGCGCGCAGCCAGCGGCTTCTTTACCGTCTTCAAGAGGGCGCGTTGGATAAGCTCGTTGCCGGCGACGATGGAGCCGGCCTCCAGCATGTCCTGCCCGCCATCCATATCCGAAACGAAGCCGCCCGCTTCACGGATGAGCAGGGCGCCGGCGGCGATGTCCCAGGCCGAAAGGCCGGTTTCCCAAAACCCGTCCATGCGGCCGGCCGCGACATAGGCGAGATCGAGCGAGGCTGAGCCAAGGCGGCGGACGCCGGAGACCTCGGCCATGACATTGCGCAACTCGATCAGGAAATTGCCGTGCTGGCCGCGCCCAAGATGCGGCACCCCGCAGCCGATCACGGCATCGGTGAGCTTGGCGCGTCCGGCGACGCGCAGCCGGCGGTCGTTCATGAAGGCGCCGCCGCCGCGCTCGGTGGTATAGAGCTCGTCCATGGCCGGATTGTAGACGACACCGGCGACGATCTGGCCCTGGCGCTCGAGCGCGATCGAGACCGCGAAGAGCGGGATGCCGTGGAGGAAGTTGGTGGTGCCGTCGAGCGGGTCGACGATCCAGCGATGCTGGCCGTCCTCGCCGTCGACGGCGCCGCGCTCCTCCATCAGGAAGGCGTAGCCCGGCCGCGCCTTCGACAGTTCGGTAAAGACGATCTCTTCGGCCTTGCGGTCGGCCTGGCTGACATAGTCGCCAGGCCCCTTCATCGAGACCTGCAGGTTCTGCACCTCGCCGAAATCGCGCGACAGCGACCGGCCGGCCTTCATCGCGGCCTGGACCATGACATTGAGGAGAGCGGAACGCGCCATTCTTCTTCTTCCTGTGTTGGCCGTTTTATTCTGCGCGACGCACGTAAGTGATCTCGTTGGTGTCGACGATGATGCGCTCGCCGGCCGAGATGAAGGGCGGCACCAGGACGCGGACACCGTTTTCCAGCACTGCAGGCTTGTAAGAGGACGCCGCCGTCTGGCCCTTCACCACGGGGTCGGCCTCAGTGATGGTCAGCGTCACCTGGTCGGGCAGCGAGATGCCGATCGGCCGCTCCTCGTAGAGCTGGACCGTGACCATCATGCCGTCCTGCAGGAAGGCGGCGCGCTCGCCGACGAAATCCTTGTTCAGTTCGAGCTGCTCGTAGCTTTCGGTGTCCATGAAAACCAGCGCGTCGCCCTGCTCGTAAAGGAAGGAGAAATCCTTCATCTCCAGCCGGATCTGCTCGACGGTCTCGGCCGAGCGGAAGCGCTCGTTGAGCTTGGTGCCGTTGATCAGGTTCTTCAGCTCGACCTGGTTGTAGGCGCCGCCCTTGCCGGGCTTCACGGTGTTGGTCTTGACCGCGACCCAGAGGCCGCCGTCATGCTCGATGACATAGCCGGGACGGATTTCGCTGCCACTGATCTTGGCCATGTTGAACTGATCCGGAATGAGATTTTTGGCGCGGAGCGCGCTTTGGCGCCTCCAAGACCACAAATCGCATTGAGTGGCAAGGGAGGGCGTCGCGAACGCTCATGGAGATGGCCGATGCCGTGAGCCGTCTTTTCAGGGCAGCCGGTTCGCCTTCTGCAGCGCCTGCTTGGTCTGACCGTCGTCGAGGCCCTGCAGGAAATCGTCCATCTGCGGGTCGATCAAACCGGCGCGGCGGGCGACGATATACCAGGCTCCGGCCAGGATCAGATCGGGGTCGGTCCCGATGCCGCCCATATAGAGTTTGGCGAGGCGGTTCTGGGCGGCGACATTGCCGCCTTCGGCCGCGCGCCTCATCCAGGCAAAGCCCGATTTCAGGTCGCGATCGCCGCCGCGCCCCTCGATCATCCATGCGGCGAGATCAAGTTGCGCGGTGTCGTAGTTCTGCCGGGCGGCCTGCGCCAGCAGGGTGCGTGCCTTGGCGTCGTCGCGCGGTTTGCCGCCTACGCCGTTGGCGTAGATTTGCGCCATCGCATACTCGGCGTCGGCAAGGCCGGTACTGGCGGCGCGCTCATAATACACAGCCGCCTTGGCTATGCCGGCATCGCCCGGATCCTGCTGGACGAGCAATTGGGCGAAGTTGAACTGGGCCAAGCGGTTGCCCGCCTCGGCGGCGGCCTGCATCAGCGCATAGGCTTCCTTGACGTCCTTCTTCACATAGCGTCCGTCGAGCAGCATCAGCGCATATTGGAACTGTGCTTCCGGCACGCCCTGCTCGGCGGCGAGCCCATACCATTTCGCGGCCTCTGCCGCGTTGAGCGGCACGCCCAGCCCACGCGACAGGATCTCGGCGACCAATGTCTGCGCCGCGGGGTCGCCGTTCTTGGCCCGCACCATGGCAAGGTTGTAGGCGGTCTTGTAGAGGCCGCGCTGGAAGGCGCCGTAGGCAGCGTCCGGGAGCTTGGCGCCGAAGCGATCGGGATTGATGGTATCGGCTGATGGCGGTTGAAGCGTTGCCGGCTGCGGCAGCGGTGTTTCGATCGGCTTGTCGGCATGGGCCGCGCCAGCATTCGGAGCGCCACTATTCGGGGCGCCAGTACTTGGGGCGATTGCATTCGGGGCGCTTATATTCGGAATGCTTGTATTCGGGGCGCCGGTAGCAGGGGCGCTTGTATCCGGCGCGCTCGTGTCGGGTGTGGTCGTGTCCGGTCTGGGCTGCGGCACCGGCGGGGTCTCGGCGGCCACGGCGGCGGGCGCCTGGATCGTCAAGGCCGCGGCCAACGCCGCGAAGGAAAGCCGGGACCAGCGCACGTCAGTCCTCGAAGCGCGGCGCGGTTTGGTCGAGCAGTGCGTTGGCCGCGGCGACCGCCGCGCGCGGATCGAGTCCGTCGGCGAAGACGGCGCTGGAGAGCGCCACGAACTCGGCGCCGGTGGCCGCTACCGTTTCCACCGACGCAAGCTCGGAGCCGGCCATTACGATGCAAGGAATCTGGATCATCTGCGCCCACCATTCACCGAGAGCGAGATTGCGGTGGTGCGGCTCGGGCTTGTTGTCATAGCCGAAGCGGCCGAAGAACATGTAGTCGGGCCGCTCCTCGCCGAGCTCCAGCGCCTCGTCGCGGGTCTTGGCGCCGCCCGCCCCGACCATCATCCTGTCGGCCAAGCGCTCGATCGTCTCGGCCAGTTCCTGGCGGTTTGCCTCGACATGGATGCCGTCGGCATGGACGCGGCCGGCGATGCGGCTGTCGCCGGCGATGATGACGGCGACGCCGGCGGCCTGCGCGATCGGCACGATCTTCTCGGCGAAGGCCTGGAAGGCGGCGTCATCCATGCCGTTTTCGGGCAGGATCAGCGAGGCGACGTCGCCGCCGTCGAAGGCGGTGCAGATGTGCTCGGGAGTCACAAGCGGCGGCGCGATCAGCACGATTCGGCAGCGATTGGGCGGGGTTGCTTCATTCATCGGTCTTCGATCCCGGTTTTCGCCTATGCCGGGCGAACATGGTGGCATTGCGGCATAGAGCAAAGCGTCCGGCTTGAACAGGAGGCGGGCGAAGATCGCCGCTGAAAAGCGTCGCGGCAGCAGCGGCTTGCGCCAATCTTCAAGGACTGACAGACGGCCTGTTGAAGCTCCTGATGGACGCTAACGAAACGACCGCTAGGTTAGCAAGCGAAAGCACGGGAAGAGCATGGCGCAAAATATCTACGACAAGGCCGATTTCTTCGAGGGCTACAGCCGTCTGCATCGTTCGGTGGAAGGGTTGGACGGCGCGCCCGAGTGGCCGGTTCTGCGCGCCATGCTGCCGAAGGTGGGTGGTCTAAGCATCGTCGATCTCGGTTGCGGCTTCGGCTGGTTCTGCCGCTGGGCCCGAGCGCACGGAGCCAAGCAGGTTCTGGGCCTCGACCTGTCGGAAAGGATGCTCGCCCGAGCACGCGCCGCCGGCTCCGACGACGCCATGACCTATGAGCGGGTCGACCTCGACGAGCTCAGCCTGCCGAAGGCGCGCTTCGACCTCGCCTATAGCTCGCTTGCCCTGCATTATGTCAGCGATGCCGCGCGGCTGTTCGCGACGGTTTACCAAGCCCTGGTTCCCGGCGGGTTCTTCGTCTTCTCGACGGAGCATCCGATCTTCATGGCTCCAAGCAATCCGGGCTGGTCCGTGGATGCCTCAGGAAGGAACGTCTGGCCCGTCGATCGGTATCTGGTGGAAGGACCGCGCTCGACCGACTGGTTCACCAAGGGCGTGGTGAAGCACCACCGCACACTCGGCACCACGCTCAACAATCTGATCCAGGCCGGGTTCACCATCGGCCGCGTGGAGGAATTCTGTCCAACTGAAGCGCAGATCGCTGCCAGGCCTGAACTGGCCAAAGAGGTCGAGCGGCCGATGTTTCTTCTGGTTCAGGCGCGACGATGAGAGGTCGGCGGCATCGCCGGCGCGGGTGCGTCAAATATCCAGCTTGTAGCCGATGTGGCTCGCCTTGAAGCCGAGCCGTTCGTAGAAGCGGTGCGCGTCGAGCCGGCTCTTGTTGGTCGTCAGCTGCACCACCCTGCAGCCGCGCTCCCGGCATCTTTCGATCGCCCATTCCAGCAGGCGCTGCCCCAGCCCGTCTCCGCGCCGGCTCGCCGCGACGCGCACCGCCTCGATCTGGCCGCGCCAGGCGCCCTGCAACGACAGGCCTGGGATAAAACTGATCTGCAAGGTGCCGATGACTTCGGCGCCGTCCGCCATCACCGCCAGGAAATGGTTCGGGTTGCCGTCTATGGCCGCGAAGGCGTCCTGATAGGCTTGCGCCAAAGGCACGCTTGCATTCTCGCGGGCGCGGCCAAGCGCGTCATCTGCAAGCATCGCGACGATCGCCGCAAGATCGGCTTTGTCCGCGCGGCGGATCAGGACTTCGCTCATCGTCAAACCTCATGCTGGGCGGGTGACCTTATGCATGGCCCGCCGCCAGCCGCAAACTCGGCAGGCCGGATTACGGACAGTTGATCGCGCCGACCGGCTGGCGGGGCGCTTCGGCTATCGCGGTCTTTCGCTTTCTGGTCTATTGCAAGTCTCCCGCCATCCTCCAGCCGTTTCTTGTCGCCGTTCTCCCATGTCAGGCCTGCTCAGCGATCCCTGGTTCTATGCCGCCGCCATTCCGGCGGTCATCCTCGTCGGCCTGTCGAAGGGCGGCTTCGGCGGCGCCGTCGGCTTCGTCGGCGTGCCGCTGATGGCGCTGGCCATCCCGCCGGTGCAGGCGGCGGCCATCCTGCTGCCGATCCTTTGCCTGATGGACATCGTTTCGGTGTGGACGTGGTGGGGCGTCTATGACCGCAAGATGCTGGTCGACATGATGCCCGGCGCCATCATCGGCATCGGCCTCGGCTGGCTGACGGCGGCCCTGGTGACGGAGGAAATGGTGCGGCTGATCGTCGGCGCGGTCGCGCTGGTCTTCGTCCTGCGCTGGATCTATCTGCAGTTCCGCCACGGCGCCGACCACGAGGTGGAGCCGAACCGCATCGCTGCGGCGTTCTGGGGCATCGTTGCGGGCTTCACCAGCTTCGTCGCCCATGTCGGCGGCCCGCCCTTCCAGGTCTACGCGCTGCCGATCCGGCTCGACCCGAAGGTGCTGTCAGGGACGGCGGCGATCTTCTTCGCCGCTACCAACGCGATGAAGCTTATTCCCTATTTCGCGCTTGGCCAGTTCGACAGCGCCAATCTCACCGCATCGTTTGCGCTGATGCCGCTGGCGCCGCTTTCCACCATCGCCGGCGCCTGGCTGGTGCGCCGCATGCGGCCGGAGGTGTTTTATCCGTTCACATACGCGACGGTGGCGGTGGTGGCGCTCAAGCTGCTCTGGGACGGTATTGCGGGCCTGATGTGATGGGCAGGGCGGCGCACCGGCGCCGCCCGCTACAGAAGGATCAAGCGGCGCTCGGCACCAGCTGGCGGCCGCCGCCAAGCGCAAGCGCTGCGCCGGATGCGATCACCAGCACCATGCCGGCGAGAATGCCGATGTCGTGAAGCGTAGGCTTCAGCACCATGTCGGCGATGATCACCAGCATCACCGCGTAGTCGAAACGCGCCCAGCGCATCATGCGCTGGCCGATGGCGAGAACCGCCGGCGTCACGCCTTCCTTGGCGACCATGGCGCCCATCCGCTCGCCGGTCGGCTTGAAAACGAGCATGCCGATCGAGAAGGTCGTGGCGTAGCCGACAAGGCCGATGATGATCCACAGGTCGGAAAAGCCGACCCAGAAGCCGCACATGATCAGGCCGAAAATCAGGGTGAGCATCGACATCGGCGCGAAGAAGCGGCCGCCGAGCTCGCCGCTCGCCCGCATCGCTTGCAGCTTGTCCTGGATGTTGCCGGCGCGCTCGGCGAGCACGCCGAGCAGGAACAGGACGAAGCCGCCGCCGACCCAGAGGATGGCCGAGACGACGTGAAGGAATTTGACGATCGAATACCAGTCCATGGTGTGCTCCTGCATTTCTTGATCGGTGACGGCGTCGACTGCGCCAGCCCAGAGGAGCGGGCGTTTAGCGCAGAGCGTGTTTCGAAACGATGTCGCGGCGGCGGGGCCGATGTTTCGGCGCCACCATATGCATCCAGGGCTGGATGGCGGGAGGGAGCCGGGCCGTCCCGTTCCGGCACAGGAAAAGTCCGTTCGCTTGAAAATTCCGCGCGGCGTTAAGGCTTCATTAAGCTTTACAGGCGTTTACTAGGACCATCCAGTTTGTCTGGATTCTTACCGAGTGGTTGGAGCCACTTTGTTTGACGCCTCCCTGTTAAACTCCTGAGAGCCGCCTTATCCGCGGCTCTTTTTTTGCCCGTTGGCCGCCGGCGGGCAGCGCGCCTCGGCGTTAACCGTTTGTTAAACATGCGCTTGCCTTCATGGGCATCGAAGCGCATTTTCAAGCCTCATTCGTTTAAGGGTGCAGGCCGTATCGGCAAGGATGCCGAATCGGCTTGCGGCAGTGCAGGGGCGTATCGATGAACGAGCCTTCGAAGGGCAGCGCGAAAACCATAAAGCTCGCGGAGCGCCGGGTTTTCTCCCAATCCTTCAAGCCGCTTTACCAGGAGGGCATGGGCCTGGTCGAACAGGCGGCCGAATATCTTGACGGCAAGGGCAGGCTCGAAGCCAAGAAGCTGTCGCGCACGGCGGCGACGCTCTATGCGGCCGAATCGATGCGTCTTACCACGAGGCTGATGCAGGTCGCCTCCTGGCTGCTTTTGCAGCGCGCGGCCAATTCCGGCGAGATGACCCGCGACCAGGTCGCCTCGGAAAAATCCAAGGTGCGGCTCGATACCGCCTCCGCGCATGACGAGGCGCTGGGCTGGAGCGAATTGCCAAAGGACTTCCTGGAACTGGTGAGCCGGTCGCTGCGCCTGCAGGCGCTGGTGAAGCGCATGGACGAGGAGATCTACGGCGGCGCCATGAACGACACGCCGGCCGCCGGCCGCCGTGCCAACCCGGTCTCCGATCAGATCAGCCTGCTGAACACGGCCTTCGCCCGCGGCTAACAGGCTGCCCCACAATTCGCTCTGATCGCTATCTGGCGCCGTTTTCTGCGCTTCCGGTGCTCGTGTACTAAAGTCAGTTCCGCACCGGTTCTTGAAAACGCCGCCATACGGACTCATCGGACCGAATTCTGAAGCAGCCCATCCCGGCACAGGCCGTTTCTGGTTTGTTCACAATTCGCTGGTATCGCCCTGCGCCGCGGTTAGACTTGGCGCATGGGGGAAGCGATTCGCATCATCGGCATCGATCCGGGCCTGAGGCGCACCGGCTGGGGCATCGTCGAGAGCCTCGGCAATTCGCTGCGCTTCGTCGCCTCCGGCACCGTGCGTTCCGACGACAAGGCGCCGCTCGCAACGAGGCTCTGCCAATTGCATGATGGGCTCGCCGAAGTGCTGCACCAGGCCATGCCGCATGAGGCGGCGATCGAGCAGACCTTCGTCAACAAGGATGCCACAGCGACGCTGAAGCTCGGCCAGGCGCGCGGCATCGCCATGCTGGTGCCGGCGCGCGCCGGGCTGGCGGTCGCGGAATACGCGCCCAACGCGGTCAAGAAGGCGGTGATCGGCGTCGGCCACGGCGAGAAGAAGCAGATCCATATGATGGTGAAAGTGCTGATGCCGAAAGCCGTGTTCGAGACCGACGATGCCGCCGATGCCCTGGCCATCGCCGTATGTCATGCGCATCACCGTCAAAGCGTCGCCTACCGAATGGCGGCGCTGGCCGGGTAGTGTTCTTGACTTGTTCTCATTTGCGCAGTAAGTAATACCTTCGGAGTATTACCATGCGTGTGACCACCAAAGGGCAAGTCACGATCCCCAAACAAATAAGGGACCACCTGGGCATAGGCCCGGGTTCGGAGGTCCAGTTCGTGGCTACGGACGAGGGCGCCCGGCTTGTCGCCGTCAACGAAAACATTTCGAAGGAGGAAGCTGCCCGCAAATTCAAAGAGGTCCTCGGCAAGATGGAGGGGACGCTGGATTTGGGCGGCATGACGACGGACGAGTACATGGAGTGGTTGAGGGGACCACGTGAAAATCTCGACGTTGATTGACACAAACGTGCTCATTGACGTCTGGGGTCCGGCTGGGCCGCTGACGGAATGGTCTTCGTCCGCGATTATCTCCTGCCGACGCGATGGCGCGTTGGTCATCAACAGCATCGTCTGGTCCGAGCTTGCTCCCCTGGTTGCTTCCGAAGCAATGCTGAGGAAAGCAGCCGAGAGGCTTGAAATGGATCGCGAGTTTTTGCCCTGGGAAGCCGCATTCTTGGCTGGGGTGGCACATTCCCGTTATCGGCGGGCCGGCGGTGTTCGAGAGCGGACCTTGCCGGATTTTTTCATTGGCGCTCATGCGGCCGTTGCTGGTCACCGCCTATTGACGCGCGACGCTCCTCGCTATCGCAGCTATTTCCCCGACCTCGAAATCGTCTCTCCGGAAACGCATCCATGAAGGCCAGGACATGATCGGCAAGCTGAAGGGCACGCTGGATGAGATCGACGAGGATTCCTGCATCGTGGACGTGCACGGCGTCGGCTATGTCGCCCATTGCTCGGCTCGCACATTGGCATCGCTGCCGTCCCCCGGCGAGGCGGTGGTGCTGTTCATCGAGACCTATGTGCGCGAGGACATGATCCGGCTATACGGCTTTCAGACCCCGCTCGAGCGCGAGTGGTTCCGCCTTTTGATGAACAATGTGCAGGGCGTCGGCGCCAAGGTGGCGCTGGCCGTGCTGTCGACGCTGGCGCCGCCCGACCTCGCCAATGCGATCGCGTTGCGCGACATCGCCATGGTGTCGCGCGCACCGGGCGTCGGCAAGAAGGTGGCCGAGCGCATCGTCACCGAATTGCGCACCAAGGCGCCGGCCTATGCGGGCGCCGCCACCGGCACGATCAGCCTCAAGCAGGAGCTTGGCGAAGGCGTGGCGGCAGCACCCATCACCGACGCGGTCTCGGCGCTGGTCAATCTCGGCTATTCGCGCGACATCGCCGCCAATGCGGTGGCCGCGGCCCTAAAGTCGGCCGGCGAAGGGGCGGACGCCTCGAAGCTGATCCGCTTCGGCCTGAAGGAACTGGCGCGGTGAGGTGGCGCTTGTCCCGGTCCTTGCCGTATGCAAGGAAGACCGCATGAGCCTTTCGCCCCGTCTCATTGCCCCCGACAAGCGCGGCGAGGATGCCGACCAGAGCTTGCGGCCGCAGTCGCTTGACGAGTTCGTCGGCCAGGCTGCGGCGCGTGCCAATCTCAAGGTCTTCGTCGATGCCGCCAAGAGCCGCGGCGAGGCGCTCGACCATGTGCTGTTCGTAGGCCCGCCGGGGCTCGGCAAGACGACGCTGGCGCAGATCATGGCGCGTGAGCTCGGCGTTAATTTCCGCTCTACGTCGGGGCCGGTTATCGCCAAGGCCGGCGACCTTGCGGCGCTGCTCACCAATCTCGAGGAGCGCGACGTGCTCTTCATCGACGAAATCCACCGGCTCAATCCGGCGGTGGAAGAAATCCTCTACCCGGCGATGGAGGATTTCCAGCTTGATCTCATCATCGGCGAGGGGCCGGCGGCGCGTTCGGTCAAAATCGATCTCGCCCGCTTCACGCTGGTTGCGGCGACAACCCGGCTCGGACTTTTGACGAATCCTCTGCGCGACCGTTTCGGCATCCCGGTCAGGCTCAATTTCTACACGGTCGAGGAGCTGGAGCAGATCGTGCGCCGCGGCGCCCGCATCCTCTCGATGCCGCTCGGTGACGACGGCGCGCTGGAGATCGCGCGCCGCGCTCGCGGCACGCCGCGCATTGCCGGACGTCTGTTGCGCCGGGTGCGAGACTTCGCCTCCGTCGCCGGAAACGGCCATGTCGATAAACGCATTGCCGACGAGGCGCTGACCAGGCTGGAAGTCGACGGGCTCGGCCTCGACGCGCTCGACCGCCGGTATCTCTCGATGATCGCCCGCAACTTCGGCGGCGGACCGGTCGGCATCGAGACGATCGCGGCTGGGCTGTCGGAACCGCGCGACGCCATCGAGGACATCATCGAGCCCTATCTGATCCAGCAGGGCTTCATCCAGCGCACGCCGCGCGGCCGCGTGCTGACCGCCAATGCCTGGCGGCATCTCGGCCTTGAAGCACCGAAAGACCTCGCGCAGCAGCAGATCAGCCTGTTCCAGGAAGAGTAACGGACATTTGTTCGTCGGACGCGCCTTGAAGGGCTTCCTGCGCGAAATCTCCCCAGCTCCGCCAAGCTGAAGGCACAATTGCAGCCTCTAAGGCAGCTTGACGCATTTCCAGGGGGCGGGGCTGACCGATGATCACCAGACGTGGCTTTCTGCGCCTCATCGGCGGATCGTTCCTGTCCATGGTGTCGTTGAGTGCCTATGCGGTCGGCATTGAGCCGATGCTGCTCGCCCATGTGAAACGCTATTCGCTGACGCCGCCGCACTGGCCCGCGGGCCTCAAGCTGCGCGTCGCAGCACTGGCCGACATTCATGCCTGCCATCCCTGGATGACGTCGGAGCGGATCGCCTCGCTCGTCGAAAGGACGAATGCCCTGCAGCCAGACCTGATCGTGCTGCTTGGCGACTATGTCGATGGAATGCGGCTGGTCACGGCCGAAGTGTCTGCACCGGAGTGGGCCGCCGCTTTGTCAGGGCTGAAGGCGCCGCTCGGCGTGCTCTCGATCCTCGGCAATCACGACTGGTGGCACGATCATGCGGTGCAACTGGCCATGGCCGGGCCAACGGCCGCGCGCAAGGCACTGGAGAGCGTCGGCATCCCGGTGCTGGAAAACGACGTGATGCGGCTGGAGAAGGACGGGCAGGGCTTCTGGATCGCTGGACTCGCGGACCAACTGGCAATCCGGCCGAGCAAAGCCCTGGGCCGCCACGGCTTCAAGGGCCTGGACGACCTCGGCGGGACGCTTGCCAAGGTGCAAGGCGACGAGCCGATCATCCTGCTCGCGCATGAGCCGGACATCTTTCCGAAAGTGCCTTGGCGAGTTTCGCTGACGCTTTCGGGCCACACCCATGGTGGGCAGGTGCGGCTGTTCGGCTATTCGCCGGTCGTGCCGTCCGACTTCGGCAACCGCTACGCCTATGGCCATGTCGTCGAGAACGATCGTAACCTGATCGTTTCCGGCGGGCTCGGCTTCAGCATCATGCCGGTCCGGTTCGGCATGCCACCAGAGATCCTGCAGATCGACCTCGGGTAGCTCCGGTATTTTCACGCGGACGGAAAACCGCGCAGGCGCCAAGCGCCAGAACCCCCGCCATCAAGGCTTGATCATCGCGCCCAACAGTGCCATCCGGTTCTCGCGCCAAACACCTGCCTGTTCGGGCCTGAATAAGGAAAGCGCGATGGACGATCATGGTGAATCCGCAGCGCTCAGCGCCGGGCTCTCGGGGGCGCTGACGCAATCCGGCCATCGCCTGATGGCCCGCGTCTACTATGCCGACACCGATTTCTCCGGCGTCGTCTACCATGCGCGCTATCTCGAATTCTTCGAACGTGGGCGCTCGGACTATCTCAGGCTCGCCGGCGTCCATCACACCGAGCTTGCCGATGGCAAGCATGGCGAGCGCATCGTCTGGGTGGTGCGGCGCATGGAGATCGACTTCCGTTCGCCGGCCCGCATGGACGACATCCTCACCATCGACACGCGCACCGAGGACATTTCGGGCGCCCGCATCTTCATGGCGCAGCAGTTGAAGCGTGGCGGCGAGGTGCTGGTCGAAGCGAAGGTCGAGGCGGCGATCATCGGCGAGAACGGCCGGCCGCGCAGATTTCCGAAGGAATGGATCGCGGCCTTTATGCCGAGGGCGAGCGACTGATCACCGCGAACCGGCTTCGGCCGAATCCCTGTCACGCAGGAGTTGCCCGTTCTGGGACAACGACATGCACCAAAACACCTAAAGCGCGTCGCCTGGACCTGCTTCAGCGCGATGTGCACTGATCGGCCGCGTCCAGCATGGCGCCGGCCCGGTGGGCGCGGCAATGCGCCACGCTTCATATCCTAACCCATCCTTAACCATAACGGTTCATGAAGGAATTGGTGAAGATTGGCGCAATTCGTGTGCCTTCCTTTCACCAAGATTTGCCCCGAAAACGCCGCGAAACGGTGCATTCGGGGCTTGTCCCGCGAGCTTCAGGCTTCGCGCGATCGGAGCAAAGGGATGCCATGGGCCAGCCGCCAGCGATGCCCGGAAAAATCTTAAGGACGTAGTCATGGAAAACATCGCACTCGCCGACCCGGGCGCGCATTTGTCGATATGGGCCTTGTTCATGCAGGCCGGCTGGGTGGTCAAATTGGTCATGATCGGCTTGCTCTGCGCCTCGATCTGGACCTGGGCAATCATCATCGACAAGCTTGTCGCCTATAGCCGCATGCGGATGGCGCTCAACCGCTTCGAGCAGGTGTTCTGGTCGGGACAGTCCCTCGAGGAGCTCTACCGCACGCTCGCCGACCGCAAGACCACCGGCATGGGCGCGATCTTCGTCGCCGCCATGCGCGAATGGAAGAAGAGCTTCGAGAAGGGCGCCAAATCGGCGCTGGCATTGCAGACCCGCATCGACAAGGCGATGGATCTCGCGCTGACCCGCGAGATGGAAAGGCTGGAGGGTCGGCTCGGCTTCCTCGCCACCACGGGTTCGGCCGCGCCATTCATCGGCTTGTTCGGCACCGTCATCGGCATCATGACCTCCTTCCAGGCGATCGCCGCCTCGAAGAACACCAGCCTGTCGGTCGTGGCGCCCGGCATCGCGGAGGCGCTGCTGGCGACGGCCATCGGCCTGCTCGCGGCCATTCCGGCCGTCATCGCCTACAACAAGCTGTCGTCGGATGCGAACAAGCTCGCCGTGCGCATGGAAGGGTTTGCGGATGAGTTCTCCGCCATACTCTCGCGCCAAATCGATGAAAAAGTCGCGCAGAAGGCCTGAGGTACGATCATGGGTATGTCTGCTGCTAGCGCAGGTGGCATAGGGCGAGGCGGACGCGGCCACCGGCGGCGCGGTCGTCATCATGGCCTGATGTCGGAAATCAACGTCACGCCGATGGTCGACGTGATGCTGGTGCTGCTGATCATCTTCATGGTCGCGGCGCCGTTGCTCACCGTCGGCGTTCCGATCGACCTGCCCGACACGAAAGCCAAGGCGATGAATGTCGACACGCAGCCGATCACGGTGTCGATCAACGCCGCCGGCCAGATCTATCTGCAGGAAACCGAGATCCCGATCGATGAGCTGGTAGCGAAGCTGCAGGCAATCTCGAAGACCGGCTATGACGAGCGCATCTTCATTCGCGGCGACAAGTCGACGGATTATGGCACTGCCATGAAGGTCATGGCCCGCATTTCGGCGGCCGGCTACAAGAACATCGGCCTGGTTTCGCTGCAAGAACAGGATCAGTAGACGCCAAATGCGGACCGGCCTCACCTCATCGGTGATCTTGCATGCGGTGGCGCTGGCCTTCGGGCTGTTCACGCTGTCCTCGCCGCCCGCCATGCCGGCTTCCGACGTGGAGTCGGTGGCGGTCGACATCGTGCCAATGGAAGCGATCGCGCAGACGCTGCAGGGCGACAAGAAAGCGGTCATGCATGACAAGCCGGCGCCGCTGCCGACCAAGCGCCCGGATATCGTCCCCGACGCGCAGAAGGTCGGCGAGAACAGCGTCGACACCGACAAGCCGGTAACCGACGAGGCCAAGCCGAAGCCGGTCGAGAAGACATCCGCGCCGCCCCCGGCGCCGACGCCGACCGAGAAGCCGGCGGTCGAGGACGTGCCGAAGTCGCAGGAAAAGCCGAAGCCGACCCCGGCGACCGAAGTCGCGCCGACGCCGACACCTAAGGAAGAGGTCAAGCCCGAGCCGGTCAAGCAGACGGAGCCGAAGCCGACACCCGCCAAGGAGCCGACGCCAGCGCCGCCGAAGGACACGACCGCCGCCATCCAGAAGGAAGAGGTCAAGCCGGACGCCGTCGCCGAGGCGATCGCCAAGGAGCAGCCGACCGAGGAGGCAAAGCTTCCGGACTCGGCACCCGCCCCTGCAGCGCGGCCGAAGCCGCAGCCCGCTCCCGCCGAAAGCGCCAAGGCGCCGGAGCGCAAGGACGCGGAAAAGCCGGTGAAGGAAGCTTCCTCGAAGCCGAAGTCGGATGAAAAGCAGTTCAACGCCGACGAGATTTCAGCACTTCTGGACAAGCAGAAGCCGTCGGGTGGCGGCGCCAAGCGTTCGACGCAGCAGTCGTCGCTCGGCGGCGAGAAGGATCAGGGCCAGAAGCTGTCCAAGTCCGAGCAAGGCGCGCTCGAAGCTCAGCTCGGCGGCTGCTGGACCCTGCCCGTTGGACTGGAAGGTTCGGAGAACTTCGTCGTCGTGGTCCGGTTCAATCTCGATACCAACGGCAAGCTCGACGGCCGGCCGTCGGTCGAGCAGTCGAGCGGCAACCGGCAGTTCGACGAAAGCGCCGTGCGCGCGGTTCAAAAATGCGACGTGGCCGGCCTGCAGGTTCCCGCCGGCAAGCAGGACATTTGGAACGACATCCGGGTCACCTTCGACCCAAGGGAGATGCTTGGCCTATAAGCCTTGCGTCCGAACCATCCAAGAAGAGAAGCGAGAAGACATGAGATCTTTCCTCAAGCCGCTCCTGACGATTGCAGCCATGGCGCTGGGCATGACGACCGCCGCCACCTTGCCGGCCTGGGCGCTCGTCGAGCTCAACGTCAACAAGGGCAATGTCGAGCCGCTGCCGATCGCCATCACTGACTTCCAGTCCAATGGTGAGCTCGGCGCCCAGATCACGGAGATCGTCACGGCCGACCTCAAGCGCTCCGGCCTGTTCGCGCCGATCGACAAGAGCGCTTTCATCGATAAGATCTCCGGCCCGGACGCCACGCCGCGGTTCGACGACTGGAAGGTGATCAATGCGCAGGCGCTGGTCACCGGCAGCGTCGGCAAGGAAGCCGACGGCCGCATCCGCGCCCAGTACCGGCTATGGGACACCTTTGCCGGCCAGCAGATGGCCGGGGAGCAGTTCTTCGCCAATGACGCCAATACCAGGCGCGTCGCCCATATCATCGCCGATGCGATCTACGAGCGGCTGACCGGCGAGAAGGGTTACTTCGATACGCGCGTCGTCTTCGTCGACGAATCCGGCGCCAAGAACGCGCGCAAGAAGCGTCTTGCCATCATGGACCAGGACGGCGCCAACGTCCGCTACCTGTCGGACGGCCGTTCGATCGTGCTCACGCCGCGCTTCTCGCCGAACCGGCAGGAAATCACCTACATGTCCTATGAGAGCGGACAGCCGAAGGTGTATCTGCTGCAGATCGAGACCGGACAGCGCGAGCTGGTCGGCAATTTCCCCGGCATGACGTTCGCGCCGCGCTTTTCGCCCGATGGCCAGAAGGTGATCATGAGCCTGCTGCGCGATGACGGCAACTCCAACATCTTCGCCATGGATCTGAGAAGCCGTTCGACTACGCGGCTCACCGACTCGACCGCCATCGACACCTCGCCCTCCTATTCGCCCGACGGCTCGCAGATCGTCTTCACCTCCGACCGCGGCGGCGGCAGCGGCCGCTCGCAGATCTACGTCATGGGCGCGGACGGCTCCAACCCGCACCGCATCTCGTTCGGCGACGGCGTCTATTCCACGCCGGTGTGGTCGCCGCGGGGCGACCTCATCGCCTTCACCAAGCAGTCGGGCGGCGAGTTCCAGATCGGCGTCATGAAGACCGACGGTTCGGGCGAGCGCATCCTGTCCTCCGGCTTCCAGCAGGAGGGGCCGACCTGGGCGCCGAACGGTCGCGTACTGATGTTCTTCCGCGACTCCGCCGGCGGGCCGAAGCTGGTCACGGTCGATCTTACCGGCCGCAACGAGCAGCAGATCCCGACCTCGAACTTCGCCTCGGATCCGGCCTGGTCGCCGCTGCTGGAGTAGGCAGAGGAACGGAAGAATTCAAGAACGGGGAACTGAAGAACTGAGGAAAATGGAGGACCCGGGGCGCTTGTAAATCTCAGAGAGAAGCTGGCCTAATTTCTTCTTCCAATTCCTCAGTTCTTCAGTTCCTCAATTCCCCCTTTTTTCATGTTTTGGCCGCATTTCCGCCTACGGTCGCCGCGCATTGTGAGCCTAGCTAAATCGGCCGAGGACGGCGGCTCGAAACGAAAAATTAACCGTGTTTCTTGAATGCCGGTTAACCCAAACGTGGTTACTGGGTGATCAACGAAATCACTCGAATGCGAAGGAGAGGCGGCATGGGCCGTATCGCAGCACTTACCAGAAATCCGGCGATGATCGCGCTGGTGGCGGCTCTGGCCATCACCGGCTGCGCCTCGAAGAAGACCCCGAACAGCGCCGCCGATCTCGGCCTCAACGGCGCCGGCTCTGCCACGCCCGGCTCGGCGCAGGACTTCACCGTCAACATCGGCGACCGCATCTTCTTCGACACCGACTCCTCGTCGATCCGCGCCGACGCGCAGACGACGCTGTCGCGCCAGGCGCAGTGGCTCAACCAGTACAGGCAGTATGCCATCGTCATCGAAGGCCATGCCGACGAGCGCGGCACGCGCGAGTACAATCTGGCGCTGGGCGCCCGCCGCGCCGCTGCCACCCGCGACTTCCTGGTTTCGAAGGGCGTCGCAGCCAACCGCCTGAAGACGATCTCCTACGGCAAGGAACGCCCGGTCGCCGTCTGCGACGACATCTCGTGCTGGTCGCAGAACCGCCGCGCCGTCACCACGCTCTCGGGCGCCGGGTCCTGACGCGCCGCGCCGGAAATCGATATCGATTTTCGGAAACGATCATGAGCGCCACAGCGTCCTTGGCGCGTCTGACGACGCGCGGCGCTGTGGGCGGCAAAAATACAACATCGCGGAACGAAAAGGCGGCCTCCGAGCCGCCTTTTTCATATGCGACAGCTTGAAACAAAATTTGGCCGAAGTCTCGCGTCCTGCTAAGAGCGCGAGGGCGCTTTATCCCCCTCCGATTTGGAAAGGCGCATCGGGCCAACAGATTTCACGGCGAGAGACATAATGCATTTCAGAACGGTCCTGAGCGGCACGCTTGCGCTGCTGCTCGTATCAAGCATCGCAGGTATCGCCGCACCGGCGGACAGCGGGCAATCCTCGGACAGCGGGTTTACTTTCCATCTGCCGACGTTGGGCATTTTCGGCGACAAAAAGAAGACCGAGCAGGCGCAAGTCGCCCAGCAGGACGGCGCCGGCATGACCGGTCTGGAGGATCAGATCCGCCAGATGAACGGCAAGCTTGAGGAACTCAATTTCCAGATCCTGCAAATGCAGGAGCAGATGCGCAAGCAGCAGGAGGACAACGAGTTCCGCTTCCAGCAGCTCGAAGGCGGCTCGCAGGGCGCGAAGCCAACGGGCCAGAAGAAGTCGGAGACCGCGCCGCAGGACGGCAGCAGCGGCAACACGAATATGGGCGATGCTGGCGCCGGCGACAGCGGCACCGACACCAACGTCGCAACGGCTCCGGCGACGCAAGCTGCGCCCGGCACGGCTCCGCAGGACGGCGGCGGCAAGAGCGTCGGCGACGTCATCGTCGAGTCTCAGACCGGCGACCCGGGCAAGTTGATCACCGGCGCGCCGCCGAAGACCTTCGGCACCATTACCGTCGACAAGAACGGCAATGTCGTCAATGCCGACCCCGCCCCGCAGGCGGGCTCGCAGACGGAAGCTCCCGCGGCTACGGCAAACGCGCCTGCCGCCGAGACCGGCGGCAAGCCTGGCAAAAGCAAGTCCGGCGGCACGGTCATGGCCTCGCTGCCCTCGACCAACAATCCGGACGAGCTCTACCGCAACTCCTACCAGTTCATCCTGTCGGGCGACTATCCCACCGCCGAGCAGGGTTTCCGTGACCATATCTCGCGCTTTCCCAAGGACGCCAAGGCGGCGGACGCGCATTACTGGCTGGGCGAATCCCTGCTTGGCCAGCAGAAATATCGCGACGCGGCGGAGGTTTTCCTGGCCGCCAGCAAGGATTATCCGAAGGCCAAGAAGGCGCCCGACATGCTGCTCAAGCTCGGCGTATCGCTGGTCGGCCTCAAGCAGAACGACGTGGCCTGCGCCACTTTCAACGAGATCGGCAAGCGCTACTCGGATGTTTCCGGCACGCTGAAGGAACGCATCAAGCAGGAAAAGGCGCTGGCCTCGTGCTAGCTTGCGTGTCGTTGTCCCAGAATCGGGACCGCTTTTGGACGACGCGCAGTGATGTTCGATACCGAGACTGACCTTTCGGATCGCCTTTTCCAAGACTTCGACTTCTCCCACGGCGCCGTTGCGGCCGTGTCCGGCGGCAGCGACTCGACCGCCCTTCTCCATCTGCTCAAGCACCACCTCGACCGTACCCTGCCCGCGGCAAGGCTGCTTGCGGTGACGATCGATCATGACCTCAGACCAAGCTCGGCAGCCGAAGCGCAAGCTGTCGCCCGGCTTTGCGCCGAGCACGGCATCGCGCATCGCACGCTCGTCTGGTCCGGCCGCAAGCCATCGACCGGCTTGCCGGCCGCCGCGCGCGAGGCGCGCTACCGGCTGCTGGCCGAGGCAGCCGAAGGGGAAGGCATCCGCACGGTGGTGACCGGACATACCGCCGACGACCAGGCCGAGACCGTGCTGATGCGGCAAGTTCGTGAAGAGGAGGCCCGCGACGAGGATCCACGCGACGGCCGCGGGCTCGCCGGCATGGCGCCCGCCACGCTCTACGATTGGCGGGTCTGGATCGCCCGCCCGCTGCTCGCCACGCGCCGCGCGGCATTGCGCGAGATGCTGGAGCGTCGCGGCATCGGCTGGACCGAGGATCCGACCAATGTCGACCGGCGCTTCGAGCGGCCGCGCCTCCGCATCTCGCTTGCAGGCAGAGACGGCGAGGCGCGTTTCAAGGAAGCAATCGCGAAGGCCGGACAGGCAGCCGCCGAGCGCGAGAAGCTCGGCCAGCGTGCGGCGGCGCTGATCGGCGCCTTCGCTAGCCAGCCGGCTCCGGGGCTCATCCGCCTCGATCGCGATTTCGCAAGTGGTGAGGATAGCGAAGCCGCCGTCTATGCATTTCGCATCCTGCTCGCCACGGTCGGCGGCGTCACGTTCCTTGTCGACGAGGCGCGTTGCCGGGCGCTGTTCGAGCATCTGCGGTCGGGGACGCTTTGCGCCACATTGTCGCGGACGGTGGTCGACGCGCGCCGCACCGGCATCTTCCTCCACCGCGAGGCCCGCAATCTGCCCGCGGTTCCGGCTGCTGAGCAGGCCCTATGGGACGGTCGGCGGAGGATCACATTGAGCGACAGGCCGAGCGGGTTGGTGATCGCGCCAGCAGGTCCCGGCGCCGCCAAGCGATTTACCCCGGAAGGCGACGTTCCGGCGAGCTTGCTGCGCAAGGCGCTGGCCGCCGAGCCCGCGCTGTGGCGCGGCGGCGAACGCCTTGATTTGGCTGGCGGTGAAGCCGCGCCGCCGGCGACGGCGATCGTTCCTGCGGTGTCGCCCTTCACCCGCTTCCTGCCGTCCTTCGATCTCCGGCCCGCTGCCGCCGTCGCCGCGCTGATCGGCGCGCCGCCGCTGCCGCCCTCGCCTTTTCGCGGCCATGATCGCGGCGGAGCATGGGCGAAAGCTTAACCGAGGCATGCTGTTCTGCTTGGCAAGGGGAGACGCTCTCCCTATGTTAGGCCCAAGCCTCCAATCACCATCGTGGGTCCGCGCGCGGACGCCAACAGGACAATAGATGAATCCGAACTATCGCAACCTCGCGCTCTGGGCGATCATAGCGGTCCTGCTCATCGCCTTGTTCAATCTTTTCCAGACGCCGCAGACGCGCGGCGCTTCGAGCGAGATTGCCTATTCGCAGTTCCTGCAGGATGTCTCTTCCGGCCGGGTCAAGAGCGTGACGATCGCCGGCGCCCGTATCTCGGGCAACTACACGGACAACGCCAACGGCTTCCAGACCTATTCGCCGGGCGATCCGTCGCTGGTCTCCAGGCTGCAGGACAAGAACGTCACCATCAACGCGCGGCCTGAAAGCGACGGTTCGAACTCGCTGTTCGGCTATCTGATCTCGTGGCTGCCGATGATCCTGATCCTCGGCGTGTGGATATTCTTCATGCGCCAGATGCAGTCCGGCTCCGGCCGCGCCATGGGCTTCGGCAAGTCGAAGGCGAAGTTGCTCACCGAGGCGCATGGCCGCGTC
Source organism: Mesorhizobium sp. WSM3864 (assembly GCF_002294955.1). Lineage (NCBI taxonomy): Bacteria > Pseudomonadati > Pseudomonadota > Alphaproteobacteria > Hyphomicrobiales > Phyllobacteriaceae > Mesorhizobium > Mesorhizobium sp. WSM3864. Next base: position 217,089 of record NZ_NSGD01000004.1, read on the forward strand.
ACCTTCCAGGACGTCGCCGGCGTCGACGAGGCCAAGGAGGACCTGGAGGAGATCGTCGAGTTCCTGCGCGATCCGCAGAAGTTCCAGCGGCTCGGCGGCAAGATCCCGCGCGGCGTGCTGCTGGTCGGCCCTCCCGGAACCGGCAAGACGCTGCTCGCCCGCTCCGTCGCAGGCGAGGCCAATGTGCCGTTCTTCACCATCTCCGGCTCGGATTTCGTCGAGATGTTCGTCGGCGTCGGCGCAAGCCGGGTGCGCGACATGTTCGACCAGGCCAAGAAGAACGCCCCCTGCATCATCTTCATCGACGAAATCGACGCCGTCGGCCGCCATCGCGGCGCCGGCCTCGGCGGCGGCAATGACGAGCGCGAGCAGACGCTGAACCAGCTGCTGGTCGAGATGGACGGCTTCGAGTCGAACGAAAGCATCATCCTGATCGCCGCCACCAACCGGCCCGACGTGCTCGACCCGGCGCTGCTAAGGCCGGGCCGCTTCGACCGCCAGGTGGTGGTGCCGAACCCCGACATCGTCGGCCGCGAGAAGATCCTCAAGGTGCATGTGCGCAACGTGCCGCTGGCGCCCAATGTCGACCTCAAGGTCATCGCGCGCGGCACGCCCGGCTTCTCCGGCGCCGACCTGATGAACCTGGTCAACGAATCCGCGCTGATGGCGGCGCGTCGCAACAAGCGGCTCGTCACCATGGCCGAGTTCGAGGACGCCAAGGACAAGATCATGATGGGCGCCGAGCGCCGCTCGTCGGCGATGACGCAGGCCGAGAAGGAGCTGACCGCCTATCACGAGGCAGGCCACGCCATCCTGGCGCTCAACGTGCCGACGGCCGATCCGCTGCACAAGGCGACCATCATCCCGCGCGGCCGCGCGCTCGGCATGGTCATGCAGCTGCCGGAAGGCGACCGCTATTCGATGAGCTACAAATACATGATCTCGAGGCTGGCGATCATGATGGGCGGCCGCGTCGCCGAGGAGTTCAAGTTCGGCAAGGAGAACATCACCTCCGGCGCCTCCTCCGACATCGAGCAGGCGACCAAGCTGGCGCGCGCCATGGTCACGCGCTGGGGCTTCTCCGATAAGCTCGGCCATGTCGCCTATGGCGACAACCAGGAAGAGGTCTTCCTCGGCCATTCGGTGGCGCGCCAGCAGAACATCTCGGAAGAGACCGCGCAGATCATCGACGCCGAGGTGCGCCGGCTGATCGACGATGCCTATTCCACCGCCAAGACCGTGCTGACCAAGAAGAAGAAGGACTGGATCGCGCTGGCCGAAGGGCTGCTCGAATACGAGACCCTGACCGGCGAGGAGATCAAGCAGCTGATCGCCGGCCACAAGCCCGCCCGCGACCTTGGCGACGACACGCCGCCCAGCCGCGGCTCGGCTGTGCCGAAAGCCGGCACCGGCGGCCGTCGCAAGAAGGGCCCCGAGCCCGAAGGCGGCATGGAGCCGCAGCCGCAGGGCTAAGGCTCGATCGAAAACGAAACATAAAAAAACGACGCCGCGGCTCAGACCGCGGCGTTTTTGTTTGGGAGGTCACAGACGATTGGCGAGTCGCTCGCGGACCGCACCTGCAAGATCGGCGTCCGGCGCAAGCGCCAATCTTCCTTCTGGCTCATCACGCTTCTGGCCTCGCATGGCACCCCAAACCTCCGGCGCAAAACGCACGAAACTGTTCGCGATGCCTTCGCACACCTGTTCGCGATGTCCTCAGTCCATATAGGGGGAGATTGGTAGCTTCGCCGGCGGGAGTTCTTTTGCGGCGCCGATATGCCTCTTTAAGCGCGTCCAACGAAAAAGCCCGCGCATCTCGCGATGCGCGGGCTTTTGTCTTGGAGGTAAGCGCTGAGCGATCAGCTCTTCAGCTTGGCGTTGCAGAGGCTGTAGAAGCCGCCGCCCTTCTGGATCCACCGCAGGCCGTTCAGCGTGTTGGCGTCCTTGTTGGCATAGTACTGCTCGAGGCAGGTGTGCATGCGGGCCTTGGCCGGCGTCTCGTTGGCGAATTTCGGCGAGATGGCGGTCGGGAAGGTCACGCCCTTCGGCGCAGCCACGCTGGGCTTTGCCGGTTCCTTGGTGAAAGTCGCCTCGGTCGGAGCCGGCACGGTGTCGTCGTCGTCGCCGGCGCCGCATTCGGTCTTGCGGAAGTCGTTCCACTTCATGCCGTTGAGCTTGTTGGCGGTCTTGGCAGCCTGGTACTTGCTGCTGCATTCGGCCATGGTCAGACCCTTGGCCGAACCACCGTCAGCGGCAGCGGTGGAAGTCTTGCTGGCGGCAGGTTTGGCGGCCGCCGCGGCAGTGGCGCCGGGGCCGCATTCAGCCTTGCGGAAATCGTTCCACTTCATGCCGTTCAGCGTGCCGGCCGCCTTCGCGGCCTGATACTTGGTGCTGCATTCCTTTGCGGTCAGGCCCTTGGCTGTGTCGTCCGAGGCAGCTGCCGACTTTGCCTTCTTGGTGTCAGCCTTGGTCTCGGTCGCAGACTTGGTCTCGGTCGCCGCCTTGGTGTCGGTCGCGGCGGAAGCGTCGCTGCCGCACTGGGCCTTGCGGAACTGGTTCCAGGTCTGGCCGTTGAGCGTTCCGGCGTCCTTGGCTGCGTTGTACTTGGTGCTGCACTCGGCCATGGTCAGGGCGTTGGCCGGCGCCGCCAGGAACAGGGTTGCGACGGCGATGCCCGTCAATGTTGCAAGTCTATGAATAAGCATGGCGTTTTTCTCCCTTGCTGCGCCAAATGGTCTCTATACCAAATCAATAGCTCTCAACTTCGGGCTGCGCCAGATGCTTCCCGCGCGGATGCCCTCACAAAGTGTGTTCCTGCCGACAGGGTGCTAAATTGCTGGCGCTCGGTTCGAGCAAATAAGGTTTTTCCAACCATGTCGGGCGGAAAAGCTATTCGGGCTATTATATTCCCGTTACAACGAGAGGTCGTGGCAGGCCGCCGAATCACTTGACCCGTCCGCGACAATGATTTTCTAAGGAATGGTAATATATAATCACGAAACGTGATGATCGGATGCGGCCCAATTGTGGCAATACGGACGGCTGAAACCGACGGGGACTTTGGCAGGTATGGCAGGGCAGTATTTCGGCACCGACGGCATTCGCGGACGCGCCAACAAGTTTCCCATGACGGCCGAGGTGGCCATGCGGGTGGGTATGGCCGCCGGCCTCTCTTTCCAGCGGGGCAACCATCGGCACCGCGTCGTGCTCGGCAAGGACACGCGGCTTTCCGGCTACATGATCGAGAACGCGATGGTGTCAGGCCTGTGCGCCGCCGGCATGGACGTGTTCCTGCTCGGGCCGATTCCGACACCGGCGGTCGCCATGCTGGTGCGCTCGCTGCGCGCCGACATCGGGGTGATGATCTCGGCCTCGCATAACCCTTATTACGACAACGGCATCAAGCTGTTCGGCCCCGACGGCTATAAGCTCTCCGACGAGATCGAGGAGCGCATCGAAGGCATGCTCGACAAGGACATCGAGTTGTCGCTTGCCGATTCCGACGGGCTGGGGCGCGCCAAGCGCGTCGACGGCGTCCACGACCGCTATATCGAATTCGCCAAGCGCACGCTGCCGCGCTCGATGTCGCTTTCCGGGCTTCGGATCGTCGTCGATTGCGCGAACGGCGCCTCCTACAAGGTGGCGCCGGAGGCGCTGTGGGAGCTCGGCGCCGAGGTAGTCGCCATCAATGTCGAGCCGAACGGCTTCAACATCAACAAGGAGTGCGGCTCGACCCATCCGGCCGGCCTGCAGAAGAAGGTGCACGAGGTGCGCGCCGATATCGGCATCGCGCTCGACGGCGACGCCGACCGTGTGGTCATCGTCGACGAGAACGGCGCCATCGTCGACGGCGACCAGATCATGGCGCTGATCGCCGAGTCCTGGCACCAGAGCGGGCGGCTGGCCGGCGGCGGCGTCGTCTCGACGGTGATGTCCAATCTCGGTCTCGAGCGTTTCCTTGGCGACATGAAGCTGCAGCTGCACCGCACCAAGGTCGGCGACCGCTATGTCGTCGAGCACATGCGCGCGCACGGCCTCAATGTCGGCGGGGAGCAGTCCGGCCATATCGTGCTGTCCGATTTCTCGACCACCGGCGACGGCCTGGTTTCGGCGCTGCAGGTGCTGGCCTGCATCAAGCGGCAGAACCGGCCGGTCAGCGAGCTGTCGAAAAAGTTCGAGCCGGTGCCTCAGCTTCTGAAGAACGTCCGCATCTCCGGCGGCAAGCCGCTGGAGGAGGCGCCGGTCAAGGCAGCCATCGAGGAAGGGCGCAACCGCCTGGGCAAGGCCGGCCGCCTCGTTATCCGACCGTCCGGCACCGAGCCGCTCATCCGCGTCATGGCCGAAGGCGACGATCCGCAGCTGGTCGAGGCCGTCGTCAACGAGATCGTCGGCATCATCTCGGATACCCGCAGCGCCGCCTGATCGCCGCCGCAAAGCGGACGATCGCATCTGCAAGCCCGCCGCCAGGCGGGCTTTTTCGCGCGCGCACAACACCCCCGGACAACGGGAATACCCTCTAAAATTGTAGGGATTCGTGGTTAATCGGTACGGTTAAACGGCTTTTAACCTTTGCAATTCATTATCCACGCCGAGGTTCATCTTCGGGCGATGTCGTCCCGAGGCTTCTTAGGGGTGACAGCATGTTCGATACCGCAAGAATGGCACTGTTTGCCGCGCTGTTGGCGGGAGTGGCCGGACCGGCCCTCGCCGCCGACCTGGGGGAACCACCGCCGGTGGAGGAAGCTCCGCCGCCGGTGGTCGAGGCTCAGCCGATCGACGTCGGCGGCTGGTATATTCGCGGCGACATCGACTACCACAAGTCGACCTTGCGCGGCATCGACTACATTACATACGGGCCACCGCCCGGCACTAACGATTTCGATTTCGGCAAGCTGAAGGGCGGCTTCTCGCTCGGCGGCGGCGTCGGCTACAAGATCAACGATTACTTCCGAACCGATCTGACGGCCGACTATTGGTTCAAGTCGGACTTCAACGGCCAGACCTCGGACCTCGTAACGACATCCACCGAGGTGTCGAGGATGAGCGCGCTGCTGCTGTTGGCCAATGCCTATGTCGACATCGGCACCTATCACGGCATCACGCCTTACGTCGGCGCCGGCATCGGCGGCGCGCACGTCAAGTGGGACACGGTCCACGATCCGAATACCACCGAAACCAACCCGGGTTCGTCTAACTGGCGCTTCGCCTATGCGCTCATGGCCGGCGCTTCCTACTGCCTGACCGACAGGGTGATCCTCGACGCAGGCTACCGCTTCACTCACATCCAGGGCGGGCGCATGTTCGAGTTCGATTCGACGAGTTCCGGGCCGGGGTTCGACCACGGCATCAACACGCATGAGGTGCGCGGCGGTCTGCGCTACCAATTCGGCGGCAACAATGGGTGCACTACACCGGTGGCCTACCAGCCGGAGCCGGAGCCGATCTACACCAAGTAGTCGCTTCGAAGATCCTGGAATTTTACCGATCGCCCGGCGTCAGCCGGGCGATTTTCTTTTGTGGGTGGCCGGTAAAACAGCATCGAAATCAATTCGGTAACCCCCTGTTATCCTTAACCGGCACTTAACCACTATGGTTAACAATGCTCCTGAAACGGCAGCTGTGCTCGCGTTCGCGACTGGTGCCAATCTCAGGAGCCGGGGACCATGACATCAAAATCGCGTATCGCACTGGCGCTCGCCGCAATCGTGCTGATGCCGGCGACACAGGCGGTGTCGGCCGACTACGATCCGCCGATCTATGTCGATCAGGCGCCGGACTATCAGCCGGTCGAGGTAGGCTCCGGCTGGTACCTCCGCGGCGACGTCGGCTACGCTTTCAGCCACCCGTTCAAGCATGAGGAAACCTCGTCGGGACCGCTCAACAGCTTCAGCGATGAGTCCAGCTTGTTCAGCGGCAGCATCGGCATGGGCTATCACGTCAACGACTACCTCCGGGTCGAGTTGAACGGTGGAATCCTGCCGACCGACAAATTCGCCGCCCATGACAGACTGGGAGCCACCTGCGACGGGCACACGCTTGTGGACGACGGTTTCGGAACGATCAATTCCGTTGCGACCAGCCAGGCCTGCGACCTTTCCGACAACGCTTCCAACAAGGGCTACAGCATCATGGCCAATGGCTATGTAGACCTGGGCACCTATGTCGGGCTCACGCCCTATATCGGCGGCGGCATCGGGCTCGCCTACAACAAATACTACAGAAGCATCGGCGCGCGCGACTGCGTGGAGGTTCCTACGAACAGCGCCGGCACCGGCGGATTTTTCTGCGACGATCCGGCCGGCTATGAAGGGCAGACCGATACTGCGGCAAAGTTCAATCTGGCCTATTCCATCGGCGCAGGGCTCTCTTACCAGGTCACGAAGAACGTTTCGGTCGATCTCGGCTACGAATACTTTTCCGTCCCAGCGGCGAAATACGTCGCCTATGATGGTGGCGCTTTCAATATCCGCAAGGGCATTGACTATCAGACGGTCAAGCTCGGGCTGCGCTACGATCTTTGGTGAGCGAGGGAACTCGGAAATTGCCGCCGGCGGATCGAGCGGTCCGCCGTTCTTTTCGTTTCCAGCGCGTGGTGCCGTGAGACAAATATCCCGGCAGCGACAAAAACTTTGCTCTTGACGCCGAAAGCCTGAAAGCATATCGCCGTCCGTGGGCCACCCCTCCCCAACGAGGGGCCACTATCTGGAAGGATAGACCACGATGACGACGCTTACCAAGCCCGGACTCCGTCCGGCAAATCCCAATTTCTCCTCAGGTCCCTGTGCAAAACGCCCCGGCTGGTCGGTCGAGGCGCTGAAAGCTGCTGCGCTCGGACGCTCCCACCGCGCCAAAATCGGCAAGGGCAAGCTCGAGCAGGCGATCGAGCTGACGCGCGAAATCCTCAAGGTCCCGGCCGGCTACCGGATCGGCATCGTGCCGGCATCCGATACCGGCGCGGTCGAGATGGCACTGTGGTCACTGCTTGGCGAGCGCGGTGTCGACCTGGCCGCCTGGGAAAGTTTCGGTTCCGGTTGGGTGACCGATGTCGTCAAGCAGCTCAAGCTCGCCGATGTGCGCAAGTTCGAGGCCGGCTACGGCGTGTTGCCGGATCTGACGCAGATCGATTTCGACCGCGACGTGGTCTTCACCTGGAACGGCACGACCTCCGGCGTGCGCGTGCCGAACGGCGATTTCATTCCGGCCGACCGCAAGGGTCTCACCATCTGCGACGCCACCTCGGCGGCGTTCGCGCAGCGGCTCGACTTCGACAAACTCGACGTCGTCACCTTCTCCTGGCAGAAGGTGCTGGGCGGCGAGGGCGCGCACGGCATGCTGATCCTCAGCCCGCGCGCCGTCGAGCGGCTGGAGACCTACAAGCCCGCCTGGCCGCTGCCGAAGATTTTCCGCCTGACCTCCGGCGGCAAGCTGATCGAGGGCATCTTCAAGGGCGAGACCATCAACACGCCGTCGATGCTGTGCGTCGAGGACTATCTCGATGCGCTTCAATGGGCGAAGTCGATCGGCGGCCTGGAAGCGCTGATCGCCCGCGCCGACGCCAACGCCGCGGTGCTGGACCGGTTCGCAGACAGGTCGTCGTGGCTCGGCCATCTGGCCGTCGATCCGGCGACACGCTCGAACACTTCCGTGTGCCTGTCCTTCACCGATCCGGACGTGGCGGCGCTCGATGCCGACGGTCAGGCGGCTTTCGCCAAGGGTATCGTCTCGACGCTCGACCGGGAAGGTGTCGCCTACGACATCGGCTCCTACCGCGATGCGCCCCCCGGCCTGCGCATCTGGTGCGGCGCGACCGTCGAGACCTCCGATCTCGAAGCACTGCTGCCCTGGCTCGACTGGGCCTTCGCCATGCAGAAGGCGTCGCTGAAAGCGGCCGCCTGAGTCATTCGCGGCGGCCTTCGGGCCGCCGATCCCAAACGGATCAATCCCATTCTTCAAGGAGGCCGCCATGGCGCCCCGCGTTCTCGTCTCGGATAAACTTTCAACCACCGCCGTGCAGATCTTCAAGGACCGCGGCATCGAGGTCGACTACCTGCCCGATCTCGGCAAGGACAAGGAAAAGCTTCTCGAAGTGATCGGCCAGTATGACGGCCTCGCCATCCGCTCGGCAACCAAGGTCACCGAGAAGCTGATCAATGCCGCCACCAGGCTCAAGGTCGTCGGCCGCGCCGGCATCGGCGTCGACAATGTCGACATTCCGGCGGCGAGCCGCAAGGGCATCATCGTGATGAACACGCCCTTCGGCAATTCGATCACCACCGCCGAGCATGCCGTTGCGATGATCTTCGCGCTGGCGCGCCAAATCCCGGAGGCCAACGCCTCGACGCATGCGGGAAAATGGGAGAAGAACCGCTTCATGGGCGTCGAGATCACCGGCAAGACGCTGGGCGTGATCGGCTGCGGCAATATCGGCTCGATCGTCGCGACGCGCGGCGTCGGCCTGAAGATGCATGTCGTGGCTTTCGATCCGTTCCTGTCGGACAGCCGCGCTGAAGAGCTCGGCGTCGAGAAGGTCGAGCTCGACGAGCTTTTCGCGCGCGCCGACTTCATAACCTTGCACACGCCGCTGACCGACAAGACGCGCAACATCATCGATGCGGCCGCGATCGCCAAGATGAAGGACGGCGTGCGCATCATCAATTGCGCGCGCGGCGGGCTGGTCGTCGAGGCCGACCTGGTCGCGGCACTGAAGAGCGGCAAGGTGGCCGGCGCCGGCGTCGATGTTTTCGAGGCCGAGCCGGCGGAGAACAATCCGCTGTTCGGCATGCAGAATGTCGTGGCAACCCCGCATCTCGGCGCCTCGACCACCGAGGCGCAGGAGAACGTTGCGCTGCAAGTGGCCGAGCAGATGGCCGATTACCTGATCAAGGGCGCCGTTTCCAACGCCATCAACATGCCCTCGATCACCGCCGAGGAAGCGCCGCGACTGAAACCCTTCGTCAAACTGGCCGAGGTGCTCGGCGCCTTTGTCGGCCAGGTCACTGAAGATCCGATCAAGGAGGTGGAGATCCTGTTCGACGGCTCGACCGCGACGATGAACACGCGTGCGCTGGTCAGCGCCACTCTTGCCGGCCTGATCCGGCCGCAGGTCTCCGACGTCAACATGGTCTCGGCGCCGATCATGGTGAAGGAGCGCGGCATCATCGTCGCCGAGGTCAAGCGCGACAAATCTGGCGTCTTCGACGGCTATATCAAGCTCACCGTCAAGACCGAGCACATGACCCGCTCGATCGCCGGGACCTGCTTCTCGGACGGCAAGCCGCGCTTCATCCAGATCAAGGGCATCAACCTCGATGCCGAGGTCGGCCAGCACATGCTCTACACGACCAATGCCGACGCGCCCGGCATCATCGGCCTGCTCGGCACCGTCTGCGGCGAGAACGGCGTCAACATCGCCAACTTCCAGCTCGGCCGCAACCGGCCGGGCGGCGATGCGATCGCGCTGCTCTATCTCGACGCCCCCTTCCCGGAAAGGGTGCTCGATCAGCTGCGGGCGCACCAATCGATCGATTCGGCCAAACCGCTGCACTTCGATGTCGGCGCCGCCTGAAAGATCATGTTCCGCATGCTTCGGCATGCGGGGCATTTCCCCTACAGAACGGCTCTGCTGCCGCTGTATTCGGCCAGCGCGATGCCTCCGAGCACGAGCACAAGCGCAAGACCCTGATAGAATTGGAACTGCTCGCCGACGATCAGCACCGAAAGCAGGGTGCCGAAGATTGGCACCAGATTGATGAACAGTCCGGCGCGATTGGCGCCGATCAGCTCGTTGCCCTTGATGTAGAAGATCTGCGAGACGACGGACGCGCCGAGCGCGGTGTAGAACGCGACCGCCCATCCTCGCGCGTCCGGGACGATGACGCGGCCCGCCGCCACTTCCCAGACAAAGAACGGCACCGAGGTCAAAAGCGCGGCGAGCGACAGAGCCAGCATGAAGCTTTGCCAGCGGACGGCCGGCTTCAGGCGCAGCCCCACCGAATAGAGGCTGTAGCAGAGGACCGCGACCAGCATGATGGCGTCGCCGAAATTGAGCTCGAGCTTCAGCATCTGACCGAGGTCGCCATGGCTAGCGGTCAGGGCGACGCCGAGGATGGTGAGCGCGACGCCGACGATCTGCAGGCGCTGCACGTGCAGCCTAAACAGCACGAAGTTGGCAAGGATGATGACGATCGGTATGGCGGCCTGCTCGATCGAGACATTGATGGCGGTCGTGTAGTTCAGCGCCGTGTAGAAGATGACGTTGAAGATCGTGAAGCCGCAGGCGCCGAGCCCGGCGACCAGCAGCCAATGCCGGCGCAGTTCAGGCCAGTCCTCGCGAAACGTCCGCCAGCCGACGGGCAGCATGATCAGCACCGCCAGCACCCAGCGCAGGAAAACCAACGTCATCGGCGACACATGGCCGACGGCAAGCTTGCCGGCCACGGAATTGCCGCCCCACAGCAGCATGGTGGAGAGCAGGAACAGATAGGCGGCTCGATGCATTGCTTAATCCTGGACCGGCAGGCGCGGTGGAAGAAGGATGCCGGCCTATTGCGATGGCGAGGCCAAGTAAATGATGCGAAAGCCGGAATTTGTTGTGCCTGCTTTGTTGTGCCCTGGGTGGTTTCGGGGACAAAGAAGGGGTCGCATCGGCCTGCACATGAGGCTATAGAGGCCTGTCGTTTCAAGCCGCCAAGGCGGCATCTCAAGGGAAAAGAACATGGCCAATGTGGTGGTCGTCGGCTCGCAGTGGGGCGACGAAGGCAAGGGCAAGATCGTCGACTGGCTGTCGGAGCGCGCCGACGTGGTCGTGCGCTTCCAGGGCGGCCACAATGCAGGTCATACCCTGGTCGTCGACGGCAAGGTCTACAAGCTTTCGCTCCTGCCGTCCGGCGTGGTCAGAGAGGGCAAGCTGTCGATCATCGGCAACGGGGTGGTCTTCGATCCGCACGCCTTCGTCGCGGAAGTCAAGAAGCTCAAGGAGCAGGGCGTGGAGGTGACGCCCGAACGCCTGAAAATCGCCGAAAACACCGCGCTTATCCTGTCGCTGCACCGGGAGTTGGACGGGTTCCGCGAAGACGCCGCCTCGAATTCCGGAACCAAGATTGGCACGACCCGCCGCGGCATCGGCCCCGCATATGAGGACAAGGTGGGCCGGCGCGCGGTGCGGGTGATGGATCTGGCGGATTTGGAAACGCTTCCCCTGAAGGTCGACAGGCTGCTCACGCATCATAATGCGCTGCGCCGCGGGCTCGGCCATCCGGAAGCGACCCAGGAGGCGATCATGCAGGAGCTGACCTCGGTGGCCGGCGAGATCCTGCCTTACATGGACCGCGTCTGGAAGGTGCTCGACGACAAGCGCCGCGCGGGTGCGCGCATCCTGTTCGAGGGCGCGCAAGGCACTCTGCTCGATATCGACCACGGCACCTATCCCTTCGTCACCTCATCCAACACCGTGGCAGGGCAAGCGGCCGCAGGCTCCGGCACCGGCCCCGGCGCGATCGGCTATGTGCTCGGCATCACCAAGGCCTATACGACGCGCGTCGGCGAAGGGCCGTTCCCGACCGAGCAGAAGAATGAGGTCGGCGAGTTCCTCGGCACGCGCGGCCACGAATTCGGCGTCGTCACCGGCCGCAAGCGCCGCTGCGGCTGGTTCGACGCCGTGCTGGTGCGCCAGGCGGTGGCCGTCAACGGCATCAAGGGCATCGCGCTCACCAAGCTCGACGTGCTCGACGGGCTGGACGAGATCAAGGTCTGCACCGGCTATCGCCTCGATGGCGAGTTGATCGACTATCTGCCGGCCAGCCAGGGCGCCCAGTCGCGCGTCGAGCCGGTCTATGAGACGCTCGAAGGCTGGAAGGGAACGACGGCCGGCGCCAGGAGCTGGAACGATCTGCCGGCGCAAGCCGTCAAATATGTCCGCCACATCGAGGAGCTGATCGGCGCCCCGGTTGCACTGCTTTCCACCAGCCCGGAGCGGGACGACACGATACTTGTGACCGATCCGTTTCAAGACTAGTTTCACAGCGCTTCCAGGCGCTACGGCTGATTTGCGGCCGGCCCGGGAAAGAATTGCAGGTCGACTGACGCATGGCAGATTTCGTTGGTGTTCTGAAAAAACAGCTTGCGAAGCACAGCGAGCCCTCGCCCGAGTTGCGCAAGCGGATTTACGAGAATGCTCGTGAGATGCTGGCGAAGAAACTCGCGAACTATTCTCCGCCGTTGTCGGCCGAGGTCATCAGCAAGCAGAAACGTTCGCTCGAAGATGCCGTCGCCAGCGTCGAGCGCGAGTATGCCAAGCCTGCTCCGGCGCCCAAGCCGGCTCCAGCGGAAGATCCCCTGGCGGAGCTGGAACATATTTTTTCCTCGATCGACCGCAACAAGAACCAGCCGAGCCACGTCCGGCAGCCGTCGGTGGCGAAGCCCGAACCTGCCAAGCCGGAGTCCTTCAAGCCGGAGCCCTTCAAGACGGCGCCCGCACCGGCGCCGGTGAAGGCGGAACCGAGCTGGCAAGGCGCAGCAAAGACGGAACCAAGCTGGCAAGGGGCAACGAAGACTGAGCCCGGCGGCTGGCACAAGGTGCCCGCGGCACCGCCGCCCATGCCCTCGCCGCGCGAGGACGATGTCGGCCTGCCCGGGATGAACGCCGCCGAACCGGACGAGGACAGCGATGTCTTTGCCAATGACGAGCAGCCGGCCGATACTTTCCAGCGGCTGCGGCCTGCGCCGCGCAAGCGCAGCTATGGCGGGTTGATTGCTGCCGTTGTCGCATTGCTGGTGCTGGCCGGCGGCGGGTACGGCGTTTGGCTGAACAAGGATGCGTTCAGCTCCATGCTCGGCTTGAAGGGCGGCAGCAGCCAGACCGTCTCGACCGAGCCTCTGGTCAAGCCTGCCGCCCCGACAAAGCCGACCGCCGAGACGGCGGCCGCGCCGCCGGCTGCGGGCAATAACGCGGCTGCAGCCAATGAACCGGCCGAAACAGCGAAATTCACCCAGCGGCTGACGCCCGAGGGCAAGGAAGTAGATCCTGGTCCGGCCGGCGGCCAGAGCACCATCGGCGAGGGCGAATCCGTCGCCGCGCTGACCACGCCGCCGCCAGCCGCGCCTGGGATGACGCCGGCGCCCGCCGCCGGCACGCCGCCCGCCGCGCCAACTCCGGCCGCGACCCCGCCCGCCGCCGACACTCCGCAGGCTGCGCAAACGCCGCCCGCGAGCCCGCCTGCCGGGACCACGCCGTCGGCGCCCGCCGGTGCCGCCGCCAATCCGCCCGCGCCGGCCGCCGGGACCACGCCTCCGGCCGCGGCGGCCACTCCGCCTGCCGCTGGCACGACTCCGCCACCCGCGTCCGGGACTGCGCCTGCGACGGCCCAAGCGACCGTGCCGGTCGGCCAGAAAGCAATCTTCTATGAGGAGCGCACCAGCACCCAGCAGGGAACCGCCGAGCCCGGCAGCATCGTCTGGTCGCTGGTGCAGGAATCGCCGGGCGGCGACCTGCCGCCGGAGCCGGCGATCCGCGCCGAGGCGACGATACCCGGCAAGGACATCCAGCTGCGCATGACCATCCGGCGCAATACCGACCAGACGCTGCCGGCCAGCCACATCATCGAGATGATCTTCCTGACGCCGGAAGGGTTTGACGGCGGCGGTGTCGACAACATCCTGCGCATCGCCATGAAGAGCTCGGAACAGGACGCCGGCAGCCCGCTGATCGGCATCCCGGCCAAGATCGCCGATGGCTTCTTCCTCGTCGCCCTCAACGACACCAAGGCCGACGAGGACGCCAACCTGACGCTGCTCAGGGGGCAGGCCTGGATCGACGTGCCGGTGGTCTACAAGACCGGACGCCGTGCCCTGCTCACCATGGAAAAGGGCATTCCGGGCGAGAAGGTGTTTGATGAGGCGCTGAAGGCCTGGGCGACGAAGACGTCCGGTTGAGGCCGAGCGGCTCAGAAGCCCTGAAACAGCATGTCGAGCGCTGCAACGATCTCGTCGTGATGCTTCGCGAGGTTGAAACGGTTTTCCCCGAGTTCCGTCGCAGCCACCGTAGCGATCAGATGGGTGGCCATGACCAGCTTGCGTCCATTGATTTCGAAGACCGGATGCAGCTTCCGCATTGGCGGCGGCGCCGACGCGAGGGGCAAAAGCGGAACGACGACGCGCGTCTTGAAATTGTCGAGCAGGTCGGATTGAACCTCGAGGAGGTAGCCGCCTTCGATGCCGCTGGCGGCAAAGGCGTCATAGCGCGCCATCAGAACTGCCGATGCTCCTTGAGCGGAACGCCGTACGTGTCGACATACTCGTTCCAGGCATCCATGGTGGCGCGGTTTTCGAGCTTCCACAGCCGCGTTTTCTCGGCTGCCACGGCTTCTGCGATCCCGGCTTCGGCGGCACGAGATACATTCACGTTGAGCCCCTTGGCTTCCTTCATGAGCTGTGAATCGATCGATAGATTTGCCGGCTGGCGGACCGCATTTGCGGCAATCTTGCGCATGATAGCCTCCGCAACATGCGTATAGAATATGCGCATCACGCGAGTGCTGCAATGGATAGCTTGGACCAGCGCGACCTTCGCGACCGGACCGGCATGGCAAATTCGCCCTCAAATGCTATAGTCGCGCAAGCGGCAGGTCTGACCGGAGACGGCGATGACCAGTGCGAAGATCGACGTTCGTGAGCTGGGTGAAGCCGTTTTCCTGACCGATGGCGGCCTCGAGACCTCGCTTGTTTTTCTGGAAGGCCTCGATCTGCCCTCCTTCGCCGCCTTTCCGCTTCTTGGCGAGGAGGAGGGGCGGACGACGTTGGCCCGCTATTTCCGCCAGTATCTCGACATCGCCGACAAACACGGCGTCGGCTTCGTGCTCGATACCCCGACGTGGCGCGCCAATCCGGACTGGGGCGAAAAGCTCGGCTATTCGAAAGTCGCATTGTCGGGCATAGACATGCAGGCAGTGTCATGGGCGCGGGCGCTGGCTGCGCCCTATGTTGCGCGTGGCATGACCGTGCTGGTCAATGGGGTGGTCGGGCCCCGTGGCGACGGCTACCGCGTTGACACAGTCATGTCGCCCGCCGAGGCCGAGACCTATCACGGCGATCAGGTCAAGGCATTCCGCGATGCCAGCGCCGATATGGTCAGCGCCATTACGATGACCTATGCGCAGGAGGCTGCCGGAATAGCCTGTGCCGCGATGGCGGTGGGGCTCCCGTCGGTGATTTCGTTTACCGTCGAGACGGATGGACGCCTGCCTTCGGGGGAGAGCCTGAGAGACGCCATCGAGACCGTTGACGGCGAAACGGACGGCGCTCCCGCATATTTCATGATCAACTGCGCACATCCGAGCCATTTCGACGCCGTCCCTGCCGGCGACGGACGCTGGATCAGGCGCATTCGCGGCGTGCGGGCCAACGCCTCCGCCAAAAGCCATGCCGAGCTGGATGCGGCGACCGAACTCGATCCAGGCGATCCTGTCGACCTCGGCCGGCGCTACCGCGCCATGCGCGACCGCTTCGGCCAGATAGCCGTGCTCGGCGGCTGCTGCGGCACCGACAGACGCCATATCGCTGCGATCTGCGAGGCCTGCCTGTGAGACTTGCCGATAGCGGCTAGCCTTCCATCTCCTCGCGCAGCATCTCCAACTCCAGCCACTCTTCCTCAAGTGAGGCCAGCGTGGTGCGCTCCTTGTCGAGCGCGGCGATGGTCTTCTGGAACGATGCGGGATCGCGCTCGTAGAAGGACGGGTCGGCGATATTGTTCTCCAGCCTTGAGATGGACGCGCTCACCGCCTCGATCTTCTTCGGCAGGGATTCCAGCGCGAACTTCTGCTTGAAGGAGAGCTTCTTGGCCGGGCTTTTAGCGCTGGTCTGTTCGGCCCTGTCCGTCGCTTCGTTCGCTTCAGCCTTCGGCCTTGCCTTGCGCTCCTCCAGCTTCGAGCCGCCGCGTTGCGCCAGCATGTCGGAATAGCCGCCGGCGTATTCGATCCAGCGTCCGGCGCCGTCGGGCGCGATCACGCTGGTGACTGTGCGGTCGAGGAAATCGCGATCGTGGCTGACCAGGACGACCGTTCCGGCAAAGCCGGCGACCAGTTCCTGCAGCAGCTCCAGCGTCTCCATGTCGAGGTCGTTGGTCGGCTCGTCGAGCACCAAAAGGTTCGCCGGCCGCGCCAGCACCCGGGCCAGCAGCAGCCGCGCCCGCTCGCCGCCCGAAAGCTCGCGCACCGGCGTACGCGCCTGCTCCGGCTTGAAAAGAAAATCCTTCATATAGGAGACGACGTGGCGCTGCTCGCCATTGACCACAAGGTTCTCGCCGCGCCCGTCGGTCAGGTAATTCGCCAGCGTCTCCTGCGGGTCGACGGCCTCGCGCTTCTGGTCGAGCGTTGCGATTTCCAGATTGACGCCAAGCCGCACAGTGCCGGCATCCGGCGCCAGCTCGCCGGTCAGCATCTTGAGAAGCGTCGTCTTGCCGACGCCGTTCGGCCCGACAAGGCCGACACGGTCGCCGCGCTGGATACGGGTCGAAAAGCCCTTGACCACGGTGAGGTCGCCAAAACTCTTCTCGATGCCTTTGGCTTCGATCACCAGCTTGCCGGATTCAGCGGCGTCGCTTGCCACCATCGTCGCCGAACCCTCGGCGCCGCGATGGCTGCGAAAACGCTGGCGCATGGCCTGCAGCTCGCCGAGCCGGCGCATGTTGCGCTTGCGCCTGGCGGTCACGCCATAGCGCAGCCAATGCTCCTCGCGCACGATCTGGCGGCCGAGCTTGTGCTGTTCGCGCTCTTCCTCTTCAAGCACCTGGTCGCGCCATTCCTCAAAGTGCGCGAACCCCTTGTCCAGCCGGCGCGTCTGGCCGCGGTCGAGCCAGACGGTGGCGCGCGAGACGCGCTCGAGAAAGCGGCGGTCGTGCGAGATCAGGATCACGGCCGACGAGGTGCGGGCAAGCTCTTCTTCCAGCCATTCGATGACCGACAGGTCGAGATGGTTGGTCGGCTCGTCGAGGAGCAGGATATCGGGCTCCGGCGCCATGACGCGAGCGAGTGCTGCGCGGCGCGCCTCGCCGCCGGAAAGGTCGTTCGGCCGCTCCTCGCCGGTCAGGCCGAGATGCTCCATCAGATAAGTGGCGCGATGCGGGTCGTCGGCCGGCCCGAGGCCGGCTTCGACATAGGCGCGCACGCTGGCGAAGCCATCCATATCGGGCATTTGCGGCAGGTAGCGCACCGTTGCCGAGGGCTGGCGGAATACTTCGCCGTCCTGCGGTTCGATCAGCCCCGCGACGATCTTGAGCAGCGTCGACTTGCCCGAACCGTTGCGGCCGACAAGCGCGATCTTCTCGCCGGCGGAGGCGCTCAGTACCGCGCCGTCGAGCAGCGGCGTGCCGCCAAACGTCAGTTTTATGCCATCCAGATTGAGAAGAGGCGGGGCCATGTCAGCTTTCGGGAAGAGGATAGGGGTGGGCGAGCAGCAGCGCCCGGCCACGCTCGAGCGCGATATGGAGCCGGCCCTTAACCTCATTTGATATGGTAAGCGAGGAGCCGAACGCCACCTCGACACCGTCCAGCGGCCATTTGGCGCCTGAGACCGTCAGGCCGGCGAGGTCGGAGAAGCCGAGCACCGAGAACAGCGTGCCCTCGGCGTAGTCGAAGCCGGCTTTGCCCGGCAGGATGGGCACGCTCTCCTGGGCGCCGCTGGTCAGCAGCACGGTCGTGCCCGCCTCGGCCAGCCGCACGCTTAGAGCCAAATGCAGAAATGCATGATCGGCGCGCTTGCCGCCGAAGGCGCCGGCCAGCACCAGGCTGGTGGCGCCGCGCGCCAGCGCCTCGGCAATGGCGAGCTCGCCGTCGGTCATGTCCTTCTCGGTCGGGAAAATCTTGCGCGGCACGGCGGCCAGATTCTCCGGCAGGTTTGGCGGTACCGAGTCGAAATCTCCGACCCAGAGCTCCGGCAGGAGGCCAAGCATATCGGCATGGCCGATACCGGCATCGGCGGCGATGATGCGGGAGCCTTCGATCTGGCGATCGAGCCGAGGCGTGCGGACGAGATCGCCGCCAAGCAGGATGGTGAATGTGCCCATGGCCGTCGCCCTTACCAGCCCGGCCCACGAAACGGAAGCGGGCGCGTCCAAACGGAATCGCGCTTCGTTACCGTGGTGAACCATGATGATGCCCAGGAAACTTCCGCTTGCGCGCCGCATCGGCCGGGCCTATGTCTCGAAACGCTCTAACGGGGTGCCGGACGCTGATTTTGCGAACCGGCTGAGAGGCAACGAAAGCCAACCCGCTGAACCTGATCCGGTTTGTACCGGCGGAGGGATTAGACGTTTCGGACCATCCGACGCCTCAATTCCTTTAACCGAACGAAGGAGGCGCCGATGCGCTCGCTATTGTCCAACCTTGTTCTTGCAGCCGGCCTTGTTTCGCTTTTGGCAGGCGGACCTGCCGAGGCGAAAGACAAGCTTACCGTCTACACCTACGAAAGCTTCACTGCCGAGTGGGGTCCCGGACCTGCGGTGAAGAAGGAGTTCGAGGCCGAATGCGGCTGCGATCTCGACTTCGTCTCCGTCGCCGACGGCGTGGCGCTGCTCAACCGCGTCAAGCTCGAAGGCGCCGGCACCAAGGCCGATATCGTGCTCGGCCTCGACACCAATCTCACCGCCGAGGCCAAGGCGAGCGGCTTGTTCGCGCCGCATGGCGCGGTGGCCGATGTGAATGTCCCCGGCGGTTGGAAAGACGACACCTTCGTGCCTTTCGACTACGGCTATTTCGCCGTCGTCTACGACACCGAAAAGCTGAAGAGGCCGCCGAAGAGCTTGAAGGAACTGGTCGAGGGCGCCGGCCCCGACAAGATCATCATCCAGGATCCGCGCACCTCGACGCCCGGCCTCGGCCTGCTTCTGTGGGTCAAGTCGGTCTATGGCGACAAGGCCCCGGAAGCCTGGGCCAAGCTGAAGCCGAAGGTGCTGACCGTGACGCCGGGCTGGAGCGAGGCCTATGGTCTGTTCACCAAGGGCGAGGCGCCGATGGTTCTCTCCTATACCACCTCGCCGGCCTATCACATGGTGGCCGAGAACACCGAGCGCTATCAGGCGGCGTCCTTCGATGAGGGCGAATATCTGCAGATCGAGGTCGCCGGCATCACCAAAACCGGCGCGAAGAACCCGCTGGCGGAAAAATTCATAGCCTTCATGACCGGTCCCAAGTTCCAGAACGTCATCCCGGAGACCAACTGGATGTTCCCGGCCGGCAAGACCGACAAGCCGCTCAACCCGGCCTTCGAAAAGCTGGTGAAGCCGACCAAAACCCTGCTGTTCAGCCCGGACGAGGTGGCGGCCAACCGCAAGGCCTGGGTGGATGAATGGCTGGCGGCGATGAGCAAGTAGGACGCAGGATGGCGCTTGAGCACCCCCCTCTGTCCGGCCGGCCATCTCCCCCGCAAAGGGGGAAATTCGCGGTCATCGGTGATTTCGCTAGCCGCCGACGGTGTAGGAAGAGCGGCAAAGCTGCCAATCTCCCTCCTAGAGAGGGAGATGTCCGGCAGGACAGAGGGGGGTGCGACGGAACGTGGCGTTCGCTAGCTCGAGCCAACGTGGTGCAGCGTGCAATCCACGCCGCGCCCTGACCCTCGCATCACCGCCGGCATCATCGCCCTTGTCGCCATCACTTTGCTCATCGGCGGCGCCTTCGCCGGCCTGATCCTCGAAGGCGCGAGCGGTCCGTCCAGCGCTGCCGCGGCCTTCGACAGCTATCTGCTCCGCGTCGCCCGCTTCACGCTTTGGCAGGCGCTGCTGTCGACATTGCTTTCGGTCTTGCCGGCAGTGTTCGTCGGCCGCGCCCTGTCCAGGCAAACGAACTTTCCCGGACGTCGCCTGATCCTGCAGTTGTTCACGGTGCCGCTGGCGCTGCCGGCCATCGTCGCCGCGCTCGGCGTGTTGGCGCTCTACGGCCGTGCCGGTTATTTTGCCGGCATCCTCGGCACGTTCGGCGGTGGGGAATGGCCGGGCATTTACGGCCTTTCCGGCATCCTGGTCGCGCATGTCTTCTTCAACCTGCCATTGGCCACGCGGCTGTTCCTCGAGGCGCTCGGCACCGTGCCGGCCGACCAGTGGCGGCTGGCGAGCCAGCTCGGTATGGACGCTCGGTCGGCCTTCCGGCTGATCGAATGGCCGGCGCTGCGCACGGCGCTGCCTGGGGTCGCCGGGCTGGTCTTCATGCTGTGCATCACCTCCTTCACCATCGTGCTGACGCTGGGCGGCGGGCCGGCGGCGACGACGCTGGAGGTCGCGATCTACCAGGCGCTGCGCTTCGATTTCGATCCCGCGCGGGCCGTGACACTAACGTTTCTGCAGATCGTGCTGACCTTCGTCGTGGTCGCCATGCTGACGCGACTCGGCGCCAACACGGCCGGCGATACGAATCTGCCGGTAGCGCCACGCCGCTACCTTGCGGCCAGCACCACCGAGGCCGTGTTGAATGCCGGCCTGATCGTGCTTGCGCTGCTGTTCGTCGCCGGACCGATGGCGGCGACCGTGCTCGCCGGGCTGGAGGCGGATCTTGGGCGGCTGGCCGGCGAGGACGCCGTGCGTCGGGCGACGCTCACCAGCGCCGGGCTCTCCTTTCTCTCGGCGCTGCTTTGCGTGATGCTGTCGCTGTCGCTGATTGCCGCCCGACGCGCACTGGCCCTGCGGCGCCGCGCGGGCGGCGCCATGTCGCTGCTCGAACACGCCGCCGACACCGGCGCCGGTTTCGTGCTGGTCGTGCCGCCGATCGTGATCGGCGCCGGCTGGTTCCTGGCTCTGCGCAACATCACCGATGTGTTCGCCATCGCACCTGTCATGGTCGTCGCGGTCAATGCGGTGATGGCGATGCCATTTGCCATTCGCGCCGTCCGCCCTGCCTATGACGCGGCGAGCGAGCGCCACGAGCGACTCTGCCTGGCGCTCGGCATTTCCGGCTGGAACCGGCTGCGGCTGGTCGACTGGCCGTCGCTGCGGCGGCCCTTGGCCACCGGCTTTGCGTTCGCCATGGCGCTGTCGCTCGGCGATCTCGGCGTGATCGCGCTGTTCGGCAGCGATTCGGTCCAGACCTTGCCCTATCTTCTACTCGCGCGCATGGGCAGCTACCGGACCGCCGACGCCGCGGGGCTGGCCTTGCTGCTCGGCCTCGTCTGCCTGATGCTGGTTGTCGCCGCCGACTGGCTGGGACGGGAGGCAAAGGCATGACGAGGGATAATAATGGCATCGCGGCCACAAAGGGCCTGGCCGTCACGTTGGACGGCGTATCCTTCAGCTATGGCGAGGCATCCTTCCGGTTCGATGTCGAATTCGCCGCCGGCAGGATCACCGCCATCATGGGGCCGAGCGGTTCAGGCAAGTCGACGCTGCTCAATCTGGTGGCCGGCTTCGAATCACCCAATGCTGGCAAGGTGCTGATCGGCGGGATCGATGTCGACAATGCGCCGCCCTCGGCGCGGCCGGTGTCGATGGTGTTCCAGGAAAACAACCTGTTCGCCCATCTTTCGGTCGAGGGCAATGTCGGGCTTGGCCGCTCGCCATCGCTCAAGCTCACGGCCGACGACCACCGCGCGGTCGCGGAAGCGCTGGGGCGTGTCGGTCTCGCCGGCAAGGAAAAGCGGCTGCCGCGCGAGCTTTCCGGCGGCGAGCGGCAGCGCGTCGCGCTGGCGCGGGTGCTCATACGGGACCGTCCGGTGCTTCTGCTCGACGAGCCTTTCGCCTCGCTCGGCCCGGCGCTGCGCGAAGACATGCTCGATCTCATGGCCGGCATCCACGCCGAGCGACAGATGACCGTGCTTTTCGTCACGCACCAGCCGCAGGACGCGCGCCGCATCGGCCAGCGGATCGCGTTCGTCGACGAGGGCAGGGTCGCGGCAAGAGGGTCGGCCGCCGATTTCTTCGACGGTGCTGGACCGGAGGCCTTCCGGCGCTATATCGGCGATCGAGGCGGCAGCGTTGCCGGATGACAACACATTGCCCGGAAGCGGACATAATTTACGGCCAAACCGGTCGCGGGTGATCAGGCGTTTGCTTGCCTTGTCCGGGGGAGTGTGGCTAGGTCCGGCCATGCTGGTCCGAGTGGGCCGTGATTTGCCGAAAGATTACGAAAGGAAGCCGATCTGACGGCCGGCATCGAGAGAGTATGGACTAAGCCGCTGGCGCGATTTTTCGCGATGGCCGGCTTTGCCGTGGCGCTGGCGAGCTGCCAGATGTTCACGCCGCCGGACGTGCAGGAGTCCGGCTTCCAGCCCTCCGACAAGCCGATCACCGTCGACAATGTCGTCGCCAACGCCAGGCTGGCCGAAATGGCCAAAGCGCAGCATCCGCGGATTCTCGCCACCTATGGCGGCGAATATTCCGATCCGAAGCTCGAGCGCATGGTGGCCAAGGTCGTCGGCAATCTGACGGTGGTCTCGGCCAATCCGACCCAGACCTATCGCATCACCATCCTCAACTCGCCCAACGTCAACGCCTTCGCGCTGCCGGGCGGCTATCTCTATGTCACGCGCGGACTTTTGGCGCTGGCAAATGACTCCTCCGAGCTTGCGGCCGTCATCGCGCATGAGATGGGCCACGTCACCGCCAATCACGGGTTGCAGCGGCAGCAGCTCGAGGCCGAGGAAGGCTTGGCGACCAAGGTCGTCTCCGATGTGCTCGGCGACAGCCCGACCGCCAAGGCCGCTCTCATCCGCGGCAAGCTGAGGCTTGCGCAGTTTTCGCGCAACCAGGAACTGCAGGCCGACGCGATCGGCATCAAGTCGATCGGCGAAGCGGGCTATGACCCCTATGCGGCCGGCCGCTTCCTGCAGTCGATGTCGGCCTATACCGATTTCCGCTCGGTCAGCGGCGCCACGGATGCCAGCCTCGACTTCCTGGCCACGCATCCCAACACGCCGCAGCGCATCGAGCTGGCGCAGCGACTCGCCCGCAACTTCGGACCGCCCGGCGTCGGCACGCGCGACCGCGATGCCTTTCTCGCCGGCATAGACGGGCTGCTCTACGGCGACACGCCGGAAGAGGGCTATGTGCGCGGCCAGACCTTCCTGCATCCCGGCCTTGGCGTGTCGTTCTCAGTGCCTGAGGGTTTCGTCATCGACAATTCGGCGGCCGCGGTGACCGCGACCGGTCCGGGCGATATCGCCATCCGCTTCGATGGCGTGGCGATCGACAAGTCGGTGTCGCTCACCGACTATATCCGCAGCGGCTGGGTCGCCGGACTGGACGATGCCAGCGTGCGCCAGGAAACGGTCAACGGCAACGAGGCGGCGATGGCGCATGCCAGCGCGCAAGGGTGGCAGTTCGACATCGCGGTCATCCGGGCCGGCGGACAGGTCTACCGGCTGCTGACTGCGGCACCCTCGGCCAGCACCGCGCTGGAGCCTGTCGCGCGCTCCGTCAGCGGCTCCTTCCGCACGTTGAGCGCGGCCGAGAAGGCGGCGCTGAAGCCGCTGCATATCCGGGTGGTCACTGTGCAGCCCGGCCAGAACATGGGCACGCTTGCCGCTCAGATGGTCGGCGTCGACCGAAAGCTCGACCTGTTCCGGGTGCTCAACGCAATGTCGCCGGGCGCGAGCGTGTCGGCCGGCGACAAGGTCAAGATCGTCACCGACAAGTAGGGTCGGCATCCGCGCAAGTGCTTCCGCAACGAATCAGCCGCGCGCTTCTATTCGGCGGGCGCGCGGCTGCCGCAGCAATCAGAGCCCGCCACTGCTGCCGCCCTCACCACTTTGGCCGCCGCCGCTGGGCCCGGAATGATCGCCGCCACTGCCGCGCCAGGGCGCCGGTCCGGTATCGGTCGGCAGTGGTTTGACCACTGTCGGGACTGTCACCGTCGGCGTCTTCGGCGCGGGTGTGCGGACAACCTTTACCTTGGTGACTATTTTCGTCACGACCTTGGGCTTGCATACTGCGACCGTTAAGGCGCTGCGCGCGGGAAGGCCGAGAATGCTCATCGAATATGCCTCTTGCCGCGCGATGCCGGCTTTGAGGAAAGCCAAGGCGCGGGCCTCGTCGGCGGGCACGCCGTTGCGGCCATCCTTGAAGATCACGGCGAGATCGTTCATCGCGTTGACGTGCCCCATGGCCGCCGCCTTGAGCAGCAGGTCCAATCCCTTGCCGGTATTCCGCTCGACATCGACACCATTGAACAAGGCTCGCCCCCAAGCGGCCATCGCATAAGGGTCTCCCTTGTCGGATGCTTCTGAATAAAAGCTGATCGCTTTCGCGGAGTCCGCGGCCGGTCCTATTCCGGACGAAGCGATATGGCCGAGCTCGAACGTGGCGCGGACGTGCCCCCTGTCGGCAGCTTCCTGGATAGCTTTCCTGGCCTCGTCGACCTTGCCGGACGCCAGCAGCGCCCTCCCAAGCTCGTAGCGAAACCGGGCGACATCGGGGTAGGCCTTCACCGCCGCCTCGCAGGCCTCCGCGGCCTCGCCGGCGATCTCGTTCTGCAAACGGCCGGGCGCGACGCCCTGCAGGTCGAGCGGTGCGCCCGCCGCTTGGTCGCAGGGGTCGACGCTCGGCGACAGCTTCATCGTCGCTGCCTTGGACGCGTTGCCGCCGCGGATTTGGAAGCCAATCTCGACCGGAGCAGCTGAGCCGATCTGCGGCTCGTAACGCAAATTATCGATTTCACCGGCCCTCAGGCTGGAATCCGGAGACAGGGTCCTGTCCGGCAGCGACAGCGTTCCCGTTGCCGGATAGCTTGCAAGCTTCAGGCTCACCGCGGGGTCGTTGCTCGGGAAATCGAGCTTCAGCGAAACCGGACCGACGCCAACCGGGATGCTGATATCGCGATTTCCGATCGCCTCGGCGGCGCCGGTGAGGTGGATGCCGCTCTCCGGATCCGGCTGCTCCTGCTTGGCCGTGACCTCCTGACCCTCGGCGTCATCGTGGCGCATCAGCACCACCTCGTCGACCAGCGAGGAATTCTCCCACGGAACCTGCTTGCCATTGGTGGCTTTGACCACGTCGCGGCGAACGGCCGCCATCACCGTGCGGATTTCCTGGTTGGGCGCCAGCGCGTGGCGCGAAAAGGCAGATGAGAACGGGCTGAGGGCACCGCGCCCGTCATAGGCGACCGCGCCCGGCTCGGTGGCGAAGGCAATCAGCGTGTTCAGCGAGCTCTTCACCTGCGCAAGGCCGGCGTCGCCCGCCACGATCAGCTGGTCCCTCAGCCAGTAATCCTGGCGAGGGAACGGATTGTTGCGGCAGGCGTCGAGGATGATCACCTGGATCTTCGCTTTCGAGCGCAATTGCTCCAGCACGTCGTCGAGCTTGATCGCCTGGACCTCGATGTCGGCGGCATCCTTCAGCGACGCATCGACGGGGATCAGGAAATTCTCGCCCCCGATCTGAAAACCATGGCCGGAATAGTAGACGACGGCCAGATCCGCACCGTCCGCCGCGGCGAGATAGTTGCGGAACCGCTCCTCGAACTGAAGCTTGGTCAAGTCCTTGGCCACGAGCACGTCGAAGCCGGCCAGCCGGAACGTGTTCGCGACGTCCTGAGCATCTTTGTCCGGGTTTTTGAGAGCCGGAATATTTCGGTATTCGGCATTGCCGATGACCAAGGCAACCCTTCGATCGGCGTGAGCCTCGAACGCGGTGAAGCACACGAGAACCAAGGCTGCAAGGAACGCGCAGCATCGCAGCATGGCAAACCCCCATCCGCTAAAGTTGGTGCAGTCAGGAAGACAGTTTACGCCGCGAGGGTCTGTTAAAGAATTCACAATCCATGGCTATGGATGCAGAAAAGCCGCCGGGATGGCTGACTGATGGCCTCCTGACGAATTCGAGTCGCTGCCTCGGCTTTCAGGCGGCTTCCGCCAGGAATTCGGGGTTCTGCTTCACCAGCGCCGCCCGCAGCTTTTCCATGGCGCGGGCTTCGATCTGGCGGACGCGTTCCTTGGAGATGCCGAGCGCCTCGCCGAGCGATTCCAGGGTGGCGCCGTCGTCGCTCAGCCGGCGCTCCTCGATGATGCGCAGCTCGCGCGCATTGAGCGCGCCGAGCGCGCTCTTCAGCCAGACAGCGCGGCGCTCGACGTCGATCGTTTCGCCGACGACCTCGTCGGGGAGCGGATCCTCCGAGACCAGGAAATCCATCCGCTCGGCGGCGCCGTTCTCGTCGGCAAGCGGGGTGTTGAGCGAGCTGTCGGGGGCCGAAAGACGCGAATCCATCATCGCCACGTCGGCTTCCGGCACGCCGAGCGCGGCCGAAACCTCACGGTACAGCGAGGCATTGGAGAGCGGCTCGGCGCCGTTGGCAAGCCGCGCGCGCAGCCGCCTCAGATTGAAGAACAGGGCCTTCTGCGCGGAGCTGGTGCCGCCGCGCACGATCGACCAGTTGCGCAGGATATAGTCCTGCATCGAGGCGCGGATCCACCAGGTGGCATAGGTGGAGAAACGCACTTCTCGGGCGGGCTCGAAGCGGGCAGCCGCCTCCAGCAGGCCGACATGGCCTTCCTGAATGAGGTCGCCGAGCGGCAAACCGTAGTGGCGGAATTTGGAAGCCATCGAAATCACCAGCCGCATATGGGCGACGGTGATCAGATGCAGCGCGTCCTGATCCTTTTTTTCCCTCCAGCGTATGGCCAGGAGATGCTCCTCGTCGCGCTCGAGATAGGGAGCCTTCATTGCCGCCCGGACCAGTGTCCGTCCTGCCACATCCTCGATCATGCCGGCTCCTTTTGGCGGTCGTTGCACTGGATGACGGTTGAAATGACGTCGCAGCGCCCTACAACAGCCAGCAACGTGCCAGAAGCGCGAATGGTTCCGTAGTGCCGGAGGATGCATATGCCTGCCGAAAACGTTTCTGTTATCGATCCGTGAGGCTTGGCTTGGCGGATTTTTCGCTGGTTTTGAGAACTGGATTTCTGGAACGGTCGATTTTTGAAATCTGGTTCCTTATTTCTCGAGCTTCCATCTGCCAGTTTGCGGCTCTCACCATGCGCCGGGGCACCGGTCAAAACGGGATCACAGAAAAATGAAATGGCTCAAATCGCTTCTCGTCGCCGGAACGCTGCAGGTTCTGGCAGTCACAGCCGGTCATGCCGGCGCCAATCTCGACCAGATCAAGCAGGCGGGCGTGATCAAGGTCGGCACGGAGGGCACCTACGCGCCTTTCACCTATCATGACGAATCCGGCGCCCTGGTCGGCTTCGACGTAGAGATCGCCAAGGCGATTGCCGAGAAGCTCGGCGTCAAGGTGCAGTTTCTCGAGGGCAAGTGGGATGGCCTGATCGCGGGGCTCGACGCCAACCGCTACGACGCCGTCATCAACGAGGTCGGCATCACCGACGCACGCAAGGCCAAGTATGATTTCTCCGATCCCTACATCGCCTCCAAGGCGGTGCTGATCGTGCGCGGCGACAACAGCGACATCAAGACATTCGCGGATCTCAAGGGCAAGAAGGCGGCGCAGTCGCTGACCTCGAATTTCGGCAAGCTCGCCGAGAAGAACGGCGCCGAATTGGTCGGCACCGACGGCTTCGACCAGTCGATCCAGCTGCTGCTCACCGGTCGCGCCGACGCCACCATCAACGACAGCCTGTCCTTCCTCGATTTCAAGAAGCACAAGCCCGACGCCAATGTGAAGATCGCCGCGCAGGAAGAGAATGCCGATTATTCCGGTGTCATCGTGCGCAAGGGCGATCCGGAACTGGTGGCGGCGATCAATAAGGCGCTGGCCGACATCAAGGCCGACGGCACCTACAAGAAGATTGCCGACACATATTTCGGCCAGGACGTCTCGCAGTAAGCCCAATCATCCCTTTTGCTTGAGTTCCGGCGGGCCGTCTTTGACGGCCCGCCGATTTTTACCTGATAGTCGCTCGGCATGCGGCCAGAGGGTCGCAGCGTCCGGAAAGGAGAAGGGCTCCGTGCCGCACTGGTTGCAATTGATGCTGGAGTCGCTGCCGACGCTGCTATGGGCGGCACTGATCTTCACCGTGCCGCTGACGCTGCTGTCCTTCGCCTTGGGGCTTATGGCCGGATTGGTGACGGCGCTGATCAGGCTGTTCGGCCCGAAACCGCTGGTCGCGCTTGTGCGCTTCTATGTCTGGATCTTTCGCGGCACGCCGCTCCTGGTGCAGCTCTTCCTGATCTTCTACGGCCTGCCGTCGGTGGGCATCCTGCTCGATGCCTTTCCCGCAGCGTTGATCGGCTTCACGCTCAATATCGGCGCCTACACGTCGGAGATCATCCGCGCCGTCATCGGCTCGGTGCCGAAAGGGCAGTGGGAGGCCTCCTATTCGATCGGCATGACCTGGAGCCAGGCGATGCGGCGCACGATCCTTCCGCAAGCGGGCCGCGTCGCGGTGCCGCCGCTCTCCAATACGTTCATATCGCTGGTCAAGGACACCTCGCTCGCGGCGGCAATAACGGTGCCCGAAATGTTCCAGGCTGCGCAGCGCATCGTCGCCACCACCTACGAGCCGCTGATCCTCTATGTCGAGGCGGCGGCGCTCTATCTGGCGATGAGCTCGGTGCTGTCGGCTCTGCAGGCGCGGCTGGAGGTGCGGCTCAACCGCTATGGCGGCTTCCTGGAGGCCAATGCATGATCGGCCTTACCAACATCGAGAAGCGCTTCGGCGACAATCTTGTCCTGAAAGGTGTCACCGTCAGCATCGACGAAGGCAGTGTCACGGCGCTGGTCGGGCCTTCGGGCGGCGGAAAAAGCACGCTCTTGCGCTGCATCAACCTCTTGGAAATTCCGACCTCGGGCACTTTGCGCATCGGCGACGAGACGCTGGAATTTCGGCCGGGCGCCAAGGTACCGGCGGCGGACATTCAGCGCGTGCGGCTGCAGACCGGCATGGTGTTTCAGAACTTTCAGCTCTTTCCGCATCGCACCGCGATCGAGAACGTCATGGAAGGGCTGGTGACGGTGCTGAAATGGCCGCAGGCGCGGGCGCGCGAGCGGGCGATGGCGCTGCTCGAGAAGGTCGGCATGGCGCATAAGGCCGATGCTTGGCCGGCGACTCTGTCAGGTGGCCAGCAGCAGCGCGTTGCGATCGCCCGGGCGCTGGCGCCGTCGCCGCGCGTGCTGCTTTGCGACGAACCGACCTCGGCGCTCGATCCGGAGCTGGCGCAGGAAGTGGTCGACGTGCTGGGTCAGCTGGCCCGCGAGGGCACCACCATGGTGATGGCCACGCATGATCTGAGACTTGCCTCCAAGATCGCGCAGGAGGTCGTGTTCCTCGATGCCGGCTCGATCGTCGAGAAGGGCCCGGCTTCGATCGTGTTCGACAATCCCGAGCGCGAGCGGACTAAGCGCTTCATCGCCTCGCTGCGGCAGGAGGAAGCGCGGAAGGAAGCCGGCGACGGGGGATCAGGTACGATTTCTTCATAAGTTGGCGCTGCCCCTCGTTGCCCTGCCGGGCATTTCTCCCCGTATAGTGGTGGGGAAGAAAGGACGCTTTCATCATTCGCCAATCGCCAACGTTTCAAGAATGGGCGCCAACGACGCCGTCATCTTCCTTCTCCCCGTTCACTACGGGGAGAAGGTGCCGGCAGGCGGATGAGGGCAGCGTCGACCTTCCGATATTGCGCGCAACAAAAAACCCGGCGCCAGGCCGGGTTCTTCGTTCTTCGGCAGGCGAAAGCTCAGGCAGCTTCTTCCTGCTCGGCTTCCTCGTTGTCGGCCTTGGCGCCGCGCTTCGGACCCTTGTTGAGGTTGACCTCGATGAGGCGAACCGCCTCGGTCTCCGACATGCGGTTGACGGCGGCGATCTCGCGAGCCATGCGGTCGAGCGCGGCTTCGTAAAGCTGGCGCTCGGAATAGGACTGCTCCGGCTGGTTGTCGGCGCGATAGAGGTCGCGCACCACTTCCGAGATCGAGATCAGGTCGCCGGAATTGATCTTGGCATCATACTCCTGCGCGCGACGCGACCACATCGTGCGCTTGATGCGGGCGCGGCCCTGCACGACCTTCAGCGCGCGATCGACATAATCCTCTTCCGAGAGCTTGCGCATGCCGATAGAGGTCGCCTTGGCGACCGGCACCTTAAGCCGCATCTTGTCCTTCTGGAAATCGATGACGAACAGCTCCAGCTTGTGACCCGCGACTTCCTGCTCGTCGATGGCCACGATCTGGCCGACGCCATGCGCCGGATAAACGATAAACTCACCGGTCTTGAACCCGTGACGGGCCGCGGTGGACTTCTTCTGCGGGGTGATCGTTGCCATTACGCCCTGAACTCCTTAGTTGTAGCGCCGGCATGGCGGCGCCGGCTGAACTCAGACGATCGGCGGAAGCCGATCTTTAGCCGCACAACAAGTGAACCCACCGGAATAAGCCGGGACCGACAAACCGCACGAATGCGATTGCCTGCCCCAGATCGCTCTGGTCCGGATTTGAAAAGTTCACCTTTCAGTGATTTGGGGCGTTAGCGCCATAAATCGACGTTGTGTCACCGGCATGTTTCGCGGATATAACACAAAAAGTCGGAAGAATCAAGGTTTTGCTGCATTCGCTAACGCCACGCGCCATCGCTGGCTGTCAAGACAGCAATTGTATCGGCTCTCTTACGTGGCGTCATGCCGGCTTGCCCGGCCCGGCCGTCAGTCGCCTTCGCCGGGCTCCGGCGAGAAATACTTCTCGAACTTCCCGGTCTCGCCGTCGAAGTTCTTGGCGTCGGCCGGCGGCTCTTTCTTGGCAGTGATGTTGGGCCATTTCTCCGCGTATTCGGAATTGACCTGCAACCATTTGTCGAGCCCGGACTCGGTGTCCGGCTTGATCGCGTCGGCCGGGCATTCCGGCTCGCACACGCCGCAGTCGATGCACTCGTCAGGATGGATGACGAGCATGTTCTCGCCTTCGTAGAAACAGTCGACCGGACAGACCTCGATGCAGTCCATGTATTTGCATTTTATGCAATTGTCGGTCACGACATAGGTCATCGCAGGCTCCGGGACGTTCCCGTATTTGCTGGGCTTTTTTGGTGAGGTAACGCCTTTGCCCGCCGCTTGCAAGGGCAGGACTTCCCGCCTGAGCCGGCATCGCGGAAAGGAATTCCGCGCGCCTGCCGCGACGAGGTTCCGTCGTATCTTCTAGTCCTCGCCGAGCAGCCGGTCCGTCTGCCGCCGCTGCCGCTTGGTCGGACGGCCGGTGCCGGCCTCGCGCAGCGCCGGAATGGCGTCAGGAACCGCCTCGCCCTTGGGCGTCGGCGGCGGCGACATATCCTCGTAAAGCAGCCGCACCTCGTCGGCAGGACCACGCCGGGCGCCAGGCCCAAGCACCTTCCAGACAAGGATTCGGCGGTCGAGCGTGATGGTCAGCACATCGCCGGCCTTGACCAGATCGGAGGCCTGCGCTGCTTTGTCGCGATTGATGCGGACGCGCCCGGCAACGACGAGCTTCGCCGCCAACGACCGGGATTTCACCGCACGCGAGAAGAACAGCCATTTGTCGATGCGCTGGCGGCCTTCTCCAACCATCGCGACCGGCCGAGGCTATTTCTTCAGCTGGTCGCGCAAGGCGGCGAGCTTGGCAAAGGGTGAATCCGGATCGAAGCGCTGCGGACGCTCCTCGCGCGGCTTGCTCTGGAAGGTCGGCTTGCTGCCGCCCGCGGCATTGCCTTTGCCGTCCTGCCTGTTGCCTTTCCAGTCCGGCCGGCCCTCGCGGCGGCCCCCCTCGTGGCGATCGGCACGTTCGCCCTGCGGCCTGCCTTCGCGCCGTTCGCCGCCTTCGCGTTCCGGTCTCGGCTTGAACTTCGAGCGGTCGAAGCGCGGCTTGCCGGCCCCGTCGCGCTGGTCGCGGCGGCCCTCACGGGCTGGCCGATCGCCGGCCTGGCCACCCGTGGCACCCGCCTGGCCATCGCCTGTCGCCTGGCCGTTGCGCGGACGATTGTCGCGGCGATTGTCATGGCGGTGGCGCGGGCGCGAATGGTCGAAGCGCGCCTGCCGCCACAGCAGGATCGGCTTCGGCTCTTCCGGCTCGGCGGGGGGCTCTGCGCCTTCACCGCTTTCGCCCTCGTGGAGAGCGCCGGCGTCGGCGGTGTTGGTGCCGTCTGCATCGTCGGCGCCGTCAGCCCCACCCGCGTCGCTTCCCGCCGCGACCTCCCCCATCGAGGTGGAGGCGTCGGCGCTTTCAGCCGACCCAAACGCTGCTGCAGCGTCCACCGCTGCGGCGGCCTCCACAGGCGGAGCCTCTTCCGCGACCGCAGCCGACGCTTCCGCCGGGTCTTTCGCGTCAGGCTCCCTCGCGGCTTCCGCGATGGCGTCGGCAGGAACTACAGCGGCAGCCGGCTCGGATCCCTCGATCGTTGCCTCTGCAACCCTGTCGGTTGCCACGGCGTCCGTCTCTGCCGCCTGTGCAGCACGCGCGGCCTCTTCCGCCGCAAGCTTCGCAGCGGAGGCCTCGCGGGCGGCATTGTCCAGCGCGTCGAGCTTGGCCTTCACCTCCGCCGCCGGCTTCGGTTCGGCGCGATAGCCAAGGCCTTTGAGGATCTCTTCCATGTCGTCGGCGGTGGCGCCGAGGATCGACATCATCGGCGGCGTCACCATGAAGGCGTGGCCGTCATAGGCGCCGTCCGGTCGCTGGCCGAGACCGGGCTTCCAGTTGGTCGCGGGGCGAATGAGATCGGCCAGCCGCTCTAGGATATCGACGCGCACGGCGCGGCGGCCGAGATTGCGATAGCCGGCGAGCTTGTAGAACGTCTTGTCGAAAGCAGGATCGATGACCACCGAGGTGCGGCCCGATGCCAGCGCATGCACCACGTCGCCGAAGCCTGGCTTGTCCTTGCCGTCGCTCTTAAGCGCCCAGAGCAGCGTCACCAGCCCGGCCGGCGCCGGCTTGATCAGCGCCGGCACGAAGACGTGGTAGGCACCGAAGCGCACGCCAAGGCGCCGCAGGGCCGCCCGGCCTTCCTGGTCGAGCGACTTCATTTCCTCGGCGATGTCGCGGCGGTTGATGAGGCCGAAATGCTCGACGAGCTGGAAGGCGATACCGCGCGCGATGCCGGTGAGCTGCTCGGCGTTCTTCAAATCGACCAGCGGCTTCAAGAGCGACTCGATCTGGAAATTGACGAAACGCTCGGCGCGCGCCGCGACCTTGTCGCGGGCAGGGCCGGTGAGCTGTTCGTCGGCAAGCAGCACAAGGCGCGGCTTCAAGGCCTCGTCGCCGGCAACCAGGGTGCCGATCGGCGCGCCGATCCAGCGCAGGACACCGTCCGAACCCAATGCCAGATCGCCATTGGCGCAGGCGGCGAAGCGCTCGGCGCGCGCCTCGAACTCAGCCGCGAGCGCCTTCTGGGCAGCGGTGCGCACCGCCTTGGCGTCCTCGCCGCCGGCGCTCTGGTCGGCGGTGAAGCGGAATCCCTGCAGCTCGCCGACGTGATGGCCCTCGACGAGCACGGTTCCGGTTGGGCTGATTTCAGCTTCAGGCATGGTATTTTCTCTAAGGCGCCGCATGAGGACGGAAGTCCTGCGGTCTACGAAGCGTTTCGTCAACCGCTCATGCAGCGCATCCGACAATCTGTCTTCGATTTCGCGCGTCTTTTCCTGCCAGTGTAGCTGATCGGCCAGCCAGCCCGGTCGGTTGGAGACGAAGGTCCAGGTGCGGATCTGGGCGATCCGGTGCGACAGCGTGTCGATATCACCATCCGTGGTGTCGGCCCGCCGCACCTGTTCGGCCATGTAATTCTCATCGACATGGCCATGGCGTGCAAGGTCCATGTAGATCGAGGCGATGAGGTCGGCATGCTGGGCGGGCGCGATCTTGCGGTAGTCCGGCAGCGCGCAGGCTTCCCACAGCAGCGCCACGCGCTCCCTGCCGGTGGCAAGCGTCCTGATGTCGGCGTCGCGCGACAAATGTTCCAGCGCCTGAGCGTCGACCGCCGGCAGTGCCCGGGTCAGCCCTTCGACCGGCGCGTTGGTCTCGATCGAGCGTTTCAGGGCATCGAGGCTGGCAAAATCGAAATCGGCGGTGCGCCACTGCAGCACCTTCACCGGGTCGAAATCGTGCGCCTCGATCTTCTTGACCAGATCCTCGTCGAACGGATCGACCTGGCCGGTAACGCCGAAGGTGCCGTCGCGCAGGTGTCGGCCGGCACGCCCCGCGATCTGGCCTAGCTCGGCGGCGGTCAGGTTGCGGTATTGGTAGCCGTCGAACTTGCGGTTCTGGGCGAAGGCGACGTGCTCGAGGTCGAGGTTCAGGCCTATGCCGATGGCATCGGTGGCGACCAGATAGTCGACGTCGCCCGACTGGAAGATCTCCACCTGGGCATTGCGGGTGCGGGGACTGAGTGCGCCGAGAACGACGGCAGCACCGCCCTGCTGGCGGCGGATCAATTCGGCGATGGCATAGACCTCGTCGGCGGAGAAGGCGACGATCGCCGTGCGCCGCGGCAGGCGGGTGAGCTTCTTCGAGCCGGCGTAGGCAAGATGCGACAGCCGCGGCCGCGTCACCACCGAGACGCCCTTCAGCAGGCGTTGCAGGATGCCGTGCATGGTGGCGGCGCCCAGAAGCAGCGTCTCCTGGCGGCCGCGCAGATGCAGGATGCGGTCGGTGAAGATGTGGCCGCGTTCGAGGTCGCCGGCGAGCTGCACCTCGTCGATGGCGACGAAGGCGGCATCGGTCTCTCGCGGCATCGCCTCCACGGTGCAGACGGAATATCTCGCGCTCGCCGGCACGATCTTCTCTTCGCCGGTGACCAGCGCCACCTTGCTGGCGCCGACCTTCTCGCAGACGCGCGTATAGACCTCGCGGGCAAGGAGCCTCAGCGGCAGACCGATGATGCCGGTGTCGTGCGCCACCATGCGCTCGATGGCGAGATGGGTCTTGCCGGTGTTGGTGGGGCCGAGCACGGCCGTCACGTCGCGGCCGGAAAGGATCAGCGGCTGGGAGGGTTTCGGCTGGATATTCATCGGCTCGGAAATGAGGCTTTCTGCCGCTTGTTGTCGGGGACGCGGCGGTGCCGCCGCGTGTGACAGGGCACACATAGGGATTTCAGACGCGAAGCGAAAGCGGAATGTTCCCATCAAGAGATGGCGCGACGACAGGCAAGGTCAAAATCCGCGGCCGATTAACCGTTGGAACGAGTCTGGAACGAATCGGCGACGAATCACTGACTCGCTCTGATTCAGGTTTTGTTCACGGCTATATGTGGATTTTTTGACCATGAGTCTCACCACATGCTGAATCTGTGAACTGGCCCGTTTCGTGCTTAGCTCGCGCTGGTTCTGGAGCGTCGTTAACCTTTGCGGGAGAGCGACCGCGACGGACTCGAGCGCGGCCGCCAACATTATGAAATGGTTGATCTTTCCTAACCGGCGTTAATCTTTTTCGGGCTATTTGCGGCGTGGCGTGTTAACTTTTCGGCCAAAGCCGGAACGAATCGGCGACGAATCAGCGATCTGCAAAACTTCCTGTTTTGTTCACCCCTAGATATGGTGTTGTCCAAAGCTTGTGCACCGAAAATCCACAGCTTGTGAACCGGGTTTCCCACAGGGCGCGGGGAGGCCGTTAACTTTTGCGTGCCAAATTGAGGCATGCCCACCCGGTGCCGCCGCTGCGCAGACAAAAACAGGCGGCCCGTTTGCGGCGGGCCGTCTGCCATCGGTGTCAGAAGAGTTCAGGCCAGTAAGATCTCAGGCGAAATACTGGCCGCCATTGGCGCTTATCGTCGAGCCGGTGATGAAGCCTGCGTCTTCCGAGGCGAGGAAGACGACGCAGCGCGCAATCTCCTCCGGCTCGCCGAGACGGCCGACCGGGATCTGAGCGATGATCGATTCCCGCACTTTTTCCGGCACGGCCATGACCATGTCGGTGGCGATGTAGCCGGGGCAAACAACGTTGACGGTGATGCCGGCGCGGGCGCCTTCCTGGGCAAGCGCCTTGGTGAAGCCGATATCGCCGGCTTTCGAGGCCGAATAATTGACCTGGCCCATCTGGCCTTTCTGGCCGTTGATCGAGGAGATGGTGATGACGCGGCCGAACTTCCTATCGCGCATGCCGTTCCATAGCGGATGCGTCATGTTGAAGACGCCGGAAAGGTTGGTGTCGATGACCTCCTTCCACTGCTCGCGAGTCATCTTGTGGAACATGGTGTCGCGGGTGATGCCGGCATTGTTGACCAGCACCGAGACCGGGCCGAGATCAGCCTCGACTTGGGCGATGCCGGCGGCGCAAGCGTCATAATCGGCGACCGACCATTTGTAGACGGGGATGCCGGTCTCGGCCTTGAATTTCTGGGCCGCCTCGTCATTGCCGGCATAGTTCGCGGCGACCGAATGGCCGGCATTCTTCAGGGCCACCGATATCGCCGCACCGATGCCGCGCGATCCGCCCGTGACGATTGCTACCTTGCTCATGCATTTCCTCCCTTTGGTCGGAAGAGCGAATAGGGAGTGGCGAATAGCGAGTAGAGATCCTATGTCCCGTGGCGCAACGCCATTTCCCCTATTCGCTACTCCCCATTCGCTATTCGCTCAGTTCGCCATTCGCTCAGTTCAAGGCTTCCACACACATCGCAACGCCCATGCCGCCGCCGATGCAAAGCGTCGCGAGGCCTTTCTTTGCGCCGCGGCGGCGCATCTCGTAGACCAGCGTGTTGAACACGCGGGCGCCCGAGGCGCCGATCGGATGGCCGATGGCGATGGCGCCGCCATTGACGTTGACGATCGAGGGATCCCAGCCCATGCCCTTGTTGACGGCGCAGGCCTGCGCGGCGAAGGCCTCGTTGGCCTCGACAAGATCGAGGTCCTTGGCCGACCAGCCGGCCTTCTCCAGCGCCCGCTTCGAGGCCGGGATCGGGCCGGTGCCCATGATCGCCGGATCGACGCCGGCGGTCGCCCAGGAGGCGATGCGGACCAGTGGGGTGATGCCGCGCCTGGCAGCCTCGGCCTCGGTCATCAGCAGCGCGCCGGCGGCGCCGTCATTGATGCCCGAAGCATTGGCGGCGGTGACGGTGCCGTCCTTGTCGAAGGCCGGCTTCAGCTTGGTCATGGCATCCAGCGTAGCGCCGTGGCGGATGTATTCGTCCTGGTCGACGATGGTGTCGCCCTTCTTGCCCTTGATGGTGACGGCGACGATCTCGTCCTTGAACTTACCGGCCTTCTGCGCCGCCTCGGCCTTGTTCTGCGAGGCCAGCGCGAACTCGTCCTGGACTTCGCGGGTGATCTGGAACTGACGAGCGACGTTCTCGGCGGTGTTGCCCATATGGTAGCCGTTGAAGGCATCCCATAGGCCGTCCTTGATCATGGTATCGATCATCTTGTAGTCGCCCATCTTGACGCCGGCGCGCAGGTGCTGGGCGTGCGGCGACAGCGACATCGATTCCTGGCCGCCGGCGACGATCACCTTGGCGTCGCCGGTGGCGATCTGCTGCATGCCGAGCGCAATGGCCCTCAAGCCCGAGCCGCAAACCTGGTTGAGGCCCCAAGCAGTCGTCTCCTTGGGCAGACCGGCATTGATGGAAGCCTGGCGGGCCGGGTTCTGGCCCTGAGCGGCGGTCAGCACCTGACCCAGGATGACTTCGTCCACCTCCGCCGGGTCGACCTTGGCCCGCGCGAGCAATTCCTTGATGACGACCGCGCCGAGCTCGTGCGCGGGCGTGGCGGCGAAACTGCCGTTGAAGGAGCCGACTGCTGTGCGGGCTGCGCTGGCGACGACGATTGAATTGGAAGCGGACATTTTCTTCTCCAGGCTTCGAGGTGTCGTTAGGCTATCCTTGGAGACTTTCTTGCCCGTTCAAGCACCTGAGTCAAACCGGAAATCGGCATGGCCGCCATGCGCGGCAAGCAAGTCGAGCGCTTATCGTGACGGCGTGGCCATCGCGCTGCAGCACAATTTGGCCCGCCCTTTCGGCATTAATTGATGCCGCACTGCACAAACCGCTTGGAATTGTGACGCTTTTGCGCATATCCTCGACAAATGGCGCAATCGTTACCGGCCGCTTACTGTGAACGCGCCGGTATCCTGGGGAGGATACGGATGGCCGCAAAAGACGACCCGATCGTCATCAAGAAATACGCCAACCGCCGGCTCTACAACACCGGCACCAGCACCTATGTCACGCTCGAAGATCTGGCCGAGATGGTCAAGAAGGGCGAAGAATTCACCGTGCAGGACGCCAAGACCGGCGACGACATCACGCATCCGGTGCTGACCCAGATCATCTTCGAGCTGGAGAACAAGGACGGGCAGAACATGCTGCCGATCCCGTTTCTGCGCCAGCTGATCTCCTTCTACGGCGACCAGATGCAGATGATCGTGCCGAGCTTCCTCGAACAGTCGATGATCGCCTTCTCCAAGGAGCAGGAGCGTTTCCGCGAGCAGCTGAAGGGCGCCTTCGGCAAGACGCCGATCGACATGATGAAGACGCCGATGAAGGCGCTGGAGGAACAGACGCGGCGCAACGTCGAGATGTTCCAGAACGCGATGCGCATGTTCACGCCGTTCCCGTCAGCCGGCCCCAATTCCGCGGCGCCCGCCGAGCCGTCGAAGAAGGACGAGAAATCCGACGACCTGCAGGAATTGAAGGCGCAGATCGCCGCCATGCAGCGCAAGCTCGACACCATGTCGTGATGGCTAGCCGTCAGGTGTTCCTGCAGGGCCGTCATAGCGGGCTCGCGGCCTGATCGGCCTGTTGCTCGTCACCTGCTCGATGGCATGCGCCGTCCAGCCGATGCTGCGACCGAGCGCGAACAGGCGAAAGGGCGCGTCGGCGGGGAGATTGAGGCTGCGCGTCAGCGCGGCCAGCGCGAAGTCGACATTCGGGCGCATGCCTGTCGCGGCAAGGACGGCGTCGCGCAGATGCAGCAGACCGTCAGCGATATCGAGGTCGGGCAGCAGAGCCTCGGCGCGCGGATCGCCTTCGGGGTAAAGCTGATGGCCGAAGCCGGGCAGCGGCCGGTCGTGGGCCAGCCAGCGCGCGATCGTCTCGTCCGGCCCGAGCCGCTCGGCATCCTCGACCAGGGCGATGGCCGCGGCGCCGGCGCCGCCATGACGCGGGCCGGTAAGGGCAGCGAGCCCGGCAAGCAGGCAGGCCACGATCGGCGCGCCGGTCGAAGCGGCGACGCGTGCGGCGAAGGTCGAGGCGTTGAGCTCGTGATCGGCCAAAAGCACCAGCGCCTTGCGGATGAGATCGGCACCGGCAGCGTCGACCGACCAGCCGCGCGCCAGCCTTTCATGCACCGGCTCCGCCCCCGGGCTTGCACCGAGTGACGTCGCGAGCACGCTGGTGGCGCTGGCGCCATCCTGCTGCAGCATGCCCGGCCTGCGGGCGAGCGAAGGCCGGCCAGCCGCGGCAAGCGCCGACAATCTTGCAAAGGCCGTCGGGGTGCCGCTCTCGCGAACGATCGAAGGCGTCAGCGATGCGAAGGATATCGCGGCGCCGGATGCCCAAAGCAGGCTTGCTGCCTCCTCCAGCGTCGCTGTCGCGGCAAGCGCAACGGCATCCTTGCCGCGATAAACGAGGCGGCCGTGCAGCACGGTCGAGATGGCAGTGGTGATCGCTGGCTCGCCCCAGGCGATGGCGCTTTCGGCGATCGCCTGGGGGCTGCGCCCGCGCGCCCGGCGGGTGGCGAGCGCGGCTATGTCGTCGGCTCGATACTGGCTGCGGCGCGGATCGGCCCCGTCGGGCCGCATGCCGATGCGGCCGCGGCTGACATAGGCGTAAAGCGTCTGTGGCCGGACCTTGAGCCGCGCCAGCGCTTCCTCCCGCGTCAGCCATTCGGACAAGTCCGCACCGCCTCATATTGATTCAGTTGATCAAGATTGATGCGTTGATTGTAGAGCATTAACTGCAGTGCACAAAGGGCCAAGGAGACAGTCATGGCAAATGGGCTCGATGATGTTGTGGCGGCGGAGACGGTTCTTTCCGATGTCGACGGCGCGGGCGGCCATCTCACCATCCGAGGCCATTCGTTGGCGGAACTCGCCGGGCACTGGCGCTACGGCCAGGTGGTCCGCCTCTTGTTCGACGGGTTCTTTGACGAGCTTCCCGGCGACGACGAGCTGGAGAAGGCGATCGGCAATGCGCGTGTCGAGATGTTCGAACGGCTGCAGCCGATGCTCGCTGAACTTCCAGCGCTCGAC
Source organism: Mesorhizobium sp. WSM3864 (assembly GCF_002294955.1). Lineage (NCBI taxonomy): Bacteria > Pseudomonadati > Pseudomonadota > Alphaproteobacteria > Hyphomicrobiales > Phyllobacteriaceae > Mesorhizobium > Mesorhizobium sp. WSM3864. Next base: position 257,120 of record NZ_NSGD01000004.1, read on the forward strand.
GTCTACAGCGGTATGCGCGCCGGCATCGCCCTTCTGCCCGACGGCGAGTCGCTCGCCGACGCGCTCCGGCTGATCGCGGCGCCGGCGGTGCTAACTCCGGCCCTGCTGCGGCTCGGACGCGGCGAGAAGCCTCTGACTCCGGACGCACGCGCCGATCATGCCAACGACATGCTCCGAATGCTCTCCGGCACGCCGTCGCCGGCCCTTGCCAAGGCGCTCGATACGTATCTGGTGACAGTCTGCGACCATGGGCTCAATGCCTCGACCTTCGCAACGCGGGTGGTGGCGTCGACGCAGGCGGGCTTGACCTCGGCGATCCTGGCCGGGCTCGGCGCGCTCAAAGGCCCGCTGCATGGCGGCGCGCCGGGGCCGGTGATCGAGATGCTCGACGCGATCGAGGCGAGCGGCGACGCGGCCGCCTGGCTGCGAAACGAGATAGCGCGCGGCGAGCGCATCATGGGCTTCGGCCATCGCATCTACCGCGTACGCGACCCGCGTGCCGACGTGCTGAAAGCCGTCGTGCGGCGGCTGGGCACACGAAATGAGTCCGGCCGCCGGCTGGCCTTCGCCGAGACGGTGGAGCAGGCGGCACTCGACGTGCTCAAGGTCGCCAAGCCGCAACGCTCGATCCAGACCAACGTCGAATTCTATACCGCGCTCCTGCTCGAAGCCGCGGGCTTCCCGAAGGAGGCGTTCTCCAACGTCTTTGCCGCCGGCCGCGTCGCCGGCTGGATTGCGCATGCGCGCGAGCAGCAGGCGACCGGACGCCTGATCCGGCCGCAGTCGCGCTATGTCGGGCCGGTGCCCGATCTCGTCGCCTGACGCCGCGAGCAAACCCTAATGCAATACTCCGCGTCCGGCAGCGGACAGTTTTTTCATGAGCGAAATTTCACCCGATCACGCTTGTGTGCTCGTGTTCTTGCCTTGGTCCGTCCTTATATGCTGCGCTGCAACATAGGCTGACGGCAGCGGTCCCGCTCCAATGACGCAGGGGCAGGCCGGCACATCGAGACAAGGAACGCCATGGCGAAGAACGGCAAGGCGGGGGACAAGAAGAAGATCAACATCGCGCTTCAGGGCGGCGGTTCGCACGGCGCCTTCTCCTGGGGCGTGCTCGATCGTTTGCTCGAAGACGGGCGGCTTGAGATCGCTGCCGTGTCCGGCACCAGCGCCGGCGCGATGAATGCGGTGGCGCTGGCCGACGGCTTCGTGCGCGGCGGCGTCGAGGGCGCGCGCACAAAGCTCGATGATTTCTGGCGTGCTGTGGCCTCGAAGGGGCGGTTCAGCCCGGTGCAACGCATGCCGTGGGACGTGGTCTGGGGGAACTGGTCGATCGAGAACACGCCCGGCTATTTCTTCTTCGACACCATGTCGCGGGTCTTCTCGCCTTACGTCGCCAATCCGCTCGGCCTCAACCCGCTGCGCGATGTGGTCGAGAAGGAGATCGACTTCGGCAACGTGCACGCCTGCAAGTCGATGGAGCTCTTCATTTCGGCGACCAATGTCGAGACCGGGCAGCTGCGCGTCTTCTCGGATGGCGAGATCGACCTCGACACGGTGATGGCGTCGGCCTGCCTGCCGCAATTGTTCCGCGCCGTCGAGATCAAGGGCGTGCCCTATTGGGATGGCGGCTATGGCGGCAATCCGGCGCTCTATCCCTTCTTCAAGACTGCGGCGACCGAGGACGTGCTGCTCGTGCAGATCAATCCGGTGGTGCGCGAAGGCACGCCGAAGAGTGCCAACGAGATCCAGAACCGCATCGACGAGATCACCTTCAATGCCGGGCTGCTGCGCGAATTCCGCTCGATCGCCTTCGTCAAGGAACTGATCGCGGCGGGACGCCTGCCGCATGGCGAATACCGCGACATCCGCATGCACCGCATCGATGCCGACGAGGCTTTCAAGGATCTGTCGGCCTCGTCCAAGGTCAACGCCGAATGGGCCTTCCTCGCCTATCTGCGGGACCTTGGCCGCAGTGCGGCCAGCGACTGGCTGGAGGAAAACTACGACGCGGTCGGCAGCCGACCGACGCTCGACCTCTCGGGCGAGCTCGACGACGGCTTCAAGCCGATGCGCGGCCCGGCCCCGGGCCGGCGGGTCAAGGAATTCCTCGCCGCGCGCATCAAGCCAGAGTCAGCGCGCCGGCGAGCCTAGTTGCCCAACCCTGTCGCACGTTTCAGCAGGCGCTGAGGTTTCCCTTGCGGAACCGGCGATATGCTGGATTCACCTCCGTCGCGCGAGTAGTTTACCTCGACGTAAACGGGAGGCAGCGATGCTGCAGACCAGACAGAACTCTCTCGGGGTCAAGTTTGAGGCGCAGTGCAGGGCCTTCGAGAAGGACCCCTTTCCTGGCCTCGCAGTGCGCAAGGATCGGCTGAAGCGGCTGCTGGCGCTGACCGAAAAGCATGAAGCCGAGATCTGCACGGCGATCGACAGCGATTTCACTGGACGGGCGGCGCAGGAAACGCGGCTTGCGGAACTGTTCGTCGTTCGCGCCGGCATCAAGCACGCCATCCGGCATCTGCGCGGCTGGATGCGCGAGCGCCGCGTCGCCACCAGCCTGCCGTTCCTGCCGGGGCGCAACCGCCTTCTGCCGCAGCCGCTCGGGGTCGTCGGCATCGTCTCGCCCTGGAACTATCCGTTCCAGCTTGCCATCGCGCCGGCAACTGCCGCTCTAGCCGCCGGCAACCGGGTGCTGCTCAAGCCGTCCGAGCTGACGCCGAACTTTTCGGACCTGCTCGCCCGGTTGGTCGAAGAGCATTTTTCTTCCGACGAGATGAGCGTTGTGGTCGGCGATGCCGAAGTCGGCAAGACATTCGTGTCCATGCCTTTCGATCATCTCCTGTTCACCGGCTCCACCGCGGTGGGCCGGCAGGTGGCGCTAGCCGCGGCCGCCAATCTGACGCCGGTGACGCTCGAACTTGGCGGCAAGTCGCCGGCGATCTTCGATGCGTCGTGCGATCTCGACGCTGCGGTTGCGAGCGTCGCCTACGGCAAGCTCTTGAATGCGGGCCAGACCTGCATCGCACCCGACTATCTGATGGTCCCGCAAGGGCAAGGCGCGGCGATCGCCGCAAAACTTGCCGGCGCGATGACGCAGCTCTATCCGCGCCTGGGCGACAATCCCGACTACACGGCGATCATCAGCGAACGGCACCAGCGGCGCCTGAGCGACATGATCGCCGAGGCGCGCGAAAGCGGCGCCGATGTCACCGAGGTCAACCCGGCAAATGAAAGGCTCGGCTGGAGCGACCGCAAGATGGCGCCGGTCCTGGTCAGGAACGCCGGCGAGAGTTTGCGGCTGATGCGCGAGGAAATCTTCGGGCCGGTGCTGCCGATCGTTGAATACGGCGCGGTAGATGAGGCAATCGATCACGTGAACCGCGGCGAGCGTCCGCTCGCCCTCTATTGGTTCGGCAAGAACAGCGCCAATCGCCAAAGGATCATGCGAGAAACCGTTGCCGGCGGCGTGACGATCAACGACAGCATGATGCATCTGGTGCAGGAACGGCAGCCATTCGGCGGCGTCGGCGAGAGCGGCATGGGCGCCTATCACGGCGAATGGGGTTTCCGCACCTTCAGCAAGGAAAAGCCGATCTTCGTCCAATCCAGGCTGAGTGCCGGGGCCCTGCTCAGGCCGCCTTATGGCCGCACATTCGAGCGGCTGTTCCGCTTGCTCAACCTGATCACCTGATCGGATTTATTTTCGGATTGGGCGCGTCCTCTGATTGCCGCATGCCAATGCGACATGTCATTTCGCAAAAAAATTCTTCATCATACTGACGCCTGCTGCCATTGAGTGTCCGATCGGCTGAAAAACCGGCCCCGATTGAGAAAAGCCAAGCAGTCCAGCATGTAAAACGCGGAAAAAACCAGCGCCCCAAGCTCGGCGGCGCAATAATCCATCAAAGTTTCTGACTGTTTTGCGCAACGGCTTTGCGGTAGAAGCGCGCTTCGCCGATCACGGCAAATTGAAGATGGCTCCGCGCGCCCCCATATCGGCCGCGCGCCCGGGGATCGAAACCGTCGACCTCGCCCAAGCCTGCAACGGAAAAAATGACGATGCCGAAAATCAGGTTTCACAAGCTTGCAGCCATTGCTGTGCTGATCGGATCCGCTGCCTGGATGGCAACGGGCGAGTTCTCGTCCGTGGGCAGCGCCGCCGATCACCAGAAGGAGGGAGAAGCAGGCAAAGCCGCGCAGTCCGGCGCCGAAAAGCCGAAGACGGCGGAGGCCGAGCCGAAGGCAGCATTGCGCACCGTCGCGGTGGTGACGCCGCCGCGCAAAACCTTCGCGCGGGCGATACGGATCTCGGGCCTGACCGAAGCCGACAAGCGCGCTGTGCTTGCTGTCCGCGTCGCCGGTGTCATCGACAAGCTCCCGGTCAAGCAGGGCGATCACGTCAAGACCGGCGACCTCGTGCTGATGCTTGCCGCCGAGGAGAAGCTCTCGAATGTCGACAATGCCAGGCAGCTGCTGGCGCAGCGCAAGGCCGAGCTCGACGCAGCCGAGCGGCTGGCCAAGACCGGCAACCTGCCCAAGCTGCAGCTCGACACTGCTCGGTCGAACCTGACGGCGGCGCAGTCCATGCTGGAGACCGCGCAGGCCGAACTCGACCGCAACGAAGTGAAGGCGCCTTTCGACGGCGTCATCGACCGCGTGCCGGTCGAGCTCGGCAGCTCGGTGATGCAGGGCGGCGAGGTGGCCACCATCCTCAAGCTCGACCCGGTGATCGCGCGCGGCGAGATCAGCGAGCGCGACCTGCGCTACATCAAGATCGGCGACCAGGCCAACGTGCGCCTTGTCAACGACCTGAAAGTCACCGGCACGGTCCGTTACATCAGCCGTGACGCCTCCTCGCAGACCCGCACCTTCCGTGTCGAGGTGGCCATCCCCAATGCCGACGGCTCCATCCCCGCCGGCATGACGGCCGAGATCACGCTCAGCGCCCAGCCGACCGATGCGGTCATGCTGCCGCGCTCGGTGGTGACGCTGGGCGACAAGGGCGACCTCGGCATCCGCGCCGTCGGCAAGGACGACAAGGTGGCGTTCTTCCCGATCGACCTCGTCGACGACACGCCGAAGGGCTTGGTGCTCGGCGGCATCCCGCAGGACGCGCGCATCATCGTCGCCGGCCAGGAACTGGTGAAGGAAGGCGATCTGGTGAAGCCGGTCGAGGCCGACCAGGCAACCATCAACAAGCTGATCAGCGAAGCCTCCGCCGGCACGCAATAGCGCGGCCGCAGCGCCGGCTCGGCCGGCGCCGCTGGCCAATGTCGCGGCTTCCAGGGAAACAGCAGGCATAAGTCATGGACATCGTCAGACTCGCCATTCACAACGCCCGCCTCACAATATCGGCGCTGATGTTCCTGCTCGTCGCGGGCTGGGTCGCCTATCAGTCGACGCCGAAGGAAGCGGAGCCGGACGTTCCAATTCCGATGATGTATGTCAGCCTGATCTACCAGGGCATTTCGCCGGAGGACTCAGAACGGCTGCTGCTCAGGCCGATGGAAAGCAAGCTCAAGAGCCTGAAGGGGCTCAAGGAGATGCGCTCGGCCGCCTTCCAGGGCGGCGGCTACGTGCTGGTCGAGTTCCAGCCGCAGACCAACCTGGCCACCGCGCTGCAGGACACGCGCAGCAAGGTGCAGGACGCCAAGGCCGACCTGCCGCAGGCGGCGGAGGAGCCGACCGTCACTGAAGTCAACGTATCGGAATTCCCCGTTCTCGTCGTCACGCTTTCCGGCGACGTGCCGGAGCGCGTGCTGACGTCGGCGGCGCGCGAATTGCGTGATCGCATCGAGGAGGTGCCGGGCGTGCTCGAAGGCTCGCTGCAGGGCGCGCGCGACGATCTGGTTGAAGTCGTCATCGATCCCGTGAAGCTCTCCTCCTACGGACTCCAGCTCGATCAGGTCATCCAGGGCGTCGGCGCCTCCAACAGCCTGGTCGCGGCCGGCAATCTCGAAGGCTCCGAGGGCAAGTACGCGGTCAAGGTGCCGTCGCTGATCGAGACGCCCGAGGACGTCGCCAAGCTGCCGGTCGTCGCCACGCCCAATGCCGTGGTGCAGGCCAAGGACGTCGCCACCATCCGCTCCACCTTCAAGGACGCCGAGACGGTGACCCGCCTCGACGGCAAGCCGGCGATCGCCATCGAGGTGAAGAAGCGCATCGGCGCCAACCTGATCGACACGCTGAACCATGTTCGGGAAGTGTCCGACACCTTCATCAAGACGATGCCGGAAGGCATGCACGTCACCTACACGCAGGACAAGTCGGTCTTCGTCAACCAGCTTTTGGGCGACCTGCAGAACCATGTGATGATCGCGGTCATCCTGGTGTTCATCGTCATCCTCTACGCGCTGTCGGGGCGCGCCTCGCTGCTCATCGGCCTTGCCATTCCGTCGTCCTTCCTGATCGGCATCCTGCTGCTTGCGATGATGGGCTACACGATCAACATGATCGTGCTGTTCAGCCTCATCCTGGCGGTCGGGATGCTGGTCGACGATGCCATCATCGTCACTGAATTCGCCGAGCGGCGCATGAGCGAGGGCATGCCGAAGGCCGATGCCTTCGCGCTAGCCGCCAAGCGCATGGCCGGCCCGGTCATCGCAGCGACGATGACGCGCATCGCCGCCTTCTCGCCGCTGCTCTTCTGGCCCGGCATCATCGGCGACTTCATGAAGTACATGCCGATCACGCTGATCGTGACGCTGTCGGCCTCGATGCTCTATGCGCTGGTCTTCGCGCCGACGCTCGGCGCCATCTTCGCCAAGGCGCCGGCGCATCACGAGGACAGCGATCGCGACGGCTGGTATATGGCTCTGGTCAAACAGGCGGTGCGTTTCCCGATCACCGTCATCCTGCTCACCGTCGGCCTGCTGGTCGGCGTCGGTTTCGCCTATTCGAAATACGGCGCCGGCGTCGAGTTCTTCCCCAGCGTCGAGCCGGATTACGGCCTGCTCTATGTGCATGCCCGCGGCAACCTTTCGCTGGCCGAAATGGACGCCGCAACCAAGACGGCGGAAAGCCGCCTGCTCGGCTGGCCGGGCGTGAAATCGGTCTACACGCGCGTCGGCAAGACGCAAGGCGGCGGCCAGGACATCCCGGAAGACGTGGTCGGGGTGATCCAGTACGAATTCGTCGACTGGCGCGAGCGCAAATCCGCCAACCAGATCCTCGACGATTTGCGTGGCGTCATGGCCGGCATTCCCGGGGTCGATGTCGAAGTGCGCGTGCCCGAGGCCGGCCCGCCGACCGGCAAGCCGATCCAGATCAGGCTTTCGGCCGCCGACCCGGCCGGGCTCGACGACAAGGCGCGCGCCGTCGCCGCGCGCATCGCCAAGATCCCCAACGTGATCGATGTTTCCGACGGCCTGCCGCCGCCCGGCGTCGACTGGGCGCTTGAGGTCGATCGCGCCAAGGCGGCGCAATACGGCATCAGCCCGACCTCGGTGGGCACGGTGGTGCAGCTGGTGACGAACGGTCTCAAGCTGTCGGAGTACCGGCCGGCCGGCGCCGACGACGCCGTCGACATTCGCCTGCGTCTGCCGGAAGACCGGCGCACGCTCTCGACGCTCGACGAGCTCAGGGTGCAGACCTCGCAAGGCTCGGTGCCGATCTCGAACTTCGTGGTCAGGAAGCCCGAGCCGACAGTCGGCGTCCTCAACCGCATCGATGGCGCGCGCACCGTGGTGGTGCAAGCCAATGTCAGCGCCGGCGCGCAAGTGGCAGCGGTGCAGGCGGAAGTCACCAAGGCCGTGGCCGACATGGATCTCGGCAGCGGCATACGCTGGAAGCTCGCTGGCTCCAACGAGGACAGCGCGGAAGCGAGCGCTTTCCTCAGCAAGGCTTTCGGCGCCGCGATCTTCCTGATCTTCCTGGTGCTGCTCGCGCAGTTCAACAAGTTCACCAGCGTGTGGCTTGTTCTCTCCTGCGTCGTGATGGCGACGATCGGCGTGTTCCTCGGGCTGCTTCTGACAGGGGAGGCCTTCGGCATCGTCATGTCGGGCATCGGCGTCATTGCGCTTGCCGGCGTGGTGGTGAACAACAACATCGTGCTCATCGACACCTATGACCGGCTGCGCGAGGAAGGCTGGGACAAGATGGATGCCGTGCTGCAGACCTGCCGCGAACGCGCCAGGCCCGTGGTGTTGACGGCGGTCTCGGCGATCCTCGGCGTGCTGCCGATCGCCTTCGGCCTCGGTCTCGAAATCTTCCATCACGAGACGACGATCAACGCGCCATCGACGCAATGGTGGATTTCGCTGTCATCGGCGATCGTCTTCGGCCTGTCCTTCGCCACCTTGCTGACGCTGGTGGTGACGCCCTCGATGCTGATGGTGTTCACCCGCGCCAAGGTGAAGCCCGGCGCCCGGCGTGGCTGGTTCGGCCGCCTGTTCCGCCGCGGCAAGGGCGAGCTCTCGACAGGCGAGCCGGTAGCGGAAGCCAATGCCGAGCCGGCGGTCGCCTTCCCGAAAGCCGCCGAGTAGGGCGACTTCGCAACTCAGGTACATGGAAGCCGCTCGGGAACTACCGGGCGGCTTTTTGCATTGTTCCCTCGAAGTTCAACCAGACGGCGAGGGTTTTCAATGACGATCGGTACAATTCTCGTAATAATCCTGATCCTGATCCTGATCGGCGCCGTGCCGGCATGGCCGCACTCGCGGTCTTGGGGCTATGGGCCTTCGGGGATTGTGGGAGTCATTCTGGTAGTGTTGCTGATCCTGCTTTTGATGGGCAGGATCTGAACCGACGACGATTTGCGGCCGGGCCTTGAAGTCCGGCCGTTTTCATCTTGAGGTTGTTCTTTGCTCAGGCGGCCTGACGCATGGGCGCGACGGCTATGCCGATGTCTTGCATGGCTTCCGCCACTGCTCGGGCGAGCGGGGTGTGCGGGATTTCGCCGATGACCTTTTCCAGGCGCGCTGACGCCAGCTGGTGCGGCTCGAAGCGCAGGTAGGACATCGAGACGATCTCGCGCCACATGGTTACGAACGGGCTGCCGGCGCGCAGCACCCACCAGGGCATGAAGGTGAGTTTCAGCTTGCGGCCGAGCGCCTTTTCGGCGGCGGCCTTGATGTCGAGATCGGTGACGGCGTGGCCGGGGAAATTGATGGCCTCGTAAAAGCCGAGCTTATCGAGATTGCGCGCCAGTGCGACAAAGGCCACCGCGAAGTCGGGCAGATAGGCCCATTCGTGCACGAGCTTGGCCGGGCCGGCGGCGGTGTAGACCCCCTTTTCCATCTTGGCGGCGACGACGAGATCGAACCAGCCGCCGCTGCCGGTGCCGCCGAAGAAGTCGCCGGCCCTAAGCAGAATGGTGCGCACGCGGCCCGCATCGGCTTCGCGACGGAAAAGCTCCTCCATGGCGACGCGGATGCGGCCCTTCTCGGTGGTAGGATGGAAAGGCGTTTCCTCGGTGATCACCTGCGGCATCGGCGAGCCGTAATTATAGACAGTGCCAGGGAAGAGATGCAGCGCGCCGTTCGCCCGACAGGCTGCCATGACGTTCTCGGCCATCGGCAGGCATTTGTCCCAGTCGGTATAGATCGGGTTCAAGCCATTGAAGATGATGTCGACGTCTCGCGTGGCGCGGATCAGCGACTGGCGGTCCAGAGCGTCGCCGGCGACGGCAATAGCACCCTTGAGCTCGGCCGGCACCTTGCCGGTGCGGGTGACGGTGCGGACGTCGAAACCGGCGTCGATGAAGGCCTTGGCAACCACGCGTCCGAGCCGGCCATTGGCGCCCAGAATTGCGATCTTGGTCATTGTTCGTCTCCGTTGTTTGCGTTTGCTCGCTTAATCTGACGTCTTCAAACCCGAATGGAAATTGACTAAGATTGGCACTCTGTTATTCAAAAACGAATGAATGAATTCGACTGGAATCTGATCAAGAGCTTCGTCGCGGTGGCCGAGACCGGCAGCCTTTCGGCCGCCGCGCGCAAGCTCGCATCAAGCCAGCCGACGCTCGGCCGCCACATCGCCGAGCTGGAGCAGGCGCTCGGCGTCACGCTGTTCCGGCGCGGGCGGCGCGGCTACGAACTGACGGAGGCAGGCAGCGCACTCTACGGGCGCGGAAAGGCAGTCAGCGAGCAGGCCAATGCATTCTCATTGCTTGCGCTGGGCTCGGTCGAGGCGATCGAGGGTACGGTGCGCATCGCTGCCTCGGAGGTGGTTGCGGCCTGCGTGCTGCCGCAGATCACGGCGCGCCTTGGCGAGGAAGAGCCGGGCATCGAGGTCGAGATCGTCGCTTCCAACCAGGTCGAGAACCTGCTGCGGCGCGACGCCGACATCGCCATCCGCATGGTCAGGCCGGCGCAGAACGAGCTGATGGCGCGCAAGGTCACCGATATCGCGCTCTGCATATGTGCTGCGAAATCCTATCTCGACCGACATGGACGCCCGCAGAAGCCGAGCGATCTCGTCGACCATCCTTTGGTCGGTTTCGACCGCAGCGATGAGATCGTTCGCGGCCTCACCGCGTTTGGCATCCCGGTCAGCCGCAGCAACTTCCGCTTCAGGACCGACAACCAGATCGTGCTGTGGGAGGCGGTGCGGGCCGGCAATGGCATCGGCATCGGCCAGGAGCCGCTCGCTAGCCGCGATCCTCGACTGGAGAAGCTGTTGCCGGAGGTTCCCTTGCCCGAGCTGCCGGTGTGGCTTGCAATGCACCGTGACGTGCGCACCAGCATGCGCATCCGCCGCGTCGCGGATTTTCTGCATGAAGAGCTGAAGCGCTACTCCGCCGGCGCAGGCTCGGCGGCGAATTCGGCGCGGTGAGCCAGGTTTGCCATCAACAGCACGACGACCAGCAGGCCGGAAAGCGCGACGAAGATCGGGCCGAAGCTCGAATGCTCGGCGACGAAGCCGATCGCCGACGGCGCCACCAGGATTCCTGAATACCCCATGGTGGTCACGACGCTCATGCCGGTGCCGGAAGACAAGCCTTCCTGGTTGCCGCCGGCCGAAAACAGGATCGGCACCATATTGGCGATGCCGAAACCGCAGAAGGCGAAAGCGGCAATGGCAAGATAAGGCGAGGGGGAGAGGCCGGCCACGAACAGGCCGGCGGCAGCGACAAGCGCCGAGCCGCGCAGCGTCGCCACCGCGCCGAAGCGGTTGCGCACGCCGTCGCCGAGAAAGCGCATGAGCGCCATGACGCCGGAGAAGGCAGCATAGGCGAGGCCGGCAATCGCAAGGTCGGCGCCGAGCTCCTGCTGGAGGTAGAGCGCGGCCCAGTCGAGCACGGCGCCCTCTGAGACCATGGTGAGCAGCGCCATCAACCCGACCAGATAGACAATTGTGTGCCGCGGCAGCGTAAATTTCTGATGCCCGGCGGCCTGCGGCCTGTCGTCGGCGATGAGGTAGCCAACAGCAAAGGCGATGACCAAAAAGGCGAGCGCCGTCACCGCAATCGCATGCGCGAGATAGCCGTAGTTCTGAATGGAATAGCCACCAAGCGCGCCGCCGGCGAAGCCGCCGAGGCTCCAGAAGCCATGCGAGGACGACATGATGGCGCGGGAGAGCCGTCGTTCGACGATCACCGCGTTGGAATTCATGGCGACGTCCATGCCGCCGATCGAGCCGCCGAAGACGAGCATCGCGAGGGCCGCGAGCGGCACGTTGGGCGCAAGTGCCACGACCAGCAGGCCGAAACTGCCGCAGATGCCGAACCAGCGCAGCACGGGGCGCGAGCCGTGCCTGGAAATGAGATGGCCGCACCAGGTCATCGCCATCACCGCGCCGACACCAAACAACAGGATCAGCAGGCCGAGCGTGAATTTCGAGATGTCCAGCCGGGTCAGAAACACCGGGATCTGCGGCGCCCAGCTGCCGGTGAGAAAGCCATTGGCCAGGAAAATGCCGGCAACGGCCCAGCGGCCGCGCGTCGCGGCTTGCCTTGTGGTTTGCACGCTCATGGTTTGAAGTCCGAATGCTTTGCGCGGCAAATTAGATCGATTCAATTTGTAGTCAAGAAGCGCTATGGCAGAAGCGTTGGACCAAGAGGCGCGGACCTGTGAGGAATGGGCCCTACTTTGGAGATTTGGCCGAAACGCCTCCTTCGCCATCCATGGGCGAGCAGGAGCGAAGCGACGCGCGCAGACCCTGGGATGACAAAGCAGCAGGGGCGAGCCAAATAGGACCGTTCAATGATCCTTCGGCCGCCTGGCCTCGAACTCAGCCTTCTTGGCCTCGGAGGCTTCGGTCTGGTTGAGCGCCTGCCATTGGGCATAGGGCATGCCATAGATGATCTCGCGCGATTCGTCCTTTGTCAGCGCAATGCCGTCGGCCTCGGCCGCCTCGCGATACCAGTTCGACAGGCAGTTGCGGCAGAAGCCGGCCAGGTTCATCAGGTCGATGTTCTGGACGTCACCGCGTGCGCGCAGATGCTCGACCAGCCGGCGGAAGGCGGCGGCCTCGAAATCGCGTTTCCGTTCTTCGCTGAGTTCGGTCATTTCGTGGTCCCCGGCCTCTCGGCCGTTTTTTAGGCCGGCCCGGTGCGCGAGCCGAACATCTTCACCTCGTGTATATCGGCACGGCGGTCGACGGCGTCAACGATCGGAGCCAATCGCTCCGCCCATTGAACAGCGCCAGCGCGGTCGGCGATCAAGTCCTGACGGATCTCGAGCAGGGCATGGGCATAGCCGTTGACAATGGCATGGCGGAACATGGTGTCGCCGCGCAGCGCGCCGTCATAGGGCTCGTTGTCGCCGACGATGAGCGCCTTGTCTTCGGCCAGCATGTCGATCAGCGGCCGCGCAACGCGGTCGTCGCGGTCCCACAAGATGCCGACATGCCAGGGGCGGATGAAGCCTTGCATGCGAGGGGTGAAGGAGTGCACCGAGAAGATGAACGGCGCTTTGCCGGAGGCCTGCGCCACCGAGGAAATCATCGCCCCGACGGCGTCGTGATAGGGACGGTAGAAGCGGTCGAGCCGTCTCTCCCGCTCCTCGGCGGCCATGGGATAGTTTCCCGGCACGACGGTGCCGTCATAGAGCTGGCGGATCAGCGTCGGGTCGTCCTCGCCCCGGTTGGGGTCGATCAGAAGGCGGGAGAAGCCGGCCAGCACGGCCGGCGCATCGAGCGCGGCCGCCAACTCGCGCGTCACCGTCTCGACGCCGATATCATAGGCGATGTGGCGATCGAACTCGGCAGCCGGCAGGCCGAGGCTGCCATATTCTTCCGGCAGGTCGCGGCGGGCGTGATCGGCCAGAAGCACGATGCCCTTCTTGCGGTCGCCCTCGACGATGTCGAAGGGCGCGAAAGCTGTGGATCGGGTCATCGGCTGAAAACGGTCTGTTCGCTGGCGTCCGGGCGGGGTGGTATCGTCATTCCACGAAGAGGACTGAGGCGCAATGCCGTTGTTTGGCCACGGTTTCTGCAAAGAATCCCGGATGGGACGCCAAATCGTCCACCGGACCCTTCTAAATCGATTGGAATTGAATAAAACGGCGCGTTGACATGCGCCCGGAGTTTGCTGAAAAGGTGCTTCGACGATGCAGATGTGGTTCGCCAAGGGTTTTGGATTGGGTTGCGCCGGCAGGTTGCGCAAGCGCCTGAGCCTGCCGCTCCTGATCTTTGGCGCGGGCCTGTGCGCGCTCGCCGCGACCTCGCCGGCGCGCGCCGACTTCCGCGTCTGCAACGCGACGCAGAACCTGGTCGGCGTCGGCATCGGCTATCGGGCGAAGGCCGGTTGGATCACCGAGGGCTGGTGGCACATCGAGGGATCGACCTGCAAGACGCTGATCGAGGGGCCGCTGTCATCAAGGTTTTACTATCTTTATGCAGAAGACGCCGAGCGCGGCGGGCGTTGGGACGGCCCGATCAACATGTGCGTCGCCGAAAAAGAGTTCAAGATTGCCGGCGTGAATGATTGCGTCGCCCGGGGCTTTCAGCGCGCCGGATTTCAGGAATATGACACGGGCGAGCAGGCAAGCTGGATGGTCCAGCTGACTGACGAGCCCGCAACGGGCGGCGCGCCAGCGGCCCCCGCTCCGGGAACGAACAATCAATGAGACGTAACCGCAAGGTCAAGATCCTCGCCACCATCGGTCCGGCTTCCTCCTCCGAGGAGATGCTGCGAAAGCTCTTCGAGGCAGGCGCCGACGTCTTCCGCATCAATATGAGCCATACCGACCATGAGCTGATGCGCACGCTTGTCGGCCGCATCCGGGCCGTCGAGGCGGCGGTTGGGCGGCCGATCGGCATTCTCGCCGATCTTCAGGGGCCAAAGCTCAGGGTCGGCAAGTTCGCCAATGGCAGGGAAGCGCTGACCGTCGGCCAGACCTTCACGCTGGATGACAGTCCGGAACCCGGCACGTCGAAGCGCGTCTACCTGCCGCATCCGGAAATCCTGAACTCGGTCGAGGCCGGTCACCGTCTTTTGATCGATGACGGCAAGCTGGAGCTCAAGGCGGTCAAGAGCGACGGCAAGTCGATCACCTGCACGGTGGTCGCCGGCACCGGCATCTCCGACAAGAAGGGCGTCAGCCTGCCCGACACCGATCTGCCGGTCGGCGCGCTGACCGAAAAGGATCGCGCCGATCTCGACGCGGTGCTGGCGGCAAGCGTCGACTGGGTGGCGCTGTCCTTCGTGCAGCGGCCGGAGGATCTGGCCGAAGCGCGCAAGATCGCGCGCGGCCGGGCCCTCATCATGGCCAAGATCGAAAAACCGCAGGCGGTGGCGCGCCTGGCCGAGATCATCGAACTCTCCGACGCGCTGATGGTCGCGCGCGGCGATCTCGGCGTCGAGATGCCGCTCGAGGCCGTGCCCGGCATCCAGAAGCAGATCACGCGCGCCGCCCGCCGCGCCGGCAAGCCGGTGGTGATCGCGACCCAGATGCTGGAATCGATGATCACCGCACCCGTGCCGACCCGCGCGGAGGTCTCGGATGTGTCGATCGCCGTCTTCGAAGGCGCGGACGCGATCATGCTTTCGGCCGAATCCGCCGCCGGCGCCTACCCGGTCGAGGCGGTCGCGATGATGAACCGCATCGCCACCAAGGTCGAAGCCGACCCGACTTATGCCGGCATCATCAACGCCCAGCGCTCGGAACCGGAAGCGACCGGGGCCGACGCCATTTCGCTCGCTGCGCGCGAGATCGCGGAGACGCTGAAACTGTCGGCGATCATTTCCTACACCGCCTCTGGAACAACTGGTCTGCGCGCCGCGCGCGAACGGCCGCAAGTGCCGATCGTGGCGCTGTCGCCGATCGTCAACACGGCGCGCCGGCTCTCGCTTCTGTGGGGTACGCATTGCGTGGTCTCGGAGGATGCTATCGACCTCGACGATATGGTCGACCGCGCCTGCCGCATTGCCCTCGAAGAAGGCTTTGGCAAGCCGGGCGACCGCGTCATCATCACGGCGGGCGTGCCGCTGAGGACGCCCGGCTCGACCAACATGCTGCGCATCGCCTATGTCGGATCAGAGACGCACTAAGCTATGCCCGTATTCAGGTGGGACCGGCCTGTGAAGCGCGCCTCCCTGCGCTTCCGGGGCTCATGTGGTTAAGTCGGTCCGCTCCGGTTCTGGGAATCCGCTCTGCTCGGCTCGGCCTAATTTGAATCTCGACACCCTTCCGGTCCCGAGCTTAGCCCGGCGCTAGCTCGGCGTCCGGCACCTTCAGTTCCGGGTACCTGTCAGCGCCTTGCGCGTCGCCGGCGATGCGGCTTTCCACAACGCTCGCCATCGACTGCAGGTCGACCGGCGCGCCGGCCGCCCTTTCGATGGCGCCGACGACGAGGTCGGGGGCGATCCAGTCGGGCTTGTGGCCGAGATTCGCGACCCAGACCAGCTCGGCGCCGGGAATGTCGCGTTCGAGGCCGACGGAATGGACCGTGGCATAGACCACCTTGTCGCGATCGCCGGAGATGACCAAGGTCGGCGCCTTGATCTCACGGTAGCCAGGCGAGGCCGCGCGCACATAGTCGTAAAGTCGGGCCACATCGCGGGCGTTGGCGCGGAAGGCGGGCGGCCTCAGCACAAGCGGAATGGAAGCCTTGCCGATATAGCCCTTCGGCACATTGTTCGGTGAAAACACGCAGGCCGTGGCATTGCCGATCCGCAGCATGCCAGCGGCGGAAGCAATGGTCTCGGAAAACAGCCAGCCGACCACCGGAACAGCCGTCAATTTGTAATACCAGGCGGTCGCGCCGCCCGGCCACGGATGGCTGACGGGCGCCAGGAAGACGAGGCCGAGCGTCTTTTGCGGATGCTGGCGCGCGAAGGCGGTGGTGACCGCGCCGCCGAAGGAATGGCCGACGATGATCGCCCTTGCGATGCCGAGCCGATCCATCAGCGCAGCGACAGTGTCGGCCTGCGCCGCCAGCGTTTCGTTGTCGCCGCGCTCGGACCAGCCGAAGCCCGGTCGGTCGAGGAACAGCAGCTCGGCGCGGCCCTCGAGCAGGGGCCTCAGCGGCAGCATCTGGTCCGTGAGATTGGCACTGGCGCCATGGATGAAGACGACAGGCGGCAGACCGGCGCCGGCGGCGGGGACGTGGATATAGTGGATGCGGGCACCATCGATGTCGGCGAATGCGCCGATCGGCGGATTGCGACGCTCGATCAGCCAGACGCCGGCGCGGGTAATGCCGGCAAGGGCGATGAGGAAGGCAACGAGGAGGAGGAGCGCGACGCAGATGAGGTACATGCGGAAAGTACGAGGGCGAGTGGATTTAGTTTAGGAGCACGGTGAGTTTGGCGAGCTGGCGGCCTGCTGCCAGCCCCAATTATTGCCCGCTTCGGTGGAGTATCGCAAACGTTCGGCTTGGCCGGGCTTGTCAAGGTCGTCGTCACCTTGCGCGACGGCTGCAGGGGAGCAGAGTTCTGCACCACCGTCGCGGCGCGGAAAAGTCACGGCATGGGTCGTTGGCTGAAGCCCGAGGATGACGAAAAGCTGCCCCTCAAATGCCCTCGCCGGCCAGGTCTTCCGACAGCGTCGAGACCTGGCCCTGGGCGCTGCGCATCATCGGATAGATGGTGAGCACCTTCTGCCAGGCTTCCAGCGCCGATTGCTTGTGGCCGGTCTCGGCCATGATCTGCGCGAGACCGGACAGCGCGCCGAAATGGCGCGGTTCGAGCCGCAGCGTGTGGTCGATGTCCGACATCGACTTTCCATAGTTCTTCATCAGGAAATGCACGGTAGCGCGGCGGTTCCAGCCTTCGGCATAATCGGGCTGCAAGGTCACCACCTGATCGAGGAAATCGAGCGCGACGTCGAATTTCTGGTCTTCCGCCGCCCTTTGCGCCCATCGCATCATCAGGTCGATCGAGGCGCTGCCGGACTGGTTCCACTCATTCCAGATGCGGCCGGCGATGCGTTCGGCGGCCTTCTCGTTGCGCTCGCGTCTGAGATCGGCAAAGAGCTGGTCGAGCCGTCCCTGCCTGGTCGAGGCGACCGGCGGCGGCGTGATGGAGGGCGGCGGCGAAGCGGCGGGCGGCGTGGCCTCATCCTGCGCCGAAGCGGGCAAGGTCGTTCCGGAAAGGACGAGGGCAATGAAGAATGCAAAAAGAATCCGCATGTCCGGAATCTAGTCCCGGACGGCGGATCGTCAAAATGATTTTAGCGTGAGAGGGCCGGCGAACCGGCAGTCGACATCAGCGGGCGCGGCGCTTAGCGCCGCGCGCAAGTCTCAGCCCTGGCGCGCCTTGTAGCGCGGAGCGGTCTTGTTGATGATGTAGATGCGTCCCTTGCGGCGAACCAGCCGGTTGTCGCGGTGACGCGCCTTGAGCGCCTTGAGCGAGTTCTTGATCTTCATGGTCTTGCCTGTTCGGTCGGGGGCCCGGTCCCGGGCCGAATTTTAAAGGCGCGCCCGAAAAAAGCGCGCCTTGAACTTGCGTGGCTCATAAACGAGGAGCCTTGCCCGTGTCAACCGCAAGCGGGCGGCTCTTATGCCGCAAATGGTGCGCTGATCAAATATTCGCCATAGGTAACGCGCGGCATTGCGCGACTCAGAGGCGGCTGGAATGTTGCGGGCCACGCCAGAGCGGGACATAGGTCCCCTCCGGTTATGTCTATTTGTTTAGCCGCATTTCTGCGACGCCAAGCGATTCCTCTAGGTTGCAGATGCTCTCAGCGAAACGGAGTCTTATCATGCGCCGTCTCTTTCTGCCCGCATGCCTTGTCCTCATCGCGACGGTTCCGGCTGCATGGGCCGAGGACTGCGATCGCAGCGACGACAGCCAGTCGATGATGAATATCTGCGCCAATGCCGATTATCAGGCGGCCGATGCCAAGCTCAACGCCGCCTACAAGGATATTGTCGGCCGCAACGACGAGAAGGCCAACAAGTTGCTGCAGACCGCACAGCGCGCCTGGATCGCCTTCCGCGACGCCGAATGCGCCTATTCGACCGCCGACAGCGAGGGCGGTTCCATCCACCCGATGGAGGTTTCGCAATGCCTGACGGAGCTGACCACCGAGCGCACCAAGCAACTCACCTCCGGCCCCAACTGCCAGGAAGGCGATCCGAGCTGCGCCAGCCCGGACGAGGACGAAGACGTGCAGTAGTCGGCGTTAGCGCCGACGCTCAATGCGCGTGAAATGGCCCATCTTGCGGCCGGGCCGCGACTCGGCCTTGCCGTAGAGATGCAGCATCACGCCGGGCTCGGCGAGCAGCGCCGGAACCTTCAGCATGTCATCGCCGATCAGGTTTTCCATGACACAGTCGGAATGCCGTGCAGGCGAGCCCAGCGGCAGGCCGGCGATGGCGCGGATATGCTGTTCGAACTGCGAAACGATGCAGGCGGCTTCCGTCCAGTGGCCGGAATTGTGGACACGCGGCGCCAGCTCGTTAGCCAAAAGCGAACCGTCGGCAAGCACGAAGAACTCGACGCCGATGACGCCGACATAGTCGAGCGCCGCAAGGATTTTTGCTGCCGCTTGCTTCGCCGCCGATGCGGTGTCCGGAGCGATGGCGGCCGGCAATGTCGACGTTCGCAATATGCCTTCGCGATGGATATTCTCGGCCGGATCGTAGGCGGCAACCGAGCCGTCCTGCCCGCGCGCGGCGATCACCGAAATCTCGCGCTCGAAAGCGACCAGCGATTCGAGGATCAGCGGCACATTGCCCATCGCCTCGCAGATACCGGCAAAGCCGCCAGTCTCCATGTTGCGGAAGACGCGCTGGCCTTTGCCGTCATAGCCCATGCGGCGCGTCTTTAGCACGCCGCTGCCGCTGAATTTCTTCAGCGCGGCCGACAGATGGTCGTCAGTATCGACCGGGCAGAATTCGGCTGTGAGAACGCCGATGCCGTTCAGGAAATTCTTCTCGGTCAGACGGTCCTGCGCGACTTCGAGGGCGCGCGCCGGCGGATAGACGGGAACGTGCGCCGCGAGTGTCTGCGCCGCTTGAACCGGGACATTCTCGAATTCGTAGGTGACGACAGCGCTGGCGCCGGCCAGTTCGGCAAGGGCCGCGGGATCGTCATAGGCGGCGACGATCTGCCGGTTGGCGACCTGCGCCGCCGGGCAATCGGCCTCCGGCTCCAGCACGACCGTGCGGTAGCCAAGGCGAGCGGCTGCCATAGCCAGCATGCGGCCAAGCTGGCCGCCGCCGATGATGCCGATGGTCGATCCCGGGGCTAGGCTCACGGGGTATCCGCCGGTTCGGTGGCGACCTTGGCGGTCTGTGCGGTGCGCCAGGCATCGAGGCGGGCGGCGAGTTTTTCATCGCTCAGCGCCAGGACGGCCGCGGCGAGAAGGGCCGCGTTGGCAGCACCGGCCTTGCCGATGGCCAAAGTGCCGACCGGAATGCCGGCCGGCATCTGCACGATGGAGAGCAGCGAATCCTGGCCGGACAACGCCTTGGATTCCACCGGCACGCCGAAGACGGGCAGCGGCGTCATCGCCGCCGTCATGCCGGGCAGGTGCGCCGCGCCGCCGGCGCCGGCGATAATCACCTTGTAGCCGGCCGCCTTGGCGCCCTTGGCGAATTCATAGAGGCGGTCCGGCGTGCGGTGTGCCGAGACGATCAGTTTTTTGTGCGGGATGCCCAGCGCATCCAGCGTTTCCGCCGCCTGGCGCATCGTCGCCCAGTCGGACTGGCTGCCCATGATGATGGCGACGTCGGCACGCTGATCGGTCAAGGTTTTCGCTCCCGGCGGCAAAGGCGCGCCTTAGCGGAATTCGCCGGCAGCCGCAAGGATTGTCGCGGCTGTGGGCCAACGGTGGCGAGGTCTAGTCCGGCCAGCGCAGCGCCCCGGATGAATCCTTGCGCGCCGCTTTCATCGCATCCGCGGGACGCTCCTTCGCGGTCAGAACCGCGCGCAGCCGCTCGGCGACGATCTCGGCCTCGCGGGGATGGAGATTGCAGGGGTCGAGGAAGAAGTGTCCGCGCTCGACCTCATGGTTGCGCACGATGACCGGCGGTGAGCCGGCGGCCAAGGCCGAGGCTAGGCCCGCGGCGGTGAAGCGACTTTCCGACCGCACGAACACCTGCAGGCGGTCGAGCGGGTTGGCGGTTGGGTCGGGCACGATCTCAGCGCCAATGCCCGGAATGCCTTGCAGCGCATCCTTCCACAGATCGAGCGCTGCCTCTTCGCGCCGGCGGATGCCGGTATGGTCGCGCTTTTCCCAGGCGTCGAGCGCCGCCATGGTGCCGGCGATGCTTTCCTTGCCGACCTTCATGGCCCGGGCGACGCCGCGATTCTGCAGATAGGCGGCGCGCACCAGATCCTTGCGGCCGGTGACGATGCCGCTGGTCGGGCCACTCAGGAATTTGTGGCCGCTGTAGACGACGATGTCGGCGCCCTGCGCGAGGAAGGTCCGCAGATCGTATTCCGAAGCGGCATCGACGATCACCGGCACATTCTTGGCGTGGCAGATCTCGCAGAACTCCTCCAGCGAAAGCATGCCGTATTGCACCGTGTGGTGGGCGACGACGTAAAGCGCGGCCGCGGTGCGCTCGTTGATCGCCTCGCGCACGTGGTAATCCTGCGTGACGCTGACGGTGCCCGCCGGAATGACCTTGGCGCCGGCCACGCGGATCGACTGATCGATCGGCGCGCCGTAATTGACGATATGGCCGAGCTGGATGACGACCTCCGATTTCAGCCCTTCGGTGTCGTCGGGCAGCCGTTCGATGGCCAGCAGGTTCGTGCCGGTCATCGCGCCGGCGATCGCCATGGTGATGCCTGAGGCGCAGCAGGCGGTGATGAAGCCGGCCTCGCCGCCGGTGAGACGGGCGACGACTGCGCTCGCGGCGCGCTGCAAATCGTCCATCTCCACCCATTGCGAGGCGATCTCGGCCATGGCGCTGATCGCTTCCGGGACGATGATGGAAGCGCCGAGCGTCGTCATCGTGCCCGAGACGTTGATGATCGGACGGAGTCCCAGCCGCTCGCGGATCGTGGTGTTGGAGCCGTTCTCGGAATAGGTTTTCATGGCAGCAGATCCCAGTGTCAGGCGGCGATCTCGACGACCGCTTCGATTTCGACGGTGATGTTTCCAGGCAGCGAGCCGACACCGATCGCCGAACGCGCGTGGCCGCCGATCTTGTCGAAGACATCGGCGAAGAGATCGGAGCAGCCATTGACCACCTTCGGGTGATCGCTGAAGGTCGGCGTCGCATTGACGAAGCCGAGCAGCTTGACGACGCGTACGATGCGCCCGAGGTCGCCCGCCGCCGCGTGCATGACGGCAAGCAGGTTGAGGCCGGTGAGCCGGGCATGTTCATAGGCCTGTTCGACGGTGACGTCCTCGCCGACCTTGCCGGTGCAAAGCGTGCCGTCGGCGCGCAGCGGCCCCTGGCCCGAAAGGAAGATCAGCCGGCCGCTCTCGGCATGGGTGACGAAGTTGGCGATGGGCGTCGGCGGCTCGGGCAGCTTCAGGCCGAGTTCGGCGAGCCGGGTGTAAGGCGTCATGGAAGAATGCTCCTTGGATGGCATTTGCCATCCGATGTCAGAATTGCGAGGCGCGGAAGCGCGCCAAAAAAGTCCGCAGGCGCTCGTTCGTAGTCTCCGCGGCAAGCACCTCCTTCGGCGGCCCGACAGCACTGACGCCGCCGTCGGCCATGAAGACGATGCGGCTTGAGGCGTCGCGGGCGAAGGCCATCTCATGCGTCACCATCACCATGGTCATGCCGTCCTCGGCGAGGCTTTTCACCACGGCCAGAACCTCGCCGACGAGTTCCGGATCGAGGGCCGAGGTGATCTCGTCGAGCAGCAGGATCTTCGGCTCCATGGCGACGGCGCGGGCGATGCCGACACGCTGCTGCTGCCCGCCGGAAAGCTCGGCGGGCAGGCTGTCGGCCTTGTGGGCGAGACCGACACGACCCAGCCAGTGGTCGGCGATCGAGCGCGCCTCGCCGCTGCTCTTGCCGCGTACCTTGGTGAGGCCGAGCATGATGTTGCCGGCCGCCGTCAGATGCGGGAACAGGTTGAAGCCCTGGAACACCATGCCCGTCTCGGCGCGCATGGCGGCCAAGTCGCGCTCGCTGCGGCGCTGGCGCGCACCGCCGTCGCGAAAACCGACCTCCTTGCCGTCGATGCGGATCGAGCCGCTGTCGTAGCTTTCGAGGAAGTTGACGCAGCGCAGCAGCGTGGTCTTGCCGCTGCCGGACGGTCCGATGATGGCGACCACCTCGCCCTTCGCCACCTTGAGGCTGACCGAGCGCAGCACCTCGACCGAGCCAAAGGATTTCGAGACCTCGGCGATATCGAGAAGCGCAGGGCTGTTATCGGAAGTGGTGGCCATCGTGCTATTCCCGGATGAAGGCAAAGCGCTGCTCCAGCCGTCGGCTGGCAAGCGAAAGCGCGTAGTTGACGCCGAAATAGAGAAGGGCGCCGAGGATATAGAGCGGCATCGCCTCATAGGTGCGGCCAATGACCTGGTTGATGGCCTGCATCAGATCGGTGATGCCGAGCAGCGAGACCAGCGCGCTGCCCTTGACCGCGTCGGTGACGCCGTTGATCCAAGGCGGCAGGAAGCGGCGGAAGGCCTGCGGGAAAATCACGTAGGTAAGGCGCTGGCGAAAGGTCAGGCCAATCGCCATCGCCGCTTCCGATTGGCCTTTCGGGATCGAGGCGACGGCACCGCGCAGATATTCGACGACCTGCGCAGTCTTGAACAAGGTCAACGCCAGCACCGCCGCCCAGAAGGACTGGAGATGCACGCCGACGGCCGGCAGGCCGTAATAGACGAAGAAGATCAGCACCAGGATCGGGATGCCGCGGACGGTGTCGCTGAAGATCCGCACCGCCCAGCGCAAGGGTGCGGGCCCGTAGACGAGGCCGACGCCGAAGACAACGCCGGCGATCAGCGACAGCACCACGACGAGCAGCGACACCCAAAGCGTCAGCGCGAAGCCTTCGGCGAGGAACGGCAGGGCGTAGGCGATCTGGCCAAGCATCAGCGCGCCGTCCTATACCAGCGCTCGACCAGCCGGAGCGCGAAGAGCAGGGCGTAACCCGTCACCAGATACATCGCCGTCACCACCAGATAGACCTCGACGATGCGGAAGGTGTTGAAGTTGATCCATTGCGCGCCGTAGGTCAGCTCGGGCACCGAGATAACGGAAGCGACGGATGTGTCCTTGAACAGCGAGATGAAGGTGTTGGAAAGCGCCGGCAGGGTGATGCGCATCATCGTCGGCAGCCGCACATGGACAAGCCGCTGCCATGGCGTAAGGCCGATCGCCTTGCCGGCATCGATCTGGCCGCGCGGCACGGCTTCCAGGCCGGATCGGAACACCTCGACGAGATAGGCGCCGCTGTAGACGGCAAGCGTGGCGACGAAGGACGTCTGCGCGCTGTAGGCCAGGTCGATGACGGTCGGCAGGCCGTAGAAGACCAGATAGACCAAGAGGATCAGCGGCACGTTGCGGATGAATTCGACGTAAGACGCGATAATGCCGCGCACGACGCGCCCGGCCGAGACATACCAGACGGCCAGTACCAGCCCGATGACAATGCCGATGGCGATCGAGATCACCGCAAGCTCGAGGCTGAGCAGCAGTCCGCCCCAGAGCTTGTCGAAGTGGCGCCAGATCAGGTTGAAATTGAGCGTATAGCCCATGCGTCCGTCTCAATGGCCTGTTGTGACGATAAAGAATTCGTCACTGCAGGAACCCGTGTCGAGGAGAACAGGCGGAAGGGCGCTTGCTGCGGCCCTCCGCCGGCTAAAGTCAGACAGGCCTCGTCAGATGACCGGGAAGCCCGGATGGCGCGGCGGCGGTTCCTGGCCGAAATATTCCTTGAAGGCAGCGTCGTAGAGCGCCGTCTCGTGCCCGAACATGGCGATGGTGAAGGTCTGGTTGACGTAGGTCAGCCAGTCGAGGTCGCCCTGCCTGATGGCCGCGCCGTAAAGCATCGAATACCAGCTCTTGCCGGCGTCGAAATATTTGTCCGGGTTGCGCGAGGCGAGCCAGCGCACGGTGGAGAGGTCGACCGCGGCGGCGTCGACGCGCTTGGATTCCAGCGCCTGCAGCACGTTGGCCTGGGTGTCGATCTGCATCACCTGCGCCTGCGGCAGGGCAAAGTGCACCGAGTTTTCGGCATCGACATTCTGCAGGATCGAGATGCGCGTGGCGGAGCCGTTCGCCAGCAGCTTGTCGAAAGTCTTGTTCTCGGAGCCGGGCAGCGTCAGCAGCGCGACGCCTTCGACATAGTAGGGGCGCGAGAAGTGGATCAGCTGCGAGCGCTGCGCCGTCATGGTCATGAACTGAATGGTGATGTCGACCTTGTTGGTGGTCACGTTCGGAATGCGCTGCGCCGGATCCTGCATGACGAATTCGACCTTGGTCGGGTCATCGAAAAGGCCCTTGGCGAGGATGCGCCCCATGGTGATGTCCATGCCGACCAGCTCGCCGGCATCGTTCTCGAAATGCCACGGCGCGTTGGTGCTGCCGGTGCCGACGATCAGCTTGCCGCGATCGAGCGCGGTGCGCAGCACGCTGTCGGACGCGGCTTGCGCGGCGGCCTTCTCGGCGCTGACCGCGGTGAGCGCGCCGGCGGTGGCAAGTCCGGCCATTCCCAATTTCAGAAAATCACGTCTTCCGGATGTGTCGTTCACGGCGACCTCCTTTGGTGGTGTGTTCCCCATGAATACACGCGTCAGCAATCGATATACGATTGTCTCTTACAAGAGACGTATGTATCCTGTACAAGACAGATACTAACACCGGGAAGCGACAATGCAAGATGGCGAAACACTGACCGAGTGGCAGGCCGGAAGTTCGGACGAAGAGAGGCCCGCGAACTCTCGCGAGAAGGGTCTCAACCGCGCGCTGCACATTCTGGAGTTCCTGCATGCCACGCAGCGCGCGATCGGCATCGGCGAGCTGGCCAAGGGGCTCAACGCCCCCCGCTCGACGACTTACACGCTGGTTCGCGAGCTGGTCGGTGCCGGTCTCCTGGAGATGGCCGGCGACGGCAACCGCGTCTATTTCGGCAAGAAGCTTTACCTCTACGGAATGGCCTATATGCGCGGCAACGACCTGCTTAGGCGCGGACGGCAGGAGGTCGACACGCTGTCGCGCGAGACCGGCGAGACCTCGGAGCTGTGCATGCTGCAGAGCGGCCGCTACACGATCGTCCATTCGAGCCCGGGCACCAGGCCGTTCCGCATCAGCTCGGCCACCGGCCTGCAGATCCCGCTGCCTTGGACCGCGTCGGGCCGGCTGCTGCTCGCCGGCCTGGAACGCAGCCGGATCGAGGCGATGATCTCCCAGGACGACCTCGTGCTGCCGGATGGCCGCAAGATCGAGCTCGACGATTTCATCGACGACATCGCAAAAGCCCGCGTCACCGGCTATTGCGTGACGTCGGGCCTTGTCGACGCCTATACCAAATGCTTGGCGGCGCCGGTCTTTTCAGCGCCCGGGAAGATCGAGGCGACGATGTGCCTGGTGGTTCCGATCGACACGTCGGAAGATCGGACAGGCGAGCTGGTCGCGCTGCTGCGTGACCGCGCCGCGCGGCTTTCGATCTCTTAGCCGTCGAGCGTAAGAAGCTGCCGGTCAGGCGATGATGTCGGGGATGATGCGGTCTTCCAGCGCCATCAGCCGGTCCTTCAGCATCAGCTTCTTCTTCTTCATGCGCTGGATCTGCAGCGGGTCGCAACCCATGGCGATCATCGCATTGATGGCGGCGTCGAAATCGGCGTGTTCCTGTTTGAGCCGGGAATATTCGAGGCGTATCTCAGCCTGTTCCTGTTCGGACATTATCTACCGTCTGCGTATGCGTCGCCCAGGGATGGGCCTTTGGGCGGGGCCGGTGGGGTTTGTGACCGGCGCGCCGCTGATATCACATTTCACATTGTCGTGGAATGCTACCACGCGGCATTCGACATCGAGATTGGTTGGTGGCAAACTGTCATCGTGCCGTCACAGTTGCGACCTGCGGTGGACGTGCCTGAGACGGCTGCAATCGAGGAATCCATGAAAGGGAGAACCAATCATGTCTCTTGCATCCCATCTTGATGAGCTGCAGCGGAAGCACGGCGACATCGAGCGCGAGCTTATCGACGCGATGAATCATCCTTCGGTAGACGACCTCGAGATCGCCACTCTCAAGCGGCGCAAGCTGGCAATCAAGGACGAGATTGAAAAGCTGAAGGCGAAACCGACGGCACACTGAAACTCCTCTAGGCAACATAACCGCACCCGTCGGGTGCAACCCAACCGGTGGCAAGAATGCCGCCGGTCTGGCGAGTTTACGCTGAATTTCCTGACTCTTCCTGGAATGCAACCGCAGCCCGATGTGGGCTGCTGAACCGCACGGCCGCCAACCAAGCGCAGCCGATTTGCGGACCGTGGCTGTCACCGGCCATTGACAAGCCATCTTTGCTCCGCCACCTCATGCCCGGAACTTCCAGATGAAGGCGGCCGGCATGACCGGATATTTTTCTTCTCCTTTCCCGCGCCGCGCATCGGTCGGCGTCGATGTCGGCGGCGTGATGGTCGGCGGCGGCGCGCCGGTCGTCGTGCAGTCGATGACCAACACCGATACCGCCGACATCGATCAGACCGTTGCCCAGGTGGCGGCGCTGCATCGCACCGGCTCGGAGATGGTGCGCATCACCGTCGACCGCGACGAGAGCGCCGCCGCCGTGCCGCGCATCCGTGATCGGCTGGCACGGCTCGGCGTCAACGTGCCGCTGGTCGGCGACTTCCACTATATCGGCCACAAGCTGCTCGCCGATCACCCGGCCTGCGCCGAGGCGCTGGCGAAATACCGCATCAACCCCGGTAATGTCGGCTTCAAGGAAAAGAAGGACCGCCAGTTCGCAGCGATCGTCGAGATGGCGATCAGATACGACAAGCCGGTGCGGATCGGCGTCAACTGGGGCTCGCTCGACCAGGAGCTCTTGACCCGGCTGATGGATGATAACCAGGCCCAGGGCTCGCCGCTCACCGCCCAGGAAGTCACCCGCGAGGCGATCGTGCAGTCGGCGATCCTGTCGGCGGAGATGGCGGAAGAGATCGGGCTCGGCCGCGACAAGATCATCCTGTCGGCCAAGGTCAGCGGCGTCCAGGATCTGATCGCCGTCTATACCGAGCTTGCGACCCGCTCCAACCATGCGCTGCATCTCGGGCTGACCGAGGCCGGCATGGGCACCAAGGGCATCGTCGCTTCCTCAGCTGCCATGGGTATCCTTCTGCAGCAGGGCATCGGCGACACGATCCGCATCTCGCTGACGCCGGAGCCGAACGGCGATCGCACGCGCGAGGTGCAGGTGTCGCAGGAACTTTTGCAGACGATGGGCTTCCGGCAGTTCGTGCCGATCGTCGCGGCCTGCCCCGGCTGCGGCCGCACGACCTCCACCGTCTTCCAGGAGCTGGCCCAGAGCATCCAGGCCGACATCCGCAAGAACATGCCGGTGTGGCGCGAGAAATATCCGGGCGTCGAGAACCTGAAGGTCGCGGTGATGGGCTGCATCGTCAACGGCCCCGGCGAATCCAAGCATGCCGATATCGGCATATCTTTGCCCGGAACCGGCGAGACGCCGACAGCGCCGGTGTTCATCGACGGCAAGAAGGCGGCGACGCTGCGTGGCCCCTCGATCGCGCAGGATTTCGAAAAGATGGTCGCCGACTATATCGAGCAGCGGTACGGACACGGCAAAGCCGCCGCGGAATGAGCCATGCAGCGCTTGCTCAGGACGGCACTGATCCTGATTTGCGCGCTGATCCCTGCCGGTCAGGCATTGGCCGATCCGCCGCAGTCGCGATCGGCCGAAAAACGGCTGATCAATCGCGTCTGTGACCTGATCGAAACTCAGGCCGAGCAAAATGGCCTGCCCAAGGATTTCTTCGCCCGGCTGATCTGGAAGGAGAGCCGCTTCGATCCCAATGCGGTGAGCCCCGTGGGCGCCGAAGGCATCGCGCAGTTCATGCCGGGCACGGCCAAGCTGCGCGGGCTTGCCGATCCCTTCGACATCGGGCAGGCGATCCCCGCCTCGGCCAAGTATCTTGCCGAGATGAAGGCGGGCTACGGCAATCTCGGCCTCGCGGCTGCCGCCTACAATGCGGGCGAGAACCGCGTGTCGCGCTGGCTCTCCTCCGGCGGCTTCCTGCCGATGGAGACCGAAAGCTATGTCTTCGACATCATGGGCGAGCCGGTCGACAAGTTCTCGGACACCGCCTATGCCGGCACGATCCGGCCGCTCGATCCGAAGATGAGCTTCGCGGTCGCCTGCCGCACGCTGCCGGTGATCATGTCGCGGACCGTCGCCATGGCCTCGATCAACGTCAAGCCGTGGGGCGTCCAGGTGGCCGGCAATTTCCGCCGCTCCGCCGCAATCAGCCAGTGGTTGCGGGTTCGCGGCCGATTCCCTTCCCTGCTTGGCAGCCATGATCCTGTGGTAAGCCGCGTGCGCACGCCGATCGGCCGGCGCGGCATCTATGCGGTCAGGATCGGTGCCGACTCGCGCGCCGAGGCCAACGGCATCTGCAATAAGCTGCAAAGCGTCGGCGGGGCGTGCCTGGTTATGCGAAACCGGTAGCTCAAGCCGTCTTCGCCGCCACCGTCTCGCTGAGCCAGGTGCCGATCTTCGCGCCGAGGCGGTCGGGAGAGACCGGCTTCGGCAGGTAGTCGTCCATGCCGGCTTCCATGCATTTTTCGCGGTCGCCCTTCAGCGCATGCGCGGTGACGCCTATGATCGGCGTATGGCTGCCGCTCTGCCCTTCGATGGCGCGGATGGCGCGCGTCGCCTCGTAACCGTTCATCTCAGGCATGGAGACGTCCATCAGCACCAGCCTCGGGCGCAGCGAGCGGTACATCTCAACCGCGGTGCGGCCATTGCCGGCAATGCGATAGCTGAGGCCGAGGCCATTGAGGATCTGGCCGAAGACCAATTGGTTCACGTCATTGTCCTCGGCGATCAGGATATCGATCGGACCGCCCGGCGCCGCCGCCGTTTCGGGCGAGAGGACCGGAACGGCTGGACCACGGATGACGGTGAAGGGCGGCGGAGCCGACTGGACGACGACCGGCTCGCGCACGAAATGCGCCTTGCCGCCTTGCGTGCGCGCCTTCTGGATGGCGGAGATCACGGTGCCGAGCAGCACCGCCGAACGCGCCGGCTTGGTGAGATGCGCGACGATGCCGAAATCGATCACCAGTCGGCCGAAATCGACCTGGTCGACCGAAGTGAGCAGCACGACCGGAATGGAAGACAGGCGGCTGTCGGCGGCGATCGCCTTGGCGACATCGGCGCCGTTCATGCCGGGCATCTGGTAGTCAAGGATGATGCAGTCGACCGAAGCGCCGAGCTGGCAGGCGCGGTCGAGAAAGGCGAGGCCGACGGCGCCGCTTTCGGCCGCGGCGCAGTCGAAGCTCCAGCTGCGCAGCTGCTCGAGCAGGATCTCGCGATTGACCGGGTTGTCGTCGATGACCAGGACGCGGGCGCCGGTGACGTCGACCGGCACGATCTCGTCGCGCGCTTGCTGATTGTGTGCCGGCAGCGGTACGGCGAACCAGAAGACCGAGCCGCGGCCGATCTCGCTTTCAACGCCGATCTTGCCGCCCATCAGGTCGACGAGGCGGGCGGAGATGGCAAGGCCGAGCCCGGTGCCTTCGTGACGACGGGTGGACGAGCCGTCGACCTGGGCGAATTTCTCGAACACGCTCTGCAGCTTCTCGGCGGGGATGCCGATGCCGGTGTCCTCGACGCGGACCTTGAGCTGGACGGTTCCGTCGATCACATCGCCGCCGACATCGATCAGCACATGCCCCTTCTCGGTGAACTTCACCGCATTGCCGAGCAGGTTGGTAACGATCTGGCGGAAACGGCCGGCGTCGCCGACGACGAAGCCAGGTAGGCGCGGGTCGACGCGCACGATGAGCTCGAGGTTCTTTTCGGCAACGCGGGCCGAGACCAGGGTGGCCACGTCCTCGACCGCTTCGGCCAGGCGGAACGGGGCGGGGTCGAGCGTCAGCTGGCCGGCATTGATCTTCGAGAAATCGAGAATGTCGTTGATGATGGTGAGCAGCGCGTTGCCGGATTTGACGATGACGTCGGTGAAGGTCTTCTGGCGCGGCGTCAGCTCGGTCTTGGCGAGAAGCTCGGCCATGCCGAGCACGCCGTTCATCGGCGTGCGGATCTCATGGCTCATATTGGCGAGGAATTCCGACTTGGCCCGGTCGGCCGCCTCGGCCTTGAACAACGATGCTGCGGTTTCGGCGAAGGCGCGGCGGATCGCGTTCTCCATTGGCCGGAAGATCAGAACCGCGGCGATGGCGATGACGGCGATCAGCAGGCCGCTCGCCCATAAGAGCAGCCGGTCGCTGGCGGCATCGGCGAGGCGCCGCTCGTCATCGAGCGCGGTGCGCACGCGCACCAGCATCGGCTGGGCGAAAAGATCGTTCTGGTTGCGGATCTCGCGGTAGCTCCATTCGTCGACTGTCTGGGCCACCGACATCAGGTTGAAATTGCGCACCATGTCGCGCGCCGACCAGAACAGATCGTCGTTCACCGAAGCGGATTCGAGCGCATTGAGCGTATTCTTCGACAGCCGCGGCCTGATCGCCGCGAGCTGCGCGTTCAGGATTTCGATCTCGCCCATCAGCCGTTCGGAATGGCCGCGCGCGGCTGCGGTCAGCCCATCGCGGGTCTCGGCCCGCCACACGGTTCCGGTCGTCTCGGCGAAATTGGTGGCGTTGCGCAGGTCGCGCGAGAAGATGACGAAATTGGCGCTCAAGGCATCGACTTCGTGGCGGTATGAGTTCACGCGGTTGAGCGCGAACATGACGGCCGCCGAGGCCAGCGCAAAGACGAGCAATCCCGAAATATAGCGGACCCGGATCGACCGGATGAAGGAGGAATACTCCGGCATGCGCAACCCCAACCCAAACGCACAATTTTAACGGTCGGGATTACGCTTGATTTACATTAAGATTTCGTTGGTGCGGCTGCCTGTCTTGCCTGCGCATTTAGGGCTCAGGGCAGATTTAAGCTCGTCAATCCGTCGACAGGGAAAACTCGTTGGCGATGGTGACGTGGTGGTGAATGCGTCCCTCGAAATACTTGGCCAACACCGCCTCAGTTGCGGCGCGAGATTCCGCGCGGGCGGGGCTCGCGAGCGCGGCCTCGACCGCGGCCATGTCGCGATAGTTGATTGCCAGGATCATCGGGAATTCCGGCGCGCCGTCGTCGCGCTTCTCGGCAAAGCTGACGCGGACGTCTAGCGCGCCCGGGAAAGCCTTCCACTTCGGCAGGACGGTTCTGATCACATCCTCGCGGAAGGCTTCGGTCTGGCCGTCCTTCACCTTGCCTTCAAACAGCGCATAGCGTGTGATCATGCTGCGGGCTCCTCATCCTTGCGTCGGAAAAATTCCATCAAAGCGGCCTGGTCCTCGCCACCCAGTCCGGCGGCCGTCAACAGCCGGTGCACTTCGGCGCAGACGGCCGTCAGCGGCATTGCGGTGTGCGTGCGCCGCGCCAGGTCCTGCGCAGCGTTGAGGTCCTTGACCATGTTGTCGATGCGGCCGGTGCGCCGGTAGTCGAGGGTCGCAAAACGCGGCAGGTATTCCTGCAGAATGGCGCTGTCGGCGCGGCCGCCTTTCAGCGCCTGCGGGACCTTGAGCGCGTCGACGCCGGCATCGAGCGCCAGCCGGGTCGCTTCCGCCACAGCCATGAAATTCAGGGCGCAGAGCACCTGGTTGATCAGCTTGGTCGTCTGGCCCGCGCCAGCCGGACCCATATGGGTATAGTTGGTGGCGACGTCGCGCAGCAGCTTATGGGCGTCGGCGACATCCTGTGCCGCGCCGCCCGCCATCAGCGTCAATTCGCCGACCAATGCCTTCGGCGCGCCGCCCGAGAGCGGAGAGTCGACCCAGCGCAGACTCCTTTCGCCGGCGTCCGCCGCCAGCTGGCGCGTCGCGTCGGGGTCGATAGACGACATGTCGATGATCAGCGTGCCGGGCTTCGCGCCAGCGGCGACGCCGCCATCGCCGAACACGGCGCGGCGCACGATCGCCGCGGAATTGAGGCTGAGGATGACGAAGTCGGCCGCTGCGGCGGCCGCGGCCGCGCTGGCCGCGGCGCTGGCGCCCTTCGCAACCAGCGTTTCCACCTTGGCCGTGTCGAGATCAAACACGAAGAGCCGGTTGCCGGTAGCGAGCAGGCGATCGCCGATCGCTCCGCCCATGGCACCGGCACCGATTAGCGCGACTATGTTGGTCATGACGGTCGCTCCTCAAATCTGGACGTTATGTCCGCGACAATCTTTTCGAGCGGTGCGTCGATCGCCACCGCGATGGCATTCTCGTCTTTGCCCGGCACTTCCAGCGTCGCGAACTGGCTGTCGAGCAGGCTGGTCGGCATGAAATGGCCGGTGCGCTCGCTCATGCGCCGGGAAATCAGTTCACGCGAACCATCGAGATAGATGAACAGCACCGGCGCGCGGGCCTGCTCGGTGATGAAATCGCGATAGGCGCGCTTCAGCGCCGAGCAGGCGACGATGATCGGCATGCTGGTCTGCCTCAGCGTTTCGCCGACTTTCGCCAGCCACGGCCACCTGTCGGCGTCGTCAAGCGGAATGCCTGCGCTCATCTTGGCGATGTTGGCCTCGGGGTGCAGCTTGTCGCCATCCACATACGTCGCCTGGATCGCACGGGCCAGCGCCTCGCCCACCGTCGTCTTGCCCGAACCGGTGACGCCCATGACGACCATGCGCGGCGGCAGGTCAGATCGAAGCTGTGATGCCGCCATCGACATAGAGGACATGTCCGTTGACAAAGGAAGAGGCGTCGGACGCCAGGAAGACGCAGGCGCCGACCAGTTCTTCGACCTTGCCCCAGCGGCCAGCCGGCGTGCGCTTTTCAAGCCAGGCGCTGAAGGCCGGGTCGGCGACAAGGGCCGCATTGAGCGGCGTGTCGAAATAGCCGGGCGCGATGGCGTTGCACTGCAGGCCGTGCCTGGCCCAGTCGGTCGCCATGCCCTTGGTGAGATTGCCGACCGCGCCCTTGGTCGCCGTGTAGGGTGCGATACCCGGCCGCGCGAGCGCGGTCTGCACGCTGGCGATGTTGATGATCTTGCCGCGGCCGCGCCGGATCATGTGGCGCGCCACAGCCTGGCCGACATGGAAGACGCTGGCGACGTTGGTCTGCAGCAGGCGCTCGAACGCGTCGGCGGGAAAGTCCTCGAGCGGCGTGCGGAACTGCATGCCGGCATTGTTGACGAGGATGTCGATCGCTCCGTGAGCCTGCTCGAACGCATCGATGGCGGCGCGTACGGCATCATGGTCGGTCGCATCGAAGGCGAGCGTCGCAGCGCCGGGGATTTGCGCGGCCGCAACGGCGAGTTTTGCCTCGTCGCGGCCGTTGAGGACCACTTTGGCCCCGGCGCCGGCGAGCCCCTTTGCCAAGGCAAATCCGATGCCTTGCGAGGAGCCGGTGACGAGCGCGGTGCGCCCGGTGAGATCGAACAAGGTGGACGACATTTTCTCGATTGCCTCTCGTCGCTGTCCGTTTTATGTTATCGATAACATCAGCTGTCAAGTCAAGTGGAGCGAAAACCGATGCAGCGGCCCCATATCCTTCAGGTTGGACCTTATCCCGCGTGGGACGAGGTGCCGCTCAACGAAGCCTTCGTGGTGCATCGTTATTTCGCGGCCGAGGACAAGCCGTCCTTCCTCGCCGACGTCGGGCCGCAGGTCCGCGCCATCGCCACCCGCGGCGAACTCGGCGCGAACCGCGCCATGATCGAGGCGTGCCCGGCACTCGAGGTCGTCTCGGTCTACGGCGTCGGCTTCGACGCGGTCGATCTGTCGGCGTGCCGAGAGCGCGGCGTGCGGGTCACCAATACGCCTGATGTGTTGACCAACGACGTCGCCGATCTCGGCATCGCCATGATGCTGTGCCTGTCGCGCGGCATGATCGGCGCCGAGCGCTGGGTGCGCGATGGCAGTTGGGCCTCTAAGGGCCTTTACCCGCTGAAGCGCCGAGTCTGGGGCCGGCGGGCTGGCGTGCTCGGCCTCGGCCGCATCGGCTATGAGGTGGCCAAGCGTCTGGCCGGCTTCGGCATGGATATCGCCTACAGCGACGTCGCGCCCAAGGATTTCGCCGCGGACTGGGAGTTCGTCGCCGATCCCGTCGACCTGGCCGGCCGTTCGGATTTCCTGTTCGTGACGCTCGCGGCGTCGGCCGCGACGCGCCACATCGTCAATGGCGAGGTGATCGCGGCGCTGGGCGAGGACGGCATGCTGATCAACATTTCGCGCGCCTCCAATATCGACGAGGATGCGCTGCTCGATGCGCTCGAGAAGAAGGCGCTCGGGTCTGCCGCGCTCGACGTTTTCGAGGGCGAGCCGAAACTCAATCCGCGGTTCCTGGCGCTCGACAACGTCCTTTTGCAGCCGCACCATGCGTCGGGCACCATCGAGACACGCAAGGCGATGGGCAAGCTGGTACGCGACAACCTTGCCGCCCATTTTGCTGGCCAGCCGTTGCTGACGCCAGTGCTGTGAAATTGTTTTACGCAAGTTTTCACGCAAAGCCTGCCTGCACAATCCGA
The DNA here is from genome assembly GCF_002294955.1 of Mesorhizobium sp. WSM3864. NCBI lineage: Bacteria > Pseudomonadati > Pseudomonadota > Alphaproteobacteria > Hyphomicrobiales > Phyllobacteriaceae > Mesorhizobium > Mesorhizobium sp. WSM3864. The sequence goes on from NZ_NSGD01000004.1 coordinate 292,072, forward strand.
GGAGTTCGCCTGCCATGAAGTCGATCGTCATCCACGCCGCCAAAGACCTGCGCATCGAGGACCGTCCGGTCGAGGAACCGGGGCCGGGCCAGGTGCTGTTGCGTCTCGCCGCCGGCGGCATCTGCGGCAGCGACCTGCACTACTACAATCACGGCGGCTTCGGAACGGTGCGCCTGAAGGAGCCGATGATCCTCGGCCACGAAGTCTCCGGCGTGATCGAGAGCCTCGGGCCGGGAGTGAGTGGACTGCAGACGGGACAGCTTGTCGCCGTGTCTCCGTCGCGGCCCTGCTACAGCTGCCGCTATTGCCGCGAGGGCATGCACAACCAGTGCCTCAACATGCGCTTCTACGGCAGCGCCATGCCGTTCCCGCATATCCAGGGCGCGTTTCGTGAAATGCTGGTGGCGGACGCGATTCAGTGCGTCCCGGCCGACGGCCTGACCGCCGGCGAGGCGGCGATGGCCGAACCGCTGGCCGTCTGTCTGCACGCGACGCGCCGGGCCGGAGAGATGCTGGGCAAGCGCGTGCTGGTCACAGGCTGCGGGCCGATCGGCCTGCTGTCGATCATCAGCGCGCGCCGCGCGGGTGCGGCCGAGATCGTCGCCGTCGACATCGCCGATTTCACGCTGTCGATGGCCATGCGCGCCGGCGCCGACAAGACCATCAACACCCGAAGCGAGCCGGAAGGTTTGGCGCCCTACCTTGCCGCCAAGGGGACCTTCGACATCCTCTACGAATGTTCGGGCGCGGCGTCGGCGCTGGCGCAAGGCATCGCTGCGCTGCGTCCGCGCGGCACCATCGTCCAGCTCGGCCTCGGCGGCGCCGAGATGGCACTGCCGATGTCGACGGTGACCGCCAAGGAACTGTCGATCAACGGCTCGTTCCGCTTCCATCCCGAATTCGCCGTCGGCGTCGAGCTGATGCGCAAGGGGCTGATCGACGTGAAGCCGCTGATCACCCACTCGGTGCCGGTCGACGAGGCGCTTTCCGGCTTCGAGCTCGCCAACGACCGCAGCCAGGCGATGAAGGTCCAGATCGCGTTTGCGTGAGCCGCAACGGCGCGTTGCATTCCGCCGTGATATCGATAACGTACGGCCATGCAATCTTCGCCCAAACGGCCGACCATGGCCGATGTCGCGCATCGCGCCAACGTCTCGACGATGACCGTGTCGCGCGCTTTCAAGCGCGACGCTTCGGTCAGCGCCGATACGCGCGACCGCATCCTCAAGGCGGCTGAAGAGCTCGGCTATGTCTTCGACAGCATCGCCGCCAACCTGTCGTCGCGGCGCTCCGGCTTCGTCGCCGCGACGATCCCCTCGATCAACAACGCCAACTTCGCCGACACGGTGCGCGGCATGACCGAGGGCCTGCGCGACAGCGGGCTGGAGATCCTGCTCGGCTTCACCGACTATAATGTCGAGGAGGAGGAACGCCTGGTCGGGCAATTGCTGCAGCGTCGCCCGGAGGCGATCATCGTCACCGGCGGCCGGCACACGCCGCGCTGCCGCAAGCTGCTGGCAAATGCCGGCGTTCCGGTGGTGGAGACCTGGGATTTGCCAGCCGATCCCATCGGCCACGTCGTCGGCTTTTCCAATGCCGATGCCGGGCGGCTGATGGTCGATCATTTCCTCCAGCGCGGCTATTCGAGGCTGGGCTTTATCGGTGGCGACACCTCGCGGGACACCCGCGGCCTGGACCGCCGGCGCGGCTTCGTCGCGGCGCTGGAGGACCGCGGCCTCGACGCTTCGCGCGTGATTGCCTCCGGCGTGCCGCCGATCTCGATGCGCGAGGGCGCGACCGCCATGGTCGAGATGATCTCGCGCTGGCCGGATACACAAGCGGTGATGTGCGTGTCCGACCTCTCCGCCTTCGGCGCCCTGATGGAATGCGTTCGACGCGGCATCCGCGTGCCGGACGACGTGGCGATTGCCGGCTTCGGCGCCTATGATCTCGCCGAGCAGTCGGTGCCTTCGATCACCACGATCGACGTCGGCGCGCATGAGATCGGCATCCGCGTCGCCGAGCTGGTGCTCGACCTGCTCAACGGGCGGCGAGCGCTCGATGACCGCGTCGTAGTCGGCATGACGCCCAAGGTTGTTGTGCGACACACGGCCTGAAGCGTCGGAAAAAACGAACGGCCGGCGGGATGATCGCCGACCGCTCGCTGATCGTTCTGGATGGCGTCTATTTGCCCCAGATCTTCTTGTATTGGTCGCGGTAGCCGTTGCCCGGGTCGAAACGGTTGTCCGGGCCGCCGTCGAACTCGACATTGTCGGAAGTCACCACATGCAGCGGCGAGATGTAGCCCGACCATTTCTCGCCGGCCATGGCGCGGTTGAGCTCGTCGACAAGCTGCCAGCCCTGCAGGTTCAGCGGCTCGGCCACCGTCACCTTCTGGAACTGGCCGGAGCGGATGCGCTGGTAGGCCGATTCCGAACCGTCGCCCGCCGCGACGTTGATCGGCGCGTCGGTACCGGACTTACCGGCCGCCGCCAGCGACGGGCCCATGAAGTCGAAATAGAGATCGTTGATCGCCAGCGAATGGGTCCAGGCGTCGCCGTATTTCTGCAGCAGCGAGGTGGTGAGCTGCGGCATGCGCTGCGAGGTCTCGGCGATCGGCGTGTCGACATATTCGAGCACCTTGCCGCCGAGATCCTCGATCTCCTTCTTCATCCGGTCCGCCTTGGCGATGGCGATCTGGTAGGTGGAATCGGTGAAGATGATGACGCCGGGCTTGCCCTTGGCATCGACGAAGGCCCAGTCGGCGGCCGCCTTCGACACTTCCATCGGGTCGGTCGAGACGTTGGCGACGATGCCGAGATCGTCGATCGGGCCGACCGTCGGCCCTGCATGCCATGCCGCCATCGGGATCTTGGCCGCCTTGGCCTGCTCCATCGCCGGCTTCTGCTCGACGGCGTCGAAGCCGTTGATGATGATGCCATCGGGATTGAGCGCCAGCGCCTGGCCGAAGGCAGCGGTGCGGCCGCCGATGGAGCCGGCGCCGTCAAGCGTCTTGACCGTCCAGCCCAGGGCGGCAGCGGCTTCCTCGACACCCTTGGTGACGCCGAGGATGCCGCCGTTCTTCATGTCGGCGCCGAGCACGACGATGGTCTTGCCGGCAGCCCCTTTCGGTCCCGTGGTCGGTCCGTCCCACTTCTCGACCTTGCTGGCATATTTTTCGACCACCGCTTTGGCGTCGGCCATCGGGTCGGCCAGCGCCGGCGAGGCGATGCCAAGCGCCAGGCAGGCAATTCCGAGCTGTAGGACTGTTCTGCGCTGCATATCGTTTCTCCCATTAAGCATTGTCGGTTGTATTTGTTGATTGGCTCGTGGCTGGTCGGCTGGTGGGCGCGGATGCCGGCACCACCGCGCCGCGGCGCCGCTGCGCGTAGCCGGCAATGCCGATGGCGACGAGCAGGGTGACGCCGTTGAACAGCGGCTCTACCCAGAACGACCCCCCGAACTGCTGGATGCCGGAAATGCCTACGGCGAGGATGACGACGCCGACGATCGTGCCCCAGACATTGACGCGGCCCGGCTTGATGGTGGTCGATCCGAGGAATGCGCCGACCAAGGCCGGCAGCAGGTATTCGAGGCCAACACTGGCCTGGCCGATCCTGAGCTTCGAGGCCAGCAGCACGCCGCCCAAGGCAGTGAGCGCGCCGGAGGCGACGAAGGCCCCCATGACGAATTTCTGCACCGGAATGCCGTTGAGCGCGGCCGCCTTCGGATTGGCGCCGATGGCGTAGAGGTAGCGGCCAAGCGGCATATATTCGAGCACCAGCCACATCACCAGCGCCAGCACGACCACGTAGTAGCCGGTGATCGGCAGGCCGAACAGCATGGTGCCGTTGAGGGAAAGGAAACCGTCGGGAAGCACGCCGACGACCTGGCGGCCGCCCGTGTACCACATTGCCAAAGCGTAGAGCACCGTGCCGGTGCCGAGTGTGGCGATGAAGGAATCGATGCGCGCCACCTCGACCAGCAGGCCGTTGATGAAGCCGGTGAGCACGCCGAGCAGGATGACGATGAGCACGGCGAGCGGCCAGGGCACGCCGAAGGCGGTTTGCAGGCTGATGGCGAGGATGTGCCAGAGCACGATGCCGTAGCCGACGGTGAGGTCGATGCGGCCCGAAGCCATCGGAATCATCGCCGCCAGCGACAAGAGCGCGATGATCGCCTTGTCGGAAACGATCGAACGCAAATTGAGCAGCGTCGGGAACGTCCGCGGCAGGAGCAGCGAGAAGAGCAGGATCAGGAGCAGCGTCAGGATCGGCAGGCCGTAGACCGGCAGATAGCGCGTCGCCTTCTGGCCGTAGCTCAGTCCGGCGAGCTCCGAACGGGTCGGCTCAAGCGCCGTCGATTTGATCGAGTTCATGGATCCTCCTCAGGCGGCTTCGGACACGGAAGCGGCGCTGATGAGCGCCGCCGTCGTCAAGGCATCGCCGGCGAGCTCGCGCACAATGCGATTGTGCGAGAAGACGAGCGCGCGGTGACAGATATGGGCGACTTCCTCGAAATCGGTGGAGACGACGATCACTGCCAGCCCGGCTTCGACCGCGGCGGCGATCAGCCGATAGATCTCGGCCTTGGCGCCGACATCGACGCCCGCCGTCGGATCCTCGGCGATCAGAAGCTTACGGCCCGTCGCCAGCCAGCGGCCGACGACCACCTTCTGCTGGTTGCCGCCGGAGAGCGCCTCGATCGGCAGGTGCGGGTCATTGGGCCGCAGCCCCAGCCGCGCGCCGAGCTCCCGCGTCAGCTCGCTTTCCCGGGCCGGCTTCATAAAGGAGAAGAGCCCGCGGCCGACGGCCGAGGGGTTGAGATACATGTTCTCGCGCACCGAGAGCGACAGCGCCACGGATTCCTCGGTGCGGTCGCGCGCAATCAGTCCGACGCCGGCGGCAAGAGCGGCGCCGACCGAGGACAGGTCGAGGCGCTTGCCGTCGAGCCAGGCCAAGCCGTCGAAAGCTTCGGCCCCAAACAGCGCGCGGCCGACAGCTTCCTGCCCGGCGCCCCGCAGGCCGACCAGGCCAAGCAACTCGCCGGACCGTGCCTCGAAGCGAACCGGACCGACACTGCCGCAGGTGAGGTTTTCCACCCTGAGCCGCTCCGGCCCGTCCTGCCAATGCGACTTGGCAAACATCTGGTGCGCCGGCCGGCCGACGATGAGATCGACCAGTTCCTGCGGCGTGGTCTCGGCCACCGGCTTGACGGCGACCATGCGGCCGTCGCGCATGACGGCGACGCGGTCGGCGATGCGGAACACCTCGTCCAGCCGGTGCGAGACATAGATCATGCCGACGCCGCGCTCGCGCAGCGGCCGCAGCGCCTCGAACAGGCGCTCGACCTCGTCCGCCGGCAGGCTCGCCGTCGGCTCGTCGAGAACCAAGACGTCGGCCTCGGTGGCCAAAGCCCGGGCAATCGCCACCAGAGACTTTTCGGTGCGCGAGAGGTCCTGCACTCGCGTCGCCGGATCGAAGGCACAGCCGACGAGCGCCAGCGCGCGCTCGGCGCGGCGCTCGGTGTCTTGCCAGTCGATCAGGCTGATGCGGCGCGAAAAGCCCTGCGCCATGCCGACATTCTCGGCCACGGTCATCCATTCGATCAAGCCGAGGTCCTGATGGATAAAGGCGACCTTCTGCGGCTGATTGGGGCGGGGCGGGCGATGGTGATAATCCTCGCCGCGAAAGCGGATCGTGCCCTGGTCGCGCTTGTGGATGCCGGCGAGCGTCTTGATCAGCGTGGATTTGCCGGCGCCGTTCTCGCCGAGCAGCGCGACGATCTCGCCCTCATGGATGTCGAGCGAGACCGACTTCAAAGCCAGGGTGCCGCCAAAGCGCTTGGAGATGTCGATGAATTCGATGAGCTTGGGCCGCATTTTTTGGCCTCCTCCCAAGCCAAGCAAATGACTGAATTGCGACCGATGTTATCGCTAACATTTATGAAGGTCAAGTCTTGAAAATGGATCAACGCGCCGGCTATCGATGAGGCGGTTTTCGCGGAGAAGTACCATGTTCGGAGACATTGAAGGCGCTGGGTTCGAAGTTCTCGACGAGCGGTTCGAGCGGTGTTTCGTCGGTCACGTTGCGGTCGAGCGGCTGTGGACCGGCGGGCGCTGGCTCGAGGGCCCGGCGTGGTTTGCCGCCGGCCGGTATCTCCTTTTCTCCGACATCCCGAATGACCGCATCATGCGCTACGACGACACCAGCGGCGCGGTCTCGGTCTTCCGCTCGCCGTCCAACAACGCCAACGGCAACACGGTCGATTTCCAAGGGCGGCTGGTCACCTGCGAGCATCGCGCGCGGCGCGTCACCCGCACCGAGCATGACGGCTCGATCACGGTGATCGCCGACCGCTTCGAAGGCAGGCGCTTGAACTCGCCCAACGATGTGGTGGTGCGCTCGGATGGCACTGTGTGGTTTTCCGACCCGCCCTACGGCATCGCCACCGACTACGAGGGCGACCGCGGCGAGCAAGAGATCGAGGGATGTCATGTCTATCGCGCGGATCCTGGAACCGGTGAGGTAACGCGAGTTGTCTCCACGATGGCAAAACCCAACGGCCTCGCCTTCTCCCCGGACGAGACGATCCTCTATGTCGGCGACACAGGCGTCACGCATCAGAAGGACGGGCCAAGGCACATCCGCAAGTTCGCTGTCGAAGGCAACAATCTGCGCGAACTCGGCGTTTTCACCACCTGCACGGCCGGTCTGTTCGACGGGTTCAGGGTGGACACGACCGGCCGCGTCTGGGCAGGGGCCGGCGACGGCGTCCATTGCTTCGATCCAGACGGCACGCTGATCGGCAAGATCCGCATCCCGGAGACGGTAGCCAACCTGACTTTCGGCGGTCCCAAGCGCAATCGCTTGTTCATCACGGCGCGGCAGTCGCTTTACGCGGCTTTCGTGGTGGCGAACGCGGCGGGGCGGGGGTGAAAACCGCGACCTGAGGTCCGCGGCGTCGGCTGCTGTCTCAGCTGCTCCGCGTGGCGACAAACGTTGCCGCCGCCTTCAGCAAATCCGCCTGCTCGCCATAGGGCTCCAGCAGCGCATGCGCCTGGTCGATGAGGCCGTGCAGTTGCTCGCGCGCCCAATCGGCGCCGTGCAGCGCGGCAAGTGTCGCCTTGCCGGCGGCGGCGTCCTTCTTGGTCGCCTTGCCCATCTGCTTTGCGTCGGCGGTGAGATCGAGCAGGTCGTCGGCTAGCTGGAAGGCAAGACCGATCGCCGAGCCGAACTCCGCCAGCCTTTCACGGTCGACGGCGGATGCGCCGGCGATGATGGCGCCTGCTTCGCAGGCGAAACGGATCAGCGCGCCTGTCTTCATCGCCTGCAGACGGATGATGCCGGCCTCGTCCGGCCGCTTGCGCTCGGCCTCGAGGTCGAGCGTCTGGCCGCCGACCATGCCGCCGGCTCCGGCGGCGCGGGCGAGTGCCAGCACCAGCGCCGCCCGTCGCTCGGCCGGCAACGCCGTCGCCTCGTCGGCGATGATGTCGAACGCCAAAGTCAACAGCGCGTCGCCGGCAAGGATCGCGGTTGCCTCGTCGAAAGCTTTGTGCACCGTCGGCTGGCCGCGGCGCAGATCGTCGTCGTCCATGGCAGGAAGATCGTCATGGATCAGCGAATAGCAATGCACGCATTCGAGCGCGGCGGCGACGCGCAGCGCCGCCTCGTCATTTGCCGAAAACAGCGCCGCGCTTTCCATCACCAGAAAAGGGCGGAGCCGCTTGCCGCCGTTGAGCACGCCATGGCGCATCGCCGCCATCAGGCGTTCCGGCCGGGCGATCTCGCCGGAGAGCAGAGGCGCATCGAAGACCTGCCGCAGCAGGACCTCGACTGCTGCGGCGCGCGTAAAAAGCGCGGATTCGAAGGCCACCTGGTCGTCTTTCAACATGGCCGGGACCGGTAGCCGACACTCAGACGTTGCGCAAGCAGCCTCGCGCCATTATGCCGAAGTAGCGGGTGGCACGGGTGGGGCGGCTTGACGGAACCGATCGTCGAACATGAAAGCGAAGGGCTGGACATGGCACGGCCGCGGCGCCTGAACCGCGCCGGTCTCAAGCGCCTTGGCCGGCGCTGCCTGGTCGCGGCGATCGTGCTGGCCGCGATGCCGGTCGCGCTCACCTTTCTCTATCTGCCGCCCTTTGTGCATCCGGTTTCGACGCTGATGCTGAAGGATCTTGTCACCTTCTCCGGCTACGACCGGCGCTGGGTATCGATCGACGATGTGGCCCCGGTGCTCATGCATTCGGTGATCATGTCGGAAGACGGCCAGTTCTGCTTCCATCGCGGCGTCGACCTCGGCGAATTGCGCGGCGTGGTCGACGATGCGCTTGCCGGCGAGGCGACGCGCGGCGCCTCCACCATCACCATGCAGACGGTGAAGAACCTGTTTTTGTGGTCGCGGCCGCTGGGCAGCGTGCGCAAGGTGGTCGAGTTGCCACTGGCCGTCTATTTCGATGCGGTGATGTCGAAGCGCCGCATCATGGAGATCTATCTCAACATCGCGGAATGGGGGCCAGGCATATACGGCATCGAGGCGGCCGCGCAGCATCATTTCGGCGTCTCGGCCAGGCAATTGTCGCGCCGGCAGGCAGCGCTGCTTGCCGTCAGCCTGCCCAACCCGATCGCGCGCAATCCGGCCAGGCCAGGCCCGGGGTTGAGGCGTCTCGCCAATCTGATCGAGCGGCGCGCCGGGCGTTCGGGCGCCTATGTCGGTTGCCTCGATTAAGGCGAAGCGGCGCCGGCTCAAAAAAATTCGCGCCAGTGCTGGCCAAAACGGCGCAAGGCGTGTATAGGCACCCGACTTTCTCAGATTATGGCCTCGATGCGGCCCTTTCGCGAGGGTTGCCGGGGCATTTTGACCATGTAGTGGAGCATATCCATGGCCGTTCCAAAAAGAAAAACCTCTCCGTCGAAGCGCGGCATGCGCCGCTCGGCCGACGCCCTCAAGGCCCCGACCTATGTCGAGGACAAGAATTCCGGCGAAATGCGCCGGCCGCACCACATCGACCTGAAGACCGGCATGTATCGCGGCCGCCAGGTGCTGGAGCCGAAGGAAAGCTGAGAAGCTTGCACGGGAAAGCTGAGAAGCTTCCATGGTTGTGACGTTTTCAGAGGACCGGCCGCTGGCCGGTCTTTTTGATTCTGGCGACCGGATGAAGGTCCTCGCGCTGGCTGGGCACGAGCCGCCGAAAAGGCAGCGGAAAAACGGCTGACATCGTTATTTCATTAGGATTTAGAGCGTGTTCGGCGCCATCGCCGAAAAGCCTTGACGGCGTGCCCGCCGCGCCTTTTACAAAAGGGTGCCTCATTGGAGACGCCCAGATGTTCGGTGCCATCCCGCTGCTGATCGTGCCCTTCGTCCTCTACAACCTCGGACTGCTCGGCCTGTTCGGCGGCGGCGACGATCCGTGGACGATCGAAATGTTCTCGTTCCGGATGATGTCAGGCGGCGTCTTCTCGATGACGCTCGGCGACCTGATGGTGCTAATCGGGCTGATCTTCCTCTTCGTCGAGATATCGAAATCGGTGCGCACCACCAATGCGTCGATCCTCGATCATCTGTTGTCGACGCTGGTCTTCATCGCCTTCCTGGTCGAGTTCCTGCTGGTGAAGGGCGCCGCGCATTCGGTGTTCTTCACGTTGATGATCATCGCGCTGTTCGATGTGCTGGCCGGCTTCTCCGTGTCGATGCGGTCGGCAAGCCGGGATATCAACTTAAACTAGGATTGCACCCGGCGACCCGCGGTCCAAAACGCCGTCAACCCGCGGCGGCGGCCTGAGGCTTACGGGCGACAACCGCCTCATAGGCGGTCTGCAACTGCCGGCGCACGGTCGGCGTGCCGGGCGGCGTCTTCACCGGCGCTCCAAGATGTTCGTGGCGCAATTCGTCCATGAACCGATCCCACAACGGCGGGCCGCCTTTTTCGAGCAGTTCGGCTCGGATCGACAGCTCCTCGCTGACCGGCAGCCAGACGCGGCCCCAGGCGCCGAGATGCGCCATGATCGGCACAAGGGTGATTGCCATCTCGGTCAGGCTGTAGATCGCCTTCTGCTTGTGGCTGGGATCGTCCGCCTTGGTCAGGAGGCCGAGCTCCATCAGCCGCTTCAGGCGATCGGCCAGGATGTTGGAGGCAATGCCTTCGATCGAGCCGTTGAGCAATTCCCGAAAATGACGCCTGCCGCCGAAGATAATGTCGCGCAGGATGATCAGGCTCCAGCGGTCGCCGAAAACTTCCAGCGACAGATTGATCGGGCAGCCGGAGCGGTGCTCGGTGTTCATGCCAGTCTCCAAAAAACCGGTTGCACTATGATATCAGCCTGCTTATCGTACAACTGATTGCAATATGCAAGCAGATTGAGAGATGGAGGAGAGAAGGATGACCGTCTTGCCTCGCCCTGAGATCCATTCGGAAAGCTTCGGCGACCCGGCCGACCCGGCGATCCTTCTGATCATGGGCGCCATGGCCTCGATGCTCTGGTGGCCGGAAGCCTTTTGCCGGGCGCTTGCCGAGCGCGGCCGTTTCGTCATCCGCTACGACAATCGCGACACTGGTCTCTCGACCAAGTACACGCCGGGCGCGCCGCCCTACGGGTTCGAGGACATGGTCGATGATGCCGTCCGTGTGCTCGACGATCACAATATCGCCAAGGCGCAGGTCGTCGGCATGTCGATGGGCGGCATGATCGCGCAGATCGTAGCGCTGAAATATCCCGAACGGGTCAGCGCGCTCACCGTGATCTCCAGCTCACCGCTCGGTGTCGATACGTCCGGTTTGCCGGGGACGAGCGAGGCCTACCGAGAGCATTCCGCCGAAGGTGCCGATGTCGATTGGTCGAACCGGCAACAGGTCATCGACTTCATGGTCAGGGACGCTCGCGCAATCGCCAGCCCCCTGCATTCGTTCGACAGCGAACGGACATGTGCGATGATCGAGGAGGACTACGATCGGTCCGGCGGTCTCGCCAGCGCCACCAACCACTTCCTGCTGAAGAGCGGCGGCCCGGAGCGGCGAATAAGGGATTTGACCGTGCCGCTGCTCGTCATCCACGGCACTACCGATCCGCTCTTCCCGATCGAGCACGGCGAGGCGCTCGCCGGCGCGGTTGCCGGCGGCAGGCTGGTGCGGATCGAAGGCGGCGGCCACGAACTGCACCGCAACGATTGGCCGCAAATCCTCGAAGCCATCGCCGCATTTGGCTAGCCCAGCGGGATTAGGATTGACACCAGCGGTCTGCGAAAATAGTTAAGTGATCACTTCAGTATTGCCTCGATCTCCGCCGACAGGAGAAAAAATGTCCCTGACGCTGTATTTCCATCCGCTCGCTTCCTTCTGCTGGAAGCCGCTGATCGCGTTCTACGAAAACAACACGCCGTTTGCGCCTCAGATCGTCGATCTCGGCGATGCGCAGTCACGCGCGGCTTTCCTGAAGGTTTCGCCGACGGGCAAGATGCCGGCCCTGCGCGATGACGCGCGGGGCCGCACGGTGCTGGAATCGACCATCGTAATCGAATATCTCACCGCCTATTATCCCGGGCCGGTCGAGCTCATTCCCGCCGACGTCGACCTCGCCATCAAGGTGCGCCAGGCAGACCGCTTCTACGACTTCTACGTGCAGGAGCCGATGCAGAAGATCGTCGGCGACCGGCTGCGGCCGCAAGACAAGACCGATCCGTTCGGAGTCGAGCAGGCGCGCGAGCAGCTGCGCAATTCCTACGCCATCATCGAACGGGAGATGCAGTCAAAAACGTGGTCAGTCGGCGACCGCTTCACTTTGGCCGACTGCGCCGCCTCGCCTGCGCTGTTTTACGCCAACAAGGTCGAGCCGTTCGGCGACAAATTCCCCGCCATGAAACGCTATCACGACCGTCTGCTCGAACGGCCGAGCTTCGCCCGCGTGATCGAGGAGGCGCAGCCCTATTTCAAGTTCTTCCCCTACAACAATGGCTAAGCCTCGATGCTGCATGATCCCGCCCAGCTCGATCTGATGTTCCAGGCGCTTGCCGATCCCGCCCGGCGCCAGATGGTGGAACGTCTGTCGCGCGGACCGGCATCGGTCAGTCAGCTCGCCGAGCCGCTGGCGATGTCGCTGTCGGCCGTCGTCCAGCATCTCGCCGTTCTTGAGACGAGCGGGTTGGTGAGCACCGAGAAGCTTGGCCGGGTGCGAACCTGCCGGATCGAGCCAAACGCATTGCGGGCAGCCGAGCATTGGATCAACGAGCGGCGACTGGCCTGGGAACGCCGGCTCGACCGGCTCGGCGATTTTCTCACGGACATCACCGACCAAACCTGAAGGGGCCCGTCATGACCGAACGATCCGTCGTCCATTCCACCTTCGTCATCGAACGCCTCTATCCGGCGCCGCCCGAAAGGGTCTATTTCGCGCTCAGCGATCCGGCGGCCAAGAAGCGCTGGTTTTTCGATCCCGACAACCCGATGCCGAGCCGGCATGAAATGGACTTTCGCATCGGCGGCAAGGAGGTGAATGCCGGCTGCCCGAGCGACGGGCAGACGCATTTCTTCAACGCCGTCTACCAGGACATCGTGCCGAACAAACGCATCGTCTACAGCTATGAGCTGCTGTTCGGCGAAACCCGAGTTTCGGTTTCGCTGGCGACGATCGAGCTCATCGCGGAAGGCAGGGGAACGCGACTGATCCTGACGGAGCAAGGGGCCTTCTTCGACGGCATCGACTCGCCGGCCACGCGCGAGCATGGCACCGGCGAACTGCTCGACGCGCTTGGCGCGGCGCTGCAGGGAGCGAACTGAGGGCCTCTGGCTGGTGGCCAGCGGTCACTCTCCAGGGGAGAGTTCCCAGAACTGATCCAGCCAGACATTCAGCCTGAGGAAGCCGGCGGTGCTGACGGCGTAGACGCGTCTGGTGCCCTCGGCCCTGGCATTGACCAGACCGGCGTCGAGCAGGACTTTCAGATGCTGGGAAACGGCCGGGCGCGAAACCGGCAAACCGGCGGCCAACTCATTCACCGTCTTGGGACCGCGCCGGAGCTCTTCCAAGAGATAGCGCCGGTTGGGATCGGCTATCGCCACGAAAGCGTCGGAAAACATCATGCCTCATTTGTGGGGCAAAGTTCCCCAAATCTCAACCATCGGTTTCAACCTTTGTGCGCGGGTCGAGCCGCAAGGCTTCCGGCGTGACGGCGCGGTCGGCCGGCTGCGTCTTGAAGGCATCGCGGTTTTCGATCGGAACCGGCGCGCGGGCGCGGATGCGGAGCAGGGTGTAACCGGCAAGGCAGAGATGCGCGAGCGCGGTCGCAAGGAAGAGCGCTTCGGGGCGCAGCCAGCCCATCAAAGCGGCGGCCAGCAGCGGTCCGATCATGGTGCCGAAGCCATAGAGCAACAGCAGGCCGCCGGAAACCTTGACGAAATCCTCCGCCCGCGCGTGGTCGTTGGCATGCGCGACGGCGATCGAATAGAGCGTGTAGGCGAAGGCGCCGTAGGCGGCCGTCAGCAAGATGACGAAAACGCCGGAACGCGGCTCGACCAGAAAGACCAGCACGGCAAACAGTGCCGCGCCGAAGGCTGCGCCCGCCAGCACGAAACGGCGGTCCGTGGTGTCGGATAGCCGGCCCGCGGGGAGCTGCATGGCCGCGCCGGCGATGACCACCAGGCTCATCATCAGCGCGATCTCGGCGGTAGAGATGCCGATGCGGGCGCCATAGACGGCGCCGAGCGTGCCCCAGGCACCATTGGCTATGCCGATCAGGAGGCAGGCAACCGCCGACACCGGCGAATTGGCGTAGAGGCCTTTGACGTCGAGCTTGACATCCTGCAGCGGCTTCGGATGCGACTGGGTCGATACCGCAGTCGGAAGGAGCGACAGGCAGAACAGGATGCCGGTGATCATGAACAGCGAGGCCGATTTCACATCGCCGCCGGCGACGATCATCTGGCCGCCCATGATCGAAGCATAGGTCACCATCATATAGAGGCCGAAGACGGTGCCGCGATTCTCGTTGGTGGCCTTCTCATTGAGCCAGCTTTCGATGACCATGAAGGCGCCGGCCATGGTGAAGCCGGTGAAGGCGCGCAGCAGGATCCAGAAATACTCGTCGATGATGAGGCCGGTGAGGAGCGCAATGATTGCGCCGGAGGCGGCGAAGGCGCCGAACGCCCTGACATGGCCAGCACGGCGCACCAGCCGCGGCGCGAAGAAACAGCCAGTGACGAAGCCGCCGGCCCATGCCGTGCCCATCAGGCCGAGCGAGGCGGTCGAGAACCCCTCAAGCTGGCCGCGCAGCGGCAAAAGCAGGCCATGCAGGCCGGAGGCCGCCAGCAGGAACGCGGTGCCGCGCAGCAGCGAGAGGATCGGTCGGTAGGTTGCGAACATAGGCTGATCCGGCTGGTAATTTCGAAGCGCAGGTCTGTTTGAGGGTGCAGCTCTGGCAGTCGCTTTCAGGCTTTTCCGGGGCGGCTGGCCATGCAGCCAGGATTATCCGCGGCGAAACAGTGCCTCGGCGGCGGATTTGGTGGCGCCCCTGGCGGCCCGCTCAGCTTCCAGCCTCGCGATCTCTTCGCGCAGCAGGTCAATGCGCTCGGACAAATCATCGACAGACAGCAGCGACAGATCCTGTCCGATCTCGTGTGGGCGGGGCTTCTTCCTGGGTTCGTCGTCGAAGATCGCCATCGTCGCTTCTCCCTGATTTCACCATTTGCCTGATTTGGTAATGAGCATACATAGGGCAGGGATGCCGATGCAAACAGCCGGCCAGCGGCATGAGGAAACGGGACAATTCATGGCAAGCGGACAGCATATTCCGGCAAAGATGACGGCGATCGCAATCTCGCAGCCTGGCGGTCCCAGGGTGCTGAAGCCGGAGACGCGCGACGTGCCCACGCCCGGCCCCGGCGAGGTCCTCATCCGCGTGCACGCGGCCGGCGTGAACAGGCCCGACGTGCAGCAGCGCAAAGGCGCCTACCCGCCGCCGCCCGGCGCCTCGGACCTGCCCGGGCTCGAGGCGGCCGGTGAGATCGCGGCGCTCGGTGACGAGATATCGCGCTGGCGCACCGGCGACCGGGTCTGCGCGCTGACGCCGGGCGGCGGCTATGCCGAATATGTCAAGGTCCACGCCGGCAGCGTGCTGCCGATCCCGGCGGGCTTTACCTATTCCGAGGCCGCGGCCGTGCCGGAGAACTACTTCACCGTCTGGCACAACGTGTTCGAGCGCGGCGGGCTGAAGAAAGGCGAGACGGTGCTTGTCCATGGCGGCTCGTCCGGCATCGGCACGACGGCCATACAGCTCGCCTCGGCATTTGGTGCCTATGTCATCACCACCGCCGGCAGCAAGGAGAAGTGCGAGGCCTGTCTTAGGCTCGGCGCCGACCGGGCGATCAATTATCGCCAGCAGGACTTCGTTGCCGAGGTCAAGGACGCAACCGGCGGCCGGGGCGCCGACGTCATCCTCGACATGGTGGGCGGCGACTATGTGGCGCGCAACTACGATGCGGCGGCGGTCGAAGGACGCATCGTCCAGATCGCCGTACAGGCCGGTGCGGTCGCCAGCACCGACTTCGCAAAGCTCATGGTCAAACGCCTTGTCCATACCGGCTCGACGCTTCGGCCGCGCACTGTCGAATTCAAGGCAGCCATCGCGGCGGCGCTCGAGGCTCAGGTCTGGCCGCTGCTCGGCACCCGCAAGGTCGCTCCGGTCATGGACATGATCTTCCCGCTGACGGAGGCCTGGCGGGCGCATGAGCGGATGGAGGAGGGCGAGCATATCGGCAAGATCGTCCTCGACGTCGGCTAGGATGCGCCCGATATAGGTGAGGCCGGCCTGCAAGCAATTTGTGTCCTGCGCTTCCGCTGCTCACGTACTTTAAGTACGTTCCGCTCCGGTTTGCGGACCAACCGTTTTGGGCTTGGCCTGACCTGAATCCTCGACGCATCCTGGGCGCTCGGATCCCTGGCGAGAGACTGAACAAAGGCCTAATGCTGCAATGCACAAAATGCATTGCCGCCATGCAAAAGAGTCCGTTCAATTCGTAGGCAAGGGTGCCTATTTACGCGGCATCGAACAACTGATCCCATGAATGGAGGACTGAAATGAACCCGATCCGCGCTTTCCGCAACTGGCGCCTCTACAATGAGACCGTGCGTGAGCTGAACAAGCTGAACGCCCGCCAGCTGAACGACCTCGGCATCAACCGCGCCGATATCGAGCGTATCGCCCGCCAGGCTCTTTGATTTGAAGCGCGACCGGCCGCAAGGCCGGGCCGCAGTCTCGAAGCCAGAGCCGTCGCAGACGCTTGCTCGTCTCCGGTTCCGAACCCGCTGGACTCCGTCCAGCGGGTTTTGTCTTTTTGGGTCCCGGCTGCTCCCTTCCCAAAAACATTGCGAAATCGTGACGGAGCGTTTATACAGGCCGCGAATTTCCCATTTTGGTGGCTCTAAAACCACCGCCCGCGCGGGAACGCGGGCGAACGAGAAGGATTTTTGATATGGCCAATACGCTGCTGATGCCCAAGGCCACCGCCGTCTGGCTGGTCGACAACACCGCGCTCTCCTTCGAGCAGATCGCGCAGTTCTGCGGGCTGCATCCGCTGGAGGTCAAGGCGATCGCGGACGGCGAGTCGGCGCAGGGCATCAAGGGCATGGACCCGATCATGACCGGCCAGCTCACCCGCGACGAGATCGCGCGCGGCGAGAAGGATCCGAACCGTCGGCTGAAACTCTCGGACCCCAAGGTGCGGGTGCCGGAATCGAAGCGCAAGGGCCCGCGCTACACGCCGCTGTCGAAGCGCCAGGACCGGCCGAACGCCATCCTCTGGCTGGTACGCAATCATCCCGAGCTCAAGGACGCGCAGATCGCGCGGCTGGTCGGCACGACCAAGTCGACGATCGAGCAGATTCGGGAGCGCCGGCATTGGAACTCGGCCAATCTGCAGCCGATGGATCCGGTGACGCTGGGCCTGACCTCGCAGATCGACCTCGACATGGAAGTCAACCGCGCCTCGCGAGGCCGCGAGCAGGCACAGCCGGTCGCCGGCGACACGCTGCTGCCGGCGGCGCTGACCGAAAGGCTGACGCCGGCTCCGGAGAAGCCGAAGGACGAGGATCAGGAGCTCGACGCCAATGCCGTGTTCGCCAAGCTTTCGGCGCTGAAGTCGAAGGACAAGAAAGAAGACGGGGAAGAGGAGTAAGGTCTCCCAGCCCGACAAAAAAGCCCGCTTCGCGCGGGCTTTTTTGTCGGCGGTGCCTGGGGAGGTCAGGTCCGCGCCGCTCGGTCGGGCGCCATGCCGTAATCCTCGCTGCGTTCCACGGCGCGATAGAAGTCGGCGAGCTGCTTGCCGCGCTCCGGCTTGTAGATACGCCCGGCAATCACCACCGAAGCGATGCGGTCGATGCGGAAGGCGCGAAAATCGTCGCGCATCTCGCACCAGGCCACCAGGGTCCAGACCTTGCCCCAGAACCAGAGGCCCAGCGGCCGAATGTCGCGCGCCGTGCCGCGCCCGGCTTCGTCCGAGTAGTCGATGGTGAGCACCTGTCGCTTCTCGATGGCGCGCTCGATGAGGTCGATCGCCTCGCGCGCGGCATCGCTCACCACCCACATCGGCGTGTGGATCTCGGTGCGGGCGATGCGGTCCTTTTCCGTGTCGGGCAGCACCGCACCGATCTTGACCAGCGCCTCGTCGGCGGCCCTTGCCATCGCCGCGCCGCCAAAGGCGCGCACCATGCGGGCGCCGGCAACCAGCGCCACGATCTCGTCACGCGTGAACATCAGCGGCGGAAGGTCGAAACCCTCCCTCATCATGTAGCCGACACCCGCCTCGCCGTCGATCGGCACCCCGGTCGACTGCAAGTCGGCTATATCGCGGTAGATGGTCCGCTCGGACACCTCGAGCCACGTCCCGAGCTTCTGTGCGGTGACCAGTCTGCCTCCGCGCAGATGCTGCACGATCTGGAAAAGCCTGTCGGCGCGGCGCATCGTTTGACCCCTTGGCTTCGGTTCTACGCATGCCGCGGTCCCAAAACCGGTTCCCGCAGGTTCGAGGCTGCTTCAATAACGCAAGCCTCCTGACAACATAGTGTCAGGAGGCTGCAGCCACTCCACCACCGGACAACGGCGTCTTTCCTGAAACCCAGCGTTTCAACCGACATTACATCTGGGCGCGGCATGGCCGCTATCCAAGTCATGCGCCGAAAAATTTCAGTTCTCACGCACGCGGCCGTTATAAAGGTCCGGCCAACCGATGTCCTTGCGAATGTCCGCCGGCAAAGTGTTCAGGAAACGCTGGGTCCGGATCTCGTTCCGCACGGTGCGGATCTTGCCGACATAGTGCTGCACGCTACGCAGGATGGTAAAACCGTTCATGACCGAGCTCCTCTTTTTGACAAGAGGAGTATCTCACACCCCTGCTGACAGCAGTCTGTCAGCAGGGGTGTGAGGTAGCCGAAGCCGGCGCCAGAACGATCAGCGCGGTCCCAGGGCGCCCCTTTGTTTGTCAGGAGCGATGCGGTGGCGAAAGCGCCAAGAACCGCTTTGACAGCCGCCGAAGATGCTGGTCAAAGGCGGCATGACGAAACTGCTCGCCCTTGTCATCATCGGCATCATGCTCATCCAAATCATCAAGCCGCTCGGCTGGCCGGGGCTGAAGCGCCGCAGCGATTTCTGGAAGCTGGCGCTGCTTGCAATGGCCGCAATCTCGCTGGCGGCCGTGCTTGGTCATTGGGCTTGAGGCACGTCGATATCAGGTGGGGACGGCCTGCGAAGGGCGGCGCTTCCGGCGAACGAGGCCAGTCACTCGCAGCAGTCTGAGCGGTCCCTGCCTTGACCTGGTATTCGTCGTGGAGCCGCACCCCAGTCGGTCAAGCCGTGAAAGAGGCCGGTCTCGTTGCGGCCCTTCGGCGTCAGGTCGAGCTAGTGACAGGCGCCGATCAGCCATCGCCGCCGCGGGCGCGCGAGATGAAGGTGAGGAAGATGTCGCCGGTTTCGTCGCGCTGCATGGCCATCTCAAGTCCTTTCCTGGCACGGACGTTCGACATCGGCGCGACCCGACAGGGCCGTCGCTGTTTCCATGCCCAGCCAAGAGTGCGGCCGGCAGAAACAAAACCCGGGCCTTGGCCTGGCCGGGCCTTGGACCGGGTTTCAGCGCCTTAGGGAAAGCTCAAAGCGCGTCGACGCGCTTCAAGCCGTTGTTGATGCATGTCGTTGCCCCAGAACCGCTGCACACTTCTGGCGACATGCATTGCTATCAGGCGGCCTTTTCCAGCGCCGGCTGCCATTGTCCGAGCGCCGCCAGATGATTCATGTGGGCGCGATGGATGAAGGCAGCCTGGCCGGCGGCGACGTTCGACGCCTTGCCGCTCCAGGCCTTCTGCGCGGCCGCCTGCAGGGCGCGGCCGTAGGAGAAGGAGAGCTTCCACGGATGCGGGCCGATGACATTGATGGCGTTAAGGTTGGCCGTCGCTTCCTCGTCGTCCTGGCCGCCCGACAGGAAGGCAATGCCGGGCACCGCCACGGGCACGGTTTCGCGAAACAGCTTGATCGTCTTCTGGGCGACCGCTTCGGGACTGTCCTTCTTGCCCGATTTCTTGCCGGAGATGACCATGTTCGGCTTGAGGATAGTGCCTTCGAGCACCACGCGTGCGGCATAAAGCTCGCCATAGAGCTTCAGCAGGGTCGCCTTGCTCACCTCGTAGCAGGTGTCGATCGAGTGGGCGCCGTCCATCAGCACTTCCGGCTCGACGATCGGCACGATGCCTGCCTCCTGGCAGAGCGCGGCGTAGCGTGCCAGCGCATGCGCGTTGGAGGCGATCGAGGTGGCTGACGGCACGCCCTTGGCGGTGTCGATGTCGATCACCGCGCGCCATTTGGCGAACCGGGCGCCGAGCTTATAGTAGTCCGCCAGCCGCTCGCGCAGGCCATCGAGACCCTCGGTGATGGTGTCGCCGGGAAAGCCGGCGAGAGGCTTGGCGCCGACATCGACCTTGATGCCCGGAATGGCGCCGGCGGCCTTGATGATGTCGACCAGCGGCGTGCCGTCGGCAGCCTTCTGGCGAATGGTCTCGTCATAGAGGATGACGCCGGAAATATACTTGGTCATCGCCTCCTTGGCGCGGAACATCATCTCGCGATAGTCGCGCCGATTGTCGGTGGTCGATTCGACGCCGATCACGTCGAAGCGCTTCTTGATGGTGCCGGAGCTCTCATCGGCGGCCAAAAGGCCCTTGCCATCCGCCACGATCGCGGCGGCAATGTCTTCGAGACGTTCGCTCATGGTGCTCTCCTAAGGTGCGTTTCATTCCGCGCTAGCAGAACACTACCGCCAAAGGAATGACGCCGAAAAGCTCGAATCGATTGAAAGTCTCGATAGCTGCGTCCGCTCGGAAAGTGTTGAATGACTCAGCGCTTCAGCACCTCGACGCCCGGCAGAGGCTTGCCTTCCATCCATTCGAGGAAGGCGCCGCCGGCGGTGGAGACATAGGTGAAGTCGTCGGCGACGCCGGCATGGTTGAGCGCGGCTACCGTGTCGCCGCCGCCGGCGACCGAGACCAGCTTGCCTTCCTTTGTGCGGGCTGCCGCATGCTTTGCCGCAGCCACCGTGGCGCGGTCGAAGGGTTCGATCTCGAATGCACCGAGCGGGCCGTTCCAGACCAGCGTGGCAGCGCGGTCGATCCAATCGGTGACGCTCTTCACGGTTTTCTCGCCGACATCGAGGATCATGCCGTCTGCGGGCACGTCGGAGATGGCGACGGTTTGGCTGGCGGCACCCGCCTTGAATTCCTTCGCCACGACGCCGTCGGCGGGCAGAATGATGGCGCAGCCGGCTTCGGCCGCCTCGATCATGATCTGCTTGGCGGTGGAGGCCAGGTCATGCTCGCAGAGCGATTTGCCGACATCGGTACCCCGCGCGGCGAGAAAGGTGTTGGCCATGCCGCCGCCGATGACCAGCGCGTCGACCTTCTTCACCAGGTTCATCAAAAGATCGATCTTGGTCGAGACCTTGGCGCCGCCGACGATGGCCACGACGGGCCGCACCGGATTGCCGAGACCTTGTTCCAACGCGTCGAGCTCGGCCTGCATGGTGCGGCCGGCATAGGCCGGCAGGCGGTGCGCCAGGCCTTCGGTCGACGCATGCGCGCGGTGCGCGGCGGAAAAGGCGTCGTTGATGTAGATGTCGCCATTGGCGGCGAGCTTTTCGGTGAAGGCCTGATCGTTCTTCTCCTCGGCCTTGTGGAAGCGGGTGTTTTCCAAAAGCAGGACGTCGCCATCCTTCATGGCGGCAACCGCGTCGGCGGCCTTGTCGCCGATGCAGTCGGAGGCGAAGCCGACCGGGCGGCCGAGCACTTCCGCCGTGGCGCGAGCGATCGGCTCCAGCGAGAATTCGGCCGACGGGCCGTCCTTCGGACGACCGAAATGCGCGAGCAGTATCACCCTGGCGCCTTTGCCGGAGAGCTCGGAAATGGTCGGTGCGATGCGCTCGATGCGGGTGGCGTCCGTCACCTTGCCGTCGGCGACGGGAACGTTGAGGTCGACGCGCACCAGGACGCGCTTGCCGCCAACGGCGCCGATATCGTCGAGTGTCTTGAAGCCGGCCATGGTCGTCCTTTCCGCCAAAAACGCGGCGACCTTACCCGCCACCGGGCACGATGCAAGGCCTGGGCCGCACAGCGCGTGCAAAAATGATGTCGTTGTGTGACGTCAGCTCTCGCTGGCTGATTTTGGCGCTCTGGGCTTGGACGTCGTCATTTCGTCCGGCTCGCTTTGAGGAACCTTGCTTGGCGCTGGTTTGCGCCAGCCGCGGATAAAGGCGGCGATGCGGTCGGCGATCTCGCCGGCGCTCAGGAAAACCGGCACGCGCGCCACCGGCGCGGTCGGCTCGAAGGACAGGCCAAGCCCGGTGATCCGGCCCTTCTCGTCGACATCGCGTACGATCAGCTCGATCGGGCCGATCATCACACGGTCGGCATATTCGGCCTGGCCGCCGAGCCGCTCGGTGACCAGCGCCGCGACGGTGAGCTTCTGTTCGGCCTCGGTGAGGCCGGGCCCATAGGCGGCTTCGAGCTCGGCGGCGGAGCGGGCCGGATCGACGGCAAAGGCGCCAAAGAAGTCGGCATCCTCGGGGTCGACGACGGCGCGGCTGGCGAAGAGCTTGTCGAGCAGGCGCGGATAGCGGTCCGGCACGAAGATGTAGACCTGATCGCCGGCGGCGAGCCGGCCCATGTCCTGGAACCGCATGGAGCGGCCGTCGCGCAGCACCAGCGAAGGCCTTGCCCAGCGCGGGATGCGCTCGCCGCGCGCCACCGGACTACCGGGAGCGACACGATAGGCGAGCAGCTCGTGGTGGGCCGAGCCCGGCAGCTCGAGCTCGACCTTGTCGAGCGGTCCAAGCCGTGCCGGCACGATGAGGCCGAGGCGGCGCGCCAGCGGACCGACGGTCCAACCCTGCACCACCAGCGAGACCAGCACGATGATGAAGGCGACATTGAAGATGAGGCGACCGTTGGCGAGGCCGCCGAGCAGTGGCGTGATGGCAAGCAGGATCGAAACGGCGCCGCGCAACCCGACCCAGGAGACGAAGGCGACCTCCGGACGCGGCAGGCGGAACGGGATCAGGCAGAGCCAGACGGCCAAGGGCCGCGCCACGAAGATCAGGAACAGCCCGAGCAGGATCGCCGGCAGCAGGATCGCAGGGAATTGCGAGGGCGTGGCAAACAGGCCGAGGATCAAAAACATGATTATCTGCGCCAGCCACGACATGCCGTCCTGGAAACGCTTCAGGATGGTGACGGCGCGAATGTCGGAATTGCCGGCGACGAGGCCGGCGAGATAGACCGCAAGGAAGCCCGAGCCGCCGACGGCGCCGGCCGCGGCGAACACCATCAGCGACAGCGTCAGCACGAAGATCGGCAGCAGGCCGTGGTCGAGGTTCAGCCGCTCGACGAGGCGCACGATCGCCAAGCCGCCGAGCACGCCTATGACGGCGCCGAGTCCCATGTTGATGAAGAAGCCGATCACCAAACTGGTGGCGAGAACGTTTGCCTCCGGGTTGGCATGCGCGGCGATGATCTCGACCAAAGTGATGGTGAGGAAGATGGCGATCGGATCATTGGTGCCGGATTCAACCTCAAGCGTCGAACGGACGCGCTCGCGCAAATGGATCTCCCCGGCGCGCAGCAGGAAGAACACCGCCGCTGCGTCGGTCGAGGCGACGGCGGCGCCGAGCAGCGAGGATTCCAGCCAGCTGAGATTGAGGAGGTAGTAGGCGGCGACCCCGAAAATGCCGGTGGTCAGGAGGACGCCGACGGTGGCCAGCGACAGCGCCGGCCCGGCCGCCTGGCGCAAGGCGTTGAGCGGCGTGCCGAAACCGGAATCGAACAGGATAATGGCCAAAGCCAACGAGCCGGCGAAGTAAGCCAGCCGCGCATTGTCGAATTCGATGCCAAGGCCGTCGACGCCGGTGGCAAGGCCTATGCAGAGGAAGAGGAGCAGCAGGGGTGCGCCGAAGCGGAAGGCGATCAGGCTCGAAAAGGCGGCGGCGACAACAAGCGCTGTGCCGACCAGCGTCACGAGATAGATCGCATGCTCCATCCGGAATTGCCCCTCAAATCCGCGTCCCTCCCGCTTTACGGCAGAGTGGGGCGAAGACATGACCAGTGCAAGGCGGCAGCGTGGCTTTTTTGCCCCATGCCGCTGCGTCGAACGAAAACGCCCGGCCGAAGCCGGGCGTTTCACACGATCAAAAAGGAAGCCTGAGGTCAGGCGATGGTCTTGCCGAAGGCGACAGCCGTGTCGCCCATGCGGTTCGAGAAGCCCCATTCGTTGTCGTACCAGGAGAGCACCGAGACGAAGTTGCCGTCCATGACCTTGGTCTGGTCGAGCGCCGCGATCGAGGAGTGCGGATCGTGGTTGAAATCGATCGAGACGTTCGGGTGATGGGTGACCGAGAGCACGCCCTTCAGCTTGCCCTTGGAGGCGGCGATCAGCGCTTCGTTGATCTCCTGCGCGGTGGTCGAGCGCTTGGCGATGAATTTGAAATCGACGACCGAGACGTTCGGGGTCGGCACGCGGATGGAGATGCCGTCGAGCTTGCCCTTGAGGTCGGGCAGCACCAGACCGATCGCCTTGGCGGCACCGGTCGAGGTCGGGATCTGCGACAGCGCCGCGGCGCGGGCCCGGTAAAGGTCCTTGTGCATGGTGTCCAGCGTCGGCTGGTCGCCGGTGTAGGAGTGGATCGTCGTCATCATGCCCTTCTCGATGCCGACGGTCTCGTGCAGCACGGCGGCAAGCGGGGCCAGGCAGTTGGTGGTGCAGGACGCGTTGGAGATGACGACGTGGTCCTTGGTCAGCTTGTCGTGGTTGATGCCGTAGACGACCGTGAGATCGGCGCCTTCGGCCGGGGCCGAGACGATGACGCGCTTGGCGCCGGCTGTCAGATGCGCGGCAGCCTTGTCGCGCGCAGTGAAGATACCGGTGCATTCGAGCGCGATGTCGATGCCGAGATCCTTCCAGGGCAGCTGGGTCGGATCCTTGATGGCGGTGACCTTGAACTTTTCCTTGCCGACGGAGATCTGGTCGCCGTCGACCGTCACTTCATGCGGGAAGCGGCCATGCACGCTGTCGTAGCGGAGCAGATGCGCGTTGGTCTCGACCGGCCCGAGGTCGTTGACGGCAACGACGTCGATGTCCTTGCGGCCGGATTCATGAATGGCGCGCAGGATGTTGCGGCCGATGCGGCCAAATCCGTTGATGGCAACTCTGACGGTCATGTTTCTCTCCCTGGGGGCTGGAAAGTGGATGGGTCCGCTGCTTCATAGCGGCGGGCGTGCAAAGAATCCAGCCGCAGAAGCCGGAATTTAAATCGATTAGGTTGGTCCAGTCCGGCGACTTCCTTTGAATGGGCTTCGCCGGACGGGGCGTTGCTTTTTATGCATGCCGCTCGAGATCGCTGCGCGCTTTGAGCGACATGCGATGGATCAATTACCGTGCAGGCGCGCCTCCACGGCCTTCGCGGCGGCCTCGGCGGTGATGCCGAAATGCGGATAGAGCTGCTCGATCGAGCCGGAGGCGCCGAAGCCGGTCATGCCGACGAAGATGCCGTCGATACCGATCAGGTGGTCCCAGCCCTGGCGGATGCCGGCCTCGATAGCGACCTTCACCTTGGCGTTGCCGATGGTCTTCCTGCGATAGTCCTCCTCCTGCTGGTCGAACAGCTCGAAGCAGGGCACCGATACGACGCGGGTCGGATGGCCGTGTTTTTCGAGCAACTCGCGGGCGCCAAGGGCGACCTCGACCTCCGAGCCCGTGGCGAAGATCGTCACGGCCGCCTCGCCGTTTGCCGCGGCAAGCTCATAGGCGCCCGAGGCGCTGAGGTTCTTCTCGCTGTGTTCGCTGCGCACGGTCGGCAGGTTCTGGCGGGTCAGCGCGAGCGTCGAAGGCGTCTTTTCGGACTCCAGCGCCAGCTGCCAACATTCCGCCGTCTCGACCGCGTCGGCCGGGCGGAAGACGTTGTGGTTCGGAATGGCGCGTAGTGCGGCCAGATGCTCGACCGGCTGGTGGGTCGGGCCGTCCTCGCCGAGGCCGATCGAGTCATGGGTCATGACGAAGATCGAGCGGATGCCCATCAGCGAGGCAAGGCGCATCGACGGGCGGGCATAGTCCGAAAAACACAAGAAGGTGCCGCCATAGGCGATCAGGCCGCCATGCAGCGTCAACCCGTTGATGGCCGCCGCCATGCCGTGCTCGCGGATGCCGTAATGAACATAGCGCTGGCCGTAGTCGTCCGGAGTGATGTTCTTGGTCTGGCTGGTCTTGGTGTTGTTGGAGCCGGTGAGGTCGGCCGAGCCGCCGATGGTTTCGGGAACAGCGCCGTTGATCACTTCCAGCGCCATTTCCGAGGACTTGCGGGTGGCCACCTTCGGCTTGTCGGCCGAAAGCTTCTTCTTGTACTCGGCGATGACGGCGTCGAAATTGTCCGGCAGCTTGCCGGCGAGGCGGCGCTCGAATTCGCCCTTCAGCTTGGCGTCGGCCTTGGCAAGGCGGCCTTCCCAATCGGCGCGCGCCTTGGCGCCGGCGGTGCCGACGCCGCGCCAGGCGTCGAGGATGTCGGCCGGAATCTCGAAGGGCGGCGATTCCCAGTTGAAGAATTTGCGGGCGCCGGCGATTTCGTCGGCGCCGAGCGGCGAGCCATGCGCCTTGTTGGTGCCGGCCTTGGTTGGGGCGCCGAAGCCGATGGTCGTCTTGCAGGCGATCATCGTCGGCTTGTCGGAATGGCGGGCGGCTTCGATGGCGTAGGCGATGGCTTCCGGATCGGTGCCGTCGATGTGGCTGGCGTTCCAGCCGCTGGCCTGGAAGCGGGCGACCTGGTCGGTGTTGTCGGCGAGCGAGACCGGGCCGTCGATCGAGATGTTGTTGTTGTCCCAGAAGACGATCAGCTTGTTGAGCTTGAGATGGCCCGCGAGCGCGATGGCTTCCTGGGAGACGCCTTCCATCAAGCAGCCGTCACCGGCCAGCACATAGGTGTAGTGGTCGACCAGGTCGTCGCCGAAGGCGGCGTTCATGATGCGCTCGCCGAGCGCGAAGCCGACCGAGTTGGCGAGGCCCTGGCCGAGCGGACCGGTGGTGGTCTCGATGCCGGCGGCATGGCCGTATTCGGGATGGCCGGCGGTCTTCGATCCTAGTTGGCGGAAGTTCTTGATCTGGTCGATCGTCATGTCCTCATAGCCGGTGAGGTACAGGAGCGAATAGAGCAGCATCGAGCCGTGACCGGCCGACAGGATGAAACGGTCGCGATCGGCCCAGTGCGGGGCCCTGGCGTCGAATTTCAGGAAGCGGGTGAACAGCACCGTAGCGATGTCGGCGCAGCCCATGGGCAGGCCGGGGTGGCCGGAATTGGCCTTCTCGACGGCGTCCATGGAAAGAAAACGGATCGCATTGGCCATCCGATCATGTTGTTCACGCGAGGTCATGCTTCCTCCGGAATAGGGGTTGGAGCCTTGGGAGAGCCCGTGGAAAGGGTGCGCGACACATAGCAGGCGCGGCCTTCGAGTCAACAAATCGGTGCTTTTTTGCCGGCCTTGTGAAGGCGCCGGCGACGCTACATTAGCGTTAGCGGGGGACAGTCGCGAGAGCTTTATTGACGCGCGCTTCACCCGGCGCCTAATCTTTCCGAGATAACGCGTTCTGAACGCGAGCGATTCGGTGACGGGCAGGGCATAGGACGAAGGCCATGACCGGGGAAACGACCCTCAAGGAAGTCATCGCCAGGCTAGGCAAAGCCATGGAGGGACTGGAAAACGCCGTGGCGGCGCGGCTCGAGCATGAGCGCGACTATTCCGAAGCCGAGGCCGAGGTGCAGCGCATGAACGCCGACCGCTCGCGGCTGGCGCAGGAGCTCGACAATTCCGAGGCGCGCGCCGAACGGCTGGAAGACGCCAACAAGGAAGTGTCGCGCCGGCTGGTGACCGCCATGGAAACCATTCGCGCGGTACTGGACAGGTAAGCCAATGGCACAGGTCACCGTTTCCATCGACGGCAAGCAGTACAGGATGGCTTGCGACGAGGGCCAGGAAGAGCATCTGATCGACCTCGCCGAGCGCTTCGACCGGTATGTCATGCATTTGAAGGATTCGTTCGGCGAGATCGGCGACCAGCGGCTGACAGTCATGGCCGGCATCATGGTGATGGATGAGCTTTCGGAGCTCAACAAGCGGGTCAAGGGCATGGAGAGCGAGGTGCTGACGCTGCGCAAGACGCGCGACGAGGCGCTGACCAAGGCCGACAAGAGCGACAGCGTGCTGACGACCGCGCTCGCGGCACTTGCGCAGCGCATGGAAGACCTTGCGACGACGCTGGCGGTGAAGAAGGCTTAAGCCCGCCAATCCCCTGCGTCCACTATGGAAATTCTGCTGTCTTTTCCAGGAAAAGCAGAAATTTTTCCGTCGTTCCGATCACGCTTGCAGACACAAGCCTTTTGAACCGTTCCTTCCGGCGGTATAGAAGCTGACGCGCGCCGCTGGGGTTGGCCCATGCCGGCGCCATGTTACAGGGTAGGGAGCCCGCGATGAGCCTTCGTATCAACGATATCGCGCCGGATTTCACGGCCGAGACCACGCAAGGGACGATCAATTTCCATCAATGGATCGGTGACGGCTGGGCAGTGCTCTTCAGCCATCCGAAGAACTTCACGCCGGTTTGCACGACCGAGCTCGGCACGATGGCCGGGCTCGAGGGCGAATTCAAAAAGCGAAACGTCAAGATCATCGGCATTTCCGTCGATCCGGTGTCGAGCCACGACAAATGGCAGGCCGACATCAAGACAGCTACCGGCCAGACGGTGAACTATCCGCTGATCGGCGACAGGGACCTCGCCGTCGCCAAGCTTTACGAGATGCTGCCGGCGGGCGCCGGCGAGAGCTCTGAAGGCCGCACGCCGGCCGACAACGCCACGGTGCGCTCGGTCTACGTCATCGGCCCGGACAAGAAGATCAAGCTGGTGCTGACCTATCCGATGACCACCGGCCGCAACTTCGATGAGATCCTGCGCGTCATCGATTCCATCCAACTGACGGCCAAGCACCAGGTCGCGACGCCGGCAAACTGGAAGCAGGGCGAGGACGTGATCATCACCGCCGCCGTCTCCAACGAGGACGCGATCAAGCGCTTCGGCGCCTACGAGACGGTGCTGCCGTATCTGAGGAAGACCAAGCAGCCCTCGGCGTGAGCTTTTTACCTTCTCCCCGTTCAACGGGGAGAAGGTGCCCGAAGGGCGGATGAGGGGCGGCGCGGCGATCGATAGATGAGCGCCAAGCTGCTCGGAGATTTTTGCTGAGCAATCAACCTTGCAGCGTCGGCGCTGCCCCTCATTGTCCTGCCGGACATTTCTCCCCGTATCGTGACGGGGAGAAAGGGCTTGTTTCGCCGCCTTCGCCAATCGCAGACGTTGGAACGTATGGTCGGACCGCAAAAGTGCGAAGCCGGAGGTCGACGAGTTAATATACCAATTCTGACTGCTCGCGTACGATCAACGCGTCGATGAAGGGTCGTCTGAAAACTTTTTGTTTGGGTAATAGCGCTTCTTCTGCCGTTTTAGCTGATAGAACAGTGTTCCGTGTATACCATTAACTTCGGTTTTTCTTTGTAAACCTCTACTTAAACTTTCTTGAACCTGCTTCGCCCTTTTGCTCCCAACGCGCTTAAAGAAATCCTCAATGAACTCAATATCCTGACCATTCGGAAAAATTAACTCAAAATCTTCATCTGAAACTGCATAGATATTGTACGCGGTGTTGTCGGCGCCATCGATTAACTGAACATTTTTCATTGACGCATCGCTCTGCACATGTGTCTGCTCGTTCAGAGCGCTAAATTTCCTACGCCGATACCTGTCGTAATACGGATAGCAACATTTGCCAAGGCTTTGGCGGTGCAACTCGCAAACGTGCCAAATTCTCTTCTTGTCTTGGCGGGAAGACATTTGCATCTGCCTTTGCGAAGCTTGCCAAATCGCAGGTGTTGCAACGTTAAAAAACGGCGGCGCCAGACGCTGGCGCCGCCGTTTTGTCTTTGCGTAATGCCTCGAGCTTTTACGCCGCCGGCTGCGCTTCGATGGTGCGCAGCGCCTGATTTTGACGCTTGGCCGCGGCCTTGACCGCGTCCTGCACCTTCTCGAAGGCGCGCACCTCGATCTGGCGCACGCGCTCGCGGCTGATGTCGAACTCGGCCGACAGCTCTTCCAGCGTCAGCGGCTCTTCGGCCAGACGACGCGCCTCGAAGATGCGCCGCTCGCGGTCGTTGAGCACGGACAGTGCGCCCGACAGCATCGAGCGCCGGTTTTCCAGCTCGTCCTGCTCGATCAGCATCTCCTCCTGGCTTTCGTGGTCGTCGACCAGCCAGTCCTGCCATTCGCCGGACTCACCTTCGCTCGCCCTGATGGGGGCATTGAGCGAAGCGTCGCCCGACAGGCGACGGTTCATCGATACCACTTCGGCCTCGGAAACGTTGAGACGCGTGGCGATCTCGGCGATCTGGTCGGGCTTGAGGTCGCCGTCGTCGAGCGCCTGGATCCGGCCCTTCACCTTGCGCAGGTTGAAGAACAGGCGCTTCTGGTTGGCGGTGGTGCCCATCTTGACCAGGCTCCACGAGCGCAGGATGTATTCCTGGATCGAGGCCTTGATCCACCACATAGCGTAGGTGGCGAGCCGGAAGCCGCGCTCCGGTTCGAATTTCTTGACAGCCTGCATGAGGCCGACATTGCCTTCCGAGATCACCTCGCCGATCGGCAGGCCGTAGCCGCGATAGCCCATGGCAATCTTGGCGACGAGCCGCAAATGGCTGGTGACGAGCTTGTGCGCGGCGGAAGTGTCCTGATGCTCGGCATAACGCTTGGCGAGCATGTACTCTTCCTGGGGCTGAAGCATCGGAAAGCGACGGATTTCTTCCAGGTAGCGGGCGAGACCGCCTTCACCGGAAACGATACTGGGTAGTGACTGGGCCATGATAGCGCCCCCTCTCTATTGGAGTGATGCCCCCGTAACGCGGCGGGCATGTGACGCGAATGCCAATCGGCTCACTCGCGCAACTGCTGTATATAGGAACAAAACCAGAAAGGACAGGCATTTGTTCAACACGAAACAGTGTGTCACGCTGAAGTGAACAACGCCAGTCAGGTTTTTTGATGGCTGGTTTGAAGCGTCTTGATGGCGGTTCAGAGCATTCGAAAGCCGCCGACAAGT
The DNA here is from genome assembly GCF_002294955.1 of Mesorhizobium sp. WSM3864. Lineage (NCBI taxonomy): Bacteria > Pseudomonadati > Pseudomonadota > Alphaproteobacteria > Hyphomicrobiales > Phyllobacteriaceae > Mesorhizobium > Mesorhizobium sp. WSM3864. The sequence continues at coordinate 322,767 of NZ_NSGD01000004.1, forward strand.
TCCTCCATGTCCCTCGGCATCGGCGCCTCGAACCGCATCGGTAGATGGGTGGTCGGGTGTCGGAATTCAAGGAGCCAGGCATGGAGCGCCTGTCTGGAAAATGCCTTGACCTCGCCTTTCAGCGGTTCCGGCAGCCGGTTGGCCTTGGTGCGGAAGGCCTGGCCGTACTCCGGATCGCCGACCAACGGATGACCGATATGCGCCATATGTACCCTGATCTGGTGCGTGCGGCCGGTCTCGAGGCGGCATTCGATCAGACTTGCGGTGGTGAATTCCTTCTGCCGCCCGCCGAAACGCTCGACGACGGTGAAATGGGTGACGGCATGCCGGGCGTCGTCCCGGCCTTCGGGAACCACCGCGCGCCGTACCCGATCGGCGGCGCGGCCGAGCGCGGCCTCGACGGTGCCGGTCGGCCGCTGCGGAATGCCCCAGACCAGCGCCAGATAGGCGCGTTCGAGGTCGCCCGTCCGGCCATGATCGGCGAAGGCCTCAGACAGTGCCTTGTGGGCGCGGTCGGTCTTGGCCACCACCATGACGCCGCTGGTTTCCTTGTCCAGCCGGTGGACGATGCCCGGTCGCCTGACGCCGCCGATGCCGGAAAGACTGTCGCCGCAATGATGGATCAGCGCGTTGACCAGTGTGCCGGTCCAGTTGCCGGCGCCGGGATGCACAACCAGCCCCGCCGGCTTGTTGACGACGATCAGCTCGTCGTCCTCGTAAAGGATGTCGAGAGGAATGGCCTCGCCTTGTGGCTCGGCAGGCTCCGGCTGCGGCATGATGACCGCGACACGCTCGCCCGGCGCCATCTTGCGCTTTGCCTCCTCGACCGGCTTGCCGGCGATCGTAACCGCACCCTGCTTGATGAGGGCCTGCACGCGGCTGCGTGAGATCTCCGGGCCGAGCTGGGCGGTGAGCCACTGGTCGAGGCGCTTGCCTGCGGCATCGGCGCCGGCTGCCAGCTCCACCGCTCCATCCAACTCATCGCCCGGCAATTCATCCTGTCTCAAAATCGGGGCCCTATCAAAATCGAGGTCTCTTCGCTATGAGCGCTCATCGAAACCGTTGCGGATTGTTTAGTCATGGCCCGGCCGATCGCCGAAGAAGATGAGGAGAAGCCGCTCGACCCTGCGGCCGAAAAAGTGCGCCGGAAGCTCATCCGCTTCATGATCGTCAATCTCGGTCTTCTGTTCCTCGCCCTTATGGTGGTGATCGGAGCCCTTGTCTACAAAGCCCGCAATGCGCCCGGCGCCGGATCGGTGCATGCCGACGATGTCCAGGCTCGGGCCGGCGCGCCCCTCTCCGGCGATATCGTGCTGCCGGTCGGCGCCAAGGTGGTCAGCCAGGCACTGTCCGGCAACCGCCTGTCGATCGATGCCGAGCTCGCCGACGGCAGCCGTTCCATCTTTCTCTACGACATTGCCGAGCGCCGCGTCATCGGCCAGTTCGCGATTCGCAACAAATGAGCGGCTTTGCCGATAACCGCAGCATTGCGACCGTGGCGCTCGTCGTCGAAAACTATGACGAGGCGATAGCCTGGTATGTCGAGCGGCTTGGCTTCGTGCTGAGCGAGGATGTCGACCTCGGCGGCGGCAAGCGCTGGGTGACGGTCACGCCGGCAAACAGGCAGGGCGCGCGGCTGCTCTTGGCGGCAGCCTCCGGCGAGAGGCAGGCAAGCCGCATCGGTGAACCAGACCGGCGGCCGGGTGTTTCTTTTTCTCGAAACCGACGACTTCGCCCGCGACCATCAGGCGATGCTTGGCAGGGGCGTCGAATTCCGCGAGGCGCCGCGCTTCGAGCCCTATGGCACGGTGGCGGTGTTTGCCGATCTCTACGGCAATCTCTGGGATCTGATCGAGCCGAAACGGCAGGGTTGACGAGGGCAGTCCGCAAAGTCCGCGAACAGTCCGAAACCCCAGTTGCTTTTTTCCGGCCTTCATCCTATGTAGCCGGTTCTTGAGCGCGCCCATCGTCTAGCGGTCAGGACACCGCCCTCTCACGGCGGGAACAGGGGTTCGATTCCCCTTGGGCGTACCATGGATTCCAATAATTTAGCTGCTTTGAACGACGACGCGTCGAATAGCGATCGAGAAGCCTTAGCCAGGCAATGCGCGAAGGAACACACAGCACCGTCGGCCGTTTGCCTTTCTTTCAGTGAAAGGATGAGACATGCCGACACCCGCTGAGCTCGAAGCGAAATTCTGGAAAGCACTGAAATCTGACATGACGATGATGATCGGCCTCGACGGCTCCAACATCATCCCTCGGCCCATGACGGCACAACTGGAGAAGGACGATACCGGTCCGATCTGGTTTTTCACGGCGAAAGACACGGAGCTTCCGATGGGCCTTTCCGGCGGCGACCAGGCAACGGCCACGTTCGTCTCCAAGGGACATGACCTCTTCGCAACGGTGCAGGGCAAGCTTCGCGTCGACAATGATCGGGCTGTGATCGATCGGCTCTGGAACCCCTATGTCGAAGCATGGTTCGAGGGCGGCAAAGACGATCCGAAACTCACGCTGTTGCGCTTCGATCCGGACCGAGCCGAAATCTGGCTCGATGCGTCGAGCGTGGTTTCGGGCATCAAGATGCTGCTCGGATATGACCCGAAGCAGGAATACAAGGATAATGTCGCCAAGGTCGACCTTTAGGGGCCGGTCGCGACAGGCTGTCGACCGCGTAATTTCTGCTTGATTCTCGGTTGATGCGGCAAAGGCCTCCAGCCTGGAATGCAACCACGCATCCACTCTATGGGCTCGCGACCAGAATGAACCGCGCCAGTTTGCGGCGGCAATGCGTTACGCACCGGGATGGAAGATAGGCGCACGAATCCGCCACTGGCGCGCGCCTGGCGTTATACTCGACGTTATCGGAGCGGCGCTTTTTTGCCCCTGGGCTTTGAAGCCCCTGTTTCCCCGCTGTCCCATGAGAGGAAGGCGCTGCGCTATTTCCCGGTAAGAAACGGCGTGGCTCAGTCATGCGATAGCGTCTAGGCACCGATTCGGCCTTGGCTACCATCCCAATTGGATTATCTGGGAAAGATCGGCGATGTCGCCATATATCATCGAGCCTTTGACGAGAAAACACTTGCCATGCAAGACCTCGGACAGTGAGCTCGACGCGGTGCAAACCGGCAAAACCTTATGGCCATTGGCTTCGGTCGGGCCGATGCTGATGACGAGGAAAGCAATCGCAACGAGAGTCGTTCTGCTCATATCCAACCCCTCAAGCCTACTAGCTGCCAGGGCTGCAAAACCGGTTGCCTCCTCAAAGTAGCATCGGGCAATGATGGGATTCATCGTATCGATTGGAGAAGCGGCTCATCTATCTGCCGTAGGCGCAAAGACGGATTAGCCCCCGCCTGTTCAGTGGCCTCCACCATGCAGGCTAACGCTTCTTTGTTTCCCAGCCGAACCACAACGCCTCGAATTGCCCACCACCAAGGCGCTTGAATTCCGAACTTCTTCAAAGCGTTCAGGAGCTTCACGTCGTGCATCTATCGCGCTTGCTGAAAAAGGCGGCGCGGAACAGTGCAGCCTAAAGATGGGGGCGCCCGGCCTGTGGCATATCGGGGGACCTAGGGCAGACAGGCCGGGCCTTTTACCCCATGTGGGCAAGGGGCAAGTCTGTACTATGCGCCACCTTTCGACGGCTGACATCAGAACTTTAGGCGTAGCTAATAAACTCCGTCGCGATTAATGAGCGCAAGCGAGGGACCTTTGGCTGCCTCTGCGGCTACACCCCTGATGGGATTGACCGCTCATAGTCAGCACGCTCCCAAACGGAAGCGGCAAACCGCTCACCTGCGAAAGCGGGATGAGTTGCGCCATGACCGTTGCAAGTCCTCGCGCTTCTCAAGACAGGCTTTTCGCAAACGCTGACGGACTTGGAGTGTGACCTTGCCGCGCCATCAACGCTGTGGTGGCACCGGATCGAGCAGGGTGACATCGTCGGGCCCCGCGGGTGGCAGTTCGCCATTGGGCGTCAGCTTGTTGACCGCCTCGGGCAAGTCCCTGGTTATCCTGGCTATCAGCTCATCGCGGGACAAGCCGGTCTGCATTGAAAGAGAAGCCAGTGTTTCGTCGTCTATTGCCGCCTCGACATCTTTCGGCTCGATCGGCTGGTTGGGTCCGCTACTAACCCAAGAATCCACCTTGGAACCGGCTCCCGCATTTCTGAAGCGGTCGACAATATCCCCAAGCGCCGTCCCCGATACGCCTTTGGACAGCTGATCCAAGATCCCTCCCTGCAGACTATTTGGATCGCGATTTCCCGCGCCGCGGAGCAGCTCTCCGATCTTGTCGCGATTTTGGTAGGCGAGAATGCCCAATATGGCGACAGCCAGTCTTCCCAGGTTTGCCATTGATTTCCTCCCAGCAATTACAACGGAAGAGCCCGTGATCACAAAGGTTCCGTGTAACGTGAAAAGTTTGCCGAGAGGCCAGCAAGCGAGGTCATCTTGCAATCAACAGGCTGGATCACGAGCCGCTTGATTTAGACGCATAAAGTCCTGGACGAAGGCCGCTCGGAAAGCCGCAATAATCTCCGGTGGCACCCCCTTCAACCTGCTTGCCACCGGCGACAAGCCATACTGAAAGAATCCTGCTGGCCGCGATACCTATTGGCTTTTGTTCAGGAGCGTGGCGGGACCGAAAACCGGCAGCCGGGTCCTAGTGAAAAGAATGCCGGTACTCCTCGCTAAATCAAACCGCGCTCGGAACAAAGGTGTCGGACGCTTGTTGGGTTTGCAGCACGATCTGTGCCTAACCAGGAACCTCTCCATGAAAAATCGCCATCTACTGGTTGCGCTGACCACAGCCGCCGCCATCACATTCGCAGTGCCTGCCTTTGCCGCCGACGACGCCCAGGGGTTCGTCGACAAGGCTGCCAACGGGGGGATGTTCGAGGTCGAGTCGAGCAAGATCGCCCAAGGCAAAGCCCAGGATCAGGCGGTCAAAGACTTCGCCCAAAAGATGATCGACGAGCATGGGGCGGCCAATGCAAAACTCGAAACGATTGCCGGCGAGCAGAAGCTCAAAGTGCCCGCCGAGACGGATGCCAAGCACAAGAGCGACCTCGACGCCCTTCAGAACGGCAAGGATCCGGTCGAAAAGACCTATGTGCAGATGCAGCGTGATGCGCACGCGGATGCCGTGGAGCTGTTCGAGAACTACGCCAAGGATGGCGACAATCCCCAGCTCAAGGCGTTCGCTTCGGAGACCTTGCCCACACTCAAAATGCATAAGGAAATGATCGAGAAGATCGCTTCCGCCATGGACGATGAAACCGGCACGACGACGAGTTCGACAACTCCCGCCGTCACGACGACCGACACCAAAAATCCGGCTGCTCCGGTGCCAGGCGCCAATAGCTTCACGGAAGACCAGGCCAAGAGCCGGATCCAGGATGCCGGCTTCTCGGATGTCTCAGCGCTAACCAAGGACGATCAAGGCATCTGGCGCGGTCAGGCCACCAAGGACGGAAAGAAGACAACTGTGGCGCTCGATTATCAAGGCAACGTCGTTGCCGGCAGCAACTGAGAACGGATTGGAGTTCAACCATGAGAACCGTGACCGGACTATTTGACAATTATGACGACGCTTCCGATGCCGTCGGTGAACTCGAAGCAATCGGCGTTCCGCATTCCGGCATCAGCATCGTCGCCAATAATTCGACCGGCTGGTACCAAGATGATCGCTCGAATGCCGCCGAAGATGCGGCTGGCGGTGCCGGTGTGGGTGCCCTCATTGGCGGCGCCGGCGGGTTGCTGACGGGGCTAGGGATCATGGCTATCCCAGGCGTGGGCCCTGTTGTCGCCGCAGGGTGGCTCGCCGCTACCGCTGCAGGCGCATTGGGAGGCGCAGTTGTCGGCGGGGCTGCCGGTGGCATCGTCGGAGCCCTTACCGACTCCGGGGTCCCGGAAAGGGATGCTCATGTCTACGCCGAAGGTGTGCGCCGCGGCGGGACGTTGGTCACGGCCAAGGTTAGCGACGCGTTGGCCGGCGAAGCCGAGAGCATCCTCGGTCAATCAAGATCGGTGAACTTGGAAGATCGCCGCAGTGCCTACGAAGCCGACGGTTGGACGAGCTTTGACGCTGGCGCCGAAAACTACACCGCCGACGAGATCGAACGCGATCGGGCGCGCTACGCAAATCGCGTTTGACCATATCGCCCCCAGGCGAAGGGCTTGGGGGCTTCACGCTCTGGCGCGTAGACAGCGCCTCCATGCCCGGAGCAACGCAGCTCGGTCCATCCGCTCAATAAAGTTCTCTGCGGCCTCGACGCGCGAGCCAGCTGTGATGCGGGGAGTGAAAAGTGATTTTGCGGCGCGCAACGCGCGGGTTACGCTATGTCACTTGCCAAAAGGAGGATGATGATGAAAGCCTTCCTCGGAACGATCTTAGCGCTGGGCCTGTCCGTCTCTGCAGCATCAGCCAATTGCCCGGCACACGCGAAGGATCAAGCCTCAGTCGACGCGCAGCAGACGGCGAGTGTTGACAAGTCCGACACGTCAACATCGACGGAAATCAAGAAAGAAACCCCGGCGAAGTCGGAGTAGTGCTTCTTCTTCGAAGGTAGATTGAGAGAGTGTCAGCGCTGCGGGTAGTAACACCCGAGAGCGGGCTACCATGAAGAGCCATGCGGCGCGAGGACGGCGTGAGTGTCGCCGCTATCGCTGAGAAGCTTCGCTGATCGGCGACATGAAAGCGTAGCGGTGTCGCCAGTTCGGGCGTCTTCAAGGACGGTCTACAAATAAGGCTTCCGTCGGCTGCCGACGCTGAACCAAAAGTCTAATGCCGGCTCGGGTCCGTTCACGAGACGCTCTCTCCAACAACAGCGACAGCTGATGCAGGTGCATCGATTGGGCGTCTTCAAGCAACTGCAAAAAGCTGGACGCCTTGCCTCGCGGCAACCGGCGGCGCTTTAGCGCAGCGATGCGCGCGCGCTGGCGCTTGATGTGCTGCTCGGCCTGCAGAACATGGCGTTCCGCCATTTGGATGTCGTCGGCCAAGGCCATGGTTGTAAACGGCGGTGTCGGGCAGGCGGTTCCGCTGACCCGGCCGGCCCTCGAGCATGGTGCAGCAGAGCCTTGCGCATCCTCCTTGCGGCCGGCGATGACGTGCTGGTGCGATGCTGCGCGCCGCTTCTGGCGCAACGCCTCGGATTGAATTAGCATCCGATAATCAAAGTTTCGGCCGCGATCCAGCAGGACGCGAAAATGCGGAACCCAGCGAGCGGAGCCGTGCGGCGGTGCCTGCCGGGCGCCGATTTAAGGCTGCCTGGCCCCATCGTCCGGCGGCAGGCGCGGCGGGCCGGGAGGAGCCAATGCAAAAACTGCAGTCGCAAGGCGTCCATCACATCACGCTGGTCGGCGCCGATCGCCAGACCTCCATCGATTTCTGGGAAGGCGTGCTCGGCATGCCATTCATCTTCGAGCAGCCCAATCTCGACAAGGCGAGCGAAAGCCACCTCTATTTCGACCCGGGCGATGGCCGGCTGATCACCGTCTTCACCGACGAGAGCCGCAGCCCGGTCAAGCGGCGCACGCCGACCGATACCGGCTGTGTCCACCACATCGCGTTCTCGGTGTCGCGCGTGACGTTCCTGCAGGCAGTCGGCCGGCTCGACGAACGCGCCATCAAGCACAGCGGCGTCAAAGACCGCGGCTTCATGGATTCGATCTATTTCGAGGATCCGCTTGGGCTGGTGATCGAGCTTGCCTCCTACCGGTTCGAGCCACCCGCGGGCTTCAGCCATGCCGACGTTCTGATGGCGGCGCACAAGATCCGCGTTGCGCGCGGCGACTACAATATCGCCGAGGCGCACCTTGCCGACGCCATCCAGGCGCTGGTCGAGCGATCGCGCGAAACATTGTCCGAGAACCGGGCGGCGAAAAATCCATACTGAACAGCTCAGAGGGAGGACCAGATGGCAAAGGCTGCAACGAAGGGAACGAAGAAGGCCGCCGCCAAGCCGGCAGCGAAGATGGCAAAGCCGGCGGCAAAGGTGACTGCCGCCAAGATGTCGGCCAAAGCAGTCAAGCCGGCCGCAAAAGCCGCGCCTAAAGCAACGGCAAAGGCAGCGCTTAAAGCCAAGGCGCAGCCGGCGAAGAAGCCCGCGGTCAAGCTCAGCATGCTAAGGCCCAGCGTCAACAACATGACGGTCCGGGTGTTCACGCGAGCGGCCGGGCTCGACCATGCCGAGACCGACGCCTGGGGCCTGACGCGCACGCCGGAATTCCTGGCGCGGAACCCGGCGCATCTGACTCCGATGATCGAGGACAAAGGACTTCCCAGAGGCGTGCTTTGGGAAAGCTGCGCAATCATGCAGTACCTCGCCAACAAGCACGGGCTGGACAAGTTCTATCCGAAGGCGCCGGCCAAGCGGGCGATGGTCGACAGCGCCATGTTCTACCTGGTCGGAACGCTCTATCCCTATGTGGCCAGGGCCACTTATCCGGCACTTGGCTTTCCGCAATATGCCGGCGAGGTCGGCCACAGCGATGCCCATCCCGACAAGAAATCGGAGGCGCAAAAGGCTGCCATCGCCGCAATCGCCGAGCCGCTGGAGGTCTTTCATAGCTTCTTCAGGGACGGCAAGCCTTTCATCGGCGGCAACAACCCGTCGATCGCCGACATCCGTCTGGCGGCGACACTGGAGTTTCTGGCGGTCATCGACTATGCGCTGCCCAACTGGGCGAAGGACTATATGGCTGCGATCGAGAAGAAGCTCGGCAAGGCCTATGTTGAGCCGGCCGGCGACGTACGCGGCTACATCGCCCATGTGAAGGCTCAGGCCACGGCTTAAGAAATGCGCGAGGTTTAGGGTTTCGTTAACCAAACCCTTGTCTAGTGTCTCGGTCCTCGCTGCGACCACGGATGTACTGGCGCGATTGCCGAGGAGAAGGAAAGGTCGGCTCAACGCCGGCCTTTTGCTTTTGCGCCGGCGCGCCAGCGTCACGACACCATGATTTTGTCGGTTTGCCGGCGCGGTTGAAATTCTATTGTCATCCGCGTCGTTGATCGTACCATGCGAACGGGCGAAAGCGGCGAGGACAGAGCCATGAGAAGCACGGCTAGACTTTCAGCGATCGCAGGCGCGCTGCTGGCGATGCCTTTTCCGGCAGATGCTGCATCGCTCAACACGATGAACGAGGTCGGCGCCGCGCTGCAGGCGTGCTGGACGCCGCCGGCCGAAGCCGGAACTGCCTCGGTCACCTTGAGCTTCAGCTTCAAGCGCGACGGCACGCTGATCGGCCCGCCGAAGCCAACGGCCATCAAGGTCAACGGGGATGACAAGGCGCGTCAGGCCTATGTCGACGCGGCGACCGCCGCCCTGCGAAATTGCCTGCCGCTCAGCTTTTCGCCGGACCTCGCAAAAGGAATTCCAGGGAAGATCTTTACGCTTCAATTCAATTCGCCGAAGGACAACGCCAAAGCAATTCAGCAGTAGAACTGCCAAGTTGCTCAGTTTCGCCTTCGCCGATTTCCAACAGAAAACGGCTATGCTTTCTAGGTGGCGCTTTGTTGCTGGACAGCGCTACGCCGGATTGCGCCTGCGGCGGGCATTGGCGTGTTTTTCCAGTTGCGGCATTTCGAAGACGTAGTCGCTCCAGGCCGATTCCGGAATTTGGCCGGCCAGATAGCATTCCAACAATAGATTTTGCTCGGGTGTCAGACGCCTCGGGGCCCGCTCGTGATCCAGTCCAAGCGAATGGATCAGGTTTCTCGTCAGGCCTGAGACGGTGAAATGAACAGACATCTTCGCTCCCCTTCGTGCTGCGCCGATAACGCCAGACACCACACAAAGGTTTCACGCGCAGTGAGGAAACACGCGATCTTATCGTAGCTGCGAGGCTACTCGCAGACGACGCGATAGCGCTTACCGGGTTCGCTCACATTCCGGCAGGCGAGCGCCTTCTGTGGCTGGGAGGACGCATCAGCCAAATCCGGCTGAAAGGAAGGGGCCGTCGAAACACGTCTTCGACTGGGGGAACTCACCGGGGCGCTCGGCTGCTGAGGAAATACGTCCGTCGCGATCTGCCGCGAAGCTGTTGTTCCTGGCGGGGCCTTGTCCCAAATGCGCCTGACGTCCATCCGGCTTGGAATGATGACGGTTCCGTCGTCGCTGCGCGTGCAGCCGCTCGCCGCGAGCAGCGCCGGACAGAGAACAAAAGTCAGCATTCGACCAAGCATCAGCTATACCCCCACCGATTTTATAGCCCGGCAGCGGTGGGTTCGCCAACGGACGGATTACCGCAGCGAGGTCGGACCGGCGTCCGCCTAAAACCCGTTAACGGCATCGGGCGTGTTCGGTTGCGAATCGTTAAGGTTAGCCGATCGTTAATGCTTGTCGGGCACATTCCGCCGACGAACCGGGAGGGTTCGGCCTGGGGGTAGGGATGGCGGATAGGGACGGTACTTTCGAGATGGGCGCCGCCCGTTCTTTCGAAGGCGCGGTCGAGCGCGGCGAGGCGGCGGTCCCCCGCGCCCCCGATCAGCATGCGGCCGCGACCTCGGAAGCGCTTGCCAATCTTCGCCTGATGGTCGATTCGATGCCGATCGGCGTCATTGTCCTCGATGCCGACCTCAGGGCGGAGATCATCAACCGCGCCTTCTACGACTTCTGGAAGATCGATCCGCTTCGCGCCACTGCCGGCTGCGGCTTCCGCGAGCTGATGGAGGCCAGCCGCGACGCCGACCCCTATGGTGCCGACGAGGTGGGCTGGCAACGCCACATCGCCGAGCGCGAGGCCGAAATCCGGGCAGGCGTTGCCGGTTCCAGGCAGTTGCCGCGCAATGACGGCCGCGTGCTGATCGCCTCGCTGGCACCGCTTGCCGGCGGCAAGCGTCTGATCTCCTATGTCGACATCACCGACATGAAGCATCGCGAGACCGAGGCAGAGGATGCGCGCAAGAATCTCGCCACGGTGCTGGAGTCGCTGCCGGCCGGCGTCATCATCTATGACCGCCACGATGAATTCGTCTTCGCCAACCGCAAGCTGCATGACAGTTTGCCGGCGCTGAAGCCGGCCTGGCAGCCGGGCCGCACCTTACGCGAGGCGCTCGCTCTCGGTCATTCCGCCGGCTATTTCCGGTCGAGCGGCGACGTCGAGATCGACAATCTCTATGGTGTCGACAAAGAACGCTGGCTCGACGCCATGCTGAAGCGTTACCACCTGCCCAATTCGTCCTATGAACGGCTCAATCCCGACGGTCGTTGGTTCCAGGTCTACGACATGAGAGCGGACGACGGCACGTTCATAGGGGTGCGCGTCGACATTTCCGACATCAAGGCCCGCGAGAAGGCGCTGCGCGACTCGATGCGGCAGATCGACCTTTACCGGCATGTCATGGACGAATTGCCGGTGGCGGCGTTCATCAAGGCCGAGGATCTTACAATCGAGTTCGTCAACAAGGCCTGGTGCGCGCTGACCGGCGTTGCCAAGGAAGACGTCATCGGCAAGACGGACCGGCAGCTTTTCGGCGCCGAGGACGCCGAAAGCTACAGCCATGACGATGCCGAGGTCATCGCGACCGGCAAGGGGCGCGAAGTCGAGGAGCCTGTCAGCCATCGCGACGGCACGGTGCGGCAGCTGATGACGCGCAAGAGCCGCCTCGTCGCGACCGACGGATCGGTGCATCTGGTCGGTTCCAGCACCGACATCACCGAGGTCAAGGCGCGCGAGCGGGCGCTCAAGGAAAGCATGAGCGAGAACGAGGTGTTCCGCAACCTGATCGACAACGTGCCGGTGTCGATCTACGCGAAGCGTTCGGATCTAAGGCAATTCTACGTCAACAAGGGCTGGTGCGATCTCACCGGCTTCAGCAAGGAAGAGGCGATCGGCAAGACCGACGTCGAGATCTTCGGCGCGGACGGCGAAGCTTTCGTCGCCGGCGACCTGGCGGTGCTGCGCACCGGCGAGACGCAGGAGATCGAAGAACAGGTGACGCTGCCGGACGGCAGCGTGCGTCACCAGTTCGCGCGCAAGGGCGCGATGATCGCGTCCGACGGTTCGCTCTATCTGATCGGGTCGACCACGGACATTACGGAACTGAAACAGCGCGAGGCCGAGCTCAGCGAGGCGCGCCGGCGTGCCGTGCTTGCCGACCGCGCCAAGTCGGAGTTCCTCGCCAATATGAGCCACGAGATCCGTACGCCGATGAACGGCGTGCTCGGCATGGCCGAGTTGCTCGCAAAGTCGGACCTCGACCCAAAGCAGAGGACGTTCACCGACATCATCGTCAAATCGGGCAACGCGTTGCTCACCATCATCAACGACATCCTCGACTTCTCCAAGATCGACGCCGGCCAGCTCGTGCTCGACCCGGCGCCCTTCAACCTTGCCGAGGCGATCGAGGATGTGGCGACGCTGGTGTCGACCCGCGCCAAGGAAAAGGACCTCGAGCTCATCGTTCGCGTCCAGCCCGGGCTCGACGGGCAGTTCGTCGGCGACGTCGGCCGGATCCGACAGATCGTCACCAACCTGCTCGGCAATGCGGTGAAGTTCACCGACAAGGGCCATGTGCTGGTCGAGGTGACCGGCGAGCGCGTTCCGTCGGGGACGAAGCTCGCCATCTCGGTCACCGATACCGGCATCGGCATTCCCGAAGACAAGCTGAAGCTGGTGTTCGAGAAATTCAGCCAGGTCGACACCTCCTCGACAAGACGGCACGAGGGCACCGGGCTCGGCCTTGCCATCACCTCGCGGCTGGTCGAGCTGATGGGCGGCGAGATCGGCGTCGACAGCGCCGAGAGCAAGGGCTCGACCTTCTGGTTCACCGTCACGCTGCCGCGGGCCGAGCGAGGCGGCCAGCGGATCATGCCGGTCGACGTGACCGGCGCGCGCGTGCTGATCGTCGACGACAATGCCGTCAACCGCGCGATCCTCAGCGAGCAGATGGCTTCGTGGACCTTCGATTCCTGCGCGGCCGAAAGCGGCGCCGAGGGACTGAAGGTGCTGATTGCGGCTGCCGCCTACGGCGTGCCTGTCGACTGCGTCGTGCTCGACTACCAGATGCCGGGCATGACCGGCGCCGAAATGGCGCGCATCGTGCGCAACACCGCCGGCCTCGCGCACACGCCGATCATCATGCTGACCTCGGTCGACCAGTCGCTCGCCAGCGCCGCCTACCGCGATCTCGGCATCGATGCGCAGCTGATCAAGCCGGCGCGTTCCTCGATCTTGCTGGAGACGCTGGTCGCCACCATCCAGCGTCATCGCCACAGCACGGCGGCCATCCATCCGGCCTTGACCGGCGGCGTCGAGACCGGGGCCGGCGCGCCGCAGGCGTCCACGGCGCAGGCGACGGCGGCGGATCGCGTCCTGCTGCAGCCGCCGCCGGCGCGTGCCCGTCCACGCCTGGCCGGCGCGGAGCGCGGGCTCGACATTCTCGTCGCCGAGGACAACGAGGTGAACCAGATGGTGTTCACGCAAATCCTGGGCGAGACCGGATACCAGTTCGAAATCGTCGGCAACGGCCGCAAGGCGCTGGACGCGTTCGGCAGGCTTACCCCGCGCATGATCCTGATGGATGTGTCGATGCCCGAGATGAGCGGCCTGGAGGCGACCGCGGCCATCCGCCGGCTCGAAACCGAGATGGGCACGCATGTGCCAATCGTCGGCGTCACCGCGCATGCGTTGAAGGGTGACCGCGAGCGCTGCCTGGAAGCCGGCATGGATGATTACCTGCCGAAGCCGATCAGCCCGAAGGCGCTGCTCGAGAAGCTTGAAAGATGGCTCGGGTCGGACGCGGAAGTCCGCCGCAGCGCCGGATAACAGCCTTTCTGCGCGGCCGTTCACGGCGTCGTCGACGAGGTCCGTCGGCGGTCGTCCAACGCAGACATATGGTGTGATCGCACCATACAAAACGAAGGCCAGGTCAGGACAATGGCTGCTGTCGATTCCGCCCTTCGGTTACGGGCGGGAGCAGCGACCGCCGGCCAAGGAACAGCGTCGACTCTACCCCAACGGACCTGTTTTCGGCGATGGCCATGCCATGATCCGCTCTGGCGCACAGGCAACGCGCTCTCGTCCGGATTTTATTTCCCGGCGGCCGGAGATCCGGCCGCCGGGATAATTTTTGATTCAAAAGTCGGACAAGCTGCTGATTCCCGCGGCAAACTTCGGCTCGGTCCGCAAATGGCGGCCGCAGGCCCCCCCAGGCATCGTGTTCAGGCGTTACCGGGCTGACACGAAACTGTCATGCGACTGTAATAATCGAAGTCTATTGCGCTCACCAGGCGCCGATAGACAAGGGTTGCCGAAAGACCATATTCCGAACAGGAGCAGGCCACATGAGACATTTCATCCGCTCGGCGGCCGTTGCGATTGCAATGGCTGCGGCATCCACGCTTTCCCTCTCCGCCGCTATGGCGGCCGACATCTCCGGTGCCGGCGCTACCTTCCCCTATCCGATCTATGCCAAGTGGGCCGACGCCTACAAGAAGGAGACCGGCATCGGTCTCAACTATCAGTCGATCGGCTCCGGCGGCGGCATCAAGCAGATCAAGGCCAAGACCGTGACCTTCGGCGCCTCGGACGCGCCGCTCAAGGGCGAGGATCTCAAGTCGACCGGGCTCGCGCAGTTCCCGATGGTGATGGGCGGCATCGTTCCGGTCGTCAACCTCGAAGGTGTCAAGCCGGGCGAACTGGTGCTCGACGGCCCGACGCTGGCCGACATCTTCGTCGGCAAGATCACCAACTGGAACGACGAGGCGATCAAGAAGCTCAACCCCGACGTCAAGCTGCCCGACCAGGCGATCGCGGTCGTGCACCGTTCGGACGGCTCGGGCACCACGTTCAACTTCAGCTACTATCTGGCCGAAGTCAGCGCCGACTGGAAGTCGAAGGTCGGCGTCAATACCGCGCTCGAGTGGCCGGTGGGCATCGGCGCCAAGGGCAACGAAGGCGTCGCCAACAACGTCGCGCAGACCGGTGGCGCGATCGGCTATGTCGAGTATGCCTATGCCAAGCAGAACAAGCTCACCTATACCGACCTGATCAATAAGGACGGCAAGAAGGTAGAGCCGACCGCTGCCGCGTTCTCGGCCGCTGCAGCCAATGCCGACTGGAGCTCCAAGCCTGGCTACGGCGTCATTCTGGCCAACCAGGCTGGTGCTGAAAGCTGGCCGATGACCTCCGCGACCTGGATCCTCGTCTACCAGAAGCCCGACGATGCTGCGGCCACCACCGAAGCGCTCAAGTTCTTCGCCTGGTCCTACGCCAAGGGCGACGACATGGCCGCCGAGCTGGACTATGTTCCGATGCCCGACGCGGTCGTGAAGAGCGTCGAGGAAATGTGGAGCAAGGACATCGTCGACAGCAACGGCAAGCCGCTCTACTCCGGCATGTAATTCCTACGGAATAAGGAGGGCGCCTCCAGCGCCCTCCTGTCTCTTTCGAAATGCGAGGGGCGAAATGACAGCCGTTTCCGAAGCCGTGACATCGTCCGCCATACGGACCAGGGAAGCGACGGTGCGCCGCTTCGCCCTGACCGACACGATCTTCCGAACGGTCACGCGTCTCTCCGCCATACTCGTGCTGGTTCTTCTGGGCGGCGTCGCGGTCTCGCTGATCGCCGGCTCGTGGGAGGCGCTGTCGAAGTTCGGCTTCTCCTTCCTGACCACTGAATCCTGGAATCCGGTGACCGAGAATTTCGGCGCGCTCGCGCCCATCTACGGCACCGTCGTCACCTCAGCCATCGCCATCCTCATTGCCGTGCCGATCGGCATCGGCATCGCCGTCTTCCTGACCGAGCTCTGCCCGCGCCCGCTCAGGCGCCCGATCGGCATCGCGGTCGAGCTGCTCGCCGGCATTCCCTCGATCATCTACGGCATCTGGGGCCTGTTCGTCTTCGCGCCATTCCTGCAGACGACGGTACAGCCGTTCATCATCAATCTTTTCCACGGCATACCGGGTCTCGCCAGCCTGTTTGCCGGTCCGCCCTACGGCATCGGCCTGCTGACGTCGTCGCTGATCCTGGCCATCATGGTGCTGCCCTTCATCACCTCGATCACCAAGGACGTGTTCGACACGGTGCCAGCGGTGCTGAAGGAATCGGCCTACGGCATCGGCTGCACGACCTGGGAAGTGACCCGGCGTGTGGTCATCCCCTATACGCGGGTCGGCATCATGGGCGGCGTCATGCTCGGTCTTGGCCGCGCGCTCGGCGAGACGATGGCCGTCACCTTCGTCATCGGCAACGCGCACCGCATCAGCGCCTCGCTGTTTGCGCCCGGCACGACGATCTCGGCGACCATCGCCAACGAATTCACCGAAGCCGACGGCGAGCTTTACACGTCCTCACTGGTGGCGCTCGGACTGATCCTGTTCATCATCACCTTCATCATCCTCGCGCTCGCACGCTACATGCTGTTGCGCATCGATAGCCGCACGGGAGCCTGACCGATGTCGACAGTCGCATCGCTCCACCGAAGCCGCAAGCGCAAGAACGCCGTGATGATGGCGCTCTGCACCATAGCGGCGGGCATTGGCCTCGTCTGGCTGGCGCTGATCCTCGGCGCCCTTCTCTATAAGGGACTCTCGGGGCTCTCGCTTTCGGTGTTCACGCAAATGACACCGCCGCCCGGCGACGCCGGCGGCCTGCTCAACGCCATCTACGGCAGCATCGTGATGACCGTCATCGGCATCGTCGTCGGCACGCCGATCGGCGTGCTCGCCGGAACCTATATGGCCGAGTACGGGCGCTTCTCGCGCCTCACCACGGTGGTGCGCTTCATCAACGACATCCTGTTGTCGGCGCCGTCGATCATCGTCGGCCTGTTCGTCTACGAGCTGATGGTGCGGCCGATGGGTCATTTCTCGGCGATCGCCGGCGCGGTGGCGCTGTCGATCCTGGTGATCCCCGTGGTAGTGCGCACCACCGAGGACATGCTGAACCTTGTGCCCAACGCGCTGCGCGAGGCTGGCACCGCCATCGGCGCGCCGCGCTGGGTGGTGATCCGCTCGGTCGCCTATCGCGCCGCATTGTCCGGCATCGTCACCGGCATATTGCTGGCGATCGCCCGCATTTCGGGCGAGACGGCGCCGCTGCTCTTCACAGCGCTCAACAACCAGTTCTGGTCGAGCAATCTCAACGCGCCGATGGCCAGCCTGCCGGTGACCATCTTCCAGTTTGCGCTGAGCCCTTATGAGGAATGGCAGCAACTGGCCTGGACGGGCGCACTGATAATCACCCTGACGGTTCTCGGGCTGAGCATCTTCGCCCGCAGCCTTACCGGACGCAGAGAGGACAGATGAAACCGATGTTGTCCACCGACCTGAACGTAGCCGAGACGACCGCCGAGAAGGCCAAGATCGAAGTCAAGAACCTCAACTTCTACTATGGCCAGTCGAAGGCGCTGAAGGACATCAACCTGTCGCTGCCCGAGCGCAGCGTCACCGCCTTCATCGGACCTTCGGGCTGCGGAAAGTCGACGCTGCTGCGCGTGCTCAACCGCATCTACGAGCTCTACCCGAAGCAGAGCGCCGAAGGCCAGGTGCTGCTCGACGGCAAGAACATCCTCGACCGCTCGCAGGACCTCAACCTGCTCAGGACCAAGATCGGCATGGTGTTCCAGAAGCCGACGCCGTTCCCGATGTCGATCTACGAGAACATCGCCTTCGGCGTCAGGCTGTATGAGAAGATAAGCAAGGCCGAGATGGACAATCGCGTCGAACAGGCGCTGAAGCGCGCCGCGCTGTGGAACGAGGTCAAGGACAAGCTCAACGCCAGCGGCCAGAGCCTTTCGGGCGGCCAGCAGCAGCGGCTCTGCATCGCCCGCACGGTGGCGGTGAAGCCGGAGGTCATCCTGCTGGACGAGCCGGCATCGGCGCTCGATCCGCTCTCGACCGCCAAGATCGAGGAGCTGATCGACGAGCTGCAGGCCGACTACACGATCGTGATCGTCACCCACAACATGCAGCAGGCGGCGCGCGTCTCGCGGCAGACGGCGTTCATGTATCTCGGCGAGCTGATCGAATTCGACCGGACCGAAAAGATTTTCACCTCGCCCCGCGAGAAGCGCACGCAGGACTACATCACCGGCCGCTTCGGCTGAGTTCATACGAGGACATAACCATGGCCCATACGGTCGCTTCCTTCGACGAGGATCTGAGGCAGATCAGCCAGCTCATCCGCGACATGGGCGATCTTGCCGGCTCGATGGTCGGCGCGTCGACCAAGGCTCTGCTGAATTCCGACAACGCGCTGGCGCAGCGCGTGGTCTCCGACGATGCCATCATGGACGCGCGCCAGCGCGAGCTCGACGATCGCGCCATCACGCTGATCGCCAAACGCCAGCCGATGGCCGACGACCTGCGCAGCGTCGTTGGCGCCATCCGGATGGCCGGCGATCTCGAGCGCATCGGCGACCTTGCCAAGAACATCGCTAAGCGCGTCGGCTCGGTCGGCATCAGCGCCGCGCCGCGCGACCTTTCGCACTCCATCGATTCGATGGCGCAGCTGGTGCTGATCCAAGTGCAGGGCGTGATCGAGGAATACACGGCCGGCGACGCCACGGCGCTCGCCAAGCTCCGCAACGACGACGAGCGCATCGACGTCAAATACACCTCCGTCTTCCGCGAGCTCCTGACCTACATGATGGAGGATCCGCGCAACATCACGGCTTGCACGCATCTGTTGTTCTGCGCCAAGAATCTGGAGCGCATAGGCGACCACGTCACCAACATCGCCGAGAACGCCTACTATGTGCTGACCGGCACGCAATTGCCTGCGAATCGTCCTAAGCAGGACGAGACGGCGATGTCGGCGCCGGCGGCCTGACAGCGAAGGTGCCTGCTAAATGATCGCGCCACGCATCATGGTGGTGGAGGACGAGGAACCGCTGGGGGTGCTGCTCCGCTACAACCTCGAATCCGAGGGCTATCAGGTCGAGGTGGTGACGCGCGGCGACGAGGCCGAGATCCGCCTGCAGGAGAATGTGCCCGACCTTCTGGTGCTCGACTGGATGGTGCCGGCGGTGTCCGGCATCGAGCTTTGCCGGCGCCTCAGGATGCGGCCCGAGACCGAACGCCTGCCGATCATCATGCTGACCGCGCGCGGCGAGGAAAGCGACAGGGTGCGCGGCCTCTCGACCGGCGCCGACGACTATCTGGTCAAGCCGTTCTCGACGCCGGAATTCATGGCCAGGGTCAAGGCGCTGCTGCGCCGCGCCAAGCCGGAGGTGCTGTCCAGCGTGCTCAAGGTCGGCGACATCGTGCTCGATCGCGAATCGCATCGCGTCTACCGCAAGAAGAGCGAGATCCGGCTCGGCCCGACCGAGTTCAGGCTGCTGGAATTCATGATGCGGCATCCCGGCCGGGTGTTCTCGCGCAGCCAGCTGCTCGACAATGTCTGGGGCGAGACGATCTATATCGACGAGCGCACCGTGGACGTGCATGTCGGACGCCTGCGCAAGGCGGTCAACAACGGCCGGATGCCCGATGTGATCCGCACCATTCGCGGGGCGGGCTACGCGATCAGGGAAGACTAGATCCAGGGCACCGAAGGTCTGACGGGTTCTATCTGCGCTGGCGGGTTATCGAGACGCTGGTGCTTCGCCGTCCACGGGCGGAGCACGAAGCGTCGCGACGCGGCGCAGACCCGACGATCCACGCGACTTCCACGCGCCGCGGCGGTGCAGAAATTCTGCTCCGCTCATCCGACGATTGAGGTAATGGCATGGATTCCAGGGTCTCCGCGACGGAGCTTCGCTCCTGCTCCGCCCTGGAATGACGAAGCTGCGGGGCCTTCGCTAATCTCCGGCGTCTGCAGGACCCACAGAAGCCAACGATCGCTATCGAAGCTGCTCAGGCCACGTTCTTGCCCGCTCTTGCCTGCACGCCCGGGGCGAAAATCTCCTGGTCGACGAAGGTCAGCGCGCGCATGGCGCAGCCCTCGCGGATCAGCGGCAATTCGTTCGGCTCAGTATCGAAGGAGATCGAATTTGAATGCTGGCCACCGGCAGTCTGGCCGATCGCCTCGCGCAGCGCCGGCTCGATCAGGTCGAAGGCGGCGGCGCTGACGCCGACCATGGCGACCGGCGCTGGGTCGATCAGCGCGAACAGGCTGCCGAGGCCGAAGCCCAGCGCCTCCCCGGCCCGGCGATAGGCCTCGCGCTCCGGGCCATCCGTCTCGCGCGCCTTGGCCGCGAGCGCCCGCATGTCGGCGTCGCCGACATCGACCGGCTCGGCGTTCTCGCTCATCTTCATGGCGCTGCGCCAGATGGCGTAGTTGCCGGCATAGGCTTCGACGCAGCCGCGGCGTCCGCAACGGCAAAGCGCGCCGCCCGGACGATGGATCATGTGGCCGAACTCGCCGCCGGAAGAATGCGTGCCGGTGAACAGCTCGCCCTTCAGCACCAGGCCCATGCCGATGCCGTGCGAGAGCAGGATGGCGATGAAATTGTCGCGATAGCGGTCGGGATCGCGCCACTGCAGCGCCACCGCCATCATGTTACAGTCGTTTTCCATGGTGGCCGGAATGCCGAATTCCTTTTCCAGGATGTCGGCGAAGGGAATGTCGGTCAGCGGCGTGATCGGCGACCATAGCATGGCGCGGGCATGGGAATCGGTGATGCCCTGGATGCCCATGGCGATGCGGGCGACGCTGCCGACGTCGAGGTCCGGATCGTCCAGCCGGCGCCGCACGATCGCCAAGCATTCGCCGATCAGCTCGTCGCGCGGCATGGTGAGCGTATCGAGGCGGCGCTGCTCCTCGGCGATGACCTGGCCCGCATAATCGATAACGGCGACCGAGAGGAAATTGAGCGACAGCACCACCGTTACCACCGCTGCCGCCTCAGGCTTGAGCGCGAGGCCCACCTGTGGCCGGCCGCGCTTCAGAGACGCGGTCTCGCTCGGCTTGCTCTCGGCCAGGATGCCTTCCTGGATCAGGTCGGAAGAGATCGCCGAAATGGTCGAATGGCTGAGCCCGGTGGTCGCGGCGATTTCCGTGCGCGACGGCTGGCCGGCCCGGCGCAAGGCCGAGAGCACCATGGCGCGGTTGCGCCGGCGCAGATCGTCGTGGCGGATTCCGACCGACATTTTTTCTCCTCCCAGTCAGCGCGGCCTCTCGATCATGCACAGGACCCGGCGACGCGCCAGATCGATTCACCCGGACGCCGGCACCCGAACCGTCCGGGTTTTTACAAGTTTCGGTGGACGCGGGCTGCGCCTCCTCCGAACTGTTCCCCGATAGTGGCAGAAGCGGTCGGCACTGTCATTATTTATTACGGGTCTCGAAAAAAAGTACGCGACACGTCAAAAACCGTCAGAATTGCAGTTGACAGCGCCCTAGCCTTGGATCAGTATTTTTTCGAGGCTCGAAAAAAAGCCTTTGCATGGTCTTCGGGCCAATCTGGGTCGCGCCGCGAGGGGCGCAGGGAGGATATCATGAAGAGATTCGCAGCCGCCATGCTGGCGGGCGTCGCCATGTCGTTGACGTTGGCGTCGGTCGCCGAGGCGAAGGACAAGGTGATCGGCGTTTCGTGGTCCAATTTCCAGGAAGAGCGCTGGAAGACCGACGAAGCGGCGATGAAGAAGGCGATCGAGGCCGCGGGCGACAAGTATATATCCGCCGACGCACAGTCCAATCCAGGCAAGCAGCTGACCGACGTCGAAAGCCTGATCTCGCAGGGCGCCAATGCGCTGATCATCCTGGCGCAGGACGCCTCGGCGATCGGACCGGCGGTGCAGAAGGCACTCGACGAAGGCATTCCGGTCGTCGGCTACGACCGCCTGATCGAGAACAAGGACGTGTTCTATCTGACCTTCGACAACAAGGAAGTCGGCCGCATGCAGGCCCGCGAGGTGTTCAAGGCCAAGCCCGAGGGCAATTACGTCTTCATCAAGGGCTCGGGCGCCGACCCGAACGCCGATTTCCTGTTCTCCGGCTCGATGGAAGTGCTGAAAGAAGCCATGGACAGCGGCAAGATCAAGAATGTCGGCGAGGCCTATACCGATGGCTGGCTTCCCGCCAATGCGCAGAAGAACATGGAGCAGTTCCTGACCGCCAACGACAACAAGGTCGACGCGGTGGTGGCGGCCAATGACGGCACCGCCGGCGGCGTCGTCGCGGCGCTGACGGCGCAAGGGCTGGCCGGCACCGTTCCGGTCTCGGGCCAGGACGGCGACCATGCCGCGCTGAACCGCATCGCGCTCGGCACCCAGACGGTGTCGGTGTGGAAGGACGCGCGCGAGCTCGGCAAGCACGCCGCCGAGATCGCCTCGCAGCTCGCCGACGGCAAGAAGATGACCGACATCGCGGGCGCCAAGGACTTCACGACGCCTGGCGGCAACACCGTCAAGTCGCTGTTCCTGACCCCGGTCGCAATCACCAAGGATAATCTCAACCTCGTCATCGACGCGGGTTGGATAAAGAAGGATGAAGTCTGCGCGGGCGTTGCCGCCGGCAGCGTCGCGGTCTGCAACTAAGCTGGCCGTCAGGTTCAAACGCAGCGCCGCGGCCGTTGGGCCGCGGCGTTTCTCCAAAGGCTTTCGGGCGTACTGAAGCCGGAGACCATTGGGGCAGTTCACTGTCCGGCAGGATCGCCGAACTGCTCCAGCCGTTTGTTTGTGCGTAATTCCAGGCGGCTACGCACTTTTCCTGGAATTGCTCTAGCATCGTGGTCCGGCATCCGCGCCAGACGGCAAGCCGGTGGGAGGAGATCATGACCGATACGACCTCTGATACGCCGGCCAACCCGGCGGCGGATCGCGCGCGGGCTTCCGAACTGAGCACCGTCGGGCGCTTCCTCACGGCGACTGAGCTCGACACACGCATGCTCGGCATGGTCGGCGCGCTGCTGATCATCTGGATCGGCCTGCATGTCATCTCGAGCCTGCGGCTCGGCGTCAATCCACTCGATTTCGACAGCCGAACGTTCCTGACGCCGCGCAACCTGTGGAACCTGTCGGTGCAGACCTCGGCCGTGGCCATCATGGCTTCCGGCATGGTGCTGGTCATCGTCATGCGCAACATCGATCTCTCCGTCGGATCCGCCGAGGGTTTGATCGGCATGGTCATGGGCTTTGCCCAAGTGCATTTCCTGGTGCGAATGGTTGGGCTCGAGCTTGGCAATCCCTGGATCTGGGTGCTGGCACTGTTGATCGGCCTGGCGCTCGGCCTGCTGATCGGCGCCTTCCAGGGCTTCGTCATCGCCTATCTCGAAGTGCCGGCCTTCATCGTGACGCTTGGCGGGCTGCTGGTCTGGCGCGGTGCTGCCTGGTGGGTCACCAGCGGCCAGACGGTGGCGCCGCTCGACGCCACCTTCCAGCTGATGGGCGGCGGACCAGCCGGCTCGATCGGCGCCAAATGGAGCTGGATCGTCGGCGCCGTCGCCTGTGTTGCCGTGGTGTTTGCGCTGTTCAACGGCAGGGTGCAGCGCAAGCGCTTCCGTTTCCCGCTGCGTCCGATCTGGGCCGAGACGCTGCTCGGCGCGGTCACCTGCGCGGTCGTCATGGGCGCGGTGTGGCTGGCCAATTCCTATCCCTGGCCGGTCGGCATCGTGAACCGCTACGCCGCCGCCAACAACCTCACGGTCCCCGAAGGCGGCCTGTTCATCGCCCACGGCATCGCCATTCCGGTGCTGATGGCGATCGCCGTCGGCCTCGTCATGACCTTCATCACCAAGCGCACTCGCTTCGGCCGCTATGTCTTTGCCATCGGCGGCAATCCGGAAGCGGCCAACCTTGCCGGCATCAACACGCGCTGGATCACCATGAAGGTGTTCATGATCATGGGTGTGCTGGCGACGATCGCCGCGGCGATCTCGTCGGCGCGGCAGAATTCGTCGACCAATGCGCTCGGCACGCTGGACGAGCTCCTGGTCATCGCCGCGGCGGTCATCGGCGGCACCTCGCTCGCCGGCGGCTCGGGAACCGTGCTCGGCGCTATGCTCGGGGCGCTGCTGATGCAGTCGCTGCAGTCCGGCATGGTGCTTCTCGGCGTCGATTCGCCGCTGCAAAGCATCGTCGTCGGCGCCGTGCTGGTCATCGCGGTCTGGCTCGACACCATCTACCGCAAGCGGGTGTGAAGGAGGCAGCATCATGGCAGACGAGAACGCTCCCGCCGGCGCCGCGCTGGTCGACATGCGCAACATCTCGATCGCCTTCGGCGGCATTCGCGCCGTCGACGACGCCTCCATCGATCTCTTCCCCGGCGAAGTGGTGGCGCTGCTCGGCCATAACGGCGCCGGCAAGTCGACGCTGATCAAGATACTGTCCGGTGCCTACAAGCGCGATGCCGGTCAGATCTTCGTCAATGGCGAGGAGGCAGCAATCTCCAACCCGCGCGACGCCAAGAAATACGGCATCGAGACGATCTATCAGACGCTGGCGCTTGCCGACAATGTCGACGCCGCCGCCAATCTGTTCCTCGGCCGCGAGTTGATGACCGCCTGGGGCACCCTCGACGACGTCGCCATGGAGGCCGAAGCACGCAAGGTGATGGGCCGGCTCAATCCGCGCTTCCAGCGCTTCAAGGAGCCGGTGATCAAGCTGTCCGGCGGACAGAGGCAGTCGGTGGCGATCGCGCGCGCGATCCTGTTCAACGCGCGAATCCTGATCATGGACGAGCCGACGGCAGCGCTCGGCCCCCAGGAGACGGCCCAGGTCGGCGAACTGGTGCGGCAACTCAAGGCCGACGGCATCGGCATCTTCCTGATCAGCCACGACATCCATGACGTGTTCGAGCTGGCGGACAGGGTCTGCGTCATGAAGAACGGCCAGGTCGTCGGTACGGCGCGCACCAGCGACGTGACTCAGGACGAGGTGCTCGGCATGATCATTCTGGGCAAGTGCCCGCCGGGCGCCATGCCAGGCCCGGGAGCGCTGAAAATCGCGGCCTAAGACCATAAATTGGTTGGCTAATTTGCGACTTGTTTGATGAGCCAATCGCGGCGTTGGGTTGGCCTTGCCATTGTATTGGCGCGGAGACTTGCCCATAAAGGTGGCCAACCATCCATGGGCCGCACCCTGCATTGAAAAAGCTTTTCCCGATCGTCGCCTTCATCGCCGTCGCGCTGATCAGCCTGACGATGGCGGGGTTCGCCTATTTCGCGACCCAGGAGGCGGCACGCATCAAGTTCGAGGGAACCGCCGACGATGCGCTCAACCGCATCGAGAGCCGCATCGACCTGCATCTGTCGCTGCTGCGCTCGACCCAGGCGCTGTTCGATGCTCGTAACGGCGATATCACGCGCGGCGAGTTCAAGGCCTTCCTCACCGCGCTCGACATCGACGACAACTTCGCCGGACTGCGCGGCATCGGCTTCCTGAGGCTGGCCAAGACCGGCGACGAGGCCAAGCTCGAGCGCGACATCCTGCGCGCTCGCGGTTCGGCCCACCCGGTCTATCCGGCCATCACGCAGCAGCAATGGCGCACGCCCATCGTGCTTTTCGAGCCGCTCGATACCTCCAACCAGTCGATCATCGGCTTCGACATGTTCAGCGACCCGGCACGGCGGACGGCAATCGAGAAGGCCATGGCCGACGACCGGCAGCACGCCAGTGGGCTCGTTCAACTTGGCCAGGGACAGGGGCTGGAGCAGACCTTCCCCGGATTCCTGGTCTTCGTGCGGCTGAACGTGGAAACGGCCCCGGACGTCATCAATGCCAGCCGCTCCTCGACCGCCGGCTTCCTCTACGCCTCCTTCCGCGCACGCGATTTGTTCCAGGTGGCGCTCAGCAAGGCTCCGCTGCTGCCGGTCAACGTCGAAATCTTCGACGGCCAGCCGGGTGCCGGCAATCTCCTGTTCCGGTCGGAGGCGCCGCCGGCCGAATCGCTCGGCGGAAAGCTGCTGGCGCGCCGGGATATCGTCGTGGCCGGCCGACCCTGGACTGTCCTGTTTCGGCCGACGAGCGCTTTCGCGCTGCCTTCCTCGCGCGCTATTCCCGTGATGCTCGGTCTGTTCGGCCTGCTGCTCGCCGGGGCGATCGCCTTGGTGGCCCGCTATCAGGAGCGCGCCTACGAGGCGAAGTCGCTGCTGCATGAGGCGACGGAGAAGAGCCTGCTGGAAAAGGAGCTGATCCTGCAGGAGATGAAGCACCGCATCAAGAACTCGATCACCAGGGTGCTGGCGATCGCGCGGCAGACTGCTTCGCAGGCCACGGACGTGAAGGAGTTCTCGGCATCATTCTCGGCGCGGCTGCAGGCGATGGCTGCCTCGCAGGATATGCTGACACGCTCGCGCTGGCAGAAGGCGGACCTCGGCGACCTGCTGCGCACCGAGCTTGGGCAGGTGTTCGGCAAAGAGCTTTCCGAAGGCATATTGTCGGGGCCGGAAGTGCTGCTTGACGAGACGACGACGCAGGCGCTTGGCTTGACCTTTCACGAGCTTGCCACCAACGCGCTGAAATATGGCGAGGCCGGCAACTCGGTGGGCGCCCTGAAGGTCGATTGGCGGGTCGAAGGACGTGGCCCGGAGCGGACGCTGGTGCTCGATTGGCGCGAGGCCGGGCAAAAGAAACTGGAGCCGCCGGCAAAGACCGGTTTCGGCACCAAGCTGATCGATCTCAATGTCACGCGAGAATTGCGCGGTACGATCAAGCGCGACTACCGGGCCGACGGGCTTAAGGTGGAAATCCGAATACCCCTGCCAGGCTGAGCGCCTGTCAGTCAGGGTCTAACAACGATCTACCCGGGACCGCTGGTCGGCCCCCGGGTAGATGACTGTGTCTCGCGGAAAATCAGTTGCAGCGGGCCTTATATCTCGTGCCGTCAGCGTGGCGATATATGCAATAGCCATTGCGCAGGTTGCGAACCAACAGGCCGGACCCGGCGCCCACAGCCGCGCCGATCAGCGCGCCCCTGCCGCCGCCGACCAGGCCGCCGACGCCGGCGCCGATCAAGCCGCCCCCGACGACATCCTGCTCGGTCGTGGTGCAGCCGCTGACGGCGACCACGGCAACCATGGCAATGATCATTTTCCGCATAAATTGCTCCTTAATTTTGTCCTCACTTTTGGCAGTGCCAACCGCCGTTTAGCACGAAAAAACGGGCTTTGCCTGCCCGATCTTGTTATTGCTGAAGAGAGTGTCTTACGGGCGTGCGCCGTTTGACGCGACAAGCGCGCCGGAAGTTTCCAGCGACGCGACGAGCCTGCCGTCGGGACGCACGGTCCACAGCAGTTGATCATAGTCGTCTTCAAGTGCCGGATCGACGGCAAGGCACTCGCCCTTGACACGCGGCGTGCGCCCCTGCAGGTCGCCCAGCGCAAACGGCCGTTCGGCGATGCAAGCCTCGAAAGTCTCGAAGACGCTGACCGGCACCGACAGTTCGCGGCAATCGGTCATGGTGTCCGAGCAGCCAATGACGAGGAGCAAGGCGGCGATGTGTTCCACGGGTCGAATCCTCCCGCCGCAAAGAACGATTGTTGCCGCTCAAAAGTTCCTGCTCGGCGGAGTCGGCGCGCAATGGCGCGTGCCTTGGCGCCGGCCGGCTGCTCGATTGGAAAGATCAGGCCAGTTGCCAGGCCATCGCCAGCACGAGAGCAGCAACAAGCGCGACGGCGCCGAGGCGAAGCGATGGATGGGAGGAACGGGGCGAGGGCGGTGCTTCGGCGTCCTGGAAGCCGCCCATCGAGACGCGGGCGGCCCGCTCCAGCCTGTTCATATCGGCAATCATCATTCGGTTCCTCCCAAATCGCGGTGTGATTGCGCGGCTGGGTTTGATGCGTCGCGAGCGGTTCAGCTCCTCACGGGATCGCCGATCCACTCCAAGGTTTACGCAACTCGGAAGGGCATTGCGCGCTATCCTGGAGTTGCTTCTGCCGGGGAACACAATCGGATTTTATGGTGAACAGCAGGTTAAACGCCTCTCCGGCGGCTGACCGTTGCCCCGGGACGTGGTTGTCATTCTATCTCGAAATTGCCGCGCGGGATGGTCAGGCGATATTCGAGACGATCGTCGTCGATATCGAGACTGGCGGAGCCGTTCAGCGACGTCGGCACGACGCGTTCGAGGGCGACGCTGCCAAAACGATTTTCGGTTCGCCGACCGGCGCCGATCCTTTCTGTCCAAATCAGCAAAAGGCCAGGCGAAGACTCGCTGCCGGCCGCGATCCTGGCGCTTACCCTGATCCGTCCGTCAGGCTGCGACAGGGCGCCGTAACTTGCCGAATTCACGGCCAGCTCGTGCATGGCCAGTCCGATATGAAGGGCAGCGTTCGGATTGAGGTAAGGGTTCTCCCCATCGAAACGCAGGCTGCGACTTGGATCGGCGCTATAGCGGCCGACCTGGCCGGACACGAGCTCACGAAGCGCCGCTCCCCGCCAGTTGGAGGATGTCACCAGATCCTGAGACGAGGCGAGCGACTGGATGCGGCCGCGAAAGTGCGTCAGGAAATCGCCGAGCGTCTCCGAGTAGCGTCCGGTCTGGGTGGCTATGCTCTGGATGATGGCCAGAAGATTCTTCGAGCGATGGCTGACCTCCCGCAGCAGCGTCTTCAGCGTCTGCTCGCGGCGCTTCTGCTCCGTCGTCTCGACCATGGTGGTGACGACGCCCTGAACCTCGCCGGAGTCGCTGCGATCGGCATCGATCCAGACATGGAACCAGCGCACGCCGTCACTGTCGGAAATGCCGAGCTCGAGGCGATCCGGGTTGCCGGTTTCAATCACCTTGCGCTTGGCTGCGCCTATGCGCTCGGACTGCGCGGGGGAAAGCCCACCCTTGCCCTCGGCCGTCTCGCAGGCCCACGGGGCGCGCATGTTGCGCGCCCAGACGGTCTTCATTTCACGATCCTGGTAGAGGACCGAAATTCCAGCATTGTGGAGCGCGTGGAGCAGCGCGCGCCCCACCTGCATCCCGCTTTCCGCCGGATGCATCGCGATCACTTCGTCGCTGCGCTCTTGCGTATAGTCCTTCTCTGAGGCCTTGGAACGCATTCGATATTTCCCGCATCCAGGCGCGAACGGCTTACGAGGATTGCTGCCCCGGTCTTGACCTGCTGACGCTTATGCTGCCCAAAAGCGGTCCGCCGGACGACATCCTTTTGGGGGACATCGCCCGGCGGTGGCTGGAAACCGTTTGAGGGGTGCGGCTTCCAGTGTTCGGCACTCCCCTGGTCAGGTTCTCCTGACGAGGCCGGCGATGAGTGAGATCACCAGGAAAGCAAGGAAGACGAAGAACAATATCTGCGCGATGCCAGCCGACGTGCCGGCGATGCCGCCGAACCCAAGCGCGCCGGCGATGATCGCGACCACAAGAAAAACGAGCGCCCAGTACAGCATGATATCTCTCCTTCTAACGTCCTGGAAAAAACGTGGCTGGATGGCGTTTGTTCCACCATTTGCGGAAAAAGACGATCCCCTGAAAACGCTTCACGGATGGGACTCCGCGCCGCATCGTGCGAGGCGCTGGCGCCTCTCACGAGAGCTCAATGATCGGACGTTGCTGCGGTCAGGCCGCGGCTTTCGCCTGGCGGTCGAAGAACAGCGCCTGACTGATCAGGGCCTTCACCATGTCTGGATTGAAGGGCTTGGTCACCAGAAACGCCGGTTCGGGACGCTCGCCGGTCAACAGGCGCTCAGGGAAAGCGGTGATGAAGATCACCGGCACCGGCGTCGAGGACAAGATCTCGTTGACCGCCTCTATGCCCGAACTGCCATCGGCGAGCTGGATGTCGGCCAGCACCATTTTCGGACGCGTCTTGCCGAAAACGGCGACCGCCTCGGCGTGCGTGCGGGCGGTGCCGACAACGCGATGGCCGAGGCTTTCGACCATCTCCTCGATGTCCATGGCGATCAGCGGCTCGTCCTCGATGATCAGCACGTCGGTCGCGACCTGGCGAGAAATCTCGCTGCTTGCCTGGGCAAGCAATTCGGAGAACTCCTGTTCGTCGGCATCGAGGATTTCCGCGGCTTCATCCTCGCTGAAACCCTCTACGGCGACCAGCAGGAAAGCCTGCCTCGGCCGCGGCGCGATTGCGTTCAGATTGGCGGCCGCCCGCTGCTCCCAAGCTGTCTGCGCATGCTCTTGCGGCACGCGGATCGCAATCGAAGTGAAAAGTCTGGCAAAGACCTTGTACAGCGCAATGCGATCGCTCGATGCCTTGGGGAAAACTTCGGTGTCGGCGATGATGGCCTCCAGCATCGCAGCAACCAGGGCGTCACCGCTTTCCTGCGATCCCGACACGGCGCGTGAGAAACGGCGGAGGAAAGGCAGGTGAGGAGCGATGGTTGCGGACAGGCTCATATTTGACGTCTCCCTCAGATGACGTTGTTGCATTGCAAAGGCTAGACTCACTGGAAGTCCCGGCAAAACCAACGTCGGCTTTCTGAAAAAGTTCCGCCGGGCAGGGAACTAAATTAGGAAGCGGGCGTTTCCGGCTTTGGGATGGGCAACCAGACAAGGGTGCCGCTTGCGTCGTGATCTATGGTTTTAAAGCGGTTTCAGGTGCTGGGACTTAGGGCAAACATGAAAGAAATGTCAAAGAATTCAATAACTGGCGCCCCGAGCAGGCACCGGAACGGGGGTAGCAGTCCGCTCGGACCGAACTCCGAAATCGCCCGCAAACTCAAGCAATATTACGACGAGCTGGTCTCCGATCAGGTGCCGGATCGATTCGCTCAGTTGCTCAGCCAGCTGGAAAAGGCCGAACCCGCCGAGAAAAAGGACTGAGACATGGCGGCGGTCTCCCAGAGCTTCAAGACCGAGCTGCTCGGCGCGATCCCAAGCCTGCGCGCCTTTGCGGTGTCGCTGACGCAGAATGCCGACAAGGCGGACGACCTCGTCCAGGAAACCCTGGTCAAGGCGTGGGACAAACATGAGAGTTTCCAGCCGGGCACCAACCTCAAGGCCTGGCTGTTCACCATCCTGCGCAACGAATTCTATTCGCAGATGCGCAAGCGCGGCCGCGAGGTGCAGGACAGCGACGGCATCATGACCGCCAGGCTCGCCGTCCACCCGGCCCAGCATGGCCAGCTCGACCTCAAGGATTTCCGCGGCGCGCTGGAGCAGCTGCCGGAGGATCAGCGCGAAGCCATTATCCTGATCGGCGCGTCCGGCTTTTCCTACGAAGAGGCGGCGGAGATCTGCGGCTGCGCGGTGGGCACGATCAAGAGCCGGGTCAGCCGCGCGCGCGCCCGGCTGCAGGACATCCTGAAGATTTCTGGCGAGGACGAATACGGCCCCGATGCGATCTCGGCGCAGGTAACAGGATCCAACGCCGCCTGACACCGACCTCCGGCTTTTTCGACGCTACGTCGTCACGCCGCTTTCGCACGCCTGCAGGCGCGCGCCAGGGCCTGGATCAGATCGTCGCCCGAGTAGGGCTTGGTGACCAGCTTAATCTCGGGAAAAGAGCCCTCGAGATCCTCGGCGTCGGAGTAGCCCGACGCGAAGACGAATGGAATGCCGCCGCTGCGCAGCCGCTCTGCGAAGTCGAGTGTCGAGGTGCCGCCGAGCATCAGGTCGACGATAGCGGCGTCGAACCAGGAAAACCCATCCCGCAGGTCGATTTCAGCCAAGTCGCCAACAATCGTGACCTCGGCTGCCCCTTGGTCGCGGCATAGTTGCTCGACATCCATCGCTATCAGGAATTCGTCTTCCAAGACCAGGATGCGCAATCCGTCTAGCAATGGGGGCACGTGGCGGCGACTCCTATAAGGCTGCAGTCATGCGCGGTATTTGGCGCTCTGTCATTTAAAAAAGACATGACCGGCGATGTATTGCGTGAGCGGCGGAACCTCGGTCCGGGTGAAGCGTTTGTATTCGCCCTATCGGGGCAGGGGTTTCGAAGAGGGGTCGAAATGTCCAGCCAGAGCGCATATTCCCTTGTCAACCG
This sequence comes from Mesorhizobium sp. WSM3864, assembly GCF_002294955.1. Lineage (NCBI taxonomy): Bacteria > Pseudomonadati > Pseudomonadota > Alphaproteobacteria > Hyphomicrobiales > Phyllobacteriaceae > Mesorhizobium > Mesorhizobium sp. WSM3864. The sequence continues at coordinate 354,553 of NZ_NSGD01000004.1, forward strand.
CCAATATCCTTGCGGCAAATGCCCGTTGCGGCCGTTGCCAGTCTTTCGCGAATTCGAGAGCCAGGAGCTGTTGTTCGTCAGCGGGTTCAAGAAAGGAGAGCTTGCGGTCGACAAGGGGGCGGCCGTGCTGGTCGAAGGCAGCCACAGCGCGCATCTCTACACCATACTTTCAGGCTGGGCATTCCGCTACAAGCTGTTGCCCGACGGGCGGCGGCAAATCCTCAACTATTCCATGCCCGGCGATCTCATCGGCCTGCAAGGCAGCCTAATGGGCGAGATGCAGCATTCCGTCGAGGCCTTGTCGCCGATGCTGCTGTGTGTCTTCGAGCGCGACCAATTGCACGAGCTTTACCGTAACTACCCGGGCCTGGCCTATGACATCACCTGGATGGCGTCGCGCGAGGAGCGCATGCTCGATGAAAACCTGCTGAGCATCGGTCGCCGTTCCGCGCTGGAGCGCACCGCCTATCTTGTCGCCTTCATCTCCAGCCGTGCCCGGGGCGCAGGCCTTAACGGCAAGCGGCCGGTGCAGATCCCGATCACGCAGCAGCATATCGCCGATACGCTCGGCCTGTCGCTGGTGCATACCAACAAGACGATCCGCAAGCTGATGGACCGTAAGCTGCTCATTTGGCGTGACGGTGGTTGCGAGGTTATCAGCCATGAGGGGCTGACGGAGTTGGCCGGCTGGCAAGGTTTGGGTGAGGAGCGCAGACCGCTCATCTGACGACGACCGGCAGAACGGAACCCCGGTCTCGGCCAAGCGTTGAAATGGAAGCAAACTTAAGGAGTTACGCAATGGCGACCGCCGCAGGCAGATCCGCAACAGATACTCCCCCCAGCGCCGACCTCGAAGCCGACATCCGGCAGTTGAAGGCCGATATCGAAGAGCTCACCAGGCAATTGGCCAAGACCCGGGACGACAGTTACGGGGCAGCGCGCCGCGCGGCCGCCGAAGGCGTCGAGCAGCTGCGCGCGCACGGCGAGGCAGCGTTCGAAAGCATGCGCGGAAGTGCTCAGGATTTGGAAGCGCAGTTGATAGCCAGCGTTCGCGAAAAGCCGGTGACGTCGCTGGCGATTGCGGCGGGAGTAGGCTTCCTGTTCGCGCTGCTGTCGCGCCGCTAGCAGCCCTCATATGGGGACGCTGGTTTCGCTTATTTCCGGCCTTGCTTCCGGCGAGGCGGTGGCGGCCTTGCAAAGAGCGCGGCTGACCGCAATCCTCTACGGGCTTGCCGGTGTTTTTGCCCTGTGCGGCGTCGGTTTCCTCATCGGCGCGGCCTTTATCTGGCTGGCGGAGCGCTACGGGCCGTTAGCGACCAGCCTCGGCTTCGGCATCGGCTTCCTGGTGATCGCCGGGCTGATTGTCGTGATCCACAAGCTCACAACCAGCATGCGGGCGCGGCGGCGCGCGCGAAGGCGAAAGGCCGACATGACGGCGGTTGGCGTTACCGCGGCGCTCGCTCTGCTCCCGGCGCTCGCGAAAAGCAAGGGCGGCCTGGGGACGCTTCTCGCGCCCGCGATCGCGCTCGCCGCCTACGCCATCTACCGCGAGAACGTGAAGGCTGGGCCTCGAGAAAAGGATCGCAGCGAAACGCCATAGGCGCGGCAAGCCGGTCGGGGCGGCCGACCGTGCCGGATATAGCTGTCGGATTGGGAACTTTCGCGGAAAGGGTCCGTTACCCGACCATGCCGTGCTCGGCGTGCCCGCCCCCACACCTGGAGACCGACCATGCCCAAGACCGTTCCTGAAAACGAAGCCCGCCAGGGGCATTGGGGCTGGCATGCGCTCAGGATTCTCGTCGCCGGGCTGCTGCTGGTATTCATCGCCTGGGGCGTAGCCGAGATTTATGGAGTGCTGATCAAAGAGCCGAGCACCGAGCAGCAGCACGTCCCACAACCTCCAGGGACCGAGCAGGCGCCTGCTCCCAGCGGTCAACCGCAGTAGTTTTGAGGTCTTGGCTCCATTCAGGCTGCCTTTGCCTGCGCGCTGCTTCTAGGGACCAGCACGTTAAGGGTCGCTGGATGGATTTCGACCGTGGTTTCGCGTTCCAGCTTGACCAACTCTCCGTCCATCACCGCCTTGAACTTTGTCGGCGAGGAATGAATTTTCAGCACGGCTTTGTCAGCCTGGTGCATTTCGACATGTTCGCTTTGGCGCCATCGGCCGCGCAGCATGGCAAGCAGCAATTTTACCAAGTCACGGCGCCGGCGCGCAACGCTGACATAGATGCCAAGCACGCCGCCGGCCGGATTGTCCGCATAAGGCAGATGACCCTCGCCGAACAGATTGTTGCTGATGCCAATTCCGGTCGCGCGGGTGACGATGTCGGTCTTGCCGATGGTCAAGGTCACCTTGAGGGTGCGCGGGTTCTTGATCGTTGCCCATGCGGCGCGAACCGACGCCCGCATCTTTCCCAGCCGCGAGCCAAAATCCATCTTCTCGCGGAGCTGGACCATTCTGGCATGCATGCCGATTGAAAATTGATGCACGAAGGGACGGCCATTCGCGGTCGCCATATCGACCGCCTTGACCTCGCCGTCGGTAAAGGCCTTCAAGGCGGCTTCCAGTGTCTGGGGGATGCCAAGGCTGCGCGCGAAAAGGTTCATCGTACCGGCCGGCAATATGGCCAACGCCTTCTTCTTGTTCATCAGAAGCGAGGCGGCGGTGGACACCGTTCCGTCGCCGCCTCCGGCCAGCACGACATCGACGTTGCGCATGGCTATGGCCTTTTCCAACGCCGAGGCGATTTCGCCGCCCGCAACGATGTCGATCTGAACCGAATGGCCGGCCCCTTCCAGAAGCTCGCGGACCCGGCCGGCAAAGGCTGGAACATCGGTCGTGCGCAGGGTGCCCCCGTCCTTGTTCAGCACCGCAGCAAACCGCATGCCCCTCTCCGTCCTGCTATTGTTAGGCCAAAAACGAGCTCTCAGCCGCAGGCTGAAACGGAAAAGGGCCGCCGAAGGTTCCGCGCCAGCGCGCAAGGCAAGCGCCGTGGACGGGCGCCGTTTGGAACAAGGCTCCCCTCACGACGTTGTGAAATCGTGGAATATTGCCGCGCTCGCCCTTGCCTTGTGCGAGGCCGCGAACGCGGCGCGTAGGAAAATCAGGCACGAGGAGAGACGATCATGATCCGCACTCTTTTTGCAACGACCGCGCTTGCAACCCTCCTAGCAACCGGGGCCATTGCGCAGAACACAACGCCTGCACCGGCGCAGGCACCCGCAACGGAAACCCCCGCGCCCGCCGCCGAGACCCAAGCTCCAGTAGTACGTGCAGACGGGGCGCTGATGACCAATATCATCGGTGAGTCCGTCTATAATGGGACCGGCGACGATGCCGAAGACATCGGCAAGGTCGACGACGTCGTTTTCGATGCAAGCGGCAACGTAAAATCCGTCATCATCGGCGTCGGCGGATTTCTCGGCGTCGGCACCAAGGATGTCGCGTTCGATTACAACAAGCTGGAATGGGCCGAGAAGAACGGCGACCGCTGGCTCGTAGCGAAGACGACCAAAGACGAGCTGAACGCACAGGCGGCCTTCGATCGCAAGGCCTATGATCCGGCCCCGGCGCAAACGACCGATGCCACGCAGCCTGCGACCACCGACACCGGAACGGCGCAAGCGCCCGCGCAGCCGGCCCAGCCGGTAGAGAAGGCTGAAGGCAATCTCGCCACCAACATCATGGGCGAGTCGGTCTATAACGGCACCGCCGACGACGCCCAAAAGATCGGCGACGTCAACGACATCGTTCTTGCCAAGGACGGCAAGGCCGAATCCCTCGTGATCGGCGTCGGCGGCTTCCTGGGCATTGGCGAGAAGAACGTTACCTTCGACTTCACCAAGGCCAAATGGGCGGAGAAGAATGGCGATCGCTGGTTGATCGCCGAGACGACGAAGGAAGAGCTGGAGGCTCAGCCGGACTTCAACCGCAAGGCTTATGATCCGGCGCCGGCCGCAGCCACCACGGCTTCGAACACTGCTCCGGCAACGACCACCCCTGCCGTGACCTCGTCCGACACCACGGCCGACAAGGAGGCCAAACCGGCTCAGCCGGCCCAGACGACGGCTGAGACCAAGCCCGCGGCGCCGGCTGCGAATACGACGGCTGAGAACAAGCCGGCCGATGCCGGCACAGCCGCCACCGACACGACCAAGACAGCCTCGATCGACAAATCGACGTTGAACGAAATGCCGATGGGCAACATCAGAGTCGACGACCTGAAGGGCACCACGGTATACGGCGCCAACGATGTCGAGATCGGCGAGATTGGCGACGTCGTGCTGACGCCCGACAACAAGCCGGATGCGGTGGTTATCGATGTCGGCGGTTTCCTCGGCATCGGCGAGAAGGAAGTCGCCCTCGGCATGGATAAGCTGAAGTTCATGACCGACAAGGACGGCAACAAGTATCTCTACACCAACTTCACCAAGGAGCAGTTGGAGGCGCAGGCAGCCTACGACAAGAGCTCCTATGCCGCAAACCGCGACAAGCAGAGGATGGTCCTGCAGTAAGGGACCAGGCAGCGGGCAGCGGGCAGCAGGGAATGCGCGTTTCGCTATTCCCTGCTGCCTGCTGTCTTTCTCACATGGCCGACCACTCCGTCCTTTGTCAGCTCCGCCAGCGCGAGTGATTGGTCGAGATGGTTGGCGCGCCAGGTGAGCATCTTCTCGGCGAGTTCCACGCGCACCGTCAGATAGGCGGGGTCGTGCGCGACGTTGCTCAACTCGTCCGGATCCTTAGACAGGTCGAAGAGAAGCGGCGGCAGGCCGCCGCCGAAATGGACATATTTGAAAGCCTCGGTGCGAAGGACGGCAAGGTTGCAGTCGCGTGAGCCGATGCCGAAATGCCGCTCGGCTTCGCCGTCGGCGACCGAGCGGAAATCGAATTCCCAGTGCGCCGCGTCGCGCCAGTCGGCCGGCTCCTCGCCGTCGAGCCAGGACGCCAGCGACCTGCCGTCGAGGTGCGGTTCGGGTGCTGCGCCGATCAGGTCGAGCAAGGTCGGGAAGACGTCCACCGCCTCGGTGAAACGATCGATGGATGCGCCGGCCGCATTTGTCCGGCGCGGATCGCGCACGATCAGCGGAATGTGGTAGCTGGCGTCGAAGAAGCCGCCTTTGCCAAGCATGAAGTGGTCGCCCATCATCTCGGCATGGTCGGAGGTGAGCACAACCACAGTATGATCCCACCTGGCGGCCGCCTTCAGCGCTTCCCAGATGCGGCCGAGCTGCGCGTCGAGCTCGGAGATCATGCCGTAGTAAAGTGCACGGATTCGGCGGAAATTCTCCTCGCTCCAATCCCGCACCTTGCCCTCGACGCCGGGAACGAACTTCGTCCGCTTCTGCAGGCCAAGATCGTATGCGAGGTAGGGGTGGCTTTGCGCCTCGGCTTGCCAGTTCGTCGCGCGCCGGAAAGCGGGGCCGTCGGCCGGGTCGTACATGGTGTTGTAGGGCTGCGGCACGATGAAAGGCGGGTGCGGGCTGATGAAGGAGATGTGCGCGAACCACGGCGCCGCCTGCTCCTGTTCGCCAAGCCAGCGGATGAATTCGCCGGCCAGGAAGGCCGCCGGCGTCTGGTCCTTCGAATAGACCGGCGGCGCGTTGCTTACATCATCGCCGACCTTGCCCTGCTTGCCAGCCGGACGATGGATGCCCGGTGCCCCGGCGCTCGTGTCGACGCCTTGCGTCCGCAGCCAGGACAGCCACTGCTTCTGATGTTCGGGCAGCAACTGCCGGACGCTGAAGCCGGGCAGCACGCCTTCATAACTCCTCAGCCGCGGATCGCCGGCCGCAAGCCGGCGCGGATCCGGCGCAACATCGGTATAACCGAACAGCGTGGGGTCATAACCCACCGCGCGTGCGGAAAGCGCGATGTTAGCGTGGCGGGCGTCGAGCGGCGAGCCGTTGCGGCAGACCCGGTTGTTCATCTGATAGAGGCCGGTGTAGAGGCAGGCGCGCGCCGGCGAGCAGGGCGCCGCTCCACCGTAGTGGCGCCGGAACAGCACGCCCTCGGCCGCGAGCGCATCCGCATTCGGCGTTTTCACCACCGGATGTCCCGCCGCCGACAGACAATCGCCGCGCCACTGGTCGCAGGTGATGAGAAGAACATTCGGGCGGCTCACTCGGTTGTCCAAACTCTTCTCCTCAAGACGGTGCGCCCGCTCATGGAGCCGAAATTTCCCGATCGGCGCAAGGAGGCAGCTTCATCAATTGGTGAACATCGGTCTTATGGCCGTTCACTTTTGTGATACAGTCCATTCTGAGTTTGGTCGCTTTGCCGGGCCAGGCGCTATCCTCATATTGCGGTGGACAGCGGCAAGGGCCGCAGCAAGGATAGGGAAGGAGCAAGACCATGCTCAATCAGATCAAGGGCCTGCATCACGTTACCTCGATGGCAAGCGATGCGCGCCGCAACAATGAGTTCTTTACCAAGAAGCTCGGCCTGCGCCGGGTGAAGAAGACCGTCAATTTCGACGCGCCGGATGTCTATCACCTCTACTATGCCGACGAGTTCGGCACGCCGGGCTCGGTGATGACCTATTTCCCGTTCCCGGACATCGGCAAGGGCCGGCATGGGGTGGGTGAGGTCGGCACCACCGTCTTCTCAGTGCCGGAAGGCACGCTCGGCTATTGGGAAAAGCGCTTCGCCGACGAGGGCGTCAGCGGTGTTGGCCGCAGCGAAAGCTTTGGCGAGAAGCGGCTTGCCTTCACCGGCCCCGACGGCGACAGTTTTGCGCTGGTCGAAGACAAGGCCGACGGCAGAGCGCCCTGGGTGAAGGGCGGCGTCCCCGCCAATGAGGCGATCCGCGGCTTCCACTCGGTCGCGCTGAGACTGAAGGACGGCGGCGCCACCGAGGAGCTGCTGAAGTTCATGGGCTATGAAGAGGTCGACAAGTCCGGCAACATCCGCCGGATGGCGATCAAGAACGGCAACGGCGCCGACGTCGTCGACATCGAATCGCTGCCGGGCGCAGGCTTTGCCAATCTCGGCGCCGGCTCTGTGCACCATGTCGCCTTCGCGGTCGAGGATCGCGCTAGGCAGCTCGAAGTGCGCAAGGCGCTTGTCGACACGGGTTACGGCGTGACGCCGGTCATCGATCGCGACTATTTCTGGGCGATCTATTTCCGCACGCCGGGCGGCGTGCTGTTCGAGGTGTCGACCAACGAGCCGGGCTTCGACCGCGACGAGGACACCGCGCATCTCGGCGAGGCGTTGAAGCTGCCGACGCAGCATCAGCATCTGAGACCCTATCTCGAACAGCATCTGCAGAAGCTGGAAGACTGACGCCATGAGCAAGGACGCCTACATCTACAAAGTGCTGCCCGGTTCGCCGGGCGGCCCGCTGCTGTTCGTCTTCCACGGCACCGGAGCCGACGAGAACCAGCTTCTGTCCTTCGGTCGCGAACTCGCGCCTTCGGCGACGTTAGTCTCGCCGCGCGGCGATGTGTCGGAGCAAGGTGCCGCCCGTTTCTTCCGCCGCACCGGCGAAGGCGTCTACGACATGGACGACCTCGCGCGGGCGACGGCCAAGATGGCCGGCTTCGTCAAGGCGCATGTCGAAGCGGCAAAGCCCTCGGCGGTGTTCGGCCTCGGCTATTCCAACGGTGCCAACATCCTGGCCTCGGTGGTGTTCGCCGAGCCAGGACTGTTCGATGCCGCGGCGCTGATGCATCCGCTGATCCCGTTCGAGCCGCAGGTGCAGGGCAGCCTTGCCGGGCGCCGCATCCTGATCACGGCCGGCAGGCGCGACCCGATCTGCCCGCCGAACCTGACAACGCGGCTGGAGGCCTATTTGCGCGCCGACGGGGCCGATGTCACAGTGGAATGGCACGACGGCGGGCACGAGGTGCGGCCGAATGAAATCGAAGCGGCGCGGCGGCTCTTTGCCCTCTCGCTCGTCGGCGCAGGAGGCAAGAAAAATGGCTGACCAGCTGCCTGAGATCGAACTGGAAGATCGCGGCTCCAAGGGTCGCTACCTGCTGCGCGGACCAGGCGGCGCCGAGGCCGAAATGACCTTCACCAAGGTCGGCGAGCACCAGCTCATCATCGATCACACCGAGGTGCCGGATGTCTTTCGCGGCCAGGGCGCCGGGCTTCGCCTGGTAGCCCGCGCCGTCGAGGACGCGCGCGCGGCGGGCAAGAAGATAATCCCGCTCTGCCCCTTCGCCAACGCCCAGTTCCGCCGCCATCCGGAATGGGCCGACGTGCTGAAATAGTAGCACTTGTCTTCCCCTTCTCCCCCGGGGGAGAAGGGGGCCGCGAAGCGGCCGGATGAGGGGAGCTCCACGGAAAACCGACGTCTCACTCCGCTGCAGCACCCTAAACCGTCTTGGCGCTGCGCGCCGATCCACCGCCCGGGGGCCCCGTCCTTCGGAGCCCGCAAGGGGAGAAGGAAGAGAGCCGCCCAGCCATAAATGCGAACACGCGTCTGGCATTTGCGCAGTTCGGCCATCTTGCCTAATTAGACAGATCACCTGGGATTCTCCCGCCCTGATCCGCCACCTCAAAAAAGCGAATGGCCTGATGACCGAATCCGACCTCATTCCCGTTTTCGACGGCCACAACGACACGCTGCTCAGGCTCTACCAGTCGAACGAAGCCGATGTCGAAAAGCTGTTCATCGAGGGCACGCCGGGCGGTCACATCGACATGCCGCGCGCCAAAAAGGGCGGTTTTGCCGGCGGCATGTTCGCGATCTTTCCGCCGCCGATCGAAAAGACCAAACGCAGCGCCGTGCCGCCGGCGCCGAGCGACAACGAGCCACTGCCGCCGGAACTGCCGCGCGCCGAGGCGGTCACTTCGACCATCGGCATGGCCTCGATCCTGTTCAGGCTCGAGCGCGCCGGCGCGCTCACCGTCTGCCGCAGCGCCGGTGATGTGCGCGAGGCGATGGCGAATGGCTCGATCGCCGCGGTGTTCCATATCGAAGGCGTCGAGGCGATCGATCCCGAGCTTGCCATGCTCGACGTGCTCCACGCCGCCGGGCTCCGCTCGCTGGGGATCGTCTGGAGCCGGCCGAACGCCTTCGGCAACGGCGTCCCGTTCCGCTTTCCCTCGTCGCCCGATACCGGGCCGGGCCTGACCGACGCCGGCAAGGCGCTGGTCAAGGCATGCAACAAGCTCAGGATCATGATCGACCTCTCGCATCTCAACGAGAGGGGCTTTCGCGATGTCGCCGCGCTCAGCGACGCGCCGCTGGTCGCGACCCACTCCAACGTGCATGCGATCTGCGGCCATTCGCGCAACCTCACCGACTGGCAGCTCGGCGCGATCCGCGAAACGGGCGGCATGGTGGGCCTGAACTTCGCCACCGGCTTCCTGCGCGAAGACGGCCGCATGAATGCCGACACCAGCCTCGACATCATGCTGCGCCACATCGAGTCGCTGTTGCAGGCGCTGGGCGAGGACGGCGTCGGCCTCGGATCCGATTTCGACGGTGCCATGATCCCGGCGGTGATCGGCGACGTGGCAGGCCTGCCGAAGCTCCTCGACGCGCTCGCCGCTCGCGGCTTCGGGCGCGCGCTGATCGACAAGATCGCTTTTCGGAACTGGCTGCGTGTCCTTGAAAAGACGATCGGATAAAGTGACAATCTTGGACGTTCGGAATTGGGCCAGAACGCTCCCCCAAACGTCGCCATCATAGGGCGAAGCAGGAGCGCAGCTCCGTCGCGCTGCGGGCTTACGCACCCATGCGCTTCAGCCATTCCTTGCCGACACCGCGGTCGCGGATGATCGGCAAGGGGTCTTCATGGTCGAGCCGGGCGCAGATGCGGTAGACCTCCAGCGTCTCGGCATCCATCTCGCCGCGCTTGAAGAAGAACATCGCCGCCGCATAGCGGGTGCGGCCGGACCACATCTCGCCGAGCGGCGTGTTGACCAGCTGCCACTGCTCGGCCGCTTCCGCCTCCGCGTCCAGCCTGTCCGCATCCCCTTCCACGTCAAAAATCCGCCGGCGGGTTGGCGGTGCGGCGATCGAGCTTGATGAACGGCCGCGGCACCACTTTCGCCCGCTTCATCAGCTTCTGGTATCGCAGCTCGCGCAAGGCGTAGATCTCGACCCAGAGGTCGTCGACGACCGTATCGCCGTAAGGCCGTTGCAAGGAGGCGATGGCGATGTTGCGCTTGGCCATGGGCGACCACATCGCCGCGCTGACGAGCCCGACCTCCCCGCTCTTCTTCCAGTAGACGATGGCGTGCTCGGCCGGGATGTTGCCTTCGATCTCCAGCCCGACCAGCACATGGCGCAGCTGCTTCTTCGCCCGCGCTTCGAAGATGGGGCGGCGGCCGTTGAAGTGGCCTTTGTCCGGATCGACCATGAAGCCGAGGCCGATCTCGTCCGGCATGCGCAGGCGGTCGGCACGGATGGCATGCCCGGCAGTGGTGAAGTCGGCATTGGCGACGATCAGCCCGGCTTCTAGCCGGGCGCGATTGAGCGCCGTGTAGCCGATGGCGCGGATGCCGCGCAGCCCGCCCGCCGCCATCAGCCGGTCCCACAGGCTCAACGCCTTGTCCGCCGGCACGAACAGCTCGTAGCCGAGATCGCCGGTGAAGCCGGTGCGCGAGATGGTGACGGCAGCGCCGTCATGCGCGAAGTCGGCGAGGTCGAAAACCCTCAGCCGCTCGATGCCGGCAAAGCCGGCGTCGCGCAGGATGGCGAAGGAGGTTGGGCCTTGCAGCGCGAGCCCGGCGATCGCCTCGGTTTCTTCCTCGACGCTGACCTCATAGCCGATGGCGCTGTCAAGCAGCCAGGGCAGATGCCGCTCCTGCGAGCACAGCCGAAAGCGCGTCGGCGACAGCCGGAACAGCGTGCCGTCATCGAGGACGAAACCCTCGTCGTCGCACCAGGCGGTGTAGTGGACGCGGCCCGGCTTCAGCCTGGTCACGTCGCGCAGCGTGACACGGTCGAGATAGGCTTCGGCGTCCGGACCCTCGATCCGGTATTTCGTCATCGGCGAGATGTCGAAGAGTGCCGCCTGGCTGCGAATGGCAAAATATTCCAGCTCCTCGTCCCAGAGCGAATGCGGCGCGCGGTAGCCGGCCCAATTGTACCAGCCGTTTGTCAGCGCGATCGCGTCAATGCGCGGCTGGAAAGGTGTGCCGAGCCGAAGCGTGCGGAAGTGGGATTGCGCAAGAGTGCGGGCGGAATTGATTTTCACATGACGACTCATGTTGGCGTCGTAGAGCGCTGCGTTTGTGAATGGCGAAATCATCTCATGCCCTCATCGCGATGATGCGGCGTGCGGCGTTGAGGCCGGGGGCGCCGGAGATCCCGCCGCCGGGATGCGAACCGGCGCCCGCAAGGAACAGCCCTTTGAGCGGCGTGTCGTAGCCCGACCAGCCGGAGACCGGCCGCGACATCAGCATCTGGTCGGCCTGCAATTCGCCGTGGTGCCAGTGGCCGCCGGGCATGCCGTAGCGTGCCTCGATGTGGGCCGGAGTCAGAAGTTCGGCGCCACGCACCGTGGCGCCGATGCCAGGCGCATAGGCTTCGAGCTGCGCCATGATCGCCTTGAGGAACTGCGGCTTGCCGGCGGTCCAGCCCTGTTTCAATGCATAAGGTGCGTATTGCACCACCGCGGAGAGCACGCAGGCGCCGGAGGGTGCCAGCGAAGGATCGACCAGGCTGGGCAGCGTGATCTCCATCACCGGCTCGGGCGAGAACTCGCCATATTTCGACTGGTTGAAGGCGCCCTCGACATGGTCCGGCGAAGGCGCGATGACGAGTCGGCCCTTGTGGCCAGCGGCGTCGACGCCGGCAAATTGCGGCGGCCGGTCGAGCGCGAGATGAAGCTTCGCCGCATCGCCCTTCATGCGGATGTTCTTCATCTTGCGCACGAAACCGGTGTCGACCTCGCGCGGCCCGGCCAGATCGAGGATCGTGGTTGCGGGATTGATTGCCGAGACGACGGCTTTTGCGCGCAGCGCTTCGCCGCCCTGCGTGACGACACCGACGGCGCGGCCCTTCTCGACGACGACCTTGGCGACCGGCGAAGCCAGACGGATCGAAACCCCCGCTTGCTCGGCCGCCGAGCGGATGGCGGCAACGACCGCGCCCATGCCACCCTTGGGCTGTATCTGCGCGCCGGCGAGGCCGCCGATCTCGCCAGCGAGCCGATAGTAGAGGCCGAGCAGCGATGTCGGCGAGCGCGGACCGAGATGGCTGCCCAGTGTCGCGTCGAAAGCGAGCAGGCCTTTCAGCCTGTCGTCGGAAAGCTGCTCGTCGAGCAGGTCGTAGACGTTCATCAAGAGCACGCGCAGGAAGTCGCGCATGTCCTCCTTGCCGAGCTTCTTCAGCGCCAGCGCCGTCTGGCCGAGCCCGGTCATTTCGGCGAGCGACATGCCGGCAAGGTCCGGCGGGCGGCGCGACAGAAAGGGTTTCAAAACGCCGGCATAGCGCAACAGCTGCGCGCGCAGGTCGCGCCAAGCCGATTGCTCCGAGGGGCTGGCGCCCGTCAGCGCCTCGCCATAGGCGCCGTGCAGCACCAGCGGGTCGTCTTTCGACAATGCGACCGAGGGCACGAAATCGCCGCGCTCGATCTTCAGCCCGTGGCGCTCGAGCTCCAGCGTCTTCACCACATCGGGATGCAGGCGGTTGAGCAGATGAGCGACCGAGGAGACGCGAAACCCCGGTGCGAATTCCTCGGTGCGCGCCGCGCCGCCGACCTCCTTGCCGGCCTCGAGCAGCAGCACCTTGCGTCCCGATTTCGCCAGCGTGGCGGCGGCGACCAGGCCGTTGTGGCCGCCGCCGATGACGATCGCGTCCCAATTCGCTTCAGATGACGTCATGGGCTGGGCTCATATGCAGGGTTGGCTTGGCGAGATCGCGCAGGATTTCGGCGGCGGCGTTGCGTCCGGGCGCGCCCATGACGCCGCCGCCCGGATGAGTGGAGGAGCCGCACATATAGAGGCCGCCGACCGGCGAGCGGTATTGCGCGTAGCCCGGCACCGGGCGGTTGAACAACAGCTGGTCGAAGGTCAGTTCGCCTTGGAAGATGTTGCCTTCGGTGAGGCCGACCTCGGCCTCGATCTCGCGCGGCGTGCGCACCTCCATATGGACGATGCGGTCGCGGAAGCCGGGCGAATATTCGGCGATCTGCGCAACCACGCTCTCGGCGAAGCCGTCGCGGTCGGCGTCCGTCCAGTCTCGGCCGCCAATTTTGGGCGGCGCGTATTGCACGAAGCAGCTCATGAAATGTTTTCCCGGCGGCGCCATGGTCGGGTCGAGTGTGGTCGGGATCACCATGTCGAGGAAGGGATCGGCCGACCAGCGCCCGGCCTTCCAGTCGTCATAGGCGCGCTCCATGCGCTCGATTGAATCGGTGAAGTGCATGTCGGCGCGATAGACCGGCGAATCCTTCGGCAGAGCCGGGAATTGGGGAAGCGAATCGAGCGCGATGTTGACCTTGCCGGACGAGCCGCGGATCTTGAAGTTCCTGACCCGCCGAAGGAAGATGTCGGGCAGCTCCTTCTCCTCGACCAGCTTCAGGAAGGTGCGCTTCACGTCGGCGTTTGAGACGACGAGCTTGGCATAGACCTCTTCGCCGCCGGCCAGTACGACGCCCTTGGCCCTGCCGTTCCTGATCAGCACGCGCTCGACCTCGGCGCCGGTGCGGATCGTGCCGCCGGAGGCCTTGAACGAGGCGGCGAGCGCCTTGGTCACGGCACCCATACCGCCACGCGCATAGCCCCAGGCGCCCACCGAGCCATCGACCTCACCCATATAGTGGTGGAGCAGGACATAGGCCGTGCCGGGCGACATGGGCCCAAGCGCCGTGCCTATGATGCCGGAGAGCGCAAAGTTCGCCTTGATGACGTCGGTCTCGAAATACTCGTCGAGGAAGTCGGAGATCGACATCGTCCAGAAGCGCAAGGTCAGCGCCATTTCCTCAGCGGTGAGACCGGCGAATTTCTTGCCGAGATAGAGCAGCTCGCCAAGATCGCGCGGCTTGAAGCTGGTGGGATCGGGCGCGGTGCGCATCAACAGCGGCTGGATGAAGCGGCACTGTCTTGTGACGTCGCGCGAATAGCGGTCGTAGGCCTCGGCGTCGCGATTGGAGAAGCGGGCGAATTCGCGGCGATGCGCATCGTGGTCGCGGTAGTTGGCGAGATAGTCGCCGTCGCGCGTGAACACCGCGCCGCCTTCATAGGAGATCACCTGCAGGCCGAAGCGCGGCAGCTCCAGATCGCGCATGATCTCGGGCCGGAACAGCGAGCAGACATAGGAGCAGTTGGAGTAGAGAAAGCCCGGCGTCAGCTCGCGGCTGGTGGCCGCACCGCCGACCCAGTCGTTCTTCTCGACCACCAGCACGTCGAGCCCGGCGCGCTGCAGATAGCCGGCGTTGACCAGCCCGTTGTGGCCGCCGCCGATGACGATCGCGTCCCATGCCTTCATGTGCGCTCAACCTCCCTCCGGCCGTCCGTTTTTGGGTGCGATTTGTTCCCTGATCAGCCGAATTTGGCACGGGTCACGGTTTTTTGTCCAGCCATTTTGAATGAATGTTCAACAAATGGTGTTGCGTTTCTGCGTTGATGCGCTAGGCTTTGCCCCGCATTTCTGGTGTCCACTAGCGCGAAGGTGACTTCGGCATTTGAGGCTCAGTCCGATGATCGAAACGGCTAACGCCGAGCCGGAATATGACGACGCGGCCGTTCGCTTCCTCGAGGCGCTCTGGGGCGATGGCTACCTGTCGCCGGGCGGCCCGGACGAAGTGGACCGCGTGGTCGAAGGCCTCTCGCTCAAGGGCAAGACGATCCTCGATCTCGGCTGCGGCGCCGGCGGCGTCACGCTGGATCTGGTCGCGCGCCATGGTGCGGCGCATGCGACCGGTTTCGATGTCGAGAGGCCGGTGATCGAGACGGCAAAGCGAAAGGCGGCTGCGCAGGGTCTCCAGGACCGCGTGAGCTTCCTCCAGGCGCCGCCTGGACTGCTGCCTTTCACTGATGCTTCCTTCGACGTCGTCTTCTCCAAGGACGCACTGTTGCATGTCCGGGACAAGGATGCCCTGTTCGCCGAGATCTTCCGCGTGCTGAAGCCCGGCGGCGTCTTCGCCGCGTCGAACTGGATGATCTCGCACGACGGCGAGCCGTCTGCGGACATGAAGGCCTATCTCGCGGCGGAAGGCTTGTCCTTTGCCATGGCTTCGCCGGCGCGCTACGCCGAGGCGATGCGTCGTGCTGGCTTCCGCGACATCAGCGTCCGCGACCGCAACGCATGGTACAGCGAGGTGGCGCGGGAGGAACTGGCGCGCCTGAAGGGGCCACTCTATCAAGCGCTCGCCGCCGCGGTCGGCGGGGCCTATGTCGACAAGAACATCCGGACCTGGGAGGCGATGCAGAAGGTGCTTGACAGTGGTGAGCACCGCCCCACTCATCTGCGCGGTTGGAAGCCGGTCGGATAGCCGGCAATGCTGGAGACCGTCACGCTCATGAAGAATGCAGAGGCCAGGGATGCCTTGCCCGAACCGGCACGAAAAGGAGACGCCGAGAAGCGCGGCCGCAAGGCTTCGAAAGAAGTCAGGCAACTCCAGTTGATCGAGGCGACGATCGATTCACTGGCCAAGCGCGGCTATGCGGAAACGACGATGGCCGATGTGGCCGACGGCGCGGGCCTGTCCCGCGGCATCGTCAACTTCCATTTCGAAAGCAAGGAGAAGCTGCTCGTCGCCACGCTGCAATATATGTATGACGAGTATTCGGCGCATTGGCGCGCGGCCTTGCAGAAGGCAGGCGACGATCCGGCGCGGCAGCTGCAGGCGCTGGTGTGGGCCGACTTCGATCGCTCGATCTGTAACAAGCGCAAGCTCGCCGCCTGGTGCGCCTTCTGGGGCGAGGCCAAATCGCGGCCGACCTACCAGGCGCTGAGCAGCTCGCGCGACGCTTACTACCAGCAGGTGTTCATCGATCTCTGCGCGACGCTCAAGCAAGGCGGCGGCTATGCCTATGAGCCGCAGGTCATGGCGCTGGCGCTATCGGCCATGCTCGAGGGCCTGTGGCTGCGGTTGATGATGGGCACCCAGGACACCACGCGCGAGACCGCGCTGCAGGCCGCCAACGCGTTCCTGGCCGCGGCCTTTCCGAAACACTACGGTTAACGACGGCCCGGGGTTAGCAACAGCCGGCCAGCAAGACCGGCAAGACCAAAAGAGGATGGAACAGCATGAAGAAACTCAGCCGACGCTTGACACTTACTTTGGCGCTCGCTGGCGCGCTGGCATCTTCGGCGGCAGCGTTCGCCGTTGCCGCCGACAAGGACCTCATCGTGTTCGACTGGTCCGGCTATGAGGACCCCAGCTTCCACGGCAAATATGTCGAGAAGGACGGCGACTCGCCGACCTTCGCCTTCTTCGGCGATGAGGACGAGGCATTTGAGAAGATCCGCTCCGGCTTCAAGGCCGACCTCGGCCATCCGTGTTCGCAAAGCGTGGTGAAGTGGCGCGAGGCGGGGCTGTTGCAGCCGCTCGACACCTCCAAGATCGCCGGCTGGAAGGATCTCAACCCCGGCATCATGGCGATGAAGGACCTTGCCACCACCCCCGACGGCAAAGCCTGGTTCATGCCTTGGGACTGGGGTGACACGCAGCTCACCTTCAACTCCGACAAGATCGCCGAGAAGGACGTGCAGTCGCTGAAGGCCTTCGCCGATCCCAAGTATAAGGGACGCGTCTCGATCGGCGACAATGTCGACGACGCCTATGCGCTGGCCAGCCTCGCCATCGGGCTGAAGGACTGGACAAAGATGACGGACGAGCAGTTCAAGCAGGCGTCCGATTTCCTGCGCCAGGTGCACAAGAACGTGCGCTCCTACTGGACCGACACCACCGACATCGTGCAGCTGCTCTCAGGCGGCGAGGTCGATCTGGCCTGGGCCTGGAACGACGCGGCGGTGCAATCGCAGGCCGCCGGCGTGCCGATCAAGTCCAAGAAGGATACCGACGAGGGCATCTCGACCTGGGTGTGCGGCTATGTGCTGTTCAAGGACGCGCCCGGCAACATTGACAAGGCCTATGACTATCTCAATGCCGTCAACGATCCGGAAGTCGCCAAGGTGCTGGTCAAGGACTGGGGCTACGGCCAAGCCAACGCCAAGGGCATGGCCGGTGTCGACCAGGCGGTGCTCAAGGAAAAGGGCTACGACAACGTGGAAAAATGGGTCGACAAGACGCTGTTCCAGCAGCCGCTGCCTTCCGAGCTCAAGCTGAAGATGATCGCCGAGTTCGAGAAGATCAAGGCCGGCTATTGAACAGCAAGATCGAAAGCACCGACGTTGCAATCGTCGGCGCCGGCTTCACCGGCCTGTCGGCCGCGCTCGAATTGAAGCGCGCCGGCATCGATTTCCTTGTCCTGGAAGCGCGCGGCCGCGTCGGCGGTCGTGTGGAAGGTGCGCGAAACGGGCTCGGCGAGCTGATCGACAGCGGCGGCCAGTTCCTGTGCGAGGACATGCCGGAGTTGATGGCGCTGGCCAGGGCGCGCGGCAAGACCTTCGTCAAAACCTTTGTCGATGGCGATTTCATCACCCATCCACCGATGTCGGTCGACCAGGCCGGACAGACCTATGTGACCGCGATGGCGATCCGCGACCGCATGAACTGGACCGAGCCTGACGATCCCGCGATCGCCGGGCTGACCGTCGCCTCCTGGCTCGAACGCCAGACCGATCCGGTAGATGCCAAAGCCGCCTTCCGCTCGATGATCGAAGGACTGTGGTGCCTGGCGCTGGAAAAGGTGCCGCTCTGGTACCTGATCGACAATGATCGCCGCATCACCAACGACGTCCCGGAACTGCAATATTCTCTGCGCGAGACCATGCAGTCGCTGGCCGCGGACCTGGCGGGCGATCTCGGTGACCGGCTGCGGCTGAACGAGCCGGTCATTCGCGTCGAGCGCGGGCCGTCCGGCGTTCGTGTCGTCGCCGGCAGCGGCGCCGTCGAGGCGCGCGAGGTCCTGCTCGCCCTGCCGCCTGCGACGGCCAACAGGCTCGACTTTCGGCCTGCCTTGTCAACGGCCTTGAAGAAGGCGCTCGGCGTCTGGGAAAGCGGCGCGGTGGTCAAGATCCTCGTCCGCTATGCCAGGCCGTTCTGGCGCGAGCGCGATCTGAGCGGAATGGTTATGTGGCGCGACATGCCGGGCCTGTTTGCCTGCGATGCCAGCAGGGACGCCGAGCATGCAGCGCTCGTCGTCTTCATCGGTGGACCGCTGGCGCTGCGCTGCCGCAAGCTGGGTGCTGCGGCGTTGCGCGCCGAGGTCATTGCGAAGCTCGCGGATGCGCTCGGTCCGGACGCGGCCGATATTCTCGATTTCAGCCAGCGCGACTGGACGGATGACCGCTGGAGCGGCGGCGCCTATAGCGATCTCATCGTCGACGTGACGGCAAGAGATGCCGAGCGCACGATCCTTGCCGGCGCGCCGCCGATCCATTTTGCGTCGTCGGAAGTGTCGCCGTCCTTCCCCGCCTATGTCGAGGGCGCGATCGTGGCCGGACGCATCGCCGCCGGGAAGATTTTGGCGCGGCTTCAGTCCGCCATCGCCACCAGGGCCTCTGGGTCGTAGGCGAGACGGATCGGCGCGCCGACCGGAATGTCGTCGGCGCCGAAATCATTGGTCTCGGTCACCGAGAGCGGCTTTTCCAGCCCCGGGATCTCGACGATTAGATGCGTGATCTCGCCGAAATAGTGGCGCTCGACCACCTTGCCGGCGACCTCGAACTTGGCCGTCGCATTGTCCCAGAGCACGCGCAGCCGCTCCGGCCGGATACCGAGCGTCGCCGCGCCGCCGTTGCGGACGAAGGCCTTCGGCTTGTCGGTCCTCACACGCCCGAAGCCAAGCGTGTCGACAACCAAGGACGCGCCGTTCTCCTCGACGATCTCGGCCTTGACGAAATTCATGCCGCCGAGGAAGTCGGCGACCTGGCGGTTGACCGGGCGCTGGTAGATTTCCTTGGGCGAGGCGACCTGCGCGATACAGCCGCCGAACATCACGGCGATGCGGTCCGACATGGCCAAAGCCTCGTACTGGTCGTGCGTGACCAGCACGAAGGTGATGCCGACCGCCTGCTGCAGCCGGCGCAACTCGACCTGCATCTGCTCGCGCAGCTTCTTGTCGAGAGCCGATAGCGGCTCGTCGAGCAGCAGCACCTTGGGACGCATGACCAGCGCGCGGGCCAGCGCCACGCGCTGACGCTGGCCGCCGGAGAGTTCGGTGGCGCGGCGCTTGCCAAGGCCGGTCAGCGACACCTGCGCCAGCGCCTCCTCGACGCGGCGCTTTTCTTCGCCGCCCTGCAGTTTCAGCCGCTTCAGCCCGTAGGCGACGTTCTGCTCGACATTGAGATGCGGGAAGATCGCGTAGCTCTGGAAGACCATGTTGGTCGGACGCCGGTTGGCGGGAATGCCGTCCATCGGCTGGCCGTCGACCGCGATCGAGCCGCTGGTCGGCGTGTCGAAGCCGGCGATCATGCGCAAAAGAGTGGTCTTGCCGCAGCCGGACGGCCCGAGCAGCGAGAAGAACTCGCCCTCCCTGATCGCGAGCGATGCATTATCCAACGCCTTGAACGCGCCGTAGCTGCGCGTGACGTCGCGGATCTCGATCATGGCGCGATCGGACATCGTTCGCTCGGATTGGACCCGCTCAAGCATAGAGGCCTCCCTCGTTCTGGGTGCGTCTCGCCGCGCGACGGCGCAGGATCTCGGCAACGGTCATCAGCACGAAAGACGCCGCCAACAACAAGGTGCCGAGCGCCAGCACGCCGGGGAGCTTGGCCGCGAAGCGCAGCTGTCCCCAGATGTAGATCGGCAGCGTCGCCTCGGTGCCGGTGAGGAAGAAGGCGATGATGAACTCGTCGAGCGAGATGGTGAAGCAGACCAGCAGGCTGGAGACGATCGCCGGCGCCACCATCGGCAGCGTCACGCGCCGGAAGGTGCCGAAGGCGCTTTCGCCGAGATCGGCGGAGGCTTCCTCGAGGCTGCGGTCGAAGCCTTCGAAGCCGGAGGTCAGCACCGTCATCGAATAGGGAATGCAGACCAGCACATGCCCAAGCACGACGGTGAACAGCGACAGGCTCAAGCCCAGCTGCAGCATCACCAGGAGCATCGAGATGGCAACGATGACCTCGGGCAGCACCAGCGGGGCCATGATCAGCCCGTTGACGGTGCAGCGGCCGGGATAGCGGTAGCGGGTGATCGAACGGGCGGCGAGAATGCCGAACACGGTCGACAGGATAGCGGCCGAGGCGCCGACAGCCAAGCTGTTCCAGGTGGCGTCGATCAGTGCCGGCGTGCGCGGCAGGTCCTGGTACCAATGCAGCGTGACGCCTGAGAGCGGGAATTTCGGCGTCGCCGCGGTGTTGATCGAGAAGATCGGCAGGAAGATCACCGGCAGATAGAGGAAGAGGATGTAGAGCGCGGCGTAGCTCGACAGCCAGCTTGGCAGGTAACGTCTGATCGCCGTCATCGCGCCAGCCTCTGCAGCGCGCGGATGACCAGCACCGCGGCGCCGGCCATCAGCGAGACGATGACCATGGTGGTGACGGAGAGTGCTGCGCCGAGCGGCCAGTTCGACGCCTTGCCGAATTGCGCCTGGATGGCGTTGGCGATCATGACGCCGTCTTTGCCGCCGACCAGCTTCGGAGTGACGTAGTCGCCGACGGTCGGGATCATGACGATCAGCGCCGCTGAGATGACGCCTGGCGCCGACAGCGGCAAGGTCACGCGCAGAAAGGAGCGCAGCGGCCCGTCGCCGAGGTCGGTCGCCGCTTCGACCAGGGTGCGGTCGACCTTCTCCAGCGAAACGAAGATCGGCAGGATGGCGAAGGTCGCCCAGGCGTGAGTCAGCGTGATGATGACGGCGCTGGAATTGTAGAGCAGCGCAGTCGACGGCTCGTCGATGAGCCGAGGCCCATCAGGCCGGAATTGAGCACGCCATTATAGCCGAGGATCACCTTCCACGACATCACGCGCAGCAGGTAGCTGGTCCAGAACGGGATGGTGATGAGGAACAGCCAGAGGCTCTTCTGGCGGCCGCCATGGAAGGAAATGAAATAGGCGATCGGATAGGCGAGCAGCACGGTGAGCAGGCTGACCGTCAGCGAGATGTAGAGCGAGCGCCAGAGCAGGTCGCGGTAGATCGGCTCGGTCAGCGCGATCCGATAATTCTCCAGCGTGAATGTGTGGTCGATGGTCAGGTAGTCCTGCGTCCAGAAGGAATGGGCTATAACAACCAGGATCGGCAGGACGAGAAGGATGAGCGCGTAAAGGAAGGTCGGGCTGATCAGCGCAATGCCCTGGACGGCTTCCGATTGCGGAAGGGCACCTCGTCTGGCTCTCGCCATGCGCAGCGGGGGCGACCCTTCCGCGGCGGCCGTCATTGCAGCGCTCCGGGCGTGATTGCAGTTGCCGGCTCGGACTGTCCCGCCATACGGCCTTCCCATTGATCGGCGCCGACTGCCTGGTCCCAATTTATGTGCCCGGAGCGATCACTCCAGACTTGCCGGCTTTCTTTCATCATGAGCGCATCCGCCGATTGAAATCAAGCGCTATTTCTGCAATATTGATTGAATGGACATTCAAAATGAAGTGACGAAAAGCCGAATTTCCATGGCTTTTCCGCTTCGTTTCATGTCTCTGGAAATCACCGCAACGGACCATGCGAGGCTAAGATGGCGGCTGCACGAGAGATCAAGGCGAGGGAAGTTGTCGAGCCCGGGGACGACGATGCGGTCGAGCTGGCCAAGCGTCATCTGGTCCAGCCCTGGCCCTATGCCGGTTCGGTCGGCGCCGAGGCACGGGCGCTGATCGGCGAGGGCGAGGGCATCTACATCACCGACGCATCCGGCAAGCGGCTGATCGACGGTCCGGCCGGCATGTGGTGCATCAATGTTGGGCATCGCCGCGAGGAACTGGCAAGGGTGATGTACGACCAGGCGATGGCGCTGTCCTACAACACGCCTTGGTATACGATGAATGCGCCCTCAGCCGAGCTTGCGAGACGCATCGCCGATGCCGCTCCCGGCGATCTCAGTCACACCTTCTTCACCACCGGCGGCTCGTCGGCGGTGGAGACGGCGCTGCGCTTCATGCAGTTCTACAACAATGTGCGCGGCAGGCCGGAGAAGAAGCTGATCATCAGCCGCGGCGGCGCCTATCACGGCTCGACCTACCTGTCGGCCTCGCTCAACGGCCGCCCACGCGACCGGCACTGGATGGATGGTGCCGACGAGCTGGTAATCAAGCTCTCCTCGCCCGATCCGTTCCGACGGCCGAAGGAGATGAGCATCGACGCATTCACCGATTTCCTCGTCGACCAGTTCCGCGACACGGTCGCGCGCGTCGGCGCCGGTCGCATTGGCGCCTTTGTCGGCGAACCGGTGCAAGCTTCGGGCGGCGTCGTCGTGCCGCCGGACGGATACCTGAAGCGCATCCGTGAGATCTGCCGCGAGAACGAGATACTCTATGTCTCGGACGAGGTGGTGACCGGCTTCGGACGGCTCGGCCATGTCTTTGCCTCGGGCGACGTGTTCGGCCTCGATCCGGACATGATCACCTTCGCCAAGGGGGTGACCTCGGGCTATTTCCCGCTTGGCGGCGTGATCATCTCCGAGCGGCTGCTGGAGGAACTGCGCCGCTCCAACCATCCCGATGCGCTGTTTGGCCATGGCCTCACCTACACCAGCCATCCGATCGGCTGCGCCGTCGCGCTGAAGAACCTCGATCTTTTGGAAGAGGGCGTGCTTCAGCATGCGCGCGAGATCGCGCCCTATTTCCAGGCGCGCCTGAAGACGCTCGAGGAACTGCCTCTGGTCGGCGAGGTACGCGGCGCCGGCCTGATGGCTTGCGTCGAATGCGTCGCCGACCGCGAGAGCAAGGATCCGCTGCAGCTCGACAAGGATGTGGGAAAGCGTATCGACGCGCATTGCCATGAGCTCGGTCTCTTGGTGCGGCCGCTGATCAACATGTGCGTGATGTCGCCGCCGCTCATTATCAGCCGCGAGCAGATCGACGACATGGTCGCGATCCTGCGCGAAGGCATCTCGCGCACGATGGATGATCTGAGGAAGGAAGGCGTCTGGCGGGGGTGAGAGCGCTCCTCTCCCCGCTCTACGGGGAGTGTAGCCGGCGGGTGAGGGGCAGCGCCAGCTTGCGAGATTTAGTTCAGACGCTCCCTCAGGTTCGGGAGCCAGAGCCAATTGTGAGGCGCTTGCACTGCCCCGCCCTTCGGGCACCTTCTCCCCGTGTAACAGGGAGAAGGGAAGACGCTCACCCCTTCGACCGCAGCGCGTCGTTCAATCCCCACATGTCCTTTTCCTCCGGTGCGGTCTCCAAGTTCAGCACCGGCACCTGCCTGCGCAGATGGTCGTGGTGGGTGCGCACGCCATATTCGAGATCGGAGAGGTAGAAGCCCCCGAACGCCTCGGAGAGCATGGAATCGTTCGACCAGACGGAGAGCTGGACATCCTCGTTCATGGTGTCGCGGTCGATGCGGTAGGCAAGGTAGCGCGCCGCCGCCTGCTCCCGCGTCTCGTCCTTGTAGCGATAGATCGCGCCGCGCAGCAGCGTCTCGCCGGTGGACAGCGGGAACTCCTGATAGAACTGCACCGATTCCGGCATGATCGACAGCGCGTTGTTGGGGAAGATGCCGTAGTAGATCCAGGCTTTGCGCAGATGCTCCGGCAGGTGCGTCGGCTCGGGCGCTATTTTGATGTACTGGTTGACGCTCCAGCGCCGCCCGGCATGCGGGTTGTAGGTGGCGAAGGACCGCGACACGCCGTTGACGAAGGGTTCGTCGAAATAGGTCGCGCCGTAGAGGTCCTGCAGCGCCGGATGCGCCATGGCGACGTGATAGCCCTCATTGTCGACGTCGCGCACCGATTTCCAGTTGACCGGTGATTTCTGGGTCCAGATGCCCAAGCACGGCACCATGTCGGCAACATTGTAATGGGCGATCTCCGCCTCGATCGGCTTCAAGAGTTCAGCCACGGAAGGCTGCGGGCCACCGTTGCGGAAGCGGATGAAGATGAAGCCCATCCAGACTTCGAGATCGAGCGGCATCAGCCCGAACTCGGTCTTGTCGAGTTCCGGGAAGGAGCGCGGACGGGCAGCCCCCCGCAGCGTGCCGTCGAGATTGTAGACCCAGCCGTGGAACGGGCAGATCAGCGCGTTCTTGCAGGTGCCCTGGCTGTCGGCGACGACGCGGCTGCCGCGATGACGGCACATGTTGTTGAAGGCACGCACGACGCCGTCCTTGCCGCGCACGATCAGCGCCCGCTCGCCAATGACGTCCATCGTCAGATAGTCGCCCGGATTTGGCACGTCGGAGACATGGCCGGCGATCTGCCAGTGATTGCGGAAGACGTATTCCTTCTCAAGCTCGAGAAGGGCGTTGGAGTGGTAACTCCACGCCGGCAAACCCCGCCGGTCCCAATCGTTGGGGATCGCCACGTCACGCAGGTGCGGGTTCATAAGAATGCTCTCGTTTTGTTGAATGCTCATTCAATAAAAGCATATTTTCCATTAAAATGCAATGGCTTGTGAAAGTATGGAAATATCATGGCGACCGGCTTGCAGTCATCCGAGCCGAGAAAATCGCGGAAAATCCGAGCCTTAACCAGGAGTGCAACACGGCGGTTCCAGCTTCGGATCCGCAGTTTGTGAGGGCACCGTTTCGACGCGCTTCGCGCATCGGACGATCGCGACAGCCATGCCAATTCTGCGCCTGTGTGAGGTCGCTTACAGTCCGCCGCATCCGACAGGAGCAAAAGGAACAGAACGATCCCCGTTTCAGTCCTGTTACATGGGCCATCGCGCCCTATCATTCGGCTGTTACGTGGTGCGGTTAAGTTCGTTTCAAGGAAAAAAGAAAGATAACGAAGGGAACAGCCGATGTTTGCTAAAGTCCGGATCGCCGATGCCAGCCGCCGCTCTTATGGTCCCGAGCGCAATGATCGCCGTCCGAAGCTGGCGTTGCGCCAGCGCGCCAGCGACCATCCGATGACGATGTTCATGCTGCTGGGCGTTGCCGCCTTCGCCAGCATGGTGCTTGCGCCAGCCGCGGGTCCCGCTTTCGCCTCGATCAATCCTCCGGCCAATATCGTGGAGGGCGCGCCGACGACGCTCAAAACCGCGCGCCTGCCGCAGTCGCAAGTCGAATTCGCCTGCAAAGGGCAGAGCTGGGGCGCCGAGAACGCCGAATGCCTGCGTGCCATTGCCGAGCAGTCCGGTCAGCAACGGGCCCGAGCTGTGCGTATGATCGCCAATGCCGCGCCGCTGACCGACACCCCGAACGTGTTTTAGGCTCCCCTGAGCGCACCCTCCGCGCTCCAGTCAGGCTCCCGCCGCAAAGTCGGTCGGGAGCCTCTTTTTTCGAATCCGACGATATCCAGGTGAAGCCGCAGAGGGAGCAATTTCAGATGTCGGCGCCGTTGTCGGCCGCCGCGACATCGGCAACGGTCGCAAGGATGCCGCGGACGTCGAGCGTCGAGAAGGGCTTCTCCAGGATCTGCGGCCGCTGCTGCGGCGGCAGTGCCTCAATCTCGGCCTTGGCGCCGATGAGGTCGCCGGTGACCAGCACGAAACGCTGCGCCAGCCCCGGCCGTTCGGCCAGCAATTCACGGTAGATCGATATGCCGCTGGTGCCCGGCATGCGCAGGTCGGAAAACACGATGTCCGGCGGCATCTGCCCGCTCAGCACCTCGCCGGCGGACGTCCAGCTTGGCACGAGACGCGACTTGAGCCCCATGAGCTCCAATATGTCGGACAGCGAACCGGCGACGTCGGGCTCGTCGTCGATGATCAGCGCATGGCGCAGCCCGCTCGACCGCGCCGGACCCTCGCCGGCCTTTGCCGCATTGCCGACAATCGCCGGCAACTGGACGACGAAGCGTGCGCCGTGCGGCTGCACCTCTTCGAACCAGATGTTGCCGTTGTGACGCTCGACGATCGATTTCGAGATCGACAGGCCGATGCCGGTACCGACGCCGACCGGCTTGGTGGTGAAGTAGGATTCGAAGATGCGTGAGCGGATCGCATCGGGAATGCCGGGTCCGTTGTCCTCGACCGAGAAGCCGGGATTGCCGCGCTCGCTGCGAAACGTCCGCACCTTGATGCGCCGCTCGCCGGTGATGCCGGCCAGCGCATGTTGGCTGTTGATGAGGAAGTTGGCCGCGACCTGCGTGACATGGTCGGCGTCGGCCATGGCGAGCAGCGGGCCGTTGGCGAAGTCGGTGTCGATGATGATGCCGCTGGAGCGCGCACCATAGGCGGTCACTTCGAGCGCCGAGCGCATCACCTGGTTAAGGTCGGTTTCGGCCTGCTCGGTCGGATGCAGGCGGACCATCGACAGGAAGCTCTTGACGATGCGCCCGCAGCGTTCGGCGGCCGCGCGCACCTTTTCGGCGCGCACCTTGGTCTGCGGGTCGGCCGCGAATTCATGCAGCAGCGTCGATTGCGCGACCACAACCGCCAGCGGGTTGTTGAGCTCGTGCGAGACGCCGGCGAGCAGCGAGCCCATTGCCGCCATCTTCTCATTCTGGTGCAGCTTCTCGCGCTGGCGGTTGATCTCTTCTTCGGCGTGCAGCTTCTCGCGCAGGTCGCGGATCGAGCCGAAGATGAGCCGGCGGTCGGCAACCCGCATCTCCGTCGCGGTCAGCTCGATCGGAAAGATCTCGCCGGCCGCGTTCTGGGTCACTGTCTCCAGCCGCTGGCCTACCATCGGCGCGCCCCGTCCGGCCATGTACTCGGCGCCCGACGAATAACCCTTGCGGTAATAGTGCGGCACGATCGTGTCGATCAGATCCTTGCCGAGGATGTCGCTGCGCTTGAAGCCGAACATCTTCTCGGCGGCCGGATTGAATTCGATGATGGAGCCGGCCTCGTCGATGACGATGATGGCGTCGAGCGAAGCCTGCAGCATGGTGCGGCGGATAACCTCGCTGGCATGCGCCTCTGAGGGCGAGCGCTCGATGGCGTCGCCGATGGCGAGCGCGATGATGTGAAGCGTCGCCTCCTCTTCATCCGTCCATTCGCGTTCGGCCGCGCAGTCATTGACCGCCAGAGTGCCCCAGAGATGGCCGTGGGCGAAGACCGACACCGAAATGAAGGATTTTATGTTCTGCTTCTCGAAGTCGGCCCGCAGGAAACCATCGAGGTCGCGCGTGTGGCCGGCGAAGACCTTGCCCTGGCGCTCATCCTCCTGCAACTGCTCCAGGAGCGGATCGGAGTTGATGATCGACTGCATGATCACGGTAGGCGATGCGAGCTCGCCGCCAAAAGCAGGGTCGATCCAATAGGAGGCCACGGACTGGGCGAAGCCCTCGCCCGGCAACTCGCGCAAACGGAAGAGAATGCCGCGCTGGCAGTCCAACGAACGGCACAGTGCCTCCAGTATGCTGTCCATCTCGCGCTGCCAGTCGCCTGCTTCGCGCAAGCGGCGAACGACATGGACGGCCGCCATCGCGGCGCCCTGGCGGGAGCCGTGCATCTCTGTCCGTGCGGCCTCAGCTGTCATCGTCGAACGTCAATCTCCGGGGCCATATCGGTAAACCATGAAATCCAGCACACAAGCCCGAAAATCGACGACGAATTTTCTGGGGTCATGCGCCGGACCGGAATGCTACAGCGTCAATTGCGTATCCGGAAGGTGCGCGGCGCCGGAGTCAGTTGCCGTCGCTAGCCGGCAGCGAGAAGATATAGCCCTCGCCGCGAACCGTGCGCAGGAATTTCGGATTGGCGGGGTCCGCCTCGATCTTCTTTCTCAGACGCATGATGCGGATGTCGACAGCGCGCGACGATTCCGGGTCTTCCACGAAGCCGATCGCCTCCGAGATCGCCGCCCGCGTCAGAAGCCGGTTGGCGCGGGTGAGGAAAACTTCCAGCACGTCGAACTCGCTCTTGGCCATCTCGATGACCGCGCCATTGGCGCCGGTCACCAGCCTGCCGTCGAAATCGGCCTGGAAGCTGCCGAAATTCATGAATCGGCGCGTGCCGGCCTCAATCTTGGCGGCCTGCGGGGCAACCGGCTGCGGCACGCGGCGCAGCACACTGCGGACCCTCGCCAGCACTTCGCGCAACTCATAGGGCTTGACGATGTAGTCGTCGGCGCCGAGCTCCAGGCCGACGATGCGGTCGAGCGCGGTGCCGGCGGCGGTGGCGTAGATGATGCCGATCTGCGTCTTGGAACGCAGCCAGCGGCCGAGCGACAGGCCGTCCTCGCCGGGCATGGCGATGTCGAGGATGGCGAGGTGGAAGGGTTGCGCCTCGAGCAGGCTGCGCGCCGCCGCGGCATTCTCGGCCGTGGCAACGTCATAGCCGCTGGCGCCGAGATACTCGGCAACCGCTTCCCTAAGATCCGGCTCGTCCTCGACGACAATGATGCGCGCCTTCACAATGGTCTCGCTCCCGCTTTCAGCGGAAAGTAGATTGGGTATAAACATGATGTCCAGCGCTCATCTCGAGTTGTCCGTGGCGGAGTGGAGAAAATGGCAGCACGATCCGTCGTCGCGCTTGTGTCCGTTGCCGAAGTGGTGGCCGGCGACCTGGCCGACCATCTCGAGCGTCGCGGGCACGACGTGCGTCAGGCGCGCCAGCCCTGGGAGGCGGAGTCGCTGCTTTCGGCAGGCGGCATCGACGTCGTGGTCGTCGGTGACGACGTGACCCAGGCGGAGGGGCGCGAACTGCTCAAGCGCTATAGTAGCCAAGGCGGGGGCGGCGAGGGTGGCTGCGACTTCATCCTGATCTGCCGGCCCGCCGATCTCGTCGACAAGGTGCTGGCGCTGGAGCTCGGCGCAGCCGACGTGATCGAAAGCCCGCTCAATGTGCGCGAGCTGGCGGCGCGCATCGGCCGCCTGCTGACGCGGCGCGGCCGCAACCCCCAGGAACTGATCGTGCTGGAGAATGCGACCGTCGACTTGAGGTCGGCCATGGTCATGCATCGTTCCGGCGCCGAGGATCAGCTGTCGCCGGGGCAGGTGGCGCTGTTGAGATTGTTTCTGGCGAGCCCGCGCAAGGTGCTGACGCGCGACGACATCATTGCCGCCGCGCCCGCCGAGAATGCCGACGCTTTCGACCGCTCGATCGATTCGCGCATCGTGAGGCTGCGCCGTAAGCTCGATACGGAGACCATCACCACGATCAGGGGTGCCGGTTACCGGTTCGATCCGCCGACGCCGCGCACCGACTGAGGCGAGGGCCGCCAGGTCTTTTGCTCGATCTTGCATCGGATTTCCAAAACCGCTTCGCACTTTTGGATCCGACGCCGGCGCCTAGCGCACCACGAGGACCGAGGGGCCGGACGGCATTTCGGCGCTGGCAGCGATCTCGGCGTGGGCGCGCTCCTTGAGCAGCACCGTTGCAAGCGCGGCAAAGCCAAGCAGCCCTTGGGCATAAAGCAGTGCGGACAGCACCGAAGCGGCAAATTTCGTCTTCATAACTCAATCCCCAATTCGATAGTCGTCGATGCTTCAGGAAACTCCCGAAGCGCCCGCGCCGCTTACGGAGCCCCCCGCTGCGGCGCGGGCCTTCGGTCCTCTCGGCAGCAAGTAGCCGGAGGGGCCGCGCATCCCTATCAGCCGAAGACCGACCCGCCAGAGGGCCCTCAGCCGGTTGACGCGCAGGCTGGAGATGATCCAGACCGTGGCGATGAACAGTGCAGTGTGCAGTGTCGAAACCTCGCCGGAATTCATGGCGCCTAGACGCCGATCCTGAGAAACCAGGTGCGAACTTTCGATTTCCTGCCCATTTTCGTTTGCTGATGTCTGTTCCCGTGAACTCGACATTGCCGCGGGCCTGTATCCGCATCATGCCGCGCAAGTCGCGCTTTGTTGCAATTCGGTTTCGAGATTAGGAGAAAGGCTTTCATATCAAGGCCATATACGCTTTGTCCGCCGGTTTCGGCCTGCTTGGTATTGCCGGCAGCCGGTCTAAGGGAGCGTGTTCTCTGGAATTAGGCCGTTAACTAAGAGAAACGAATTCGAAACATTAACGCATATTAAGCGAAATAGGCCTGAAACAGGCGATCCCGATAAGACGATCCATCGAAATTGCAGCCGGCCCGACCGGCAAAAGAGAGAGGGATCGTCATGCATACCGCCATTTCAGCCAAGCTCATCCACGTCACCGCCGCCGCGCTCACCGGCGCGGCTTTGCTCTTCGGCAGCAACGCCGCTCATGCCAACCAGCTCGTCGCCCGGGTTTCGCTGTCGCAGCAGATCATGGAAGTCACGGTCGACGGCCGGCCGACCTTCACCTGGAAAGTGTCGACGGGCGACAGGGGGCACATCACGCCGACAGGGTCATTCAAGCCGACCCGCATGCATGAGATGTGGTATTCGAAGAAATACGACAATGCGCCGATGCCGCATTCGGTCTTCTTCAGCGGCGGCTATGCGGTGCATGCGACCTATGCCATCAAGCATCTTGGCCGGCCAGCCTCGCATGGCTGCGTGCGCCTGCATCCCGATGCCGCGGCCGACTTCTATCAGCTCGTCGAGGCCTTCGGCCCGGGCAACACCAGCATCCTCATCGTAAAGTAACGGGTCAAGTAGCGGGCGGATTGCCGCCTTCAAGCCAGGTTCGACGCAATTCCGGACGGAAGGCCACGGCGAAGTCGCCGAGCAACCGTTCCACACTTTTCCTGGAATTGCTCTGGCGCCGAAGCCGTGGGGCGACCGCCTAAAAAAGAGGCCGGGATTTTCCGGCCTCTTTTTGTTTTTGGAGCAGTCCTGGATTGCTTCAGGTGGGCAGCGCCGGCATCAGCTTCGGATCGGGCTTCTCGGCGAGATGCGGCAGATCCTTGCTGGCGATGAAGGTGTAGAACATGGGCACGACGAACAGCGTGAACATCGTGCCGACCAGAATGCCGGTGAAGATGACGAGGCCCATCGAGTAGCGCGCCGCGGCGCCGGCGCCGCTGGAGATGATCAGCGGCACCACGCCGAGCGCCATCGCGGCCGTCGTCATCAGGATCGGCCGCAGGCGCACCTTGGCCGAGGCGATGATGGCATCGCGGCGCCGCATGCCATGGATTTCGCGCTGCTGGTTGGCGAATTCCACCAAAAGGATGCCGTGCTTGGTGATGAGGCCGATCAGGGTGATCAGTCCGACCTGCGTGTAGATGTTGAGCGTTCCGAGGCCGATATTGAGCGGCACGATGGCACCGAAGATCGAAAGCGGCACCGCCATCATGATGATCAGCGGATCGCGGAAGCTCTCGAACTGAGCGGCCAGAACCAAGTAGATCACGATCACGGCGGCCGCGAAGGCGATCAGGATGGTGTTGCCCTGCTCCTTTTCCTGCCGCGATTGGCCGGAATAGTCGATGAAGAAGGTGTCGGGCAGCGTTTCCCTGGCCAGATCCTCCAGCACTTTCAATCCGTCGCCGGTGGTCACGCCGGGCAAGGGCAGGGCGGAGATGGTGGCCGAGTTCAGCTGGTTGAACTGCTCGATCGCTGCCGGCGAGGCGTTGGTCGAGATATGCACCACCGCCGACAGCGGCACCATCTTGCCGTCGACGCTGCGCACGAAATACTCGCCGAGCTTCGCCGGATTGTCGCGGAACTCCTGCGGCACCTGTGGGATGATGTCATAGCTGTTGGAGTCGCGATCGAACTGCGCCACTTCGGCGCCGCCGACCAGCAGCGTCAGCGTGTTGCCGATATCGGCGATGGGCAGGTTCAGCGCCGCCGCGCGCTCGCGGTCGATGGTGACGGTCACCTGCGGGGCGTCATAGGACATCGAGTTCTGCACGACGATGAAGCGGCCGGAAGCCTGCGCCTTGTTCTTGATCTTCTCGGCCTGGTCGAAGACTTCCGAGGGATCGCCGGTCGAGCGAACCACCATCGAGATCGGCAGGCCGCCGCCCGAGCCGGGCAGCGTCGGCGGCGCGAAGACGAAAGCCTCGACGCCGGCGACCTTGGCCAAGCGACCGGTGATGTCGGCCTGGATCTCCTTCGAGCTGCGCTGCCGTTCGGCCCAGTCCTTGAAGGCAAAGCCGACAAAGGCGCCGTTGGTGGCGCCGCCGAAGGCGACCGCCGAGAACTGCGCCCGCGTTTCCGGAATATCCTTAACAAGACCGAGGATCTGGTTGACGTAGGTCTCGGTGTAATCCGAGGTCGCGTAGCGCGGGGCGGTTACGATGGAAAGCAGGAAGCCCTGGTCTTCCTCCGGCGCCAGTTCGGTCGAGGTCTTGGTGAACATGAAGCCGGTGAGCGCGACCAGCGCGACGACGATAATAAAGGTAACCGGCCTGTTTCTGAGCGAAGCGGTCACGGCCCGCTCGTAGACGCGCTCGACACGGCTGAAGGTGCCGTCGACGATGCGCTGGAAGCGGCCGTGCGCGCCGGCCTTCAAGAGGCGAGCCGACATCATCGGCGTGATGGTCACCGCAATCAGGCCGGACAGCACCACGGAGCCGGCCAACGTGACCGCGAACTCGCGGAACAGCGCGCCGGTCAGACCGCCGGTGAAGGCAAGCGGCGCAAACACGGCGGCCAGCGTAATGGTCATGGCGACGATTGCCGAGAAGATCTCGCGCATGCCGTTGAAGGCCGCCTGCATCGGCGACATGCCGTCTTCCTCCATATGGCGGTGGATGTTCTCCACCACGACAATGGCGTCGTCGACGACAAGGCCGATCGCCAGCACCATGGCAAGCAGCGACAGAAGGTTGATCGAATAGCCTACCGCAAACAGAATGAAACAGACGCCGATCAGCGACAGCGGGATCGTCACGATCGGCATCATCACCGAGCGGAAGGATCCGAGGAAGAGCAGGATGACGAGAATGACGATGGCGACAGCCTCACCGATGGTCTTGAACACCTCCTCGATCGAGGCGCTGATCTGCTCGGTGGAATCGTAGACGATCTCGATCGTCATGCCCTTCGGCAACGTATCCTGGATCACCGGCACGATCTTGTGGATCGCCTCGGCAGTCGTCAGCGGATTGGCGGCAGGCGTCGGGAAGATGGCCAGGAAGGTGCCCGGCTTGCCGTTGAAGCTCACCCTCGTGTCGGTGCTGGCGGCGCCAAGCTCGACCCGAGCCACATCGCGCAGCCGCACCACCTGGCCGTCGGTCGAGCGGATGGGGAGCTGCGCGAAGGCTTCCGGCGTCTGCAGGGTCGAGTGAACCGCGATCGAGGAGACCACATACTCGTTCTGTGTGTTGCCGGGCGCGGACAGGAAATTGGAATTGTTGATCGCAGTCAGCACGTCGGCGGCCGTGGCGCCGCGGGCGGCGAGCCTGACCGGGTCGATCCAGACCCGCATCGAATATTCCTCGGCGCCGAAGATCTGGACATCGGCGACGCCTTCCACCGTCGAGATGCGCGGCCGCACGACGCGCTCGATGTACTCGGTCAACTGCTCCTTCGTCATGTTCGGATTCTGCATCGAAATATACATCATCGCGAACTGCTGGCCGGTGCCCTTGACGATCACCGGATCCTTGGCGGCATCCGGCAAGGTGCCGCGCACGCCTTGAACCTTGGACAGCACCTCGGTCAACGCAACATCGGGGTTGGAGCCGAGCTTCATCTGCACGGTCACCGTGCTCGAAGACGGGCGGCTCGACGAGGTGACGTAGTCGATGTTTTCCGTCGAGGCGACGGCGCGCGCGATCGGCGCGGAGATGAAGCCCTGAATCAGGTCGGCGCTGGCGCCGGGATAGGCCGTGGTGATGGTGATCGCCGTCTCGTCAACCTTCGGATACTGGCGGATCGACAGGTTGAAGATGGCCTGGAAACCCAGGAGCAGGATCATGCAGGCCAGCACCGTCGAGAGGACGGGGCGGCGAATGAAGATATCGGAAAAGCTCATTGCTGAACCTGCTTGTTTGCCGATTTGCTGGGATCAACGGTGTTGTCGACCGCAACCGACATGCCGTTGAAGAGCCGGTTCTGACCGGCGGTCACGACCTGGTCACCGGCCTTCAGGCCTTCGACGATCTCGACCATGCCGTTGTTGCGGCGGCCGAGCTTGACGAAGACCTGCGACAGAACGAGTGCCGGCTGTTGCCCGGTTTCGGCCGGCTTTTGAGCGTTCTCAGCCGGCTTCGCAGCGCTGTCGGCGGCGTTTGCCGTATCGGAGGTCGGCTTCGAGGCATCGGCTTGCGGCTTGGCTGCATCGCCGGCAGGCTTCTCCGCGCCGGACTTCTGATCTTCCGGTTTTGCTGGCGCCGCAGCGCCGGCCTCAGCGGGCTTGGGCGGCACCACCACGAAGACATAGTCGCCGTACAGGCTTGAGGTCACCGCCGTCTGCGGCACCGAGATGACGTTGCTTTCCTCCGGCAACTCAACGCGGATTTGCACGAACTGGCCCGGGGTTAGCTTGCCCTCCGGGTTGGCGACCTCGCCGCGGATCGACACCAGCCGGCTTGCCGGGTCGATCTTGGGATCGATGCCGCGGATGGAGCCGGCAAAGGACATGTCGGCAGCGTTGCTGCCGATCCGCACCGTCTGGCCGATCTTCAGCAGCGGCAGCTGCTGTTCGGGCACGGTGAAGTCGACCCGCATCGTGTCCAGATCCTGGATCGTGACGACTGAGTTGCCGGGCGCCAGATATTGGCCAATGTCGATCTTCGGAATGCCGACCGTCCCGGTGAAGGGAGCTGCGAGTTGCTTTTGGTCGAGCACGGCTTGCAGCTTGTTCACTTGCGCGGCCGATGCGGTCGCCGCCGCGCGCGCGGCATCAAGCGTAGCGTCGGTGCCGACGCCACGCCGCTGCAATTCCAGCGCGCGGGTCAGCGCCGCCTGGTCGGATGCTGCCTGAGCCTTCTGTGCCACCAGATCGGCCTTCTCGACGGCATCGTCGAGCTGCAGAAGCACAGCGTCGGCCGCAACCTTCTGGTTGGCGTGGAAGAGGATGTCCTTGACGATGCCGGCGGTCTCGACGGTCAGGTCGACGCCGCGCACGGCGTTGACGGTGCCGATCGCCTCGACGCCGGGCGTCCAGTTCGAAGGCTTCGCCACGATGGTCGACACTGTCGCCGCCGGCGGTTTCATGGTGGCGAAAAACTGCTTGATCGCATTGTCGCGAAACAGGTTGAAGCCGACGATGCCGGCGCACACCACGGCGAGCAGCAGCAGAATTCCGGTGATGATGAAGAAGCGCTTCACGGATAGTTCCCCTCGAGCCGGCAACCGGCAACGTCAATTGCCGGGACACATATCGACGATAAATCCCGATTTCAAATTGCGGGCGCCTTACTGTACCGTCTGGACGGTCTTGTCAATTCCACAAGGCCTAATGTAAGGGAAGGCGTGATGAAAGCTCGCAGGGCAAACTCGCGCGACAGGATACTTGCAGCGGCAGCCGACGTGGCGCGCGAGGCGGGCCCGGGAAGCCTGTCGCTCGACGCCATCGCCAATCGGGCCGGCGTGTCGAAGGGCGGTCTGCTCTACAATTTCCCGACCAAGGCCAAGCTGATGCAGGGGCTGGTCGAGAATTACCTCAGTGCTTTCGAGCAGGCGCTCGAAGAACGCACGGCCGAGGCAAGCGATGAAAGCGCGCTCGCGGCCTACATACGGCTCTCGGCCGATGATTGCGAGAAGCCGAAACCTTCGGCCTCCTGGATGTTCTCCGCGATCGCCGAGGATCCGGAATTCCTGACGCCGATCAAAGCGTTCAAACGGCAGCTGTTCGAAAGGCTGAAGGGGGAAACGGACGACCTCGGCTCGCTGCTGGTTTGTTTCCTCGCCATCGAGGGGCTACGCAGCATGAATCTTTTCGATTCAGACGTGCTGTCGCAGCAGGAGCACAAGCTCCTGGTTTCCTCGCTGCTCAAGATAGCCGGATAGGTCGCAGGCCTCACATCAGGGGCGGCAAAGACGCTGAGACAAAGACGGCGCCGTTCGCGCCGCCGTCTTCATTTGTATCCAGTGCATGGCGCGAGCGCTCACCGGCAGGCAAAAAGATCCGCCGGACTTTTCCGACGGCGGGTCATACTTGCCGAGTGAAAGGTATCAGGTTGGGTCTTCGCGATGCAGGTCGTGGATGGCGACGCCTTCGACATTGGTCGGCAGCATCAGCCACTGCTTGTGGCGCAGCGTCCGTTCGGTGTCCTCGAGGCCCATCTCCCAGTGCTCGCGCATCGAGGTCCCCGAGAACTCATAGTCCTTGGCGTGGCCTTCGTAGCCTTTGTGCTGGTAGATCAGGTGGACGATGTTGACCACGCCGGCGTCGGAATAGTCGGCAATCAATTCCTTCTCGCCCTCTATCAGAAATTCCGGCGGAACGCGCTTCAGTGCATCGAGCAGCTTCATCTTCAGCGCATGGATGCGCTGGAAATTGTCGGTGTTCTGGCGCGTGCGGCTGGAATACATGATGTCCTTGTGACGCGACAGCACGTCGGCCATGCCGCGCGGCAGCACGTCGCGAGCGCTGAACAGATCGACCTGGAAGACCAGCGAGGTGCGGTCCTCCTCTTGGTCGAGCAGATATTGCAGCGGCGTGTTGGAGACGATGCCGCCGTCCCAGTAGTACTCGCCCTCGATGCGGATCGAGGGGAAGGCCGGCGGCAGCGCGCCGCTCGCCATGATGTGCTCCGGTCCGATGCGCACCTTGTCGGTGTCGAAATAGACGAAGTTGCCGGTCCTGACATTGACGGCGCCGACACTCAGCCGCTTTTTACCGTCGTTCAGAATGTCGAGGTCGATCAGGCTTTCCAGCGTGTCCTTCAGCTCGGCGGTGTCGTAGAAGCTGGTAGCGCCTTCCGCCCCCGGCAGCTGGAACCAGGGATTGGGATGGCGTGGCTTGAAGAAGCCGGGCTGGCCCATAGTCATCGTCATCCACGAAGAAGTGCGGTTGCGGATGTCGCGATAGATGTCGCCTTCGGGCGTATAGGCCCAGATCTTGCGGCCCGAGACCGTCTGCCAGAACTGCTCCAGCCGCTGCAGGCGCCGGCTCGGCTCGTTGCCGGCGATGATCGATGCGTTGATCGCGCCGATCGAGACGCCGGACAGCCAGGTCGGCTCGCAGCCGGCGTCGGACAGCGCCTGATAGACACCGGCCTGATAAGCGCCCAGCGCGCCGCCCCCCTGGAACACCAGGGCGATGCGGTCGTATTGCGCCGTTATTTCCTCGATGGTGGCGGCTGCCGCCGTTTTTGGGGTGCGTTCAAGCACGAGCCTTCTCCGGCTGGATTGCGCTGGTCGCGGACCGGCCGGCGAGATAGTCGTGAACGACCTCGCCCAGTCCGAGCGTCAGATCGGCGGTGAAGTGGACGGCCGAGACCACCTCCAGTACCGGCAGCTTGGCGACGTCGGCCGTGACATGCGGCCGAAGGTCGAGCGCGGCCGGCGCCGCCCAGGCTTCCTTCAGCGTCACGTCGGTGAGGTAGTAACGGACCAGCTCGCAGATGCGCGTGCTGCCGTCGACATGCGGGATGACCTTGACCAGAAAGTTTGGCGCGGCGAGCGAGGCGAGCACCTGGTCGTGGTCGGCCTCGCGGTGCTTGTAGCCCATGGTGCCGGTGGCGCAGAGCACGCTGCCATAGTGGAGGGTGCCGACCACCACTTCGCCCTCATGCACGATCTTGGGGCTGGCCAGCTTCTTCGGGAATCCCCAGAGCTCGCGGCCGCCGGCGATCGGCGCGTCGTCGTCGAGATACATGGAATGGACATAGCTGCCATGTTGTCCGCCGAAGCGCACGGGGATCACCTGACCGGTCTCGGTATAGTCGCCGAAGCCGGTCGAATCCGGCATGCGGATGAACTCATACTTGACCAGCGGCTCATCGATCTCGAGTGGCTTCGGCACGACGGCTTCCAGCGCCTCGCGCGTCGTGCGGTAGGTGATGATGATGTATTCGCGGTCGAAGAAACGGTAGGGGCCTGGCGGAAAGGAAGGGTTGGTAAGCGGCATCGCATAGGCGCGCTTCACGACTTCGGCGATTTCCAAGCTGTTCACCCTTCAGGAATGACACACGCGACACGCACAGGGGATTATGTTGCATGGCACCATGACAGTGCCATGTACGCCCTAGGACCGCCAGCTTCCTGTCGCTCGAACTGCATCACAACATTGTAATCGCACCGAAATATGGGCATGGCATTGTTATGTTGCGACGCACAAACTATGTGCTTCAACAGTCCCTCCCTCCACGTGCGAGATCTGCCATGGGTTCCCTGTCTTCCAAGAATGCGCTCGTCACTGGCTCGACCAGCGGCATCGGCCTTGCAATCGCCCGCGCCTTTGCCGCCGAGGGCGCCAACGTAACCATCAACGGCCTGGGCGATGCCGCGGCGATCGAAAAGGAGCGCGCCGGCATCGAGAGGGATTTCGGCGTCAAGTGCCGCTATTCCGGCGCCAACATGATGGACGGCGGGGCGGTCACCGCCATGATCCGCGAGGCCGAGGAGGCGTTCGGCAGCCTCGACATCCTGGTCAACAATGCCGGCATCCAGCATGTCGCGCCGATCGACGAGTTCCCCGACGACAAGTGGGAAGCAATCATCCGCATCAACCTGCTTGCCGCCTTCTATGCCATCAAGGCGGTGCTGCCGGGCATGAAGAGCCGCAAATGGGGCCGCATCATCAACACGGCCTCGGCCCATGCGCTGGTCGCCTCGCCGTTCAAGTCGGCCTATGTCTCGGCCAAGCACGGCATTGCCGGCCTGACCAAGACGGTGGCGCTGGAAGTCGCGCAGGATGGCATCACCGTCAATGCGATCGCGCCCGGATATGTCTGGACGCCGCTGGTCAAGAAGCAGATCCCCGACACGATGAAGGCGCGCGGCATGACCGAGGAACAGGTCAAGCACGATGTGCTGCTTGCCGCGCAGCCGACCAAGGAGTTCGTCAGCGTTGAGGAACTGGCGGCGCTGGCGCTGTTCCTGTGCTCGGATGCGGCCAAGCAGATGACCGGCACAACCCTGCCGATGGATGGCGGTTGGACGGCGCAGTAAGTGCAGCCTCCAAAGAAGGTGCGGGGCCGCGCCTCCCTCGACAAGAATTCTTGACAATCGCAGGGGAGCGTTCCAGCATCCTGGCTAAGGGGTTCCCCGCGACGACCCCGTGAGGCGTCAGCCCAACGATCGCGTCCAAACTCTCTTCGTTCAGGAGGTGGACGCCATGCCGTCAACAACTCAGATCACAGTGCCGCAGCTTGCCCGACTGGTCGGCTTGCCGGATGCACCTCGTCTCGTCGACGTACGCATCGACGACGACTTTCAAGCCGATCCGCGGCTGCTACCGGCTTCTTGCCGGCGCGACTTCAGAACCGTCTCGACCTGGGCGGCCGACTTCTCCGGATCCAAGATCGTGGTCATCTGCCAGCGCGGAGAGAAGCTCTCGCAAGGCGCTGCCGCGTGGCTGCGCCACGAGGGCATTCCGGCGGAATCGTTGGAAGGCGGTTTCGAGGCCTGGGCCGCCGCCAAGGCGCCGCTGGTCGCGGCCGACGCCATTCCGCCCCGCGACGGTAAGGGTCGCACCGTATGGGTCACGCGTTCCCGGCCGAAGGTCGATCGCATCGCCTGCCCCTGGCTGATCCGGCGATTTGTCGATCCTGGCGCCGTGTTCCTGTTCGTCGACCCGGCCGAGGTGCCCCTGGTCGCGGACCGCTTCGCCGCGGTGCCCTTCGACATCGAAGGCGTGTTCTGGAGCCATCGCGGCAATCATTGCACCTTCGACACGATGATCGAGGAGTTCGGCCTGCGCACCGAGGCGCTCGATCGTCTGGCGCTGATCGTGCGCGGCGCGGATACAGCGCGTCTCGACCTGGTGCCGCAGGCTGCCGGGTTTCTCGCCGCGTCGCTCGGCCTGTCGCGCATGTTCCGCGACGACCTGGAACAGCTCGAAGCCGGCATGCTGCTCTATGACGCTTTCTTCCGCTGGTGCCGCGACGCCACGGACGAGACGCATAACTGGCCGGCTGGGGGTAAGCAACAATGACCGTGCTTGCCAAGGACAGCGCCGCGCAGCCGGTCGGTGTCCCGGCTGTGCCGACCTTCAGTGAAGCGACGCGGCTATGGGCCAAGATCGGCCTGCTCTCTTTCGGCGGGCCGGCCGGGCAGATCGCCCTGATGCACAAGGAACTGGTCGAGGAGCGCCGCTGGATCGGCGAGGAGCGGTTCCTGCATGCTCTGAACTACTGCATGCTTCTTCCGGGTCCCGAGGCGCAGCAGCTTGCCGTCTATATCGGCTGGCTGCTGCACCGGCCGGCCGGCGGCCTCGTCGCCGGGACATTGTTCGTGCTCCCGGGCGCACTGGTCATGCTTGCCTTGAGCAGTTTCTACATGCTCTATAACGACGCGCCGGTCATCGAGGCGCTGTTCTTCGGCATCAAGGCGGCGGTGCTGGCGGTCGTCGTCGAAGCGGTGATCCGCATCGGCAAGCGGGCGCTGAAGAACCGGGTCATGGTGGCCATCGCGGTGGCGGCCTTTCTCGCCATCTATGTCCTCAAGCTGCCGTTTCCGCTGATCGTGCTTGCGGCGGGACTCATTGGCTGGGTCGGCAATCGCTTTGCACCAGGGCTGTTTTCGGGCTCGGCACACGGCAAGGGCAACGCCGCCGCCGACAGAGGCGGCGTGGTCGACCTGATGTTCGAGCGCGGCGAGCTCGGCCACACCGTGCCGACCAAATGGCACGCAGCCCGGACCATCGCCATCTGGCTGCCGATCTGGCTCGGACCGGTGGCCCTGATCGCCGTGCTGGCAGGGCCAGGGAGCGTATGGGCGCAGATCGGCGGCTTCTTCAGCCTGATGGCGGTCGTCACCTTCGGCGGCGCCTATGCGGTTCTTGCCTATGTCGCGCAAGCCGCGGTGACCTCGTTCGGCTGGCTTTCGCCCGGAGAAATGGTCGACGGGCTCGGACTTGCCGAGACGACGCCCGGACCGCTGATCCTGGTGCTGCAATTCGTCGGCTT
The DNA here is from genome assembly GCF_002294955.1 of Mesorhizobium sp. WSM3864. Taxonomy (NCBI): domain Bacteria; kingdom Pseudomonadati; phylum Pseudomonadota; class Alphaproteobacteria; order Hyphomicrobiales; family Phyllobacteriaceae; genus Mesorhizobium; species Mesorhizobium sp. WSM3864. The sequence goes on from NZ_NSGD01000004.1 coordinate 395,393, forward strand.
CGCCGCCGCCTATCGCCATGCGGGTACGCTCAGCCCTCTGCTTGCAGGGTCGATGGGGGCGGCGCTGACGCTCTGGGCTACCTTTGCGCCCTGCTTCTTCTGGATATTCCTCGGAGCGCCCTACATCGAGCAGCTGCGGCAGAACAAGGCGTTGTCGGCGGCGCTCGGTGCGATAACGGCAGCGGTCGTCGGCGTGGTGATGAACCTTGCGCTGTGGTTCGCGCTGCATGTCGTCTTCGGCAAAGTCGAGAGCGTCGGCTGGGGCGTCGAGGTCCCGGTCGTTTCCTCGCTCGACTGGCGCGCGGCGCTGCTGTCGGCGGCGGCGATGGTCGCCATGCTCAGGCTGAAGGCCGGCATGCTGCCGACGCTCGCGGCATCCGCGCTGGCGGGACTGGCTCTACAGGCAGTGTGAATTGTTTCCAGCCGCAGCCAAGCGTGACCGAGAGCTTTGTTTACAACTAACATGTCAGTATGCTATGCCTGCTCGCAGATTGATGAATGGAGAATTGCAGGTGGGTTCGCGCTTTGGTCTGTCGGTTGCGCTCACAACGCCCTTTGATGCAGCCGGGCGGATCGCCGTTCCGCTGATGACCGAGCATGCTAAGGCCTGTCTCGATGCTGGCTGCAGCAGCGTAACGCTGTTCGGCACCACCGGCGAAGGCGCTTCCGTCGGTACGGCGGAGCGGCAGGCGGTCATCGATGCCATGCTTGCGGCGGGCATATCCGCCGACCAACTCGTTGCAGGCGTGCTGGTCGATGCGGCGGAGGACGCTGCCGAGCAGTGCCGCCAGGCGTTGCAGCGCGGCGCCCGCAACATCCTTCTGGCGCCGCCGAGCTATTTCAAGAATGTCCGTGACGATGGGTTGTTCGGCTGGTTCGGCGCCGTGTTCGCCGCGCTCGGTCCGCTAGCCCGCGGCATGCTACTCTACAACATCCCCTCGGTCACGACGGTGCAGCTGTCGCTCGACCTGATCGGCCGGCTTCGCAAGGCGTATCCGGGCGTGGTCGCCGGGGTCAAGGATTCCGGTGGAGACTGGGGCTACAGCGAAGCGCTGCTCAAGACGCATGGCGACCTGATCATCCTCATCGGCGACGAACGGCATCTGGCGCCGGCGGTGCGGATCGGCGGCCAGGGCGCGATTTCCGGCATGGCCAATTTCGCCGCCGGCGAACTGCGCGCCATGATCGAGAGCGGACGCGACGACTCCCGCGTGGAAAGCTTCGTCCTCGAACTGCTCCGGCATCCGGTCATCCCGGCGGTGAAGGCCATGGTGGCGCGCCAAACCGGCGACGAACGCTGGCTGACGGTTCGGCCGCCGCTCGTGCCGGTAGCCTTGCAGGAACGGCAGCAGCTTGGCGCCGCTTACGACAGGCTGTTTGCGACACAGGCAGCCTGAACCGGGGAGGGCGCTGATCGGCATGGACGACACGAGCGAACCGGCAACCCTCAGGGAGAAGGCCTATGCCAGCTTCACGCGGCATCTGCTGGCCCGCGACCTCAGGCCCGGCCAGTTCGTTTCGCAGCGCGAGCTGGTCGCCTTCACCGGCCTGCCGCTCGGAGCCATCCGCGAGATCGTGCCGCGGCTCGAGGCCGAGGGACTGCTGACCACCATACCGCAACGCGGCATGCAGATCGCGCATATCGACATCAGCCTGATCCGCGAGGCTTTCCAGTTCCGCCTGTTCATGGAGCGCGAGGCGGTCGCGCTGTTTGCCGTCAACGCGTCCGACGCCGAGATTGCGGGTCTCAGGCGCGAGCACGAGGACATGCTCGCCCAAGCGCTGGCGCAGACCCCGACCCCCGAAATGGAAGCCAAGGCCCAGAACATCGACTGGGCTATGCATGACACCTTCATCAGCGCGCTGGGCAACGAGATCATCGCCAAGGCCTATCTGGTAAATTCGGTGAAGATCCGGCTCATCCATCAGGAGCGGTTCCGCATCGACGGTCGCGTCGTGCCGGTCATGCGCGAGCATCTTGCGGTGATCGAGGCCCTGGAGAAACGCGATCCGCAGATGGCGGTCGAGGCGATCAGCCAGCACATCGACAATGCGCGCCGGCTGGCGCTGCAGATTTGAGGAAGCAAAACCGCGCCGCAATCGTCGTGGCGTAATCGACAACGACAACCGGGAGGAAGAAATGTCGTCCAATCCATTCAGTCCAACCAGAAGGCAGCTGCTCCAGGGAACCGCGGCTCTCGCCACCACCGGCCTCGTCGGTCTTCGTCCGAGCTTCGCCGCGGGCGTCGACTGGAAGCGCTTTGCCGGCACAACGCTCGACGTCAACCTGGTCAAGAGCCCGCGCAGCGACACCATCCTGAAGAATCTCGCGGAGTTCGAGGAGCTGACCGGCATCAAGGTCAATGCCGAGGCGACACCCGAACAGCAGCAGCGCCAGAAGACGGTGATCGAACTCAGCTCTGGCAAGCCGAGCTTCGACGTCGTGCATCTGAGCTACCATGTGCAGAAGCGCCAGTTCGAGAAGGGCGGCTGGCTGGCCGACATTTCCGGCTTCGTTGCCGATCCGGGCCTCACCGATCCAGGCCTGACCGAAAGCGACTTCGCCGAGGCGGGCATCCAGTTCGCCAAGGACGGCCAGGGCGTGCTGCGCTCGCTGCCATTCTCGGTCGACTACTGGATCCTCTACTGGAACAAGGAGCTGTTCGACGCCAAAGGTATAAAATATCCCGAGAGCTTCGAGCAGCTGGTGGCTGCCGCCGAAGCGCTGACGGATCCCTCAAGCAACACCTTCGGTTTCGTCGCACGCGGTCTCAAGAACGCCAACACGCCGGTGTGGACGTCGCTGATGCTCGGCTACGACATGACGCCGCTCGGCAGCGACGGCAAGCTGCGCACCACCTCGCCGGAGGCGATCGAGGCTGCCGCCCTCTATCAGCGGCTGATGACCAAGGCCGCGCCTCCCGGCGTCACCGGCTTCAACTGGGCCGAGGCGCAATCCGCCTTCCTGCAGGGCAAGATCGGCATGTGGTTCGATGGCGTGGGCTTCGCGCCGCCGATGGAAAATCCGGAAAAATCGCGCGTCGTCGGCAAGGTCGGCTATGGCGTCATGCCGAAGGGTCCCAAGGCGCATGCCGCGGGTACTTTCGGCGACGGCATCGGCGTGACGTCCGCCAGCGCGAAGAAGGAAGCGGCCTATCTGTTCTGCCAGTGGGCCGTGTCACCCGCCATGGGCGCGCGCCTGCTGCAGGCCGGCGCCGGCGTGCCGTTCCGCAAGTCGGTGCTGGAAGACCCCAAGGTGCGCGAAGGCGTCACCATGCCGCCGAGCTGGCTGGATGCCGTGGTCGGCTCAGGCAATATCAGCCGGCTGGCGCTGCCGGTCATCATCCCGGTCACCGAGTTCCGCGACATCTATGGCGTGGCGCTGACCAACATGATTGCCGGCGCCGATCCCGCCGACGAACTGAAGAAGGCCACCGAACAGTTCCAGCCGGTTCTCGACAGGAGCGAGCAAGGCTGATGTCCGCCATCGCCCCGGAACGCGCAGGGGTGACGACACAAGCCGTCGAAGAGAGCCAGCCGATCCGGCTGGCTCCAAACTACTGGCCTTTCGTCATTCCTGCGCTCGTCGTCGTCGGCGCCGTGATCGTCTTTCCCTGGGCCTTCACGTTGTGGATGAGCGTCAACAGCTGGACGCTCGGCCAATCGCGAAGCTTTGCCGGGATGGAAAATTATATGCGCCTGGCGAGCGATCCGCGGTTTTGGGAATCGCTCTGGCATACCTTGATCTATACTTTCCTGTCGGTGGTCGCGCCGATGTTTTTCGGTACCGTCGCCGCGCTCATTTTCGACGCCAGGTTTGCCTTGCGCGGCCTGCTGCGCGGCGTCTTCGTGATGCCGATGATGGCCACACCCGTCGCCGTGGCATTGGTCTGGACCATGATGTTCCATCCGCAGCTCGGCGTGCTCAACTATCTCCTGTCGCTGGTCGGCATTCCGGCGCAGGAGTGGATCTTCAACGCCAACACCGTCATTCCTTCGCTGGTCGCGGTGGAGACCTGGCAGTGGACGCCGCTGGTGATGCTGATCGTGCTGGGTGGGCTGGCATCCGTGCCGCGCGAGCCGTTCGAAAGCGCCGAGATCGACGGCGCCAATGCCTGGCAGCAGTTCCGCTACCTCACCTTGCCGATGATCGCGCCGTTTCTGATGATCGCGGTCATCATCCGCACGATCGATGCGCTCAAGAGCTTCGATATCATCTACGCGATGACCCAAGGTGGGCCGGGCACGGCATCGGAAACAATCAACATCTATCTCTACAACACCGCCTTCTCCTATTACGACATGGGCTACGGCTCGGCCATGGCGGTGGTGTTCTTCATCGTCATCGTGGCCCTGTCCTTCATCCTCCTGATGCTGCGCCAGCGCTCGCAATGGGTCGACACGGAGGGCAAATAGGTGAGCTCGCGGCTGCTCAACAAGATAGGCCTGTTCTTCGCGGCGCTGGTGCTGGTCTCGCCGGCGATCCTGTTCTTCCTCTGGATGATCTCGCTGTCGCTGAAGTTCGAGATCGACAACGGCGCTTATCCGCCGATCCTGATCCCGGAGCGCTTCGCTTGGTCGAACTACGCAAAGGTGTTCGAGGAGAACAATTTCCTGCTCTATCTGTGGAACTCGGTGCTGGTGACCGGCACGGCGACGCTGCTGGCGCTGCTGATCGGAGTGCCGGCCGGCTATGGCATCGCCAGGCTCAAGGCGGAACGCTCGGCGATCGTCATCATGATCGCCCGCATGACGCCCGGGCTTTCCTATCTCATCCCGCTGTTCCTCCTGTTTCAGTGGCTGGGCATCCTCGGCACGCTGTGGCCGCAGATCATCATCCATCTGGTGGTGACGGTGCCGATCGTGGTCTGGGTGATGATCGGCTATTTCGAGACGACGCCGATGGAATTGGAGGAGGCCGCCAACATCGACGGCGCCAGTTCGTGGCAGGTGTTTCGCCTGGTCGCGCTGCCGATCGCCAAGCCCGGCATCGTCGTCGCCTTTATCCTGTCGATCATCTTCTCGTGGAACAACTTCGTCTTCGGCGTCGTGCTCGCCAGCCGCGAGACGCGGACGTTGCCGGTCGCGGTCTACAACATGCTGTCCTACGAGCAGGTGAGCTGGGGGCCGCTCGCCGCCGCAGCGCTCGTGGTGACGCTGCCGGTGCTGGTGCTGACCATGTTCGCGCAACGGCAGATCGTCGCGGGGCTGACGGCCGGCGCGGTCAAGGGTGGCTGAGCGCCTGATCCGCCCTCATTCTTTCGGAGATACGCAATGGCATCGGTAAGCATCAACAACGTGCAGAAGGCTTTCGGAGCCACTCGGATCATCCACGATGTCAGCGTCGATATCGCCGATGGCGAGTTCGTCATCCTGGTCGGACCGTCGGGCTGCGGAAAGTCGACGCTGCTGCGCATGATCGCGGGGCTGGAAACGATCTCGGCCGGAAAGATCGCAATCGGCGAGCGCACCGTGAACAACCTCAGGGCACGGGACCGCAACATCGCAATGGTGTTCCAGAACTACGCGCTCTACCCGCACATGACGGTGGCGGACAATATGGGCTTCGCGCTCAAGATCAAGAAAGCCGATCCGGCCGATACCGCGAGCCGGGTGAAGCGGGCAGCCGGCATTCTCGGCCTCGAGAAGCTGCTCGACCGCTATCCGCGCCAGCTTTCCGGCGGCCAGCGCCAGCGCGTCGCCATGGGCCGCGCCATCGTGCGCGACCCGCAGGTGTTTCTGTTCGACGAGCCGCTCTCCAATCTCGACGCCAAATTGCGCGTGCAGATGCGCGGCGAGATCAAGGCGCTGCATCAGCGGCTCGGCACCACCACCATCTATGTCACGCACGACCAGATCGAGGCGATGACCATGGCCGACAAGATCGTCGTGCTGCACGACGGTCTGGTCGAGCAGGTCGGCGCGCCGCTCGATCTCTACGACCGGCCGGCCAATCTGTTCGTTGCCGGCTTCATCGGCTCGCCGGCCATGAACTTCATCCACGGCCACATCGAGGAGGGCATCTTCCGCAGCGCCGGTGGGCTGACTTTGCCGCTACCGCAAGGCATCCGGCCGAGCGAAGCCGCGGGAAGGGAACTGGTCTACGGCATTCGTCCCGAGCATATCCGGGCGACCGGCCAGGGTCTCTCCGGCACAGTCACGCTCATGGAGGCGACCGGCTCGGAAATCTTCGCCACGGTCGACTGCGGCGGAGAGGTGATCTCCTGCCTTTTCCGCGAGCGGCTGGCGCTGAAGCAAGGCGAGAGCGTGCGGATCGAGATCGACCGCGCCTCGGCGCATCTGTTCGACGCCAAGACGGGCCGGCGCATCTGATTGCCGCTGTTCGCGCTCTCACCGCGGCGGCCAGGGAGTGCTTGAGATTCGAGCGAAGGGGAGGCAACGGGAGCCCAGTTACAAGAAAATGCAACGTGGGAGCATTGCAAAAGTCAGCCAACCCTTTGATTTAGTTGGTGATCCCGACAGGAATCGAACCTGTGACCTACAGATTAGGAATCTGCCGCTCTATCCTACTGAGCTACGGGACCACGCGGCCCGACACATAAACGCTTCGGGCCGGTTCGCCAAGAGGCGTTACCGGCCGATCGGCGCCAATCGGCCGGGAAGGTCGCCTCCGGGCAAAGCGGTCAGGCGGCCAGCGCCGTCTCCGCCAACCTCACCCAATAGCTCATGCCGTGCGGGATGACCTCGTCGTTGAAGTCATAGGCCGGATGGTGAAGGCCGGCGGTGTCGCCGTTGCCGATGAAGATGAAGGCGCCGGGGCGCGCTTCCAGCATGTAGGAAAAATCCTCACCGCCCATCACCGGCTGGATGGCGCGGTGGACATTCGCGTCGCCGGCGACGCCGGCGGCAATATCGCTGGCGAAGGCCGTCTCTTCCGGATGGTTGAAAGTGACGGGATAGTTGGGGTCGTAGTCGACCTCGATCGTCGCGCCGAAGGCTGATGCGAGGCCAGCGCAAATGGCGCGGATTTTCTCTTCCGCTTTCCTGGCCACTTCCTTTTTCAGCGTGCGCACCGTGCCGGCGATCTCGGCTTTTTCCGGTATGACGTTGTAGGCATCGCCGGCATGGAATTTGGTCACCGACACGACGACGGCCTCGACCGGATCGGTGCTGCGTGAGGCAATGGTTTGCAAAGCGCTCACCAATTGGCTGGTAATGACGATCGGGTCGATCGTGGCGTGCGGCATCGCCGCATGGCCGCCATGCCCCTTGACGGTGATGGTGAATTCGGCGGTCGCCGCCATGATCGGGCCGGGCTTGATGGCGAACTCGCCGACGGGAAGGCCGGGCATGTTATGCATGCCGAACACCTTCGAGATGCCGAAGCGGTCCATCATGCCGTCCTTGACCATTTCGTTGCCGCCGCCGCCGCCTTCCTCGGCGGGCTGGAAGATCACCGCCACGGAGCCGGCGAAATTGCGCGTTTCGGCGAGATATTTGGCTGCGCCGAGCAGCATGGCGGTGTGGCCGTCATGGCCGCAGGCATGCATTTTGCCGGGAACGCTCGACGCGTAGGGCTTGCCGGTGATCTCGTTGATCGGCAAAGCGTCCATGTCGGCGCGCAGGCCGATGGCCGGACCCTCGCCCTTGCGGCCGCGGATAATGCCGACGACGCCGGTTTTGCCGAGGCCGGTCACAACCTCGTCGCAACCGAAAGCCTGCAGCTTGGCGGTGACGAAGGCGGCGGTCTGGAAAACGTCGAAGTTCAGTTCCGGCGTCTGGTGCAGATGGCGCCGCCAGCCCGCGACTTCTTCCTGCATTTCCGCGGCACGGTTGAGAATTGGCATAATCGTTCCATTTCTTTGTTGGGGCAGGCAGTTCAGGGCCGCTGCCCGGCAAGTGTGATCGTCTGGCGCTTTGCCATTTTGACGTCACATAGGGTAAATAGCACCGCATAATGCGGCCCGGAGTCGAGGGTCGGTCCGCAGTATGCTGGCCATCGCGCAGCGAAATCTTACGGAGCCAGCGGCAACTACGGCAAGAGGCGATTTCGGAATTGATCATGCGGCAAAGGCATTTCCTCAACCTATTGCTTGCGGGGGCGCTGGCGCTGCCGATGCTTTCCGGCACTGCGCGCGCCAATCCGGTGGTGCTGTTCGACCTGAATAGCGGCAAGGTGCTGGAGCATCAGGACGCCTTCAAGCGCTGGTATCCGGCCTCGCTGAGCAAGCTGATGACGGCCTATGTGGCGTTCCGGGCGATCGCCGCCGGCGAGGTGGCGCTCGATTCGCCGATTAAGGTGACGAAACATTCGGCCGGCGAGCCGCCGAGCAAGATGGGCTTCAAGCCCGGATCGGTCATGCGGCTCGACAATGCGCTGAAGATGATGCTGGTCAAGTCGGCCAACGACATCGCCATGGCCGTCGGCGAGAACATCGGCGGATCGCAGGCCGCCTTCGCCGACCGCATGAATGCCGAGGCCGCCAGGCTCGGCATGGTCGGAACGCATTTCGTCAACCCGAATGGGCTGTTCTCGCCCGACCAGTACACGACCGCGCGCGACCTCGCCGTCCTGGTGACGGCGCTTCGCAACGACTTCCCGCAATATGCGCCGTGGTTCTCCATCGAGGGTCTTGCCGTCGGAAAGAAGGCGATCCCGAACTACAATCTGCTGATCGGGCGCTATCCCGGCGCCGACGGTATGAAAACCGGCTTCGTCTGCTCCTCGGGCTTCAACATGATCGGCTCGGCGACGCGCGATGGCCGCACACTGGTTGCCGTGGTGCTCGGCGAAAAATCCGCCATCAGCCGCGCCGAAGCGGCGGCGAAGCTGCTCGACCAGGGTTTTGACGCGCCGGCGGCCGGGTCGACGACGCTCGCGGCGCTCAAGCCATATGGCGACACGCTGTCGCCCAACGACCTGCAGGACGAGATCTGCAAGAAGAAGCCGAAGGAACAGCAGTCGGAGGCGGCGCCTGCCGTCGCCGCCAAGGACAAGGCCAAATCGCCCTATCAGGTGAAACTCGATCACCCGACGTTGATCGCGGTCGGCCTTGGCGGGGCCACCGGGCCGGCGCCCAAGGCTTTCGTCGACCAGACCGATCAGAACTATGCCGATGTGCCGCTGCCCAGCTGGCGGCCCGACAAGCCTCTGCCGGCCGGCGCCACACCCGCCGCGACCGCTGCCGCTGCAGCGCAGGGGGATCAGCCGGCCAAGGCGGCAAACTCGCCATGACCGGGCGCAGCGGCTTTCCCATACCCGTCTCGGTGCTCACCGGCTTTCTCGGGGCCGGCAAGACGACGCTGCTCAACCGGCTGCTCAAGGATCCGGCGCTTGCCGACACGGCCGTCATCATCAACGAGTTCGGCGAGGTGGCGATCGACCATCTGCTCGTCGAGCAAGCCTCAGACGGCATCATCCAGCTTTCCGACGGCTGCCTTTGCTGCACGGTGCGCGGCGAACTCGTCGATACGCTGGCCGACCTCGTCGACCGGCTGCAGACCGGACGCATCGCCAGGCTGGCGCGCGTCGTGGTCGAAACCACCGGCCTTGCCGATCCTGCACCGGTGCTGCAGTCGATCATGGCGCATCCAGCGCTGGTACAGGCTTTCCGGCTCGACGGCGTCATCGCGCTGGTCGACGGCGTCAACGGGGCGGCCACGCTCGATAACCATGTCGAGGCGGTGAAGCAGGCGGCTGTCGCCGACCGCATCGTGCTGACCAAGACCGATCTCGCCGAGGCAAGCGACGTCGAGGCCCTGCGGACGCGACTTCATCAGATAAATCCGAGCGCGGTCCTGCTCGACGTCAATGGCCCCGCTACCGGGGCAGCGTCGCTGTTCGATTGCGGCCTCTACAATCCCGAAACCAAGAGCGCCGACGTGCGGCGCTGGCTCGGAGAGGAGGCGGCGCATGATCATCACCACCATGATGACGGTCATGAACACAACCCCCATCATCATGATCACCGCCACGACGGCCGCGTGCGCTCCCACTCGCTCGTCCATGACGGGCCGGTGCCGTTCTCGGCGATCGAGATGTTCCTCGATTTGTTGCGCTCGACGCATGGCGAAAAACTGCTGCGCATGAAGGGCGTCATCGAACTTCAGGAGGATCCGTCACGGCCGCTGGTGATCCACGGCGTGCAGAAGATCCTGCATCCGCCGGCCAGGCTGCCGTCGTGGCCGGACGGACAGCGCGGCACGCGGCTGGTGCTGATCACGCTCGACATGCCGGAAGATTATGTCCAGCGGCTGTTTTCCGCCTTCACCAACAAGCCGTCGATCGACACGCCCGACCGGGCGGCGCTCGAGGCCAATCCGCTGGCGATCGCCGGGCTGTAGCCCCAGAGGTCCGATTGGCCTATGCCGCGCCGCCGCGCTCGACCAGGAAACGATGGCCGCCGTCGACCGGCGCGGTCTCGATCAGCTGGTGGCCGGCATCGGCGCAGAACGCCGGAATGTCGATCACGGCCAGCGGGTCGGTGGTTTCCAGCCACAGACGGCTGCCGGGCCGCATCGCGGCCAGGCGCTTGCGCGCCTTGAGCACCGGCAGCGGGCAGTTCAGCCCCTTCAGATCGTAGGTAGCGGCGGATCCGGCCAAGATCGAGAAATCTCAGCCGCCGAACATGCCGAGCAGTTTCTTCTTCAGCTTCGAGACCGTGCCTTCGTCGGCACTTGCCGCCTGCTGCGTTTCCGGCGCCGGTTGCGCGGAAGCCGCCTCGACGCCTGCGGTGACCACCGGCTGCTGAGCCGCCTGCTTGGCGGCTTCCTTTTCGGCCAGGGCCTGCGCCTTGGCGGCTGCCTTTTCAGCCTGCGCTTGCGCCTTGGCGGCCTTGGCCGCCTCGATCGCCGCAAGCCGCTGCTCCTCGGCCTTGCGCTTGGCCTCCTTCTCCGCGTCGAGCGCAGCCATCTTGCGGCCGAGCGGGGAATCGATGCGGCCCATGCGCGTCGTCTCGGTTACCGAGCCGTCGGCATTCATCGACGGCGGGTCGATCGGCACACGCTCGCCGCGGGCGCGGCGCTTGGACCAGTCGGAGACGATGCTGGCTTCCTTGATGCCGGCGATGGCCGGCTTAGGCGGCAGTATGCTTCCCTTGACCGCGGCGTTGAAGGCGGCGTCGTAGCGCTTTTCGTAGTCGGCGTAGGCCGTTTTCAACGAATCAGGCTGTGTCATTGCCGGGCAGGCGCCTGTCGGGTCGAAGGTGGTGCCTTCTGGCGCTACTTGATTGAAGACGTAGCGCTTCTCGCAGACGTCGACTTTCGGCGGGACCTTGGTGATTTCGAAATTGTCGTAGCCGACCTTCAGCATCTTCCAGAACTCGTAGTTCGGGTCGTTGCGGTAGCGCGCCATATTGGCGGCGGTCATGCGGAACGGGAAGGCCTGGATCTGGAACTCGGTCTGGCCGCCCTGGAAGGCATCGCGGCCGAAAGCATAGATCTGCTCGATCTGGGCATCGGTCATCGAATAGCAGCCGGACGAGGAGCAGGCGCCGTGCACCATCAAATTGGAGCCGGTGCGGCCGTTGGCCCTGTCGTAGGCGTTGGGATAGCCGATGTTGAAGGACAGATGGTAGTTCGAGCGCGGATTCATCTGCGACGGACGCACCGTGTAGAAGCCTTCCGGCGCCTGGCGGTCGCCCTCGGTGTATTTGGGGCCGAGCTTGCCCGACCATTTGCAGATGTCGTAGCTGGCGACGAGATCGTAGCGGCCGTTGGTCTTGGCCTTCCAGATCTCCAGCTTGCCTTCTTCCTTGAAGATGCGCGCCATCACCGAGGAGGTGCGCACCATGCCTTTGGCCTTCATGTCGGCGAGGATCTTATCCGGCAGGGGCTTGTTGGCCTCCGGCGCAAAATCCTTCATCGACGAATCATTGCAGCCGGCGATGCCTATCGCGGCGACAAGGACTCCGGTGCGGGCAAGCTTGGCAAACATCGATACGGCTTTGTCTTTTCTCTCAGGCCAACGGCCTCGGCATGGCCGGCCCGCAGGCTCAACACCAATGGACCGTAAGCCCGTTAACCTTGAAAATTCCTTACCGCAAGCAATAGCCAACCCCTCGCGGATATTTTCATTGAGCCGAATGCGGCGGCATTTTTGTGGCGAAAATGTTAACTGCCGCCATAGTTGCGGCGCGCGGCCGAATTAAACGGGTGGCGCTGGGGCAGACTCACGTGCTTTGTTTTCATGCATGTCGCTTTCGCAAAACCACTGCACAGTTTTGCGCGACATGCATTAAAGGCTGCGGCCCATCGCTAAATATTTCTCGCGGCGCTGCTCGCGGAAATCGGTGTTGGCGCCGGCAAAGTCCTTCATCGTCTTGGCGATCAGGTCGCCGGTGGCGGCAATCACCGTTTCCGGCGCACGCTGGGCGCCGCCCATCGGCTCGGGAACGATGGCATCGATGATCTTCATTTCGAGAAGATCCTGGGCGGTGATCTTCATGTTGGTCGCAGCGTCCTTGGAACGGGTGGTGTCGCGCCAAAGAATAGAGGCCGCGCCCTCGGGCGAGATCACCGAATAGATGGCGTGCTCCAGCATGTAGACACGGTTGGCGGTGGCGATCGCGATGGCGCCGCCGGAGCCGCCTTCACCGATGACCACCGAGATCGACGGCACTTTGAGCGCCAGGCAGGCTGAGGTCGAGCGCGCAATGGCCTCGGCCTGGCCGCGCTCCTCGGCGCCGACGCCGGGATAGGCGCCGGCGGTGTCGACCAGCGTCAAAAGCGGAATGTTGAAGCGGTCGGCAAGCTCCATCAGCCGAACCGCCTTGCGGTATCCCTCGGGCCGTACCGAACCGAAATTGTGCTTGATGCGGCTTGCCGTGTCGGAGCCCTTCTCCTGGCCGATCACCGCCACCGGCTCGCCGCGGAAACGGGCAAAACCGCCGACGATCGCCTGGTCGTCGCCGAAATTGCGGTCACCGGCCAACGGCGTGAAATCGCTGAACAAGCCCTTGATGTAGTCGAGGCAGTGCGGCCGGTCCGGATGGCGGGCCACCTGGACCTTCTGCCAAGGGGTGAGCGCCTTGTAGAGATCGCGCAGCGCATCGCGCGAACGCTTCTCCAGCCTGCCGATCTCGTCGGCGACATCGACCGCCTCGCCGTTCTCCGCGAGCTTCTTCAGCTCAAGGATCTTGAGTTCCAGATCCTGCACCGGCTTTTCGAAATCGAGGTAATTATACATGCTGGGGCGGACCGATCCGTCGGAAGGCAGTGGCTGGCGGAACCCTGGAAATGCTGGCTCCGGGCGGTGGAACGTCGCCCTCACATAGCGATATGAAGCCTAGTCGGCAAGCGGATGATGATCGTTGACCAGCCGCACCAGCCGCTCCTCCAGCACATGAGTGTAGATCTGCGTGGTGGAGATATCGGCGTGGCCAAGCAGTTGCTGCACGGCCCTGAGATCCGCACCGTTCTGCAGGAGATGGCTGGCGAAGGCGTGGCGCAGGACATGCGGCGAGATCTTGGTCGCGGCGATGCCGGCTCGCACCGCCAAGCCTTTGAGATCGCGTGCGAAAACCTGCCGGGAGAGATGACCGCTGTCGGAAGAGGCTGGGAACAGGAACGGGCTGTCGGCATAGGCCGGCACCTCCGCCCTGGCGGCAAGCCACGCCCGCATCGCGGCGCGCGCCTTGGCCGACAGCGGCACCATGCGCTCCTTGTCGCCCTTGCCGCGCACCATGAAGAAACGGTCGTCGCGCAGCGCCACCGTCACCGGCAGACCGACAAGCTCGGAAACGCGCAGGCCCGTGGCATAGAGCACCTCGACCAGCGCGTGCAGGCGCAGCGCCGCCAACCGGTCGCCGTCGGGCGCGGCCCCGCCCGCCTCCTCGGCCGCGCGGTCGACCAGGCGGCCCGTCTCAGCCTCGGTCATGGTCTTCGGCAGCGGCCGGCGCTTCTTCGGGCTGTCCAGCGTGCCGGTCGGGTCGTCGCCGCGCAGGCCTTCGGCATAGAGGAATTTGAAGAATTGGCGGATCGCCGACAATTTGCGCGCCTGCGAGGTCGGCGCGAAGCCACGCGCCGCGATGTCGTCGAGATAGGCGCGGATGTCGGCGGCTGCCGCTCCCGCCAGCCCGCCACCGATAGCTTCGGAGGCGTCTTCGAGGTCGCGGCGGTAGGAGGAAAGCGTGTTCTCGGCCGCACCCCGCTCGGCGCTCATCATCTCCAGAAAGGCTTCGATGCGGGCCGCGCTGTTCATTTGGCCGGGTCAGTTCTTCTTCGGATTGAGCTTTTCCGCGGGAATGCGCACGCTCATTTCGGCCTTTTTCGGCTCCACGAACATCGCCAGCGCGAACATCGCGCCATAAGCGACGCCTGCAAGAACCGCCAGCGTCACGACAAAGCGAAACAATGTCGGCATTCAGTCTTCGCCCGTCTTCTTGTTCTGCGATTCCAAACCCTGTGCCCTTATGGGACGCCATTCCGGCCAATTCAAGGACGAAGGGCTGGGGCAGAGGATTTGTCGAGGAAGCTTCTCGACGGAAGAGGGGCGATCTGGCCCGCCTGCGGCGGCCTGCTTGACGCAAACGGGCTTTTGATGTCGATACGGCGCAAAGAGGGTTCCGCATGAACGCGCTGCCAGCAAATCCGCCGGACGAAGGCCGTGTCGCGCTGCTCGAGCGGCTCGGCAGCCGCTCGATCGTCTTCGTCGGCCTGATGGGCGCCGGCAAGACCGCAATCGGCCGGAAGGTGGCGACGATGCTTTCCCTGCCCTTCATCGACAGCGACCAGGAGATCGAGAGCGTATCGCGCATGACCGTGCCGGAGCTGTTCGAGCGTTATGGCGAACCTGAGTTCCGGGCGCTGGAGCAGCGCGTGATCTTGCGTCTGCTCGAAAACGGCCCGCAGGTGCTTTCCACCGGCGGCGGCGCCTTCATGAACGCGCAGACGCGCGAGTCGATCGATGCGCATGGCGTCTCGGTCTGGCTGAAGGCCGATCTCGATCTCCTGATGGAGCGGGTTTCGAAAAAGCAGAACCGGCCGCTGTTGAAGAATCCGGATCCGCGCGGCGTTCTGGAGAAGCTGATGGGCGAGCGCTACCCGGTCTATGCCACCGCCGACCTCACGGTTTCGACCCGTGACGACCGCAAGGAAGTCATCGCCAGCGAGGTGGTATGCGCGCTTTGCGCTTACCTCGGGATCGCGCCAATCGCCACCAGCGACGACGAGGTGGAGCCGTGAGCCATAGCGAACCGGTGAAGGTCGAGGTCGGGCTCGGCGACCGTGCCTATGATATACTTATCGGGCCCGGCCTGCTTTCCGGCTCAGGAACCGAAATCGCAGGCCGCCTTCCCGGCACGCGCGCGGCCATCGTCACCGACGAGAACGTCGCCGCAGCGCATCTCGAAACGCTGCAGGCCGGCCTGGAAAAAGGCGGCATCGAGGCCGCCGTCATCACCCTGCCGGCCGGCGAAAAGACCAAGAGCTTCACCCACCTCGAGGAGGTCGTCGACGGCGTGCTCGCCGCCAAGCTCGAACGGCGCGATGTCGTCGTGGCACTTGGCGGGGGCGTCATCGGCGATCTTGCCGGCTTCGCCGCCGGCATCGTGCGGCGCGGGATGAACTTCGTGCAGGTGCCGACATCGCTGCTGGCGCAGGTCGATTCATCCGTCGGCGGCAAGACCGGCATCAACAGCGCGCGCGGCAAGAACCTGGTCGGGGTCTTCAACCAGCCAAAACTGGTGCTTGCCGACACCGGCGTGCTCGACACTTTGCCGATCCGCGAATTCCGCGCCGGCTATGCCGAGCTCGCCAAATACGGGCTGATCGACCGTCCCGGCTTCTTCGCTTGGCTGGAGGAGAATTGGCAAAAGGTGTTCGCCGGCGGCCCGGAGCGGACCGAAGCCATCGCCGAGGCTTGCCGCGCCAAGGCCGATGTGGTCGCCCGCGACGAGTTCGAGACCGGCGACCGGGCGCTGCTCAATCTCGGCCACACATTCGGGCATGCTCTCGAAGCCGCCACGAATTATGACGGTGCCCGTCTCGTCCATGGCGAGGGGGTCGCGATCGGCATGGCGCTGGCGCACCGCTTCTCCGCGCGCCTCAATCTAGCGAGCCCGGACGACGCGGAGCGCGTCGAGGCGCACCTTCGCGCCGTCGGCCTGCCCTGGCGGATGGCCGACATAGCGGGCCAACTGCCGGATGCCGAGACGCTGCTTGGCTTCATCACCCAGGACAAGAAGGTGTCGCGCGGCGCGCTTACCTTCATCCTGACGCGTGGCGTCGGCCAGGCCTTTATCGCCAAGGACGTGCCGCCCTCCGAAGTGCTGTCCTTCCTCAAGGCGAGCCATCCCGGATGATCGACTTCGGCTGGATCGCCGCAGCCGTCCTTGCCGCCGTGATCGTGCTGGCGTTTCTCTTGCGCACGCGGCTCTTCGCGGCGCTCGGCTACAGTCTGCGGCCGATCGAACCGACGGAGCCCGAGCAGGATGAGCCGGACGAGAACGGCGACGAGACCCGCCGCAACGGGCAGGCGCGCGAGGATCGCAACCGGCTGGGCGCGCTTTTCGAACTCGAGGAGCTCGAGGTTTCGGACGTGATGGTCCACCGCACCAACATGCGCTCGGTCAACGCCGACGATCCGCCGGAAATGGTGGTGCGCGAGATTCTGCAGAGCCCGCATACCCGCATGCCGCTCTGGAAAGGCTCGCTCGACAACATCGTCGGCGTGCTGCATGCCAAGGATCTGCTGCGGGCGCTCAACGAGGTCGGCAACGACTTTTCCAAGATCGACGTGACAAAGATCGCGTCGAAGCCATGGTTCGTGCCCGACACCACCACCTTGCAGGATCAGCTCAACGCCTTCCTGCGGCGCAAGGCGCATTTCGCCATCGTCGTCGACGAGTATGGCGAGATGGAAGGGCTGGTGACGCTGGAAGACATCATCGAGGAGATCGTCGGCGAGATCGCGGACGAGCACGATGTCGACATGCAAGGCGTCAAGCAGGAGGCCGACGGCTCGGTCGTCGTCGACGGCACGGTGGCGATTCGCGACCTCAATCGGGCGCTCGACTGGGATCTGCCGGACGAGGAGGCGACGACGATCGCCGGTCTGGTCATTCACGAGACGCAGACGATCCCAGACGAGAAGCAGGCCTTCACCTTTCACGGCAAGCGTTTCGTGGTGATGAAGCGCGACAAGAACCGCATAGCAAGGTTGAGGATCCGGCCCGCCGGCGAGGGTTAGGGTGTGCCGAGGTCAGACCGCCTGCAGACGGCGGCTTCCTGCGTCTCGGAGGTCAAAGTTCCTTCGTGGAGCGCTCGCTGAGCACGGCGCCGGTTTCGGCATCCATTGCCGCCAGGCTAACGTCATAACCCCATAGGCTCCGGATGTGGCGCAAGGTCGCGTCGCGGCTTTCGTCCTCTAGCTGGATGCCGTCCTTGACCTTGTGCTGCAGCCGCAAATGCCGGTCTCCCAGAAGATCCACGTCGACCACCTGGATGTCGGGCCGGCTCGCCCCTACATCGTAGCTTCGGGCCAGCGCGGACCGTATCTTGCTGTAGCCGCGCTCATTATGGATCGAGGCGACCTCGTAATGCGGCTCGTCGGCGCCGTCGGCCAGCACGAAGAGCCGCCATTTCCGGATCAGAGCGGGGCTCAGATACTGGCGGATGAAGGATTCGTCACGGTGGTTGGCCCAGGCATCGAGCAAGGTGTCGCGCCAGTCGCCACGGCCGGCGATGTCCGGAAACCAATCGCGGTCCTCTGCGGTCGGCTCGGTCGAGATGCGCTGGATGTCCTGCATCATGCCGAGGCCCAGCGCATAGGGATTGATCCCGGAATAACGCGGATCGTCATAGGCCGGCTGGAAAACCACGTTCGAATGGTTTCGCAATATCTCGAGCATGGCGCCTTCGCTAATGCGGCCCCGATCGAAAAGCATGTTCATCAACGTGTAGTGCACAAAGGTGGCGCAGCCTTCGTTCATCACCTGGGTTTGCCGCTGCGGGTAAAAATATTGCGCAATCACACGCACGATCCTGATGATCTCGCGCTGCCAGGGCTCAAGCACCAGGCTGTTCTTCTCGAGGAAGTAGAGCAGGTTCTCCTCGGGCAGATTGAGCGATTTCTTCCGCTCGGCCAAGCTTTCGTCCCCTGCCTCCGGCTTGTTCTTGTCCTGCGCGGTCGGCAGCGTGCGCCACAGATCATTGTAGGAACGCTCCTCATATTCGAGGCGCTCGCGAAGGCCTTCGCGCTGCTGTTCCGACGACAGCTTCGGCGGCCGGTGATATCGGAACACGCCTTGCTCCATCAGCGCGTGGGCGGCATCGAGCACCGCCTCGACGGCCTGCAGTCCGTGCCGTTCCTCGCATCGGGCGATGTAGCCCTTGGCGAAGTCCAGATAGCTCAGGATGCCTCCGGCGTCCGTCCATTGCCGGAAGAGATGATTGTTTTTGAAGAAATGGTTGTGGCCAAGCGCGGCATGGGCGGTCACCAGGGCCTGCAAGGCCATGGTGTTTTCTTCCATGAGGTAGACGATGCAAGGGTTGGAGTTGATGACCAGTTCATAGGCCAGACCGCGCGCGCCCTTGCGGTAGAGAAGCTCGTTGTAGAGGAAATGCTTGCCGAACGACCAATGCCGATACATCAGCGGCATGCCGACCGAGGAATAAGCGTCGAGCATCTGCTCGGAGGAAATGACCTCCATCTGCACCGGATAGATGTCGAGGTGAAGCTCTTCGATCCCGATCGCCTCGATCTCGTCGTAGACCCGAGACAGTTTCGCAAAATCCCAGTCCGACCCGGAAAATAACAGTTCGGATTTGCGCGCCTGATTGACCATCGGCCTATGTCCCATCCGCCCGCGTTCTCACGCACTCTTGCGCAGACTAGGCTGCCTTGCGAAGAGCTCGCGAAAGACCGGATAGATATCGGCGGGAGCCGCGATGCGCCTCATCTGGAAATTCGGCCACTTTCCGTCGACCGCGTTGTAGGCGCGCCAGAGCGACGTTCCGTTCTCGGTGGAGCCGAAAATGTGGCTTTCGCGTTCGTCGATGATTTCCACATAAGCGAAATACTGGCACAGGCGCATGAGCTTGCGGTCGAGGAGTTCTATGCAGCGCTCGGAATCGGTGGCGAAGTTGTCGCCGTCGGAAGCCTGAGCGGCATAGATATTCCATTCCGCGACCGGATAGCGCTGCTCTATGATGCGGTGCATTTCCTCGAGCGCCGTCGAGACGACGGTACCGCCGCTCTCGGTGTGGTAGAAGAAGGTGTGCTCGTCCACCTCCTTGGCCTCATGGGTGTGGCGGATGAAAACGATGTCCGTCCTTTCGTAGCGCCGCGTCAGGAACAGATGCAGCAGCACGAAAAACCGTTTGGCCAGATCCTTCTCGCGCTCGCCCATCGATCCCGACACGTCCATCAGGCAAAACATGACGGCGCTGGCATTCGGCACCGGCTGGGGGTCGAAGCGGTTGAACCGAATGTCGACCGGATCGACATAGGCGATCCGCCTGCGCCGGCGTTCAAGCCGATCAACTTCCTCGCGCAGAGCAGCGATGCGTTCGCGCGTTGTCTCGGTTGGCGGCTTCGCTTCCAACTCGGCGATCTGCGTTGAGATGGCGTCCAGCTCCGCCTGCTTGGGACGCCTGAGCGCGATGCGGCGGCCGTGGCTGTTTCGCATGGTGCGTCCGACATTGACGTTGGTCGGCGCCCCGCTTGCCGTGAAGCCCGCCCGTCTTGGCTTGAAGCTCAGTATCTGCTTGAGATTGAGCTTGACCAGATCGGGCAGTTCGAGATCTTCGAAGAAGAGGTCGAGCACTTCCTCGCGCGACAGCACGAAGCGAAAGTCATCCTCGGATTGCTTGGTTCCCGGCGCCGAAGAGCCAGTGCCGCCGCCGCCAGGCTTGGGTATCAGATCACCGGGACTGAACGATTTGTTGCCGGGCAGTATGTGCTGGCGCTGCCCACTGTCCCTGGCGTCGCTGAAGGTCGGTTCGCTGGTGCCTTTGCGGGGCATCGGCACGGCATGCTCGCGGTCGACCTCGGCGATGCGGCCTGTCCGGACATGGTCGCGGATGCTGCGCTTGAGCTCTTCCCGAGCGCGCTTGAGGAAGCGCTGGCGATTGCTCAGGCTCTTGTCCTTCGGATTCAGGCGACGGTCGATGAAGATCGGCATGCGAACCCTTCGGGCTTTGGTCAGCCAGCCTTGTTCACGCGCATGTACCAGTCGACCAGCCGGCGCACCTGCCGCTGAGTGTAGCCGCGCTCCACCATCCGCTGCACGAATTCGTTGTGCCGCTTCTCGGTGACGCTGTCCTGCTTGGAGCCGAAGCTGATCACCGGCAACAAATCCTCGACCTGACCGAACATGCGCTTCTCGATCACCTCGCGAAGCTTTTCATAGCTCGTCCAGGACGGATTGCGGCCATGGTTGCGCGCCCGGGCGCGCAAGGTGAACTTGACCACCTCGTTGCGAAAATCCTTGGGATTGGCGATGCCGGCCGGCTTTTCAACCTGCGACAATTCCTTGTCCAGGACCTCGCGATTGAGGATCTGGCCGGTATCGGGATCCTTGTAGTCCTGATCCTCGATCCAGGCATCGGCATAGGCGATGTAGCGGTCGAAAAGGTTCTGGCCGTACTCGCTATACGATTCCAAGTAAGCCTTCTGGATCTCGTGGCCGATGAACTCGGCGTAGCGCGCTGCAAGTTCCGATTTGATGAACTCGAGGTACGCGGCTTCGGTTTCCTTGGGGAATTGCTCGCGTTTGATCGCCTCCTCGAGGATGTACATCAAGTGCACGGGATCGGCTGCGACCTCCTTGGTGTCGTAGTTGAAAGTCTGCGACAGAATCTTGAAGGCGAAGCGCGTGCTGACCCCGGTCATGCCTTCGTCGACGCCGGCGGCATCGCGATATTCCTGGACCGACTTCGCCTTCGGGTCGATCTCCTTGAGGTTCTCGCCGTCATAGGCGCGCATCTTGGTGTAGAGCGGCGAGTTCTCGTGCTCGGCAAGCCGGGTCGAGACGGTGAAACGGCTGAGGATGTCCAGCACTTCGGGCGCGCAGGGACTGTTCGCCAGATCGCTCTCGCGCAGAAGTTTCTCGTAAATCTGCCTCTCTTCGGTGATGCGAAGGCAATACGGAACCTTGACCACAAGGATGCGGTCGAGGAAGGCCTCATTGTTCTTGTTGTTCTTGAATTGCTGCCATTCCGATTCGTTGGAATGGGCAACGACGATGCCCTGATAGGGGAAGGAGCCGAAATTCTCGGTGCCGTTGTAGCTGCCTTCCTGGGTTGCCGTCAGCAACGGGTGCAGGACCTTGATGGGCGCCTTGAACATCTCGACGAATTCGAGCAGGCCCTGCGTCGTCCGGTTCAAGCCGCCGCTGTAGGAGTAGGCATCCGGATCGGATTGGCTGAAATGTTCCAACTGCCTGATGTCGACCTTGCCGACCAGAGCCGAGACATCCTGGTTGTTCTCGTCGCCGGGCTCGGTCTTGGCGATGGCGATCTGACGCAGACGCGATGGCGACAGCTTGACCACGCTGAATTTGGAAATGTCGCCGGACAGTTCGTCGAGCCGTTTGGCCGCCCAAGGCGAGATGAGCCCATTCAGGCGGCGGCGGGCTATCCCGTATTTGTCTTCCAGCAGATCGCCCATCCGATCGGGGTGGAAAA
The DNA here is from genome assembly GCF_002294955.1 of Mesorhizobium sp. WSM3864. Classification (NCBI taxonomy): domain Bacteria; kingdom Pseudomonadati; phylum Pseudomonadota; class Alphaproteobacteria; order Hyphomicrobiales; family Phyllobacteriaceae; genus Mesorhizobium; species Mesorhizobium sp. WSM3864. The sequence continues at coordinate 416,981 of NZ_NSGD01000004.1, forward strand.
GGCCAAGCGGCGATTCGAATATAGGGCTGATCTGGTTGCCGACCTTCAGCGTGTAGATCGGGCGCTGTTCCATGAGCTTCTTCAGCCGTTCGGCAAGCGAGGACTTGCCGCCGCCGACCGGCCCGAGCAGGTAAAGGATCTGCTTGCGCTCCTCGAGACCCTGCGAGGCATAACGGAAATACCCGGCGATGCGCTCGATCGTATCCTCCATTCCGTAGAAATCGGAGAAGGAGGGGTACACCTTGATGGTCCGGTTCGAGAAGATGCGCCCGAGCCGCTCATCCTTGCTGGTGTCGACCAGATTGGGCTCGCCGATGGCCTCGACCATTCGTTCGGGCGCCGAGGCATACATGGATTTGTCTTCGCGGCAGCCAAGCAGATACTGCTGGAGGCTCATCTCTTCCTGGGCCGCGTTGGAATATATCTCCGAAAACAGATCGAAGACGTCGGATTGGTTCTCTCGCATGATATTCTGCCCTCAGAGCCGCTCTGGTTGCCAGTCGGCCAGTCGGCTCGTCTCGTATTCAACTGCCGGAAAGCATTGTGGTTCCCTCATATGAGAGAGAGCGCCTGCAATCGGGCATTGACGACTCACAGCACCCGATGCGGACGGAATGCTCACCCATGATGATTAGGTGGTGATGGCCGGGAGAGCTTCAAGGAAAATCTTAGGTTTTCCACTCACATGTCGTGATCGGGAACGTAGAGGCAGAAGGAATGCTGAGAATTCGCGTCGCCTGCGGGCTTACACTCGTGAAAGAACTCGTCACGCGAACGCCTGATCCGACGATCGGAGTAGGGAATGAGTTCTCCGGTGGAGAGCTGGTATCCATATTTCGTTTCTTCACGTCGGCCGTGGGTGCTTGATAGCAGTCCATTCCCGAGCAGCATGAGCTGTCATACTGCCAGCCCGTGGGCGCCTGATGGGCAGCCGCCGGAGCCGAAAGGAATACCGCCAGCGCAATTGCCGGAAACAGGCGCAGAGGTTCCGAACGGCTTGTGCGCCGATTGGGCGGCGCGGATGGAGGTCGATACGTCTTCCTCATTGGTGGTCACCGTTCGGAAGCGTCGGCCGAGGGCATCGGTCCTTCGGTCCGACTAGCAATCCGCCCAGCATGGACGAGGCCAGGGCCGGGCCTGCATCAAACCGCCAGATCAGGCAAATGTTCCATGGTGCTTCCCCGGCGGCGGAGCGCGCCGGCCCATGCAACCGCGGCCCACGACCTCGCGGCCCGGCTACGGGCCGGGGAACCAAAGTCGCCCTATTCGACGGCGGCGCCTATTGGCATATGGGCGATTCAACCACCGCTTCGGGGAGGACGGCGATGCGCTGACTGCCGCTGTCATGGCTTTCTTGAAGGCGACGGTCGCCTGAACCCGCCGGCACTCCTGAAGCTGGATCACCTCAAAGTCGTTGACCGGACATTGCGGCATGAAGACTTGTCGGCTCAATTGTCCGGGGACAATCGGACGAGAGGGAACGCGATGAATGGCGCCGATGTGCTTTGCGATGTGCTGCTGGCGAACGGCGTGAATGTCTGCTTCGCCAATCCCGGTACCTCGGAAATGCACTTCGTCGCGGCGCTCGACCGCAAGCCGGAGATGCGCTGCGTGCTCAGTCTTGCCGAGGGTGTGGTGACGGGTGCCGCCGACGGCTACGCCAGGATGACCGATCGGTCGGCCGCGACGCTGCTCCACACCGGCCCCGGATTGGCCAATGGCCTGGCCAACATCCACAATGCCCGGCGCGCCCGCGTGCCGATGATCAACATCGTCGGCGACCATGCCTCTTATCACCTGCCGCTCGACGCGCCGCTCACCAGCGACATTGAAGGTCTCGCCGCGCCGATGTCGAACTGGGTCCGCCGCATCGCCGGTCCGGCCGACATCGCGCCGGCCGCGCAGGCGGCCTTTCGCGCTTCGCTGACGCCTCCCGGCATCGCTACGCTGATCCTGCCGGCGGACGCGGCGTGGGGAGAGGCCAGTCCGCTCCTGTCGGCCAAGGTGGAGCTTGCGGCGCCGCCTTCGGTCGACGCAGCCATCGTACGCAAGATTGCCGGAGCCATTCGCGCCGCGCCCGGTCGCGTCGGCATGATCCTGCGTGGGCCGGCCGCGCGTGAGGATGCCTTGGAAATCGCCGGACAGATATCGGCGGTTTCGGATGTCCGGCTGTTCAGCGACGTTCTGATCGCCCGGATGCAGCGCGGCCGCGGCCGAGTTGCGCCTACCCGCGTTCCATATCCGATCGACGCCGCGCGCACTCTCCTTGCCGACATCGATCTCCTGATCCTCGTTGGAGCCAAGGAACCGGTGGCGTTCTTTGCCTATCCCGGAAAGCCGAGCCGGCTTGTGAGCGAAGGCTGTGAACTGATGTCGTTGGCCGAGCATGGCGAGAATTTGAAGGCGGCACTCGCTGCGCTTCGCGACGAACTGGGCATCAAACCGTCGCAGCCGGTGCCCGTCGCCACGGCCTTTCCCGATGAGCCGGCCCCACGCGGCAAGCTGACGGACGACGGGGTTGCACTTTCGGTAGCCCGGAAGCTGCCGGAGAATGCGATCGTCTGCGACGAGGCCGTCACCTCGGCGCGGCGCTATTTTGCGCTCTCGGCCTTTGCCGCCCCGCACGATTACATGATGGGCACAGGCGGATCGATCGGCGGCGGCATTCCAATGGCGACTGGCGCGGCCATCGCCTGTCCTGGCCGCAAGGTGCTGAATCTGGAGGCGGACGGCAGCGGCATGTACACGGTGCAGGGATTATGGACCCAGTCGCGGGAAAAGCTCGACGTGGTGACGATCGTCTTTTCCAACCGGACCTACGCCATCCTGCACGGCGAGATGCGCAATGTCGGGGTGAACGCGATCGGCGAGAATGCCAGGCGAATGCTCGACCTTGATCAGCCGGCTCTGGACTGGGTTTCGCTGGCAAGCGGCATGGGGGTGGAAGCAGCCCGCGCCGACACATGCGAGCGCTTCGACGCGCTGCTCGACAGCGCGCTGTCGCGTCCGGGGCCGTTCCTCATCGAAGCGGTGATCTGAGCGGCCCCCGGCCCGCCGAGCTTACCAGCGTGTCTTCTCACCAGGTGCTGCAGGCTCGATCGCCAGCGCGTGCACGCCGGCCTTCAGTTCGTCGGCAAGCAGGTGATTGACGGCGCGGTGGCGCTCGATGCGGTTCATGCCGGCAAAATCCTGCGAGACGATACGGACGCGGAAATGGGTCTCGCCGGTGCCGTCGAAGACGGCCTCGTGGCCGTGCTCGACGTGGTGATGGCCGGCGTGAAGATGGCTTTCGTTGATGACGGTGAGCCTTTCCGGCGAAAATGCCGCCTTCAGCTTGTTTTCCATCGTCGACTGTATGGACATCGGGGCTTCCCTTCACCACATCTGCGGTACCGCCGCAAAATCTGTGCTTTCGACCGCTTTAGGCCGCGATTCAGCGGTTAGGGCGATCATCGGCGAAATGTCAATTCTTGTTTCGCGGTAGCGAACAGCCCATAAATGGGTGAGGATGAAACCGTATCCCAAATATTTCGAGAAGATTCGCATCCGACCGGAAAAGGACGCGGAGCTGAAGTCGCGCGCGCCGATCTGCCAGTGGGACGGTTGCAGCGAGGCCGGTACGCATCGCGCGCCGGTCGGGCGCCTGAAGGAGGGCGAGTATTTCCGCTTCTGCTTTGAGCATGTGCGCGAATACAACAAGAGCTTCAACTACTTCTCGGGCGTGTCGGACAGCGAGATCGCCCGCTTCCAGAAAGAGGCGCTGACCGGACACCGGCCGACCTGGCGCATGGGCGCCAATGGCGGCGGCATGCGTTCGGCACCAGACTTCGCGCAGCAGCGCTCCGGGCGTGCAGGCTACTACAACCGCATGCGCGATCCCTTCAATCTGTTCGGCGGCGGAACGCGCGAAGTGCGCGAGCGCAAGGCAAAGCCGCTTGAGGCCAAGGCGCTGGAAACGCTTGGCCTTGATACAAAGGCGACTGGCAAGGATATCAAGGCACGCTATAAGGAACTCGTAAAGCGCCACCATCCGGATGCGAATGGCGGCGACAGAGGTTCGGAAGACCGGTTCCGCGATGTGCTGCAGGCCTATCGCGTGCTCAAGCAAGCAGGATTGTGCTGAGCGACCCTACGGTCCATGTCGTTTTCCAACTTTCATAAGGTTGGAAAAGGCTCTAAGACCGCCCCCGAACAAATCGATTGCCGGCGAAACGGGGCGTTTCGCCCGTGGAGACGTTGATAGAGATGAACAAGGTCGATCGCGACATCGCCAACCTGCCCGATACGACGGTGCCGGTGAAGGAGAAATTCGGCTTCGACTCCAAGATGGTGGTTCCGGCCTATTCGGCGGCGACCGAGCACGTGCCCGACATCGACCCGGACTATCTGTTCGACAAGGCAACGACTTTGGCGATCCTCGCCGGCTTCGCCTACAACCGCCGCGTCATGGTGTCGGGCTATCACGGCACCGGCAAGTCCACCCATATCGAGCAGGTCGCCGCGCGCCTCAACTGGCCCTGCGTGCGCGTCAATCTCGACAGCCATGTCAGCCGCATCGATCTCGTCGGCAAGGACGCCATCGTCGTCAAGGAAGGCCTGCAGGTCACGGAATTTCGCGACGGCATCCTGCCCTGGGCCTATCAGCACAACGTCGCGCTCTGCTTCGACGAGTACGATGCCGGACGCCCGGACGTGATGTTCGTCATCCAGCGCGTGCTGGAATCGTCGGGCCGGCTGACGCTGCTCGACCAGAGCCGCGTCATACGCCCGCATCCGGCTTTCCGGCTGTTCGCCACCGCCAACACGGTGGGTCTCGGCGACACCACCGGCCTCTATCACGGCACGCAGCAGATCAATCAGGCGCAGATGGACCGCTGGTCGATCGTCACCACGCTCAACTACCTGCCGCACGACAACGAGGTGTCGATCGTGCTGGCCAAGGCCAAGCACTATCGCGACAGCAAGGGCAAAGAGATCGTCAACAAGATGGTGCGCGTCGCCGACATGACGCGCTCGGCCTTCATCAATGGCGACCTGTCGACGGTGATGAGCCCGCGCACGGTCATCACCTGGGCCGAGAACGCCGAGATCTTCGGCGATATCGGCATGGCGTTCCGGCTCACCTTCCTCAACAAATGCGACGAGCTGGAGCGTTCGGTGGTCGCCGAATTCTACCAGCGCGCCTTCGGCGAGGATCTGCCGGAGAGCGCCGCCAACGTGGTGCTGGGGTAAGGCGCGTGCCGGAAGGCTTGGCCTTTCGGACCAAAACGCGCAGGGAATGATCGATGGCGGGTCCGGGCGACAACACGCGCAACAAGCCGAAGAACGGGTCTGAAGCGGACAGCTTCAAGCGCGCCGTTACCGTCTGCATGCGCGCTGTCGCCGGCGACAAGGACCTCGAGGTCGGCTTCGCCAAGGACCGGCCGGCGCTGGCCGGCAACCGCGCCAGGCTGCCCGAGCTGCCGAAGAAGGCTTCCCGCACCGACATCGCGATCACCCGCGGCATCGGCGATTCCATGGCGCTGAAGCGCGCCTGCCACGATCAGCGCATCCACAGCAAGCTGGCGCCGGAAGGCAAGCTCGCGCGGGCCATTTTCGATGCCGTCGAGCAGGCCCGCGTCGAGGCGATCGGCAGCCGCGCCATGCAGGGCGTGGCCGACAATATCGGCTCGATGCTCGAGGACAAATACGCCAGGGCAAACCTGGTCGACGTCAAGGACAAGGCCGACGCCCCGCTCGAGGAGGCGGTGGCGCTGATGGTGCGCGAAAAGCTTACCGGCCGCACCGTGCCGAAGAGCGGCGAGCGACTGGTCGATCTGTGGCGGCCCTGGGTCGAGGAAAAGGCCAGCAGCGACCTCGACGGCCTGTCGTCCAGGCTCGATGACCAGCAAGCCTTCGCCCGCATCGTGCGCGACATGCTCGTCTCGATGGAGATGGCCGAGGAACTCGGCGACGACCAGGAGACGGAAGACTCCGAGGACAACGAGGAAAACGAGCAGCAGGGCGAGGAGCAGAGCGAGGAAGGCGGCGAGGACGATTCCGGCTCCGAACAGTCGCAGTCCGAGGACGCCGAGGCTTCCGCCGACGAGGAAGAGTCGGCCGAAACCGAGGCGACCGACGCCACATCGGACGATCTTTCCGACGAGGATGATTCCGACGCCGAGACGCCGGGCGAGGCGCGCCGCAACGAAAATCCCTTCCTCAACCTGCCGAAGGACATCGACTACAAGGTCTTCACCACCGCCTTCGACGAGACGGTCGGGGCCGAGGACCTTTGCGAGGAAGAGGAGCTCGACCGGCTGCGCGCCTTCCTCGACAAGCAGCTCGCCAATCTCTCCGGCGTCGTCGGCCGCCTGGCAAACCGGCTGCAGCGGCGGCTGATGGCGCAGCAGAACCGCTCCTGGGATTTCGATCTGGAGGAGGGCTATCTCGATCCATCCAGGCTGGTGCGCGTCGTTATCGATCCGATGCAGCCGTTGTCCTTCAAGCAGGAGCGCGACACCAAGTTCCGCGACACGGTGGTGTCGCTGGTGCTCGACAATTCGGGCTCGATGCGCGGGCGGCCGATCACGGTTGCCGCGACTTGCGCCGACATCCTGGCGCGCACTCTGGAGCGCTGCGGGGTTTCGGTGGAAATCCTCGGCTTCACCACACGTGCGTGGAAAGGTGGGCAGGCACGCGAGAAGTGGCTGAAGGACGGCAAGCCGTCGAATCCGGGCCGGCTCAACGATCTGCGCCACATCATCTACAAGTCCGCCGACCATCCGTGGCGGCGCGCGCGCCGCAATCTCGGCCTGATGATGCGCGAGGGCCTGCTCAAGGAAAACATCGACGGTGAGGCGCTGCTTTGGGCGCACAACCGGCTGATCGGCCGGCCGGAACAGCGCAAGATCCTGATGATGATCTCGGACGGCGCGCCGGTCGACGATTCCACGCTCTCGGTCAACCCCGGCAACTATCTGGAGCGCCATTTGCGCGCGGTGATCGATCTCATCGAGACGCGCTCGCCGGTGGAGCTTTTAGCCATCGGCATCGGCCACGATGTCACGCGCTACTATCGCCGCGCCGTCACCATCGTCGATGCCGAAGAGCTGGCCGGCGCCATGACGGAGCAATTGGCATCGCTGTTCGGCGAGGAGAGCGCGCGCGACACGCGGCGCGGTGGCTTGAGGCGCGCCGGATGATCCTTTCGCGGGGCGGATGCCGGCGGACGGCTTTTGTTTGCGCGCTGGTCTGTTCGGCCGCCTCTCCGGTCTTCGCCGAGGGAGGCGCTGCGGTTGAGACGATCGAAGTTTCAGCGCGGCCGATCACCGAGTTCCATATCGGCCGCGACCGGAAACAGTTCGGGTCGCTCGAGTTCGTCGGCGGGCTGGAGATGACCTCGCCGTCGCGCGATTTCGGCGCACTTTCGGCTTTCCGCTTCCTCAAATCAGGCAGCGATTTTATTGGCGTCACCGATGCCGGCTTCTGGTTCTTCGGCACCATCACCCACGATGCCGACAAGCGCCCCTCGGGCGTGTCGAATTTCCGCATGCAGCAGATGGTCGACGCCTCGGGCCAGCCGATCGAGAAGAAATGGGAGGTCGACGCCGAAGGCCTCGCGGTCAAGGACGGTATCGCCACCGTCGGTTTCGAGCGCGACCAGCGCGTCGTCCAGTTCAAGGTCGAGCCGGACAATATGAAGGCTCCGTTCAAGACGCTCGACTATCTGGTCCCGGCGCGGGAGCTGCGCCAGAACCGCGGCTTCGAGACGGTCACACACGCCAACCCTTACGGCCAGCACGAGGGTGGCCTGGTCGTGGTGTCGGAAAAGAGCCTCGACAAGGCCGGCAACATCTATGCCGCCATCATCGAGGGACCGAGGAAGGGCGTCTTCACCGTCAAGCGCAACGGCAATTTCGACATCACCGACGGCGCCTTCCTGCCCGATGGCGACCTGCTGCTACTCGAACGCAGCTTCTCGATGGCGCGCGGGGTGAAGATGCGGCTGAGGCGTATCTATGGCGAGAGCATCGAGAAGGGCGCGGTCGCCGACGGTCCGGTGCTGATCGACGCCGATATGGGCTACCAGATCGACAATATGGAAGGGCTCGACGTCTGGACCCGCGACGACGGCGCGCTGATGGTGTCGCTGGTGTCGGACGACAATCAATCGATCCTGCAGCGGAACCTCTACCTGGAATTCATCCTGCACCAGGACTGAGCGGTGCTTGATTTTGTCCAATTCGGGACGCAAAACCGCTACGCATTTTCCCGAAGTGCCGGCCCTCAGCGGACTTTATAGATCTCGACCGGCTTGCTCGCCGTCGCGCTGTCCAGTTCCAGCCAATCGGGAACGTCCCGCTTCAGCAGCCGCGCGGCCAGGCCCGTGGGAGCTTGGGCTGCGAGCGAAAGCTCTTCCGAATTGCCGCGGCATATGGCGACCAGCCCGACATGTTCGCGCTCAATGATGGCACGGGCGGCATCCGGCTTTCCCATGAAGGCGTCGAGCATGGCGAGATTGCCGCCGACATTGCGATGATAGGGGCCGGCCAACGCCCTATGGCCGGTAAACATCAAGATGGGGGAGCCGAGGTTGGAGGACGCAAGCACCGTCGTTGCCGGCATGCCGGCCAGGTCGCTGAAGTCCGAGGCCTTGCCGCAGGTCAGCGCATGATCGGCATCGGAATTGATCTTGGTGGGTGCCTTTTGGACCACGGACTGCGCGGCGACGGCGACGCCGGCCCAGGTCGCATTGAGCGACACCAGCCATGCCGCCGCGATGCGGGTGGAGACGCGCCACGATTGCGCGGCGGTTGCCTGCAGGCGAACTCCGGCGATCCAGGTCGAGAGCGGCAGCACCGCGAAGGCAACCGAGAAGGTCGAGCCGCGCACCTGCCATAGGCTGACGGCGAAAGCGACGATCAGCAGCACGGCGGTAAGGGCTTCCTCGCGGCGCAGGCGGCGGCTGCGCAGCTGAAGGCCAATCAACAGGATTGCGATGAAGGGCGTCACATAACGCGCCGCCATCAGCTTCGGCTCGTTGACGGCCACGCTGAGGAAGGGCTGCGCCTCAACGACGTCGTTCAGCCAATAGGTGCGAATGCGCTGATCCATGCCGGCATAGGGCGATGCCAGGCATTGCGGAAAGAACAGGAGCGCAACGGCCGCAATTGCAACGGCCAACGCGGACATTGAGAGGAACCGCCTCTTAGCCGTCGACTGTCCGGGTAGACCCGCAATCGCCGCCAGTCCAAAGCCCGACAGCGCCGCGATGACGAACTGGAAAGCCGAGAAGGCGTCGCACTCGGCCACGCCCCAGGCCGACGGCGGTATGGTGGCAACAAGAACCACCAAGGCTATCGCGGCAAATCCGATGCCGAAGCCGCGCGCGGTCTGGCGCTCCCTTTCATCGAAGATGAAGAGCACGGCGGCGCAGGCGCCAAGTGTGGCCACATAAGGCGCCGTCTCCATCCCGACGGCAAGGGTGAGGCCTGCACACAGGCCGGACAGAAGAGCGGCTGACCGCCGGAAGGGAGCCTCCGTCATAAGCCAGAGACTGGCTGCCGTGAGCAGGAGCTGGACGTTGTGGTGGTCAAGGGTGCCAGGGTGGAAAATGCCGATAAAGAACAGCGCCGCAGTGGACAGCACCAGCGCAGGCATCGCCACGTCCGTACCGGCGAAACGCCGGGAAGCGCGCAGGATGACGAATATGGTGAGCCCATATAGGGAAAGCGGCCAGATGATCTGCGCTGCCTTTTCGGCGGCAGCCGTGCTGGCGCCCAGGGCCTGGAAGGTGAAGATGATCAGCGCGATCGGGGTGTCGACCAGCCGCGACCAGTGCATGACGAAGCCGCCGGTCAGGCCCATCCTGTATTGATGAAGATCGAACCAGCCCTGTCCAGCCAGGAGGTCGCGAACTTCGACCAACCTCAGCATGCTGTCATTGTCGGCGCCAAGGTCCGCGATGGTCGGGAAGCCGGAGATCGCATTGATCCCCAGCACGAGCAGCGTCGCGCAGAGCGCAAGCAGAAGGTCATGTTTCCAACCGGTGCCCTGGATGGTCATGTTGATGGCAATGTCCTGGATCGTTTTGGCGATCCTGCACCAATGGCCGTAACAAAGCGTAAAGCCGCGAAGGGCCGCTTCAAGGGTCGGGCGATGGCCGGCTGGCTCCAGCGGGCGGCAAGCAGCCGGTAGGGGATCAGCGCCACCACCGCGATGATCAGCTTGACCGAGAGATCGCCCAGCGCCCAGGACACCCAGCGCATGGTTTCGACAGGCAGCACGCCCATCAGCGGTGCCGTCTCCAGCGCGAAGCCGTCGTTCGGCCCGACAAAGGCGAAGGCGGCGGAGAAGCCGACGCCGAAGAACACCACCGTGTCGAAGACAGAGCCGACCAGCGTGCCGACGATCGGCGCGCGCCACCAGCTTTGGCGGCGCAGACGATTGAACACGGTTACGTCGAGCAGTTGTGCGGCGAGGAAGGCGGCGCCGGACGCGGCCGCGATTCGCACCAGCCGGTCAGCGGCGGTCTCGAACGCGATCAGACCGTGGCGGAACAGGAAGGGCGGAACAAGGATCGAGCAGACGACCGCCGTCATGAAGCCGACGAAGACCACTTTGCGCGCCACCGCGGGGCCGTAGCGACGATTGGCAAGATCGGTGACCAGGAAGGAGAAAGGATAGGTGAAGGCGCCCCAGGTGAGCAGGTCGGCCAGCGACAGGCCGCCGATCTGGCCCTGCATCGGGAACTGGACAAGGATATTGGACGCCACGACGACAAGCGCCATGGCGGCCACGAAAGGCAGGTATCGTGAAAGGAAGTTCATTTTTTTATCCTGGGTAATGGAACCAGCCGAGCGTCATGACGGCGCTCAGGTCCGAGCACCAGTTGGAGCCGGTGCTCGAGGCGGTCGTCCCCCGCCTGAAAAGAGAGCTTTAGGCGGCCGACTGCTCGGCGAGCTTCTTCGCGATCTGCTTCTTCAGCAGGCGAGCGCGCTGCGACAGCTCCTTGGCGTCGGCCTTGGCCAAGAACGCGTCGAGGCCGCCGCGATGCTCGACCGAACGCAGCGCGTTGGCCGAAATGCGCAGGCGAACGTTCTGGTTCAGCACTTCAGAAATCAGCGTCACATTGACCAGGTTCGGCAGGAAGCGACGCTTGGTCTTGTTGTTGGCATGGCTCACATTGTGGCCGGTCTGGACTGCCTTGGCAGTGAGCTCGCAGGTGCGGGACATCTTGTCTAACCTTCAGTTCTAACCCTGCCAAACCATTCTGCCCGCGCCAGGCGGCGCGCGGTCTCGGTCAGGCGGCCTTTGGAAAAAGTTGGCGTTCCATAGTTGCATTTCGCCACTACGTCAAGCTCCGGCACCTACGCGGCGGCCAAGCTCGCTCCATATAAAGGCCGGAATTCGTCGTATAAGCCCTGCGCGAAGGGATTGCCAGGCTGAAACCGTTGCGTTTCCGCCAGTATCAAGGACCTGCCGCCGCCATGCTTTGCCCATCCCATGCCCTTGCTGCGCTGCTCGCCGTCGCTGTGCCTTCAACCGCCTTCGCTGCTGCCTCGCCGCAGTCCTTCAAGGGCGAATACACCGTGTCGTTCCTGGGCCTTTCGGTCGCCAGGGCGACGTTTTCCAGCCGTTACGACGGCGACACCTATGCCATCAATGGCACCGTCTCGGCCGCCGGCATCGCCAAGCTGTTCGACGATACGAAAGGCACGATCTCGTCGAAGGGTACGATTTCGGGCCAGCAGATGCGGCCGCGGGCCTTCCGGGCCGACTATACTTCCGGCAAGAAGGCATCGGTGGTCGACATACGCTTCGCCGATGGCGACGTCTCCTCGACGAAGGTCGTTCCGGAGCCCGGCAAGCGCGATCCCAAGAATTGGGTGCCGGTCGGCTCCGGCGACCTGAAATCGGTGGTCGATCCGATGGCCGCGACCGTCGTCCATGCCGACAGCCTGGACAAGGTCTGCGGGCGGACCGTCAAATTCTACGATGGCGAGATGCGCGCCAACCTGTCGCTGACCTATGCCTCGAAAGGCTCGATCTCGGTGCCGGGCTACAAGGGCGACACCGTGACCTGCAAGATGGGCTTCGAGCCGGTGGCGGGCTATCGCAAGGGCCGCAAGGCGCTGGACTTCCTGAAGAACAAAAGCCGCATGATGGTGACATTTGCACCCGTCGGCCAATCCGGCGTATATGCGCCGATCCGCGCCACGGTCGGGACCCAGATCGGCCCGCTGACCATCAGCGCAAGACGGTTCGAAGCAGCCGAATAAGTTAGGCGCCACGGCGCGCCGCCGAGGATAGGCATGGGGCGCGCAACACTGATCGGTTTCTCGGCGGTCGCCATGTGGGCGCTGCTTGCACTGCTCGCCGAAGCCTCGCGGCTGCGCAAGACCGGCGGAGCGCGCGCATGATGCCGTTTCCGGGCGGCATCGACGCCAATCCCAATGCGACGCTTTTGTTCTCGATCGCCGCCGCCGCGATTTACGTCCTTGCGCTCGAGCTGCCGCCACGCCTCGCCCGTTCCGCCGCCAAGACGCTGGCCGTGGCCTTGCTGGCGGCGCTCGCCGTCATGCAGGGCGGTCCGCCGCTGCTCGTCGCAGCGCTGGCGCTCAGCGCTGCCGGCGACGCGTTCCTCTCCCAAGACGGTGAAAAAGCCTTTCTTGGAGGGCTGGCGAGCTTTCTTGCCGCGCATGTCGCCTATGTCGCCTTGTTCCTGAACGCCGGTGGCGGAATCGGCCTGCTCACCGCCGAGTCCTGGCGCGGCGCCATTGCGCTGGCGCTGGCGGTTTTCGTTAGCACGATGCTCGCCGCGCTTTGGCGGCGCGTCGGACCTGCCCTGCGCGTTCCGGTCGCCGTCTATGCCGGGGCGATCCTCGCCATGGGTGTTTCGGCGCTCACGACCTTCCATCCCTGGGTTATCGCCGGAGCCGTGCTGTTCATCATATCGGACGGGCTGCTGGCGGCAGAGCGCTTCCTGCTGGCCGCGAGTTCGCCGCATCGCGTTTGGATGCGCTATGCGGTCTGGGTGCTCTATTATGCGGCCCAGTTGGCGATCACGCTTGGTTTCCTGCTGGCTTAGGCTGTTTTCGGCTGCCAGCCCGGCTCGGCCAGATCGAAGGCGGCGAAATCGAAGCCCGGTGCCACCGTGCAGCCGACCAGCGTCCATTCGCCGAGGCTGCGCGCCGACTGCCAACAGCCGGCCGGGACCACGATCTGCGGCCGCTCGCCGGCGGCGAGTGCCGCGCCCAATAGATGTTCGACGACGGTGCCGGAGCCTTCCTCATGCATGGCGAGCGCCAGCGGCGCGCCGGCATAGAAATGCCAGACCTCCGCCGCGTCCTTGACCCGGTGCCAGGCCGAACGTTGGCCTTCCTCCAAAAGGAAGTAGATCGCGGTCGAATAGCCGCGCGTGCCACCTTCCGCGTCGCGAAACGTCTCGGCATACCAGCCGCCCTCGGGGTGCGGCTCGAGGCCGAGCGCGGCGATGATTTCGGCGGCGCTGGTCATGCAGGAACGCTCAGAAGTTATCCTTGCGCTTGCGGATCTCGGCGAACACGTCCGTGTCGCTCGCCCTTTCCATGCCGAGATGCCTGCGGATCGCCGGGTCGTGCCAGCGCAGGAACGGATTGGTCGACAGTTCCTCGCCGATCGTCGTCGGCAGGGTCGGCTTGTTGTCGGCGCGCAGCTTCTCGATCCTGGCGGCGCGCTCTTTCAAAGCTGAATTGCTGGGGTCGACGGTCAGCGCGAAACGCGCGTTGGCCAATGTGTATTCGTGGCCGCAATAGATGACGGTCTCGGCCGGAAGGGCGGCAAGCTTCTTCAGCGATTCGTGCATAATCGGCGGCTTGCATTCGAAGAGCCGGCCGCAGCCCAGCGCAAACAGCGTGTCGGCGGTGAAGGCCACCTTCGAGGCCGGCAAATGGTAAGAGACATGGCCGGCGGTATGGCCGGGCGTCTCGATGACCTCGATCTCTTCTTCGCCGAGGCGGATGACGGAACCCTGGCTGACCGTCTCGTCGATGCCGGGGATCTTCGCCTGTTCCGCTTCCGGTCCGACGATGGTGAGCCTGAAGCGCTCCTTCAGGGCCAGGTTGGCCTCGACATGGTCGCCATGATGATGCGTGGTCAGGATCATCGTCGGGGACCAGCCGGTGCGCTTGATCGCAGCCAGGATCGGCGCTTCTTCCGGGGCATCGATGATCGCCGTCTGCCCGCTTCTGGGGTCATGCACCAGAACGCCGAAATTGTCGGTGCGGCACATGAACTGTTCGATTTCGACCGGCATCTCGTCGCTCTCCGTTGTGGCCGCAGACATAGGGCGCCCGGCCGCGGATGTCATCCGCCTTTGTTGAACTCGCCGGATATCGCGGCTACCGTCCGGCGTATGCATTCCGATATCGTCGATCTCCGGTCCTTCTATTCGACCACGCTCGGGCGCCTCGCCGAGCGCGCGATCACCATGTCGCTGTCGTCGATATGGGCGCCCGTTCCGAACGAGCGCCTGGTCGGTCTCGGCTACACGCTACCGTGGCTGGAGCGGTTCGGCGCCGATGCCGAGCGCGTCTTTGCCTTCATGCCGGCGACGCAAGGGGCGGTGGTCTGGCCGGCGACGGGGCCGACGGCGACGGCGCTGGTCTTCGACGAGGAGCTGCCGCTGGTCGATTCCTGCATCGACCGCATGCTGCTCGTCCACTCGCTCGAACATGTCGAAAATCCGCGCGAGACGCTGAACGAGATCTGGCGCGTGCTGTCGCCGGCGGGCAGGGTCGTCATCGTCGTGCCCAACCGGCGCGGCGTCTGGGCGCGTTTCGAGCACACGCCCTTCGGCAACGGCCGGCCGTTCTCGCGCGGCCAGCTCACCGAATTGCTACGCGAGGCCAATTTCACGCCGGCCGCATGGTCGGACGCGCTGTTCTTCCCGCCATCGCCGCGGCGCTCCATGATGCAGTTCCACAACGTGCTGGAGCGAGCCGGCCGGCGGCTCTGGCCGATCTTTTCCGGGGTCATCGTCGTCGAGGCGCAGAAGCGGCTCTACCAGGGCGTGCCTGTCGCGCAGCGCGCGTCGCGCCGCGTCTTCGTGCCGGTGTTCTCGCCGCAGGGCGCAACGACGCTCGGGCGTCGGGGCGACGACCCGGTGCCGCAGGCAGGCGGATGACGCGTTCGTGATCGGGGCCAAGCCTTGCGTCATACGGCAATCGTCACCCTATCTCAGAGGCGGGTTCGGGGTGCGGCATCGCCGCCAATGACCGTTCCTGGCAGCAGGGATCTCGCATATGGACCACACGCCCAGTATCGAACAGGCTGCGTTCTCAGTCGAGACGAGCCGCCTCTCAGACCAGCTGGCGGCGATCAGGCTGGCGCTGAAGGTATCCCCAGTGCGCAGGCGGCTCCTGTGGGCCTCGATCGGCATTGTCGGCGTCATCGTCGCGACCTCGATCGGGCAAGTGCTGCTCAATCGCTGGAACCAGCCTTTCTACGATGCCCTGGCGCGGCGCGACCTGCCGGGCTTCCTGCATCAGCTGATGGTATTTGCCGCAATTGCCGGCAGCCTCCTGGTGCTCAATGTCGGCCAGACCTGGCTCAACCAGACGATCCGGCTGAAGTTGCGCGAGGCGCTGACGCTCGACCTGATCGATGAATGGATGCGGCCGGCGCGTGCGTTCCGGCTCACCCATGCGGGTGCGATCGGCGTCAATCCCGATCAGCGCATGCAGCAGGATGCGGGGCATCTCTCCGACCTGTCGACCGATCTCGGCGTCGGCCTGCTGCAATCCTTCATCCTGCTTGTATCCTTCATCGGCGTGCTGTGGGAGCTCTCTTCCGGCTTCGTCTTCCATGTCGGCGGCCATTCGCTGGAAATACCGGGCTACATGGTCTGGGCGGCGATCCTCTATGCCGGCATCGCCTCCTGGCTGAGCTGGCTGGTAGGCCGGCCGCTGATCCGCTTCAACAGCGATCGCTACACGCGCGAGGCCGTGCTGCGCTCCTCCGTGGTCCGCGTCAACGAGAATGTCGACGCCATCGCGCTCACCCATGGCGAGGCGGACGCCAGGCGGCAGCTCGAGCTCGACCTCGGCGGCGTGCTCGATGCCATGCGGCGCATCTACAGCGCCCAGATCAACCTGTCCTGGGTTACCGACGCCTATGGCTGGATCACCGTGGTGGCGCCGATTCTGGTCGCCGCACCGGTCTATTTCGCGGGCGACATCAGCTTCGGCGGTTTGATGATGGCCGTCGGCGCCTTCAACCAGGTGAATTCCTCGCTGCGCTGGTTCATCAACAACATCGGCGCCATCGCCGATTGGCGGGCAACGCTGATGCGCGTTGCCGACTTTCGCATCGCGCTCGGCGAAACGGACATCCTGCATGCCAAGCAAAAGCGCATCGCGTTCGGCGAAAACGCAAATGGCACGCTGACATTCGACAAGCTCGAAGTCGCCTCGCCCGACGGCTGCACCAGGCTTGCGGAGACGGAGGTCGAGATAAAGGCCGGCGAGCGCGTCATGATCACCGGCGATCCGCGCGCCGGCAAGACGCTGTTCTTCCGCGCGATCGCCGGCCTCTGGCCATGGGGCGGGGGCCGCATTGGCATGCCGGCCGGAGAGACACCGTTCTTCGTGCCGCGCACCCCCTATTTCCCGCTCGGCACGCTGCGCGACGTGCTCAACCATGCCGAAGGCGCCAAGATCGACGACGCCGAGATTTCCGCCGTGCTCGGTGAAGTCGGCCTCGAGCGCCTCTCGTTCCAGCTCGACCGCTCGGCGCGCTGGGAGCATGAGCTGGCCGACGACGAGCAGCGGCTGCTCGCCTTCGCCCGGCTGGCGCTGAGGAAGCCGAAATGGGTGATCATCGACGAAGCGCTGGATACATTCGACGGCGCCACGCTTCGGCGCGTGCTGGCGATGCTGCAGTCCAGACTGCCGCACGCCGCCATCCTCAATATCGGGCGCGGTCTGCACAACAACCAGTTCTTCCCGCGCGCGCTCACCATCGTAAAGGACAGCGGCGGATCGGCGCTCAAGCCGGCCCGTCTCCGCGCCGGGGCGATCGAGCCCCCGCCTGTTGCCGCGCGCGCCAAGAAATAGCTTTATTTCGCCGCGATCGCCGGGAACAATCCCGGCGTGGTGGAACCTGCCGTGGTCAAGCTGTTCAGCCTGCTTGCGTGCCTTGCCTGCGCCGAGGCAGCGCCAATGCCTGCAATCGGCGGCACTGCCGTCGATGTCGAACTCGTGCTGGCCGTCGACATCTCGCAATCGATGGACGAAGAAGAGTTCGCCCTGCAGCGCGCCGGCTATGTCGAGGCGCTGCGCCATCCCGACTTCATCAGCGCCGTGCGCTCGGGCCCGAGGGGCCGCATCGCGCTCGCCTATTTCGAATGGGCGGGCGTCGTGCGCGACGACGGCGTGATTGGCTGGCAAGTGATCGACGGCGCGGACAGCGCCAACGCCTTCGCCGACAAGATCGCGGGTCGTCCATTCCGGAGCTTTCGCGGCACGTCGATTTCAGGCGCTCTCGGATTCGGCGCCGGAGTTTTGGAGAAAAACAGCTACTCGGCGCCGCGCCGGGTCATCGACATATCGGGGGACGGGCCCAACAATGCCGGGCTGCCCGTCGCGATGATCCGTGATGCGGCTTTGGCCAAGGGCATCGTGGTCAACGGCCTGCCGATCCTGATCAGTCCGTCGCCGAGCGTCATTCGTCTCGACCGCTACTATGCCGATTGCGTCACCGGCGGCCCCGGTTCGTTCGTGCTGCCGATCTATGCGGCGTCGGAATTCTCGACGGCTATCCGCCGCAAGCTGATCCAGGAGGTGAGCGGGATCGGCGACGCCGGCAGCATCCGCGTCGACGCGGAGGCGCCGACCGACTGCCTGCTTGGCGAACGGCTGCGGCAGCGGTTTTCCGATCCTTATTTTCCGGAGCTGGATCGGTGAAGTCCCCATTTGCACTGTTTCGGCCAGAGCGCCGCGCTGTGCCTCAGGCCGCCCGGGCGCCGTATCTGGCGCGGAACTCGTCATAGCAATCGCGGCGCCAGCGCCGGCCGACGACATAGCCGCGCAGCAGTTCGGTCGGCGAGTAGCCGAGCGCCTTTGACGACCGATTCGCGAGATAGCCCGAAAAGGCCTGTGGCAGCCTGCCCTTCAATATGTCGGCGATGATCTGCCGCGCGATCATATAGGGCGGCACGTCGGGATAGCGGTCGGCAATATAAGGATGTTTGCCGATCAGGTTGGCGTAGGCCTCGACATAGCCGTCGCGCCGGCCGGAGATCGAATTTTCCGAATTGTATTTTTTCCAGTCGATATCATCCGACAGCAAGGCGCCGCTGCGGTTGGCAAAACGCAGCAGCAATTCGCGGTCCTGCATGCGCGTGATGTCGCTGTCAAAGCCGCCGATCGCAAGCAGCGATTCGTGCCGGGCGGTGATCGCCGAGCCGGCGATGAAAATCGTCTGCGAGACCAGGGCGCGCTGCAGCCTGCTTTTGTCGAGCAAAGCCTGACGATTGATGCATTTGGTGCTGCGGCCGCCCTTGACCGAGATGAAGGAACTGATCAGCACTTCGAGCGAGGGGTTTTTGTCGAAGTGCGACAGCGTCCGGTCCAGGCGGTCCGGCAGATAGACATCGTCCGAATCAAGGAAGGTCACGATCGGCGCCCGCGCGCGCTCGATGCCCGCGTTGCGCGCGGCATTGGCGCCGCGCCATTTCGCGCCGACATAGATCAGCCTGGGATCGCGAATCTCGGCCAGCGCCAAGGCCGTTCCGTCGGTGGAACCGTCGTCGACGACGATGTGCTCGAAGCGGGTAAGTGTCTGAGCAAGAACACTTTCCACCGCGCGCACAACCTGGCTTCGCCGGTTGTGCGTCGGCGTGATCACGGTGATCAGCGGAATTGTGTCGGAGGCAGTCGGCATCTAACCTTCGTTATGGGCAGATAAACGATGACCGTAAGAAACTCGCACCACCTGCCTCCGTGTCCGCCCCCGGATGGATTCGGCAAACGCTACAGAAAAGAGCCGCCTATGTCACCTGAGGCGTCGCGTCGGGGTCAAGTTCAGAGCGTGTTTCCTCAAAGTCATGCGGTTCGAAAGCAACACTTCGCGGCGATTCGCGGCGGTTTATCCTTCAACTATGCCCGACATAGTCAGGCACGGTTTCGATTTCGTCGCTTACGAGACCGGCAGCGAGGCTGAAATGACCAAGAAATGCCAGGGTATAAAAGGCCAGGCCTACCACCAGTGAAAACGGAATCTGCCAAAGAGGCATACCCGTTTGCGGCGCGTGGCTGAGCACGCGTCGCGTCGTGCGCCACGACATGGTCCACCAGCGACTGAACGACTTGACGATCCGCTGGCTGCGACTGGGGGCATGAAGCGCGACGAACTTGCGGTCGGCGTCCCTGCCGGTCACCAACGCGCGCCAATAGAAGAACCGCCAGCCGCGCGGAGAGTAGTGGTAGACGCGCGCATCAACGTTGACGATCTTGTGGCCCTCGCGCCGAAGCTGGTGCATCAGCAACGTGCAAGACACCTTGAAGCCGTTATGTGCCGGGAAAGGGTGGCTGACGATCCAATGGCGCCGAAAGGCGACATTGTTGGCATTGATCGCCCGCTTCGAGGCGAATCTTTCATCTCCGCGGGCCATCGGGAAGAACCAGATCAAGGCGAAGGTTCTCGAGAAGAAGTCGTCATAGGACAGATAGGTATGGCCGTTCACGCAGACGGTTTGCGGCTGTTGAAACGGCTGCAGCAGATTTGAAAGCCAACCTGGCTGAGGGACCGTGTCCGAATCCAGGAAAACGACGATGTCTCCTTCGGTCAAAAGCACGCCGTTGTTCTTGAGTTCGTAATACCGACCGTCGGGGCAAGCTGTGATTGTCAGGTCGGCAACCTGCATCAATTCAGGCGCTTCAGCTTCAATGCTCGCTTGCAGCAAGCTGCCGTCCGAATCGGGCCCGCCATGCGACACGACAACTTTTGGCCTTGCAAAACCCTTAGCGGAAACAGCCGCGATTTCGCGCGCCAGTGACTTCAGCCCCAGGCCGATCTCGTTCCAGTCGATGGATTTGGCGTTCTCCATCTCCATGACGATCGAATAGATCGGGTGTTCAGCCATAGATAATCACCACCAGTTTTGCCGGTACAGTCGCTATAGCCCTGCGGGGTATGCCGTCAAACGATTCTCGGTGCCATTCTATTTGCAAGTTTGCGCTTCAATCGCATGATTCTTTCTAGATCTTCAGGAACCCGCGCTTTTTTCTGTGCGGGAAGCTCGACGGGTCGGCATATTCAGACAGGAAACGTTTTCTCCATTCGTCATTGGTCGCGTCGCGCTGGATTTCGAGACCTGACCCGACATTCATTCTCCAGACAGGCTCGACCCCGGCCAACTGGGCAATTTTCTCGAGGCTTCCTCTCGGGTCTTGCTGGACCTGCTCGTAAGTTAGCGCAAGGAAGGACAGCCCGTTTTTCGCGAACCACCCATCCCAGGCCAGATTTTCCATCAGAATCTTTTCAAGCGATTCGGCGATAGCCTCGCCGTCATAGCGTGGGGCTGCGCGACTGACCTCGGTAGAGCGGAATCTGCGGGTTTGGCGCGCACGCGCCCATGAGATCGCCTGACCCAGCAGATCGCTGCGCGTCAGGCGCACATAGTGAAGGTTGGGAAGACTGGCGGGGAGGTTCACCTTCTTGGCAACTTGAGCGAATTGACTCGCAAAAAGCTTGATCGCGTAGATTCCGCAAGAGGACCGTCCTTCCGTCAGCGCCCTCAGAAGCTGCCCTCTGGCATCGCGCGGATAGCCTGGCTGTTCGAGCAGCCGGCGCCCGCCAAACCACTCCAGTGGATTGCCCAGCCCGGCGGAAGCCATCAGTCCTGCAAGATGATTGCTGCCGGTACGCGGCGAAGTGCACACAAGAATCCCAGTGCTTATCTCCGACAGAATTTCCGACGGGATTTGAACCACGGCCGGCCGGCGTCGAAAGAGATCGAGCGAGATCATCGTTTCAGCAAGAACACTGCCTGCTGGCCGAAGAAGTTCCAGAACCACCAGGGCATCGACAGGCCGATCTTCTGGCCGTTGGCGTCGAGCGCGGTCGCCTTCTCGACCGTCGCGCCGAGCTCTTCGCACAGATTGACGAAGTCGCGAATGGTGCAGAAGTGGATGTTCGGCGTGTCGTACCAGGAATAGGGCAGGTCCTTGGTTACCGGCATCCTGCCCTTGATCAGCAGCGAGAAGCGCACGCGCCAATGGCCGAAATTGGGGAAGGAGACGATCGCGCGGTTGCCGATCCGAAGCAGCTCGTCGAGCACAAGTTTCGGGTTGCGGGTCGCCTGCAGCGTTTGCGACAGGACGACGAAATCAAAACCTTTGTCGGGGTAGAATTCGAGGTCCTTGTCGGCATCGCCCTGGACCACGGAAAGGCCGCGCGCCACGCATTCGTTGACGCCGCGCTGTGACAGCTCCAGGCCGCGGCCATCAACCTGCTTGGTCGCCTGCAGAACCTCCAGAAGCACGCCATCGCCGGAGCCGACATCGAGCACGCGCGAATGCGGCGGGATGAGATCGGTGATGACTTCGAGGTCGACGCGCTGGGCGCGATTAACGCTCATGGGCACACCTCCGGCCTTTGAGCATTTGCGGCCAATGGGAATCTCGGCGCCTCAGAAGTGCGGCCAAGACACAGAGATCGCGCGCTGCTCATAGGCTGAGCCCCCTTGCGCGCGCGGCCGAGGCTATGAAGCCGTTGATGGCCGCGAACAATTCCGGTTCGTCGAGCAGGAAAGCGTCATGGCCGCGATCGGTCTCGATCTCGACGAAGGAGACGGACGCGCCGGCGGCGTTCAGCGCATGCACGATCGAGCGGCTTTCCTCGGTCGGGAACAGCCAGTCGCTTGTGAACGACACGAGACAGAAGCGTGTCTTGGTGCCCGCGAAGGCATCGGCCAGCCGTCCGCCGTGGTCGGCGGCGAGGTCGAAATAGTCCATAGCGCGGGTCAGATAGAGGTAGGAGTTGGCGTCGAAGCGGTCGACGAAGGTCATGCCCTGATGGCGCAGATAGCTTTCGATCTGGAAATCGGCGTCGAAGCCGAAGGTCAGCGCCTCGCGATCCTGCAGGTTGCGGCCGAACTTGCGGTGCAGCGCTGCTTCCGAGAGGTAAGTGATGTGCGCGGCCATGCGCGCCACGGCGAGGCCCTTTTCCGGCCGCCTGCCGAAATCGAGATACTTGCCGCCGTGCCAGTCCGGATCGGCCATGACAGCCTGCCGCCCGACCTCGTGGAAGGCGATGTTCTGCGAGGAATGGCGGGCGCCGGTGGCGATGGGCAACGCGGAGAACACGCGTTCCGGGTAGCTTGCGGCCCATTGCAGCACCTGCATGCCGCCCATCGAGCCGCCGAGCACGCAGAACAGCTTCTCGATGCCGAAATGATCGACCAGCATCAGCTGCGCCCGCACCATGTCGCGGATGGTGATGATCGGCAGGTCGAGCCCATAGGGCCTGCCTGTCGCCGGATCGGTCGAGGCCGGGCCGGTGGAGCCGAGGCAGCCGCCGATGACGTTGGCGCAAATGACAAAAAAGCGGCTGGTGTCGATGATCCTGCCGGGGCCGATCAGCACCTCCCACCAGCCCGGCTTGCCGGTCACCGGGTTGGTGCTGGCGACATGCTGGTCGCCGGTCAGCGCGTGGCAGACGAGGATCGCGTTGGAGCGGGCGTCGTTGAGGGCGCCGTAGGTCTGGTAAGCGACCTGGAACGGCGACAGCACGGTGCCCGCATCGAGCTTTAGCGGCTTGTCGGGACCGAACTGCAACACCGGGCTCGACGGTTGGTCGGCCTCGTGGTTGGTCCTTGGAGCGCGCTGAGCGGCCATTGCATTCCCCATCCAGTCGCATCGATCTCGCGATACGGCGTCCGGCCGGCAACGGACAACAAAAAACCGGCCTGCCTTCGCCAAGCCGGTTACAGGTTGCAAACGGCCCTTTAGCGAATTGTTTAACGTGGCTGCAAGCCGACCGGCCAAATCACCACGGGAGATCCGGCTGTTCTTCTAGGGCCAGCGCCGCGCTTCGTCAACGGTCTGCCTACGCGCGAGCGCGCCGGCCCTCGACATTCGGGGCCACGGCCTGTATTTCCGCTGCGGCCTCGAACCAGGGCCTCTCGACGGATTTGTGACATGAAGCAGGATCAGCCACGTCCGACGCCCCGCGCGGGCATCATGGACATCGAGGCCTATGTGCCGGGAAAAAGTACCGCGCCGGCCGGCGTGACGAAGGTCTACAAGCTGTCGTCCAATGAGAATCCGCTCGGGCCCTCGCCGAAGGCGATCGAGGCCGCCCGGGAGGTGGCTGCCAAATTGGACGTTTATCCCGACGGCTCCGCCCGCCGGCTGCGCGAGGCGATCGCCGATGTGCACGGCCTCAATCCGGCAAACATCGTCTGCTCCAATGGCTCCGACGAGATCCTGGGGCTGCTGGCGCAGACCTATCTCGCGCCAGGAGACGAGGCCGTGTTCACCGAACACGCCTTCATGGTTTACAAGATCTATATCCAAGCCGCCGGCGCCAAGCCGGTGGCGGTCAAGGAGACGGACGAGCGCGCCGACATCGACGCAATCCTCGCCGCGGTGACGCCGGCGACGCGGATCGTGTTCCTCGCCAACCCCAACAATCCGACCGGCACTTATGTGCCGTTCCAGGAGGTGCGCCGGCTGCATGCCGGACTGCCCAAGAGCGTGCTCCTGGTGCTCGACGCGGCCTATGCCGAATATGTGCGGCGCAACGACTATGAAGCCGGCATCGAGCTGGCCGGGAGCTCGGAGAACGTGGTCATGACCCGCACCTTCTCCAAGCTCGGCCTCGGCGGCGCACGCATCGGCTGGATGTACGGACCGGCGCATATCGTCGATGCCATCAACCGGGTGCGCGGGCCCTTCAACGTCAATGCGACCGCGATCGAGGCCGGTATCGCGGCCATCCGCGACCGCGCCCATATTGAACGCAGCGTGGCGCATAACGAGAAGTGGCTTGCCTGGGTCAGCGAGGAACTGACCGGGCTCGGGCTGCGCGTGACGCCCAGCGTCGGCAATTTCGTGCTGATCCACTTCCCCGACAACAAAAAGCATTCGGCAGCGGCCGCGGACGACTATCTCAGTGCGCGTGGCTACATCCTGCGGCGCGTCACCGGCTACGGCTTTTCCAACGCGCTGCGCATGAGCATCGGCATCGAGGAGGCCAATCGCGGCGTCGTCGAGGCGCTCCAGACATTTCTGAAAAGCTGAAGCACCATGACAGCACCGATGTTCGGAAGAATAGCGCTGGTCGGCATCGGCCTGATCGGTTCGTCGCTCGCCCGCGTCATCCGCCGCGAAGGCCTGGCGCGCCACATCGCTATCGCGACGCGCAGCCAATCGACGCTCAAGCGCGCCGAGGAACTGGGTCTCGGCAATTCCTACACGACCGAGGCCGAAGACGCGGTGCGCGACGCGGATCTCGTCATCGTCTCGGTTCCGGTCGGCTCGTCCGGCGAGGTCGCGGCCGAGATCGCGCCGGCGCTGAAGAAAGGCGCGATCCTCACCGATGTCGGCTCAACCAAAGCTTCGGTGATCGCGCAAATGCAGCCGCATGTGCCCGTCGGTGTGCATTTCATCCCCGGGCACCCGCTGGCGGGCACGGAAAAGTCCGGGCCGGATGCCGGCTTCGCCGATCTCTTCGACAACCGCTGGTGCATCTTCACGCCGCTGCCGAGTACGGATCCGGAGGCGCTGGAAAAGCTCTCCGAATTCTGGCGGCGCTGCGGCTCCAACATCGACACGATGGACCCGCAGCATCACGACATGACCTTGGCCATCGTCTCGCATCTGCCGCATATCATCGCCTACAACATCGTCGGCACCGCCGACGACCTGGAATCGGTGACCAAGACGGAAGTCATCAAATACTCCGCTTCCGGTTTTCGCGACTTTACCCGACTGGCCGCTTCCGACCCGACCATGTGGCGGGACGTGTGCCTGCACAACAAGGACGCGATCCTGGAAATGCTGGCGCGCTTCTCGGAGGATCTGGCCTCGTTGCAGCGAGCGATCCGCTGGGGCGACGGCGAAAAGCTGTTCGACCTGTTCACCCGCACGCGCGCCATCCGCCGCTCGATCATTGAGGCCGGCCAGGATATCGATGTGCCGGATTTCGGCCGTCAGGCCGTGGAGCACCCGGGGACCAAGCCCTAGGCCTTCTGCTCGATCTGTCCCGATGGGGACCAGTGCGCCGCCATCATGGCCATTGTCTCGGCTCTGTCCGGAGCGCCGAGCCGGCCGCCGAAGCGCAGGCATTTAAGCGCGGCGGCGGCGCTGGCAAAGCGCAGCGCCTGCTCGGGCGGCATGGCTTCGGCAAGGCCGACGGCGAAGGCGCCGTGGAAGACGTCGCCGGCGGCGAGCGTGTCGTCCGCCTTGACCTTCGGCGCCTCGACATGCCGGACGCGACCGGTTCCCCGATCATGCCACCAGGTTCCGGCAGCGCCGCCCGTCACCGCGACGAAGGCGTCGGTGCGCGAGGCGAGATCGGCGCATGCGCTTTCCGGATCGAGCGCATGGCCGCAGACGATCCGCGCCGCCGGCTCCGAGGCGACGATGTGCGAGGCCAACGGCAAAAGCCGCTCGAGCACGTCGACCGGCGCGGTGTCGGCGTCGAGGATCGCCGGACGGCCGGCGTCCCGTGCGGCCGCCAAGGCAAGTGCGGCGGCGCCCGGCCAGCGGACGTCCACCAGCACGGCGTCGAAGGCGGAAAGTTCGGCAAGCGGCAGCGTGTCGGGATCGGCTTGCGCCCTGCTGTCATAGAAGGGCACGATGATGCGCTCGCCATAGGCATCCACCAGGATCGCGGCCAGCGCCGAGCGCGCGCCGGCGACGCGGCGGACCAGGCTGCAATCGACGCCTTCCGCCTCGATCTCGGCGATCAGCCGGTCGCCGACCGCATCGTCTCCCGCGCTCGCCCAAAGCAACACATCGGCGCCGAGGCGATGCGCGGCGCAGGCCGCACTCGTCGCCATGCCGGAGGCGATCTGGACACCGTCGCTGGCGATGAACTTGCCCTGATGCGCGGGCAGCATCTCGACACGCAGGATCGTGTCGAGGGTGAACGCGCCGACGCTGAGCAGTTTGATCGGTCCGGCCATCGCAGTCTCAATCGACCGGCTTGATCTTGCCGAGCGGGATGAAGCCAAGCGAAGCTTTACCCTTCACGATCTTGAGCGGCATGGACGGTTGGTTGCCGAGCATGGCAATGCCGGCAAAACCCTGCTCGATCTCGCTCTTGTGCTCGGGAATGGCGCCGGCGAGGATCGCCGCTACGGCCTTTGGGTCCTTCAGCTTGATCGACAGATTTGCATCGATCAGGCCGTCGGCGCCGATCGAAATCGGCCCGGATACGGTTACGCGCGCCGTGCCTGATGACACGTCGAGGCTGGCAATCTCGACCGACTGGCCGCGCAGGCTTTTCGGCGGCGCCTTAATCAGCGCGACGCCGTTCTTCACTGTCGCTTCGCCGGCGCCGTCGAGTTCCGGCAGCACGCGTCCGCCGACAGCTTCCGCGTCGATCTTCAGGTCGCCAAAGCTGCCGGTATAGACGAGGTCCTGGCCGTTCGGCTGCAGCTGGCCGGCCGCCTGGCCGGCGCTGAACAGCTGCACGGGATCGGTGTCGTCGGCCGGATCGGTCTGTCCAGACAAGCCTTCCGCCTGAAGCGAAATGCGGCGCGGAAGCGGCCATGACAGCTTGACCGTGGCGTGCAGCTTGTCCCAGTCGAGCCAAAGCGGCGGCATGCCCGGCGCCACAGTCCGCAACGGCCCGCGCAGGTTCGCCACGGGCGACAGAGGCTGGGTGATGCGAGCGACGACGTTCATATCGCCGGTCGAGGCCGCTACATTCCTGGCATCGTCCTGATAGGCCAGGCTGTCGCAGGCGACCGTGAAGTCCAGTGGATAACCGCTGACCGTGAGATTGGCGCAGTCGGCCTTGATGCCCTTGCCTCCAAGCTCGGCCACGGCCCGCTCGGCCTCGGTCTTGACTTTGCCGGCGAGATAGAACCATCCGCCGCTGTAGAGCGCGAACAGCACCAAGATGAACGCCGCAAGCCAGAACAGCCGGCGGCGAGGTTTGCGCGATCGCTCGTCACTTGACGTCATGCTGCGGCTCTCGTTAACCGCCTCATGCGGCGAGCGGGTGGTTGTTCTTACGCACGACAAGCGGGGACAGAAGAAGCACCTTACCGGTGTGGTGTCGTCACTCGAATGCAATCAGGCTTGGCGATATGGGCGATTTTTGGGTTTTTGGCTACGGGTCGCTGATCTGGCGGCCCGGTTTCGCACATGTCGAGACGCGGCGCGCCCGTCTTTACGGCTTCCGCCGGTCGCTCTGCGTCTATTCCTTCGTCCATCGCGGTACGCGTGAGCGGCCGGGCCTGGTGCTCGGCCTCGACCGCGGCGGCTCCTGCGTCGGGCTCGCCTTCCGCGTGCCCGGCGATTTGCGTGACGAAGTGCTTTCCTATCTGCGCGAGCGCGAGCTGGTGACCAGCGTCTATCTCGAACGCACTCTCGATGTCCGGCTGGATGGGGCGGGACAAGGCGGAACGGTCGAAGCGGTCGCCTACATCGTCGACCGCGCGCATGAGCAATATGCCGGCGGGCTCGACGCCGACCATGCGGCAAAAGTCGTGCGCGGCGCCGTGGGCCAATCGGGCAGGAACGAAGACTATGTCCTGAGCACAGTGGAGCATCTGAGGGCGCTCGGCATCCGCGACCACTGGCTGGAAGAGGTGGGGCGGCAGGTCGCGCCTTCGTGAAGATCTGGCCCGATCAAAAAGCAAAACCATGCCTTTGACCTGGGCAAGGCACGACCTAGCTTAGCCGCAATCCATCCTCTGGGCATCCAGGCCCTTCCCAGCATCACGGAGATCAGTCTTGCAGAAACGCCGTCTCGGTCGCACCGACCTTTCCATCGCGCCGCTGGTCCTTGGAGGCAACGTCTTCGGCTGGACCGCCGACGAGAAGACCTCGTTCGACCTGCTCGACCGCTTTGCCGAGGCCGGCTTCAACGCAGTCGACACGGCGGACGCCTATTCGCGCTGGGCGCCGGGCAACAAAGGCGGCGAATCCGAAACCATCATCGGCAACTGGATGAAGAGCCGCGGCAACCGGGACAGCATCGTCGTCATCACCAAGGTCGGCTCCGACATGGGACAGGGCAGGCGGGACCTCTCCGCAGCCTATATCGAAAAGGCGGTCGACCAATCGCTCAAGCGGCTGCAGACCGACGTCATCGACCTCTATCTGTCGCACTGGCCGGACCCGGCGACGCCTTACGAGGAAACGCTCGGCGCCTATCAGCGCCTGCTCGATAAGGGCAAGATCCGCTACCCGGGCTGCTCCAATCTCGATGCGGGGCAATTGCGCGCGGCCCTGGATGTCGCCAGCCTGCGGGGCCTGCCGCGTTACGAGGTTCTGCAGCCCGAATACAATTTGTACGATCGCTCTTCGCTGGACGGCCCGCTGCTCGACCTGTGCAAGGCTGAAGGCCTCGGCGTCATCACCTATTTCAGCCTGGCCAAGGGGTTTCTCAGCGGCAAATACCGCAGCAAGGCCGACCTTGGCCGGAGCGAGCGTGGCGAAGACGTGGCCGAGTATCTCAACGAGCGCGGCATGCGCATTCTCTCCGCGCTCGATGCCGCGGCCGGGCGCCATTCGGCCAAGCAGGCCGAAGTGGCGCTCGCCTGGATCATGGCGCGGCCGGGCATCACCGCGCCGATTGCCAGCGCCACAACGCCCGCACAGATGGAAAGCCTGATCCGCGCCGCATCGCTCAAGCTTTCCGCCGACGACATCGCAGCGCTCGATCGCGCCAGCGCTTAAGGCGTGTCGCTATTCAGGGGGTGCCGGCCTGACCCGGATCCAACATGCGTTAGTGCAGTAGGTCCCACGCACGATCGTTCAAGACCTTGCAGATAGCCTCGCGATAATTCCTACCCGATCGCGGCAGGAATTGAGGTTCGGCATGGTCGGAGAAGTTTTGTCCGAAGCGCAGCCCTGGCAGCAGGTGCTGGCGCTGGTCATGGCGGCGACCGTTGTCATGGGTAGCCCAGGTCCGGCGACGATCAGCGTCACCGCCGTCGGCGCCGCTTTCGGGCTGCGGCCTTCGCTGGGTTATATGTCCGGCATCGTGCTTGGAACGATGGCCGTGCTCCTGGTTGTGGCCGCCGGGATATTCGGCATGCTCGCCTCGGTGCCGGGGCTGGCGCCGTTGCTGACTGTCGCTTCGGCCCTCTATATCCTCTACCTTGCCTTCAGGATCGCGACAGCGCCGCCGCTTGCCCAAGGCGGCAATGCGGCGGCGCGTCCCACCTTCTTCGGCGGCTTCATGCTCGCCGTCGCCAACCCGAAAGCCTATGTGGCGATCGGCGCGGTCTTCGCGGGAGCTTCATCCACAGTCGACGGGCTCGGGATTTCGACCAAGCTTTTGGTGCTGGCAGCGATGATCGTCGCCATTCATGTGCTCTGGCTTCTCGCTGGGACGATTTTCGCGAGGCTGCTGCGCGATCCATTGGCGTCGCGGATCATCAATCTCGTCTTCGCGGCGACGCTGGTGCTGACGACTGCACTGGCGGGGCTGCCGTAAGGGGAGCTCAGGCCTTCGGCGCAGCGCCGAGCTCTGCCAGCCGCTTCACCGCCGTCGGCGGCATCGGCGGGGGGTTCGGCGCGCGCGAGGCCTCGACCAGCAGCTCGTCGCAGGCGGTCTCGGTCTCGCCGATCAGCCGCTGCATGAACTCCTCCTTGTCGAGCCCCGGAGGAATCGGCGGCAGGAAACGGGCCTTTATGGTGCCCGGATAACGCATGAACTTGCGGCGCGGCCAGTAGAGGCCGGCGACATGGGCGACCGGCACCACGGGAACGCCCAGCTGGGTATAGAGCTCGACGATGCCGTATTTGTAGGACGGCTCGGCGCCCGGTGGGCGACGAGTGCCTTCCGGGTAGATGATAAGCTGACGCGGGTTGCGCGCCATCTCCTGCCTTGTCGCGGCAACGACCGCTTTCAGCGCCTTGGAGCGGCTGCCGCGGTCGACCGGGATCATGCGCATCTTCATGATGTACCAGCCGAAGAAGGGGATCCAGGTCAGTTCCCGCTTCAGGATATACAAGGCGTCGTCGAGATAAGGAAAAAAGGCGATCGCGTCCCAGAAGGACTGATGCTTCGGCGCCAGGATGAAGGACCCCTCAGGCAGGTTCTCGGCGCCCGTGATTTCGCTCCTGGTGCCGGCGATCTTGTCGTAAAGCCACATCGAGGTGCGCGACCAGAATTTCGGCACGAACCAGGCGCGGTGGCGGGGCGACAGGAAATAGAAGGGCGTCCAGAAGATCATCTGAACGACCAGGCTGAGATAGAAGGCTAGGTTGAACGCCAGCGAGCGGATAATGAGCATGCGGGAAAGGGCCCGGTGTGGAAGTGAGCGTTGGTTACACCAAGCGCGGGCAAAAAGGAAACGGCGCGACGGTGGGGCGCATCACAGCGAGCGCGCCAGCCGCTCCTTCAGGCGGGGCGCCGCGAAATCGAGGAAGGCGCGCAGCTTCACCGGCAGCAGGCCCTGACCGGCATGCAGGAGATTGACCGGCCATGGCGGCGGCTCGAACGGCTCGAGCACGACATGAAGCGCGCCGGCGCGCACCGCGGCGTCCGCCTGATAGGAGAGCACCCTCGTCAGGCCGAGGCCGGCGATCGCCGCATCGATTGCTGCCTCGGCGGTGTTGAGCTGCAGCCGCGAGCGGACCGGAACCACGGTTTCGCTCTTGCCGGTGCCGAAGCTCCACGTCGCGGGAGAGGCAAGCCCTTCGAAGGTGATGCAGTTGTGGCCTGAAAGGTCGCGCGGTTCGAACGGCGTGCCATGCTTCGCAAGATATGCCGGGCTGGCGCAGACGATGCGGCGGATCTGGCCGACGCGCGCTGCGACCATGGCCGAATCCGGCAGCTCGCCGATGCGCACGGCAAGATCGATATGCTCCTCGATCAGTTGCGTGATCCGATCGGACAGCGTCAGGCGGATGTCGACCTCGGGATAGGCGGCCAGAAAATCTGTGACGACCGGCAGCACATGCAGGCGGCCGAAGACGACCGGCGCAGTGATCACCAGCTCGCCGGTCGGGCTCAAATATTCGCCAGCGGCGGCTCGTTCGGCTTCGCCCACCTCATCGAGGATACGGCGGCAGGCGGCGAGATAGGAACGACCAGCGTCCGTCAAGGTGAGGCGCCGCGTCGAGCGGTTGAGCAGACGCGTGTTGAGGTGCCTCTCCAGTTCGGAGAGCTTGCGGCTGACGGTGGCGAGCGGTACGCCGGCGTGTCGCGCGACGGCGGAAAGGCTGCCGGCCTCCACCGTGGCTACGAACAAGGACATGGCGTCGAGGCGGTCCATCTATTCTTCCGAAATGTGGAAGGATGGATTGCAACTATGCCTTCTACCTCCGGATTTCGGAAGGGGCTACATGTCGTTCCACTTTGGCAGAGGACCGCCGCCGTGGACGCCTTCACCAGCGACGTCGCCTTTACCCCTACGGTCAAGGCCATCCAGTCCCGCAAGGGCTCGCGCGCATCTTATGCGCGGGTCGAGGAGCGCGGCGGCTGGCGGGCGACGATCACGCCCGACCTCGCTGCCTTCATCGAGGCGCAGACCAGCGTGTTCCTGGCGACAGCCAATGGCGGAGGTCAACCCTATGTTCAGCATCGCGGCGGGCCAGCCGGCTTCCTGAAGGTGCTGGACGGGCATACGATCGGCTTTGCCGATTTCTCGGGGAACCGGCAGTTCATCACCCAGGGCAATCTTGCGGACAATGCCCAGGCCTTCCTGTTCCTGATCGACTACATGCTTCGGCAGCGCATCAAGATCTGGGGCACAGCGCGCGTCGTCGAGGACGATGCGGAGCTGACGGCGAGGCTGATGCCGGCCAACTACAAGGCGCGGCCGGAGCAGGCGATCCTGTTCAGCGTCACGGCCTGGGATGCAAATTGCCCGCAGCACATTCCGCAGCGCTTCGAGGCGGCGGATGTGGCTGCGGCGCTTGCCGAGCGGGATAGACGCATTGCCGGTCTGGAGCAGGAGATCGCACGCCTGCGCAACAGCGCGTCTGGCGAAGCTTAGTTCTTGCTCACCGTAGAGGCTTCGGCGAGCGTGACGCCCTCGGTGGTCGGCCGAAGCGGGACGATGCCGCGCGCCAGCGCCAGCAAATATTTGCTGTATTCGGTGAGCAGCACGCGCAGCGCTTCCGGCTTGGTCAGCCAGCTGCCATTGCCGAGCTTGTTGTTGACCACCGGATAGGGCTCAAGCCGCGCGCCATGCAGCAGCCGGCCCATCTCGAGCAGGCTGCGCGGCATGTGGTAGTTGTTGGTGACGACGATGATGCTGCCATAGGCGTGGCTTTCCACCCATTTGGCGCTCTCCTCGGCATTGCCGATCGTGTCGAGCGCGGCGCGGTCGATGTCGACGCAGCAGGAGAACAACTGCTTGTCGCCGCCCATTGCCGCTTGCAATTGGCGGCGGCTGGCGGTGGGGTGAACACCGCTGATCAAGAGCCGCTCGCCCTTGCCTGATGCCAGCAGATCCATGGCGGCGTCGAGTCGCGACTGGCCCCCGGTGAGCACGATGATTGCGTCGGCCCTGGCCGGATTGACCGGCGTCGTCATGTTGCTGACCTTGTCGGCAAACCAGCCGAAGCCGCCGGCGAAAAGCGCCAGCAGGGCAAGCACGAAGAAACCGCAGAGACGAAGCGCAAATCTGAGACGACCGGTTCTTGCAGACGCAGCACCGCGCGTAAGCGCCGCTGGCATCCGTCCAGCCGTTCCGATCGAGTCCCGCGCGTCCATCATCCCCAGGTTAATCCTGAAAACATCCAATGGTTAACTCTGAAACGTCGCCTTTCATAGATAGCACGGCGCACATTGCGTTACGGCAGTTTCCCTTGCGTGATCATGCACTTGTAGGGTCCGGGTCGCATTGGAAACCCAACTTGCCAACTCTTGCATTCGCGCCACACTTGGTTTCGCGTCATGATCAGCTTGCCTCCGGCTGCCGGATGTCGATCTCACTGAGATAGGCGACGACCGTGGCATGTGAGGTCGCCGCGGTCAGCGCGCCGATCACCAGCACCATCAGGGCGACGCCGAGATAGCCGGTCGAGCCGATCGCGAAATTGCCGAACAGCGCGGTCGCCTGGTCGGCCTCAGGCGTCGCCATGTTGCGCGACGACCACCAGGAAAAGACGATGAAGACCAAGATAGCGGCGGCACCTCCGGCGGCGGCGCCCTTCATGCCGGTGACCAGGAAATGCCAACGGAATTCGCGCGCGATGAAGCGGGCCTCGGCGCCGACAAAATGCAGGACCTCGATGATGTGGCCGTTGCCGGCCATGGCGCCGCGCGTGGCGAACACCACCGTCAGCACCGTCGCCGACAATATCAGCGCCAAAACGGCAAAGCCGATCGTCACCGTCGTATGCGCCATGGCGACCAGCCGGTCGACCCAGGTGCGATGGTCGTCGAGCGCGGCGCTCGGCAGCTTGGGCGTGATCGCGGCGCGCATGGCCGCGAAGTCGGGCGGATTGGCTTCGTCGATGGTCACGACAATGAGGCGCGGCACCGGCAGTTCATCGATGTTGAGGCCGGTGCCCAGCCACGGCTCCAAAAGGCGCGCCGTCGCATCGCGGTCGACGATCCTCGTACCCTTCACACCCGGGAACTCGCTGGCGATCTCAGAGGCCTGCGCGAGGGCTGCTTCCATGTCGAGACCCTCAACGGGCTTGATCTGGATCGTCGCCTCGCGCGAGATCTGGTTCTCCCACACCGAGGCGGTGTCGCGCACCAGCGTCACGGCGCCGAAGGTCAGGCAGGACAGGAAGGTCATGATGGCGATGACCAGCACCAGCGCCCGGCCGGCGATGTTGTGCGCCGGCACGATCGGCGCCATCTTGCGCTGAACGCGCCGAACGGCAGCCGGCGTCTCGGCGGCTTCCTCGTGCAGGTGATCGGCCGGAAGTTCAGTCATAAACGTCCAGCCTTCCGCCGGCGAGAATCATGCGCCGGGCATCGACCTGCTCCATCAGGCCGAGGTCGTGGGTTGCGATCACCACGGCGGTGCCGAGCCGGTTGAGCTCGATGAAGAGCCTCAGCAGCCGGCGCGCCAGCGGCGGATCGACGTTGCCGGTCGGCTCGTCGGCAAGCAGGATCTCCGGCTGCTCGATCAGCGCGCGCGCGATCGCAGCACGCTGCTTCTCGCCGCCCGACAGCACCGGCGGCAGCACATGCATGCGCTCCCCGAGGCCAACCCATTTCAGGAGCTCGGTGACGTCGGTGCGATAGCTCGCCTCCTCGCGCCCGCGCACGCGCAACGGCAGCGCCACGTTCTCATAAGTGGTCATGTGGTCGAGCAGGCGGAAATCCTGGAACACCACTCCGATGCGGCGCCTGAGCAGCGGCAACTCGCCGCGCGAGATGCGCGAACGATCCTTGCCGAAAATGGTGATCAGGCCGCGCGTCGGCTTCAGCGACATGAAAAGCAGGCGCAGCAAGGTGGTCTTGCCGGCGCCCGAGGGGCCGCTCAGGAACTGAAAGGAGCGCTCCGGAATGTGCAGGGAAATGTCGCGGAGGATCTCCGGACCCATGCCATAGCGGAGGCCGACATTTTCGAAGCGGATCACGTTCGGCGACCTGAAACCTTAGGCGGCATCGCGCCAGCCTGTTCTCTGCCAAGACCATCGGCCGGCATGGTTAATCGTTGGTTAATTTCTGCGCGCTTTCGACGTTTCACAGCCGGTCCGGTGGCGAAGCGTTAACCATTTGCGTTTACCCAAAAGCAACGAAGATTGCACTGGGGCCGGAATGGCTGAGGATAGAACCGCGCGCTCTGTTTCCGGCGAAATCATGACCGGCACGGCGACAAAGGCCGCGCCGGAGCGCGTCATCCTCGACAGCGATATCGTCGATGCCGACTATGTGGTGCTGCCGCGATTCGCCGCCCGTTCGGAACCGACCGCGGCGCCTTTGCCGCCGCAAGCGCCCTCGACGCCATCCATCGCTGGTATGGGCATGCTGCGCAAACCGGAGGCTACGCCGGCGCGGCCGGCCTCGCGTGGCGGTCCGATCTTCTGGGCCGCCGGAGTGGGCGCCGCCCTCGTCGCTTTCTGGGTGTCGGGCGGACATGCCCTGGTGCGTCAGAGCCCCTTCTGGGCGGCTGCGCAGCCGGCAAGCGCGCTCAGCATTTCCGGTGTGACGTCGCGAATCGATGCCTCGGGGCTGAAGCCCATCCTGTTCATCGACGGCGAGGCCGCCAATGACGGCGCACGGGCGGAGTCGCTGCCGCCGCTCGAGATCCGCGTCACCGACAATGCCAGCAATGTCATCCGCTACAGGCTGGGGACATCCAACCGCTCGCTGGCGCCCGGCGAAAGATTCGGCTTTTCCAGCCGGCTCGATGTCCCTAGAAACGGCGTGAAGGCCGTATCGGTCACCTTCGCCGGGTAGGTGCATCGATATTCGGGTGATGCCGGCCTGCAAATAGTGGTTTCCTGCGCTTGGGTGCTCACGTGCTTGAGTACGCTCTGCACCGGTTCTCGGAACCCGCTATTTTGGGCTCGGCCTGACCTGAATATTGATGAACCTAGCCCATCCGGCGTTGCAGGCGATTCTGAAGGAAAAAGCTATGCCAGTTGTACGCGGCAAGGACATCGAGGTCCTGTTTTCGGCGTCGGCGATCGCCCGGCGCAATCTCGAGCTCGCCAAGGAAATCGCCGGGCGCGACTATCACGACCTGCTTGTGATATCGATCCTGAAAGGCTCGTTCGTCTTTGCCGCCGATCTTATCCGCGCCATGCACGATGTCGGCCTGTCGCCCGAGGTCGAATTCATCTTCATCTCCAGCTACGGAGCCGGCACCACAAGCGGCGAGGTCAAGGTGCTGCGCGACATCGACAACGAGGTCGCCGGCCGCGACGTTCTTTTGATCGACGACATCCTCGAATCCGGCAAGACGCTTTCCTTCACCCGCGACCTGATGCTGTCGCGCGGCGCCAGGAGCTGCGCCATCGCGGTGCTGCTCGACAAGCGCATGCGCCGCCAGACCACGCTCAACGCCGATTATGTCGGCTTCGACTGCCCCGATTATTTCGTCGTCGGCTACGGCATGGACGTCGCGCATGCTTTCCGGGAATTGCCGTTTGTCGGGGTCGTGAAAGAGGACAAGTAAGGTCGCGCCGAAAAGGCCGCATGGACGTTTCAAATTTTCAGAAAACGTCAACGTTTCGGCGGCATCTATCTCGGCATGGCAAAGCTTTTGATCGTCGAGGACGATGAATCCGTCCGCACCCTCGCTGCCCGCGCGCTGGAACGTGATGGGCACAGTGTCACCATCGCCGCCGATGGCGTGCAGGGGCTCACCCTGATCCGCCAGCAGCGCGGCAGCTACGATCTCGTGGTGTCGGATATCCGCATGCCGGAGATGGACGGCATCGAGATGGCGACCGCGGCGGCAAAACAGTTTCCGGCCATGAAGATCATGCTGATGACCGGCTATGCCGACCAGCGCGAGCGGGCCGAGGAATTGAACGGCATCATCCTCGACGTCGTGCAGAAGCCGTTCACGCTTGCCGAAATACGCGCCCGCGTCGGACGGGCATTAAGCTGCTTCGCTTGATCGTTTAGACGGCATCGCCGGTCGCTGCGATTGCAGGTGCTGCGCCGCGTCGGCGCTCACCGTTGAGTGCAACCAGACCGGCGCCGATGATCAGCGCCGCGCCCAGCACCGTCGTTGACCGCGGGACCTCGGCGAAGAACAGGAAGCCCCACAGCGGCGACCAGAGGATGCCCGTGTATTCGAAGGTTGCGACCCGGTTGGCGGGCGCCATCCGGTAGGCCTGCGACAGCAAGATCATGCCGGCGGAGGCAACGAAGCCGCAGGCCGCCATCTTCAGGAAGTCCGGCAGCGCCGGCCAGACCCAGGGCCGCACCAGGAAGTCGAGGCTCGGGTGGCCCGCATGGGTGATGCCGGCAAGATGAAACACCGCGGCCACCGCCACAGCGCCGGTGAGATAGGCGCCGTTCTGGTAGAAGGCCATGACCGTCGAGGATTCGGTCTCGCCGATCCGGCGCGCCATCAGCTGCGAGAACCCGTAGAGGAATGCCGAGCCGAGCGACAGCAGTGCCGCCCAGTCGAATAATCCGGCGCCCGGACGCAACATCACGACCACGCCCACGAGGCCGATCAGCACCGTCGTCAGCGTCCGCCCGGAGACGTGCTCGCCGAGATAAGGCCCGGCAAGCAACATGATGAAGAGCGGCGCCATGAAATAGAGCGCTATCGCGTCGGCCAGCGAGAGGGCGGCAATCGCCAGATAGTAGACGGTGTAGGAGCTGAATTGGATGAAGCCGCGCAGCGTCAGCATGCCCGCTCGTTTCGACAGCAAGGCTGTCAGGCCGACATCGGCCTGGACGATAACGACCAGGATCGGCAGCGCCACGAGGGCGCGGATCGCCATCACTTCCGTCACCGGATAGCTGCCCGAAACCGCCTTCACCAGCGGGTCCTGCAACGAAAAGACGAGAACGCCGAGGCAGAGGCTCAAAATGCCAAGCACCATCCGGTTCTGCATGTTCGTTCCAGTGAAAAAGAGCCCGCCACCGTTTCGGGCAGCGGGCACGAGTGAGGACTCTTCGAATTGGTCCGCGGCCGAATCTCACGGCCGCATATCCAATGGGTAGAGCAACTATCCTGCGGCGTTTGACATGTTGCAAACGAATTGGAATGATACCAGCAATCAAAATTTCTTATGGCGGCATCGATGAAGCCCACCCTCGACAGCGACCTCCTGCGCACCTTCGTGGCGGTGGCCGAGACCGGCAATTTCACCAAGGCGGCCGAAAAGGCCGGACGCACCCAGTCGGCGGTGTCCATGCAGATGAAGAAGCTGGAAGACATGGTGGGCGACAGCCTGTTCGAACGCGGCTCTCGCGGGGTGGCGCTGACACGTCGCGGCGGCGAGCTGATCGCCAACGCCCGCCGCATCGTCTCGCTGCTCGACGAGACGGCGGCATCGCTGGTCGCGCCGCCGCTCGGCGGGCTGGTGCGCATCGGCATTCCTGCCGAATACGGACGGTCGATCTTGTCGCGGGCACTTGGCGAATTCGCCAAACGCCACCCGCGCGTGGAGGTCACGGTGCGTTACGCGCATTCCGACTCGCAGGTGAGGGCGCTTGCGGCCGGCGAACTCGACCTTGCGGTGGTGTTCGAGTGGGAAGGTTTTTCCGGCGGCGATGTGCTGATGCACGATCCCACGGTATGGGTGACGTCAACGCTGCATCACATGCATGAGGAACGGCCGGTGCCGATCGCGCTTTACAGCCGCAATGGCTGGTGCCGGGACTTCGCGATCAAGTCGCTGCAGCAGCGCGGCCTCGACTACCGCGTCGCCTACACCAGCGACACCAATGGCGGCCTGACGCTGGCGGTCACTTCTGGCCTGGCGATCGCACCGATCTCGCGCAGCAACATCCCGCCCGATTGCCGCGAGCTGACCGCCGCCGACGGCTTCGGCGACATCGATTCCTCGAATGTGGTGCTGCACCGCAATCCGCTGGCGACGGGCGAAGCGATCGACGGGATGGAAAACGCGATCCGCGAGGCTTTCATGTTGACCAGGCAGGCACAGGCAACAGTCAGTCTTTGACTTACGAAACGGTCCGCTCAATCCGGCGGTCCGCTCTCCATCTGCTTGAGCCAGCGCATGGCATCCTCAAGGCGATCGTCGCCCCAGAACAGCTCGCCGTCGACGACGAAGCTCGGCGAGCCGAAGATGCCGAGCGCCTTGGCCTGCTCCGTCGCGGCCGCGAGCTCGGCCTTGGCGTCATCGCTGTCGGCCCGCCGAAGAACCGGCTCCGCTTTCTGTCCGGCTTTCTCGATGCTCGCCGAAATGTTTGGCTCGCTACCCGCCGGCTCACCCATTTCGAACCAGCGCCGGTAGCTTTCCCGGGCATAGGCTTCGCACCAGCCCTCGTGCGCCGCGATGAGAGCCACGCGATTGGCGCGTTCGAGCTCGGCCAGCGGGTAGGGGGCCGGCAGTTTCGGCACCATCCTGTACATCGCCGCTCGGCGCTCGATGTCGCGCCACATATAAGCCGCCTTCGCCGGCTTCTTGGCAAAGGGAATGTTGTCCATCTCGATCATGATGGCGCGCACATTGAAGGGTCGCCAGCGGAACTCGATGCCGGTCTCAGCCGCAACCTCGGCGAGACGCATCACCGAAAGATAGGTGTAGGTGCTGCCGATGGAGAACCAGAAGTCGATCATCGCCAGTCTCCCTTGACGATGACGATACCGGCAGGCAGCGCGGCCTGCAATGCGTGTGGCGAGAGAGACCTGCGGCTGCCCGCTACCTCAGTCTCTTTCGAAAAAGGTCAGGCGATTGCCGAACGGATCGATCACCGTGACCTCCTTCGTCTGCCAAGGCGTAGTCTCAAGGCCCGGCCTGTTGAAGCGGTAGTTCTTGGCCTTGAACTCGCGATGCAGCTCAATGATGCCGGTCGCTTCGATGCGTATATTGGCACCGGGCGAGCCGTCGCCATGATGCTCGCTCAAATGCAGCTCGCAGCCGTCGCGGGCGATGCCCATATAGAGCGGCGCGTTGTCGTCGAAGCGATGCTCGAAGCGGACCTCGAAACCGTGGAACTCGAGATAGAACTCTCGCGCCTTGGCGATATCGAACATGCGCAGGATCGGGGTGACGGTTCCAAGCTTCGGCATGGCGATGGTGACGGGTGTGGGCGCTATTTCAGTTCGAGCAGCCGTTCGAGGTAGCTGCGCTCGATGTCCGGGCTGAGCGCGTTGCCGAGGCGCTTGCGGATCGCTTCGAGGATCTGGCGGGCGCGCTGCACGTCGATCTCGTCGGGCACCTTGACGGAGTTGCCGTCGTCAGGGCCCTTTGTGGCGCGCGGCCGGCCGAGTGGGTCGCGGTCAGCGTCCTGCTGACGTCCGCCCTGTTCGCTGCCGCCCTGGTCGCCCTGCATGGCCTGCATCTGCTTCATCATCTCCTTGGCGCCGCGGCGCAGCGCCTCCAGCGCGCGGCCCTGGTGGCCGACCGCCTGGTCCCCTTCGCCTTCGCCCAGCGCCTGCTCGGCATCTCCCATGGATTTGCCGGCCTCGCCGAAGCCTTCATTGGGCTGCATGCCCATGCCTTCGAGGCCCTTCTTCAGCTTGTCGAGCTCGCTCTGCAGCCGGCCCTGACCCTCCTGCAGCTGCTTCAGCGCATCCGCGAATTCCTGCGGCGTCATCTGTTTCGGCCGGCCAAGCGGGTCGCGGTCGTCACCGGGCTTCTGCCCATCCTGCGACTGCTCGCCATCCTCGCCCAGCTGCTCGTCGCGATTTGCACCGCGCTGCCGATCGCCGCGCTGCATCTGGTCGAGGCGGAAGGTATCGTTCATCATCTCCTGCTGGCGCCGCATGATCTCGCCCAGCTTGTCCATCTGCTGGCGCATCTCGCTGTCCTGCTCGCCGGCCTGCTGCTGGCGCCCGGCCTGCAGGTTGTTCATCATGTCCTGCAGTTCCGACAACAACTGCTGGGCCCGGTCTCGGTCGCCGGATTTGGCGAGATTCTCGATCTCGTCCATCATCCGGTTGATGTCGCTCTGGCGCAGTTCCCGACCGTTCTGCTGCATCTGCGGCGCGTTCGGGTTCTGCTGGGCGCGCTGGGCGAATTCCTGCAGGAACTGGTTCATCGCCTCGCGAAGTTCCTTCATCGCCTTTTCGAGCTCTTCGTCGCTGGCGCCGTTTTTGATGGCGTCCTGTAGCGCCTGCTGCGCCTGGCGCAGCCGACGCTCGGCGGCCGACAGATTGCCTTCCTCGATGCCGAGCGCGATCTCCCACAGATAAGCCACCTCGTTGCGTAGCTGGTCGTCGTTCTCGGCAAGCTTCAGCCGGCTCCTCGCGCTCATGATCGCAAGGTAATGCGACATGTTGTCGAAGGTATCCTCGGGGCGCAGGGTGATCGCGTCCATCAGGTCGAGCACGCGCGGCTTGGCGTTGGCGTCGAGCGCCAACAGGCGGCGCTGCTCGATCACAGCGCGGGCCAGCGGATTGGAGAAGGGCCGCTCCGGCATCACCAGCGTCTTGGTCTCACTGGTGGCGGTATGGCCGGCATCGTCGGTGGCGGTGAGCGTCAGCTTGATGGTGCTGCCGGCCCAGACATGCTCGGTCAGATCCTTGGTCGTCTTGGCCGCGTTCGCCTTGCCGCCGCGGCGCGGCAGCGTCAGCGGCATGTCGGGCGGGCCATAGAGCGGATGCGCATTGGCCGGCGGCGGCCCAGACAGCTCGAAGACGGCCTTGGCGGAGGCCGCGCCATAGTCGTCGTCGATCTGGTAGTTGAGCTCGATAGCGCCATTGACGGCACGCTTGGGCTCGCCGACGAAACGGATCGTCGGTGGTTTGTCCGGGATGATGGCGAAGGCCCAGTGGCTGAGGTCGTCCTCGCCGGACTTGAGCCGCAGCGTGCCGTTGGTGTTCAGCTTGCCGGAGAACTGGCGCACTTTGAGCCCGGCTGGGGACCCCGGCTGCGCCGCGGCTGGCGCGGCGCCCTTCGGCGCAGCCGGCTCGATGGCGCGATCGTTGCCGTTCGCGTCGGCATAGCTCAGCGTCTCTTCGCCGGTTCCGCCGGTGACGCGCAGCGAGACGTCGCTGCCCTCTGGGACGCTGAAGACCTGCGCGGCCTGGTTCACGTCGGCGGTCAAGAACAGCGGCGGCTTCCCGGTATAGGACGGCGGCGTCACCCAGGCATCGATGCGCGGCGGCACACTATCGCGCGCGGCGCTGGCGACGAAGCCGTCGCTGATCCTGCCGCCGAAAGGTCCGAACGAGAAGGCAAAAGCGGTGACGAACAGCAGCCCCACCACAGCCCGCAGGCCCCAGCGGTCATAATCCGGCACGCTTGTGCGCGGCCGGTCGGCGCCCAGGCCGGAGAGCCGCTCGGCCATGCGCTTCTGGTGCTCGCGCCACAGCGCCTGCGAGAAGAGGCTGTCCGCGCCGCTCGGCCGGTCGGTCTGCACCTGCACGGGGCTGTGCAGCAGCTCGTTCGCTGCCTCGATGCGCCGGTCGACCTCGACGGCGGAAGGAATGCGGAAGAAGCGCAGCGCAAAGAGCGCGGCGAGCGCCGAGATGGAGAAGAGGATCAGGAGGCCGATCCGCGCCAGATCCGGCAGGCGCTGGAACAAGCCCAGCCACGAGACACTGAGGAACAGGCCGGCGACCACCGCCAGCGGCAACAGCAACGGCCAGCCGCGCTCGAAGATCATCGAGGCCCGCGTCGCCAGCCGGCTCAAGGCAAGGCGCCCGGCTAGACCGCGTTCGCCGCTGGAAATGGGTCGTTCCGTCATCGGCCCTTCCTGCCCGGGCAGGATCGCCCGGACCTCATGAGCAGAGGATAACACCAAACACGGCGAAGGCGAGGCGGGTTCCAAAATCTGTGACGGGTTCGCCGCCTTTACGATCAGAAATTCGCGGGATTCGTATTGGAACCACAGACCAGGACGGCCACGCGCTCGCCGGGAGCCGGCGCGTAGCGGCCGGAAAGCATCGCGGCAAAGGCAGCGGCCCCGCCCGGCTCGGCGATGATTCGCGCGCGCTCCCAGAGCGCTTTCTGCGCCGCCACGATGTCGTCGTCGCTGACCAGGATCGAGCGCTCGACGAAAGCTTTCGCGATCGGGAACATCATTTCGCCGACGCGCTTCGGCGCCAGCGAATCGGCGGCGATGCCCTCGGCCGGTGCATCGACCGGCTTGCCGGCCTCGAAGGCGCGGTGAAGCGTCGGCGCGCCCTCGGGCTCGATGGCGATGATGCGGATGCGGCCAGCGAACCAGGCGGCGATGCCGCCGATCAGGCCGCCGCCGCCGACCGCGACAAGCAGCGTCTCGATCTCCGGCAGATCGGCTTCGACCTCGAGCCCGAGAGTGCCTTGGCCGATGAGCGTCTCTTCCTGGTTGAAGGCGTGGATCTGCAGGGCGCCGGTTCGTTCGGCAAAATCCTCGCTGGCGGCCAGCGCCTCGGCATAGCGCGCACCGCCGACCACCAGCTCGGCGCCGTAGCTGCGGATGCGCTCGAGCTTTGCCGGCGGGCTGACCTCGGGCACGAAGATGGTGGCCTTGTGCCCGAGCTTCATGGCGGCATAGGCGACGGCGGCGCCATGATTGCCGCCGGAGGCGGCGACCACACCCGCTGCGGGCACCTGCCGCTCGAGCAGGTTGGTGAAGGCGCCGCGCGCCTTGAACGAACCGGAATGCTGCAGACATTCGAGCTTCAGATCGACCGGAAAGGCCGGCCGGCCGAAGTCAGCCATGTCGACGCGCATTACCGGCGTGTGGCGGACGAACGGGCGGATGTGCGGTTCCACCGCGGCGATGCGATCCCGCGGGATAGCTCCAGTCTCCATCATGGCTTGCTCCTTTGAGCGCGGGACCCTCGTGCTTCTATTTCAGCCACTCGGGCAATGAATCCAGCCCGATCAGCTCCTCATAGGTCGGGCGCGGCCGTACGACGTGAAAACGGTCGCCGTCGACCAGCACTTCGGGCACCAGGAGCCTTGTGTTGTAGGTGCCGGCCTGCACCGCGCCATAGGCGCCGGCCGTGGAGACGGCGATGAGGTCGCCGGCCTTCAGCCTGGGGAGATCGCGGTCGAGGCCGAGG
Source organism: Mesorhizobium sp. WSM3864 (assembly GCF_002294955.1). Lineage (NCBI taxonomy): Bacteria > Pseudomonadati > Pseudomonadota > Alphaproteobacteria > Hyphomicrobiales > Phyllobacteriaceae > Mesorhizobium > Mesorhizobium sp. WSM3864. Next base: position 460,710 of record NZ_NSGD01000004.1, read on the forward strand.
AAATCGCCTGTCTCGCAGACGGGGCCGACGATATCGACCTTCATGCGCGGCGTGGCAGCCGGCGGCTGCACCACCGGTCTGATGTCGTGGAAGGCGTCATAAAGCGTCGGCCGGATCAGGTCGTTCATGGCGGCATCGACGACGAGGAAGTTCTTGGCGTCGCCTTCCTTCACATAGATCACTTCCGAGACCAGGATGCCGGCATTGCCGACGATCAGCCGGCCAGGCTCGAACATCACCTTCAGGCCGAGCCGGGTGACATGCTTCCTGACGATCTCGGCATAGGCGTCGGGCAAGGGCGGCGGGCTGTTGTCGACGCGGTACGGAATGCCGAGGCCGCCGCCGAGATCGACATGCTCGATGGCGTGTCCGTCAGCGCGCAGCACGCCGACCAGTTCCACCAGCAGCGCGAAAGCGTCGTCGAAAGGCTGCAGTTCGGTGATCTGGCTGCCGATATGGGTGTCGATGCCGGTGACCTTGATGCCCGGCAGCTCCGCCGCGCGGGCATAGACCTGGCGCGCCCGCTGCCACGGGATGCCGAACTTGTTCTCGGCCTTGCCGGTGGAGATCTTCTTGTGGGTCCTGGCGTCGACGTCCGGGTTGATGCGCAGCGAGACGGGTGCCACCTTGCCGAGCGCTGTGGCGCGCGCCGACAGCAGTTCGAGTTCGGGTTCGGACTCGACGTTGAAGCAGAGGATGCCGGCATTGAGGGCGAAGTCCATTTCCCGCGCGGTCTTGCCGACGCCGGAAAACAGGATCTTGCTCGCGGGGATGCCGGCGGCCAAAGCGCGCCGCAGTTCACCTTCCGACACCACGTCGGCGCCGGCGCCTTGTCTTGCCAGGGTCTTCAGGACGGCCTGGTTGGAATTCGCCTTCATCGCGTAGCAGACCAGCGCGTCGAGACCGGCAAAAGCTTCCTTGAAGACCCGGAAATGCCTGGTCAGGGTCGCGGTCGAATAGCAGTAAAACGGCGTGCCGACGCTGGCGGCGATGTCGGGGATTGCCACATCCTCGGCGTAGAGAACGCCGTCGCGGTAGTCGAAATGGTTCACGGGGAGAGGTCCGAAAATTGGAGCGCGATGAGATCGGATGATCTCCTCGGCTCTAGAGCAAGGGGTCGAGAATGAACTTCTTGTCCTTGACCGGTTTCTCAGGCTCGGGCGGCAGCGGCTGTTTGGCTCGCTCCGCATCCTTGCGCGCCTGCACGGCAGCCTCGTAAGGCGTATCGAGGCCGCCTCTCCTGCCGCAGGCCGTGACGGTGACAACCGCCGCCAGCAGCGCGAGCGTCACCAAAATCCTGCCTCGGGTCATCGATCCATCCGTTCGAAAATGTTTTGTCCAGCCGCGCTTTTAGCCGAGTTTTCGGCGCATTGCATCCCGGCATCACGCCTTGGCGAGCCGCTTTTTCCAATAGCGGATCTGCTTCTTCACCTCCGACGGCGCGGTGCCGCCGAAGCTGGTCCGGCTCTTCACCGAATTCTGCACGGCAAGCACGGAGAAGATGCCGTCGGTGATGCCGGGATGGATCGAGCGCAGGTCCTCCAACGAGAGCTTTTCCAGCCCGACCTTCTTCTCCTCGGCGAGCGCGACGGCGCGGCCGGTGACGTGATGGGCCTCGCGGAAGGGCAGGCCGAGATTGCGCACCAGCCAGTCGGCGAGGTCGGTGGCGGTGGCGTGACCGGCGCCGGCGGCCTTCTTCATGGCGGCCGTGTTCACGGTCATGTCGCGCACCATGCCGGTGGTCGCCGCCAGCATCAGGTCGAGCGTCTCGGCGGCGTCGAAGACCGATTCCTTGTCCTCCTGCATATCCTTGCCGTAGGTCAGCGGCATGCCCTTCATCACCGTCAGCAAGCCGACCAGATGGCCGTTGATGCGGCCGGTCTTGCCGCGCACCAGTTCGGCGGCGTCGGGGTTCTTCTTCTGCGGCATGATCGAGGAGCCGGTGGAGAAGGAATCCGATAGCCGGATGAAGCCGAATTGCGGCGTCGACCAGATGATGATCTCTTCGGCCAGCCGCGACAGATGCGTGCCGCAGATCGCGGCGATCGAGAGGAATTCGAGCGCGAAGTCGCGGTCCGACACGCTGTCGAGGGAATTGCGCATCGGCTCGCGGAAGCCGAGCGCCTTCGCCGTCATATGGCGGTCGATGGAAAAGCTCGTGCCGGCCAGCGCGGCGGCGCCCAGCGGGCTTTCGTCCATGCGCTCGATGGCGTCGCGGACACGCGAGAGATCGCGGCCGAACATCTCGACATAGGCCATGCAATGATGACCGAAGGTCACCGGCTGCGCGGCCTGCATATGAGTGAAGCCGGGCATTACCGTCGCGGCGTGCTCCTCGGCGCGCTCGAGAAAGGCGGCGATGAGGTCCTTCAGCGCCTGGGCGACGCGCTGGCATTCCTCCTTGACCCAGAGTCTCAGATCGACCGCCACCTGATCGTTACGCGAGCGGGCGGTATGCAGGCGGCCGGCAGCCGGCCCGATCAGATCGGCCAGACGCGCCTCGACATTCATGTGGATGTCTTCGAGCTTGGTCGAGAATTCAAATTTCCCAGCCTCGATCTCTTTCAGGATCGTGTTCAGGCCGTGAGCGATTTTCTCTTGATCGGCCGCCGAAATAATGCCCGTTTCAGCCAACATCTCGCTGTGGGCGATCGAGCCGCGGATGTCCTGCGCGTAGAGTTTGCGGTCGAAGGCGATCGATGCGTTGATCGCTTCCATGATCGCGGCCGGACCCGAGGCAAAACGTCCGCCCCACATCTGGTTGCTGGCCTTCTTGTCGCTCATCGCTATAACCCGTGCTCCGGAGCAGTTTTTAAGAAAATGGCAGACGGCAATAAATTCTTCCCGGCCCCGCGCCTCATCCTCGCCGCGCTTGTAGCGGGCGTGCTGGCCGGCGCGGTCGCGGTATATGTCAGCGAGAGCGGTTCTGGCAACAACACGCCGGATCAGGTTGCCGCGGCCGGCACCGGCAAGGACGACATCGCCTGCAAGGCGAAGGTCGAACGGGCCAAGCAGGTTGCGGCAAAGGCAGTCGGCCAGGTCGCGGCGCTGCAGCCGGCGGATCCGCCGCAATCGCTGAAGGGCCTCGCCTTCAACGGACCCGACGGCAAGCCGACGACGATCGCCGGTCATGCCGGCAAGACGGTGCTGCTCAATCTGTGGGCGACATGGTGCGCGCCCTGCCGCGCCGAAATGCCGGCGCTCGATGCGTTGCAGAAGGAAAAGGGCGGCAACGCTTTCGAGGTCGTCGCGGTCAATGTCGACACCGGCGACGACGCCAAGCCGAAAAAGTTCCTGAAGGAGATCGGCATCGAGACGCTCGGCTACTACCGGGATGCGACGATGGGCCTGTTCAACGAGGCCAAGACGCGCGGGCTGGCGCTTGGCCTGCCGGTGACGATGCTGATCGACGGCGAAGGCTGCCTGATCGCACATATGAACGGCCCGGCGGAATGGTCGAGCCCCGACGCCAAGCGATTGGTGGAGGCCGCGCTCAGTCCGTCAAGCTGAGCGCAGCGCGGCGGCCGGCTCGAGCATCAGGATGCTGCCGCCGCGGGCCTCGACAGCATCCATGGCCGCCGGCACGCCGGTCAGCTCGCTGAAGGTTTCGATCGGGCCTGGCCTGCCGAGATAGTATCCCTGGCCGATCTCGCAGTCTTCGGCATCGAGGAAGCGCAATTCGTCCAGCGTTTCGACGCCTTCGGCCAGAACAGGCAGGCCGAGGCCGCGCCCCAGACCCAGCACGGCGCGCACGATGGCCGCGACCTGGCCATTCCTGTCGACCGACTTGATGAAGGAGCCGTCGATCTTGATCTTGTCGAAAGGGAAGGCGCGGAGATTGGAAAGCGATGAATAGCCGGTTCCAAAATCGTCCATCGCGACGCGAATACCAAGCGCCTTGACCTGCCGCAGAGTCGCCAGCGCCCGCGGCATATCCTTGATCAGCGCCGTCTCGGTCACTTCAAGCTCCAGCCGTCCGGCCGGAAGTCCCGAACGCAGCAGAATCTCGTGCACTTTGCGGCTGAAATTCGGGTTGTGGAGCTGCACCGCCGAGACATTGACGGCGATGGTCAGCGGATTTTTCCAGCGGACGGCTTCCTCGCAGGCCGTCGCCAGCACCCATTCGCCGATCTGGGCGATGGCGCCGCTGTCTTCCGCGACCGGGATGAAGACCGACGGCGGGATGTTGCCGCGCTCCGGATGATGCCAGCGGATCAAGGCCTCGAAACCGATCATCTTGCCGCTGCTGATCTCTTTTTGCGGCTGATAGACCAGCCGGAACTCGCCGCGCGCAACCGCCTGGCGCAGATCGTGCTCCATGGCGCGCCTGTCGCGCGTCTCGGCGCCCATCGAAGCTTCGAAATAGCGATAAGTGTCCTTGCCCTCGGCCTTGGCGCGGTAGAGCGCGGTGTCGGCATGGCTGACCAGCGCCGCCTGCTCGTCGGCGTCCAGCGGGAAAAGAGCAATGCCGATGCTGGCCGACACCAGTTCGCCGCCGGGCGACAACTGGCTCTCCTGGCGCAGCTTGGAAAGCACCGCCTCGGCGATGCGGCCCGCGGCCTGCGGGTCGGGAAGGTTCGGCGCAATGATGGCGAATTCGTCGCCGCCGAGGCGGGCGAGCATCTGCCCATGGCGGAGCACGCCCGAAGCGCATTGCGCCACCCTCTGCAGCACGGCGTCGCCGGCCGCATGACCGAACAGGTCGTTGACTTCCTTGAAGCGGTCGAGATCGAGAAGCATCAGCGCGAGCTGCCCGCCCTTGCCGCTTGCCGTGGCGATCTCGGCCTCGAGGCGGCTGGTGAAGCTGCGGCGATTGGCAAGCCCGGTCAGCGGATCGAAATGCGCCAGGCGAAGGATCTCCTGCTCGGCCTTCTTGCGCTCGCGCATGTCGCGGACGGCGACGACGTCGTGAGGCTTGCCGCAATAGTCGATGCTGCGGGCGATCAGCTCGACCGGGATGCGGGTGCCGTCCTGGCTGCGCAGCTCGGTTTCCTGCGCCTGGCCGCTGCCGCCGGCGATGGCTGAGGCGATGCGTTCGCCGAAGAGGTCGCCAAGCGTCATCACGTTCAGCGTGCCGGGCGCGATGCCGCTCAGCGCCGCGATGCTGTCGTTGGCGCTGACGATGCGGCTTCCGTCGCAGACGATCAGCCCCTCGACCGCCGCGTTGGCCAGGCCGTGCATGCGCTGCGCTTCCGCCTGGTGGCGTCGGAAGCGCAGGTCGATGCGGAGCGCCGCGGCCGAGAGCACCAGGATGACCAGGCTTGCCGCCGCGGCGGCAAAGGCTTGCGACATCGGCGCGATGGTGAATTTTGAGATCTCTATCGAGGAGTCCGGATAAATCGAGACCGCCGCCATGGCGATAAAATGCAGTGTGCAGATGGCCAGTGTGAGCAAGACGGCGGCAGCGATCGTCGTAAGCGTCGACGGGCGGCGCAGCACGACGAGCAGCGAAAGCGCGGCAAGCGTGACGCCCGCCGCCAGCGAAAGAGCGACGAGCAGCTCGTTCCAGACGATCCGGCCCTGGACCTCGAACGCCGCCATGCCGGTATAGTGCATCACGGCAATGCCGACGCCGAGCACGGCGCCGCCGACAAGGTAGTGATCAATGCCGCCGCGGATGGTGGCGATCCACATTCCGGCCGCTGTCAGAACTACGGAGGCAGCCAGCGAAAGGGCGGAAAGCTCCGCGTTATAGGCGTTGGGTATTCCCGGCGTGAAGGCGATCATGGCGACGAAGTGCGTCGCCCAGATGCCAAATCCGGTCGCCGTGGCTGCAATCAACAGCCATGCGTAGCGATTTCGACTGGTCGATTGCTCGACATGGCGAAGAAGATTGACCGCCGAGAAAGAAGAAATTCCGCAGATGAGCGCCGCAAGCGCGACCAACCTCAGATCGTGCTCGTGCACGATGCAATTATAGACGGTCAACATTTGGCCCCACCTGATCTTCCCGCATCAATCAAGTTAAGATTGCTTAAGGCCCGACGGCTAAAGAATCGATTAGTGGACCTGCAACCGACGCGTGTGTCTCGGGTTGTAAGGGCGGATAAGGTTAGGCCGGCTGTCGCACACGCGCTCAATCCTAAGCCGGCAAGCAATCTGCCCGGCCGTGACTGATGCACGTTATTTTAGGATCAGTTGATGTTCATCGACGCATAACAAAACCGTTGTCCGATTGTCATGCGCAACACATACTGGTTTCTGCGGAAGCCCCCCTTTCGCCAATCACAACGGGAGATGAAAACATGAAGCTCTTCGGCTTCGCGGCAGGTGTTGCCGCTACCTTGACCCTGCTTTCCACCACGTCCGCTTTCGCTGTCACGCAGATCAGCTGGTGGCATGCGATGACGGGCGCCAATGCGGAAGTCGTCGACAAGATCTCGAAGGACTTCAACGCCAGCCAAAGCGACTACCAGATCGTTCCGGTCTTCAAGGGCACCTATCCCGAGACGCTGAATGCAGGCATCGCCGCGTTCCGCGCCGGCCAGGCGCCGGACATCATCCAGGTGTTCGATGTCGGCACCGGCGTCATGATGGCGGCAGAGAGCGCGATCAAACCCGTGGCCGAAGTTTTGACGGGCGCGGGGATGACGTTCGATAAGAGCCAGTATCTGCCCGGCATAGTCGGCTACTATTCGAAGCCGGACGGCACCATGTTGTCTTTCCCTTACAATTCCTCCTCGCCGATCCTCTACTACAACAAGGACATCTTTCAGAAGGCCGGCCTCGACGTGAACAACCCGCCTAAGACCTGGAACGAGGTCTGGGAAGCGGCGAAGAAGATCAAGGCGAGCGGCGCGGCCCCTTGCGGCTACACCTCGACCTGGCTGACCTGGATCCATCTGGAAAATTTTGCCGCCTGGAATAATGTTTCCTGGGCGACCCAGCAGAACGGACTGGCCGGCGGCGACGTCGAGCTCAAGATCAATGCGCCGATTTTCGTCAACCACTTTCAGGCGCTGGCTGACCTCGCTAAGGATGGCACTTTCAAATATGGCGGGCGCACCTCCGAGGCCAAGCAGATATTCCTCGCCGGGGAATGCGGCATCTTTACCGAGTCCTCGGGCGGGCTCGGCGATATCGTCAAGTCGGGCATGAACTACGGCATCGGCCAACTGCCGTATGACAGCGATGCCAAGGGCGCGCCGCAGAACACGACGCCCGGCGGCGCAAGCCTCTGGGTTTTCAGCGGCAAATCCGATGCGGAGTACAAGGGCGTCGCGGCCTTTTTCGCCTATCTCTCCAAGACCGAGGTGCAGGAATATCTGCACCAGAAGTCGGGCTACCTGCCGGTGACGCTGGCGGCCTATGAGGCGACCAAGAAGTCCGGCTTCTACGACAAGAACCCGGGCCGCGAGACACCGATCCTGCAGATGACCGGCAAGGCGCCGACCGAGAATTCGAAGGGTGTGCGCCTGCCCAATCTGCCGCAGGTGCGCGATATCCAGAACGAGGAGTTCGAGAAGATGCTGGCCGGCCAGGAAACGGCTCAGCAGGCGCTCGACAATGCCGTCTCGCGCGGCAACGCGGCGATCAAGGACGCTTTGGGCAACTAGACCTGGCCGAGATGAAACGTCGCCCGCGCGGATCCGCGCGGGCGATCCTTGCTTGACGAGGAAACCAAGCTGACCCCGCGCGTCGTTTTCCCCCACAAAGTTCTGCCTTACCTGCTTGTGGCGCCGCAACTCGCCATAACACTGGTTTTCTTCTACTGGCCGGCCGGGCAGGCGCTCTACCAGTCCATGCTCAGGCAGGATCCATTCGGGCTGAAGAGCAAGTTCGTCTGGTTTGCCAATTTCCGCAAAGTGCTTGCCGACCCGGCCTATCTCAACTCGATCAAGGTAACGGTGGTATTTTCGCTTGCCACCGCAATCGTGGCCATGGCCGTGGCGTTGCTGCTCGCCGTAATGGCGGAAAAAGTGGTGCGCGGGAAAGCGCTCTACCGCACGCTGATGATCTGGCCCTATGCGGTGGCGCCGGCGATCGCCGGCATGTTGTGGCTGTTCCTGTTCAACCCTTCGATCGGCTCGCTATCCTACGTGCTGAGAAGTCTCGGTATAGCCTGGGACCCGTTGCTCAACGGCAGTCACGCCATGATCCTTTTGGTTTCCGCCGCCGCTTGGAAGCAGATCAGCTACAATTTCCTGTTCTTCGTCGCCGGGCTGCAGGCGGTGCCGAAGACGCTGATCGAGGCGGCGGCGATCGACGGCGCCCGCGAGACCAAGCGTTTCTGGACCATCATCTTCCCGCTGCTCGCGCCGACGACCTTCTTCCTGCTGGTCGTCAACACTGTCTATGCCCTGTTCGACACGTTCGGCATCGTCCATGCCGTCACCGGCGGCGGACCGGGCAAGACCACCGAGACGCTGGTCTACAAGGTCTACAATGACGGCTTCGTCAACCTGATCCTCGGCGACTCGGCGGCGCAGTCGGTGATCCTGATGGTCATCGTCATAGCGCTCACCGCCATCCAGTTCCGCTATGTGGAACGCAAAGTCCACTACGGCTGAGGCAAGCGATGATCGGCCAGTCCCCGTTGCGTGTCCTGATCGCCCATGCCGCTCTCATTCTCGGCATTTTGATCGTTGCATTTCCCATCTACTACACATTCGTGGCCTCGACTCAGACGCTGCAGACGATCCTCAAGCCGCCCCTGCCGCTGCTGCCCGGTGACCAGCTCTGGAACAATTACAGCGAGGCGTTGTTCGGCGGTGTCGGGCGCATCGGCGGCGTCAGCGTCGGCAGGCTGCTTCTCAACACGACGGTCATGGCGCTCGGCGTCGCGGTCGGAAAGATCTTCATCTCGATCCTGTCGGCTTATGCCATCGTGTTCTTTCGTTTCCCGCTGCGCATGACCTTCTTCTGGCTGATCTTCATCACTCTGATGCTGCCCGTCGAGGTCCGCATCCTGCCGACCTACAAGGTGATGGTCGATCTCGGCATGATCGACACCTATGCCGGTCTGATCATTCCGCTGATCGCCTCGGCCACGGCCACGCTATTGTTCAGACAGTTCTTCATGACCATCCCGGGCGAGCTCGTCGAGGCGGCGCGCGTCGATGGTGCCGGGCCGTGGCGCTTCTTCTTCGACATCCTCCTGCCGCTGTCGCGCACCAACATCGCGGCGCTGTTCGTCATCCTTTTCATCTATGGCTGGACGCAATATCTGTGGCCGCTGCTGGTCACCAACAGCAACGACATGAACACCATCGTCATTGCGCTGAAAAAGATGGTTTCCTTCGCCGATGCCGATACCCAGTGGCACCTTGTGATGGTCACCGCGATGCTGGCCATCGTGCCGCCGATCCTTGTCGTGGTGCTGATGCAGCGCTGGTTCGTGCGCGGCCTGGTCGAATCCGAGAAGTGAGGGGCGATGGCGACGGTTGATCTCAATGATGTGAGGAAGCTCTATGCCGGCGGCGTCGAGGCCGTGAAAGGCGTTTCCATCGCCATTCCGGACAAGCAGCTTTGCGTGCTGGTCGGTCCCTCTGGCTGCGGCAAATCGACGTTGCTCAGGATGATCGCCGGACTCGAGACCATCTCGTCCGGAACGGTTGCGATCGACGGCAAGATCGTCAATGCCGTCGGTCCGACCGAACGCGACATTGCCATGGTCTTCCAGAATTACGCGCTCTACCCGCATATGAAGGTCTACGACAACATGGCCTATGGCCTGCGTAATCGCGGCACGCCGAAAGCCGAGATCGACAGCAGAGTGCGTTCAACTGCCAAGGTGCTGGAATTGTCGGGACTGCTCGACCGGCGCCCTCGCGAGCTTTCCGGCGGCCAGCGACAGCGCGTCGCCATGGGCCGGGCGATCGTGCGCAATCCGAAAGTCTTCCTGTTCGACGAACCGCTCTCCAACCTCGACGCCAAGCTGCGCGGCCAGATGCGGGTCGAGATCAAGAGCCTGCAGCGCAGGCTCGGCGTCACTTCGGTCTATGTCACCCACGACCAGCTCGAGGCGATGACGCTAGCCGACATGCTTGTCGTCATGAATGCCGGGCTGGTCGAGCAGATCGGCGCTCCTCTCGACATTTACGAGAAGCCGGCCTCGACATTCGTCGCGTCCTTCATTGGCGCGCCGCCGATGAACCTGCTCTCACTGAGCACAGAAAGTTCTGCAACTGAGCTGGAAGGAAAGTTGCTTGGGCTTGCCCCGCCCGGCGGGCAGGCGGCAATGCTAGGCTTCAGGCCCGAGGACGCCGAACTCGTCGCCGATGCCGAGGACCGATCCGGGGCGCTGATGCTGTCCGCAACGGTCGAGGCCGTGGAGCCGGTCGGCGCGGAAACCTTCCTGCACTGCTCGGCTGCCGGCAATCGTATCGTGATACGGGTTGGCGGCCGCACGGCGGCAAAGCCCGGCGACAAGTTGCGCATCACCGCCACAGCCGAGAAGTTGCACTGGTTCGATCGGGGCGGCAGGCGCCTCGACAGCACAAGCCCCTCCTCTTGACCCAGCTTCAGGCAAACACATGCGCCTTGCCGGTCACGGTGAGGCGCACGATCTCGCCGACCTCCGGCACGTCCATGCCGGTCTTGCGCAGGATGAGCGGTGTGTTGCCGATCGCGGCCGCATCCGGCGGATCCGGGCTGTTAAGCAGCCGCACGGCGATGGTGCAGACCGAGCCGGCGAATTCGGAGTCCGTCACCTCGCCGAACAGCATGTCCGGCGTCCCCGACATGCCTTCGCGGGAGGTTCGTTTAAGCACCACTTGCTCGGGCCTGAGCATGATACGGGCGACGTCGCGCCGCTCGGTGATGTCGACCGCGATGCGGCCGAGCGGCGATATGGCAAAGCCGTCGGCGATCTTGGCCGGCACGATGATGGCGTCGCCGAGGAACTCGGCAACCATCCTGTCCCTGGGCTGGAAGTAGAGTTCGCGCGGCGTGCCGACCTGCGAGAACAGGCCGTCGCGCATGACGGCCACCTGGCTGGCGAAGGACAGCGCCTCGGCCTGATCATGGGTGACCAGGATGGTGGTGATGCCCGCATCCTCCAGAAGCTCGGCCACAGCCTTGCGCATCGAGGCGCGCAGGCCGGTGTCGAGCGCCGAGAACGGCTCGTCGAGGAGCATCAGCCGGGGTTTCATCGCCATGGCGCGGGCAAGCGCGACACGCTGCTGCTGGCCGCCGGAAAGCTCGTGCGGACGGCGCTTCAGGATCGCCTTGTCCAGCCCGACGATATAGGCGAGCTCGACAATGTGCTCGGCGCGCTTCTCGGCGCTTCGGGGCATGCCGAAGCCGATGTTGTCGGCGATGGTGAGATGCGGGAAGAGGGCGCCGTCCTGCGCCACCACGCCGATGCCGCGGCGATGCGCCGGCACCGCCGCCCCGCCATTGGCGAGCAGCTTGCCGTCGAGCGCGATGCGGCCGCGATCTGGCGCCTCGAAGCCGGCGATCAGCCTCAGCAAGGTGGTCTTGCCGCAGCCGGAGGGTCCGACGATCGCGGTGCGGCTGCCGCTTTCGACGGTGAGGTCGACGCCGGCAAGTGCTGCCACGGGGCCATAATGTTTTGCTACGTCGCGGAGCTCGAGGAAGCTCATCGGCCGGCCATCCGCTTCGACTGGACGTAGAGCACCCAGGTCATGGGCAGCGACATCGCCACCATGATCAAGGCGTAAGGGGCGGCCGAGGCGTAGTCGATCTCGCCGCTGTAGGACCAGAACGCCATCGCAAGGGTGCGGGTGCCGTTCGGCGCCAGCATCTGCGTGGCGGTCAATTCATTGGTGATGCCGAGCGCCACCATCGCCATCCCGGCCGCCGCGCCCGGCGCCGACAGCCGGATCGTGGTCGACCATAGCGCCCTGAGCGGCGGGCGGCCGAGGCTCGAAGCTGCGCGTTCGAGTTCCACCGGCGCCTGGGCGATCGAGGCGCGCAGGCTGACCAGCGCGCGCGGCAGGAACATCAGCGCATAGCCGAAAAGGATGGTGAAGAGCGTCTGATAAAGCGGCAAGGCGACGCGTACGGTGATGGTCACCAGCGCCAGCGCGACGACCACACCCGGCAGCGAGCCGACGATGTAGTTGCAGCTCTCGAGCAGGCGCTGCAAGCGGCCCGGCGCACGGATCGAGATCCAGGCCATGGGCATCGCGGCGACCGTGGCAAGCAGCGCGCCGGCGACGGCGAGGACCAGCGTCTGGCCGAGCGCCAGGCTGATCTCGTCCCAACGCCAGACGTCGGCGCCACCGGCAAGCAGCCAGCGGCCGACGGTCACAAAGGGCACGCCGAGCGTGAGCAGCGCAGTCCCGGCGGGCAGCAGCAAGCAAGGCAGAGTGGCGCGGCCGAGGGCGACACGCTGCTGCTGGCGCGCCGCCCCGGAGCCGACGCGGGCATAACGCTCCTCACCACGCACGATCACCTCCACGCCAAGCAGCACGAAGCAGCAGGCGACCAGCACGGCGGCGAGCATGTTCGCCGCCGCGCCGTTGAAGGTCGACTGGAACTGGTCAACGATCGCGGTGGTGAAGGTATCGAAGCGGATGAAGACATAAAGCCCGTATTCGGCAAGCAGGTGCAGGCCAACCAGCAGCGACCCGCCGCAGATGGCCAGCCTCAACTGCGGCAGCACGACGCGCGCGAAGACGCGCCAGGGTCCGAGGCCCAGCGCTGCGGCGGCATCTTCCAGCGCAGGGTCAAGCCGGCGCAGCGCCGCTGCGATCGGCAGATAGAGGAACGGGAAATAGGCGATGACGGAGACGAGCACGCCGGCCCAGAGCCCGTGCAGGCCGGGGATCAGGCTGATCCAGGCGTAACTGTGGACGAAGGCCGGGATAGCCAGCGGCGCTACCGACAGCCACGACCACCAACGGTTGCCGGGAAGGTCGCTGCGCTCGGTCAGCCAGGCAAGCGCCACCGACAGCACGATGGCGATCGGGACGGCCAGGACGACAAGCAGGATGGTGTTGACCAGGAGCGCGCCGACGCGAGGCCGAAAGATCAGCGCCACCACCGTGTCCCATCCCGTCTGGATGCCCACCCAGACGATGAAGGCAAGCGGCAGGAGAGCGATCAGCGAGACGATGGCGGCCGCAAGCGTAATCCACGACGTGGACCGCCGGCTCTGCCTTGCGGCAGCCGGCGGCCCCGAATGCGTGAGGTCGATCGCGGACATCAGCCGGAATGCACCGCCTGGAGACGATCTGATGAACCGCGAACGCGGTCGGAAACGCAGATGATCGTCATCGACGAGGCCATCTCCAAAACAAAAGCGCTCCCGCGGAAAGCGAATTCCGGCGGGAGCACGGTCGGTTGTCCTTTTAGGACGAACGCGGACTAAAGCAAGCCGGCTTGCGTCATCAGGTCGATGACCTTCTTCGAGTTCAGGTGCGTCGGATCGATCTTGGGCGCCTGCAGATCGGCCAGCGGCACGAGCTTCGGGTTCGACATGGCATCCTTGCCGACCGCGTATTCATAAGAGGTCCCGGTTTTCAAAACCTCCTGGCCGGCCTTGCCGGTGACCCACTTCAAGAAAGCCTGGGCTTCCTTCGGATGCTTGCTCGAGGCCAGCACGCCGCCGCCAGAGATCGACACGAACGCGCCCGGGTCCTGGTTCTTGAAATAATGCAGGCCGACATTCTTGCTGTTCTCGCCGGTCTTCGCCTGGTCGCCGAAATAGTAGTAGTGGTAGATCACGCCGCCATCGATCTCCCCGGCATTGACCGCCTTCATCACCGTATTGTTGCCCTTGTAGGCGGTGAAGTTCTCCTTCATGGCCTTCAGCCAGTCGGAAGTCGCGGCTCCACCTTTGAGCTCGAGCATCGCGCTGACGATGGCCTGGAAATCGGCGCCGGACGGCGAGGCGGCCCACCGGCCCTTCCAGCTCGGATCGGCAAGGTCGAGCAGCGACTTGGGCAGCTGGCCTTCCTTGAGCTTGTCCTTGTTGTAGGCAAAGACGGTGCTGCGCGCGGCGACGCCCACCCATTTGCCGCTCGAAGGCTGGTATTCCTGCGGAACCTGAGCGAGGGTGTCGGCATCCACCGGCGCGAACAGGCCGGCCGCCTCGACCAGCGCCATTGCAGGCGAATTCTCTGTCAGGAACACGTCGGCCGGCGAGGCAGCACCCTCGGCGACGATCTGGTTGGAGAAATCGCTGTCGCCGCCGTTGCGCAGCGTGACCTTGATGCCGGTTTCCTTGGTGAAGCCCTTCGCCCATTCCTTGGCCAGGCTTTCATGCTGGGCGTTGTAGACGATGATGCCTGCATCCTCCGCCATGGCCGGTCCGGCAATCAGGCCGAGCGCCAGCGCGGCGGCGCCGGCAAGAGTGGAAAAGGCAGTTTTCATGGGCATCGTCCTCAAATCTGGAGACAGGGGTTCGGGCTCAGGCGCACCTATCAATACCTGATTACGATAGTCAACATTCCGGCCTGCTTCAATCGGTCGCCGTGCCGCAAACTTTCGTGATTTTCCGGTACTTTGGCTTGGACATTATTTCGCCGGACACGTAACAAACCAGGGCCGAGACGCGAACATCGGGGGTAAACTCTTGTGACCGGCAAGGACGAGGCCGAGCTTTCCCGGCTGCTCAGGGCCGCGATTGCGGGAGACGAAAGGGCTTACGCCGACTTTCTTCACCGGATAGCCGCTCTCGTTCGTGGCTTCGTCCGGCGCAAGATCGTCCAGGGCGGGGTCGACCCCGAGGATGTCGTGCAGGAAACCTTGCTGGCCATTCACGTCAAACGGCACACGTGGCGAGAAGACGCGCCGGTGCTGCCATGGGTCTATGCGATCGCCCGCTTCAAGCTGATCGATGCATTCCGCAGGCGCGGCCGTCGCATCGAGGTCGAGATCGACGAGATCGCCGAGACGTTCGCCGAGCCGGAAGCGGAGACGGTGAGCGAGCGCGACATAAACCGGGCCCTGGACGGCTTGCCGCCCTCGCAGCGTTCCGTGGTTTCCTCGATCTCGGTCGACGGCCATTCGATCGGCGAAACGGCGGTCAAGCTCGGCATCAGCGAGACGGCGGTGCGCGTGTCGCTGCATCGCGGCCTTGCCGCGATCGCCAAAAGGTTCGGACGACGGTGACATGAGAACCGAGGACCTCATAAAGGCGCTCGACGCCGATGCCCGCAACAAGGCGATGCCGCTTGGCCTCGCCTGGTGGCTCGCCGTCGGCGTGGCGGTTGTGGTCGCGGCGGTGGTCTTTTTCATGACCATCGGTCCGCGCCCGGACATCATGCCGGCCATGCATACGATGCGCTTCATGTCGAAGTTCGTCTTCACCTTGGCGCTCACGACCAGCGCATTCGCTCTGATCCGAGCCCTGTCGACGCCCGGTGCGGCGAGCAGGCGAGCGAAACTATGGACGCTCGCCGCGCCTGCGCTCGTCGTGATCGCGGTCATCCTGGAGCTTTTCGTCGTGCCGGAGGCGGACTGGGGCAGGCGGCTCGTGGGTTCCAACTTGATGATCTGCATGAGCTTTATCCCGTTGATCGGCATCGGTCCCCTGGCGATCTTCCTCGGCATGCTGCGCTATGGCGCGCCGACGCGGCCGGTGCTGGCCGGCGCGGTCGCGGGCCTGCTCGCGGGCGGCTTGGCGGCGACCTTCTATGCCGCGCATTGCTTCGACGATTCGCCGCTGTTCGTCGCCACCTGGTACACGATCGCGATCGCGTTCCTCACCGCGCTCGGCGCGCTTGGCGGACGGTTTTTCGTCCGCTGGTAGGATTACACACCGATCCTTAATCATGCCGGCAATTGCTTTGCCGGTTAGCGGCGTGGCCGCCGCAGCTTACAACCATTCCTTAAAATCGATCCGCCAGGGTTGTGGCAGTTGCGCATGGGGTGGGATCGCATTGTGGCGTGGTTGAGTTGGAAAGGTCCGCGGGCCGGCAAGCGCGCTGTGCTCGCGTTGATGGCGGCAGGGCTTATCACCCTGATGGCATCGGTCCTGTTGCCGGCGCTGGAGCTCGGTGCGGACGCGCTGAAGTTCTGCCTACAGATATCGGTCGCCGTCACCGCCGTGACGCTCTTTGTCTCGGCGCTGTTCATCCGCAGGATCATCGACGACCGCCGGCAGATTGCCGAGAGCGAGCAGCGCTTTCGCCGCGCGATGGAAGACTCGGCGATCGGCGTCGCCATCGTCGGCCTCGACGGCCGCATCCTTCAGACCAATCCCGCCTTCGCGGCGATGCTCGGCTACAGCCGGGCGGAAATCGAGGCGCTGACCTTCTTCCAGATCACGCATCCCGACGACCTGCAGATCGGCCGTGAGACGATGATCGCGCTGAAAGAAGGAAAGATCGATTCCTTTCATTTCGAGAAGCGCTACCTGAAGAAGGACGGCACTCCGGTCTGGGCGCAGCTTGCGGGCTCGGTCATTCGCGAAGATGAGACCGGCAAGCCGCTCTATCTTGTGTCGCAGATCGAGGACATCGATGCGCGCAAGCAGGCCGAAGCGCGCATCGCCGAAGCCGAGACGCGCTGGAATTTCGCGCTGACCAGCGCCGGACAAGGCGTCTGGAGCCTCGACATGCGCAAGGGCGGCACGACTTACTCCGAAACCTGGGTCAGAATGCTGGGCTATGACGATGGCGAGCTGGACGGCGACCCCGACCGCTGGCTGACGATGATCCACCCGGACGACCGCCAAATCGTCGCCGAGGCGGACCGGGCGCATCTTGACGGCGAGACGGCCTTCTTCGAGGCCGAGTTCCGGATGCGCCACAAGGACGGCCATTGGGTCTGGATCCTCGACCGCGGCAAGGCGATCGAACGCGACGGCGAGGGCCGGCTGATCCGGGCGATCGGCAGCTTGACCGATATCACGGAGCGCAAGGAGGCCGAAGAACGGCGCAAGGTCTCGGCGGCGATGCTCGCCGACGAAAAGGAGCGGCTCAGGGTGACGCTGCAGTCGATCGGCGACGCGGTGATCTGCACCGATGCCGCGAACCGCGTCACCTTCATGAATCCGGTCGCCGAAAAGCTCACCGGCATTGCCAGCGGCGAGGCGCTTGGCAAGGTGCTCGGCGATGTCTACTGGGCGGTCGACGAGGAAACCGGGCAGAGGATCGGCCTGACACGACCTTCGGCCGCCGACCGCCATCATTGCGATCAGAACGCCCGCGCCGTGCTCATCAGGCGCGACGACACGCGCTGCAGCATCCGCCAAATGGTGTCGCCGATCATGAACGACCGTGACGAGTTCTGCGGGCTGGTCATCGTCTTCCAGGATTTCACCGACGCGCGCGCCCTGCAGCGCCAGCTCGCTTATGCCGCGGCCCATGACGCGCTGACCGGGCTCGCCAACCGCCCAAGCTTCATCCGCACGATGGAGGAGCTGGTCGATCGGTGCCGGTTGAATGGCGGCGAGCATCAGTTCATGTTCGTCGACCTCGACCACTTCAAGGCGGTCAACGACACTGGCGGCCACGCGGCGGGCGATGCGCTGCTGAAGCGCGTCGCCGACGCCATCCGCAACGTGCTCGGGCCGGAAGATATCGTCGCCCGCCTGGGCGGCGACGAGTTCGCGGTCATACTGAAATCGGGCGCGCCGGCGCGAGCGACGGTCGCGGCGCGTTGCATCATCGAAGCCATCCGCAACCTGGGCTTCAGCTGGGACGGTCGTCCGCATTCGATCGCCGCCAGCATCGGGCTTGCGCCGATCCGCGCCGGCTGCGGCGAGGTGGATGAGATCATCGCCCGTGCCGATGCCGCCTGCTATGCCGCCAAGGCGGCAGGCCGCGGCTGCGTTTCGGCAGCACCCGATGAAGTTTCGAAGGACGAGGCGGCACCGCTGCCGCTTGCCGCGGCATCCTGAACGCCGGCTGGGAGAGCGTTCAGTCGCGGGCGGCTCAGCGTGTCGGCACCGGATGATCGCCGCGATAGTCGTAGAAGCCGCGGCCGGTCTTGCGGCCGAGCCAGCCGGCCTCGACATATTTCACCAGCAGCGGGCAGGGGCGATACTTGGAGTCCGACAGGCCCTCATGCAGCACCTGCATGATCGACAGGCAGGTGTCGAGACCGATGAAGTCGGCCAGCTGCAGCGGTCCCATCGGATGGTTGGCGCCGAGCCGCATGGCGGTGTCGATGGCGTCCACCGTGCCGACGCCCTCATAAAGCGTGTAGATCGCCTCGTTGATCATGGGCAACAGGATGCGGTTGACGATGAAGGCCGGGAAATCCTCCGAAACGGTGATCGTCTTGTCGAGCCTGTTCACGAAGGTCTTGGCGGCCTCGAACGTCTGGTCCTCGGTGGCGATGCCGCGCACCAGCTCGACCAGCTTCATCACCGGCACCGGGTTCATGAAATGTATGCCGATGAAGCGCTCAGGCCGGTCGGTCTGCGCGGCGAGCCGGGTGATCGAGATCGAGGAGGTGTTGGTCGCGAGAATCGCCTCCGGATTGAGCTGCGGGCAGAGTTGGGCGTAAATCTTGCGCTTGACCGTCTCATCCTCGGTCGCCGCCTCGATGACGAGGTCGGCGGCGGCGAGATCGGCCATGGCGGACGCCGATGAGATGCGGGCCATCGCCTCGTTGCGCGCCTTCTCCTCGAGCTTTCCCGAACCGACCTGACGGGCCATGTTGCCGCTGATCGTGGCGATGCCCTTCTCGACCCGGTCGGGCGAGATGTCGTGGATCAGGACCTTGTAGCCGGCCAGCGCCGAGACGTGGGCGATACCGCCCCCCATTTGACCTGCGCCGACAATGCCGATCGTCTCGATCTTGCTCATTACCCCAATCCCGTCTGGAGCATTTCCGCTTCTGCGAGGCACGGAAGCGCTCCCTTCTCTTGTTTCCCGCAATTCCGGACGCAAAGTGGCTCGGCACTTTCCTGGAATTGCCTTTTTTGTTTATCGCAATTCCGCAGGGAAAACCGCTATGGACTTTTCCTGGAATTGCGCAAGCCTTTACCGGCCTGCTTTTTGTGCAGTGCAAACTAAAAGGGCGGGGCGACTTCGTCTACCCCACCCTTCGGATTTTAATATGCCAGAGCAGAAAGCGTCAAAGCGCCTTTTGCAGCTCCGGCAGGATGACGAAGAGATCGCCGACGAGACCGTAATCGGCAACCTGGAAGATCGGCGCTTCCTCGTCCTTGTTGATGGCGACGATGACCTTGGAATCCTTCATGCCGGCAAGATGCTGGATGGCGCCGGAGATGCCGACGGCAATGTAGAGATCGGGGGCAACCACCTTGCCGGTCTGGCCGACCTGCCAGTCATTGGGGGCATAGCCCGCATCGACCGCGGCGCGAGAGGCACCGACAGCGGCGCCGAGCTTGTCGGCGACCGGCAGGATGACTTCCTGGAACTTCTCCGACGAGCCGAGTGCACGGCCACCCGAGATGATGATCTTGGCCGAGGTCAGCTCGGGACGGTCGTTCTCGGAGAGCTTGTTCTCGACGAAGGAGGAGAGGCCGGGATTGGCGGCGGCGTTCACCGTCTCGACCGGGGCCGAGCCGCCCTCTGGCGCCCCTTGGAAGGAGGCGGTGCGCACGGTGATCACCTTCTTGGCGTCGGTCGACTGCACGGTCTGGATGGCGTTGCCGGCATAGATCGGCCGCTTGAAGGTGTCGGGCGAGACCACCTCGATGATCTCGGAGACCTGCGCGACGTCGAGCAGGGCCGCCACGCGCGGCGCGACGTTCTTGCCCGCTGAGGTCGCGGGGGCGACGATCGCGTCATAGGAGCCGGCGAGCGAGACGACGAGTGCAGCCAGCGGCTCCGCCAGCCGTTCGGAGAGTTCGTCGGCCTCGGCCAGCAGGACTTTGCGAACACCTTTCAGCTTGGCGGCCGCGTCGCTTGCCGCCTTGGCGCCTTTGCCGGCGACCAGCACATCGATATCCGAGCCGATCTGCAGGGCGGCCGCGAGCGCCTTGGCAGTCTGGTCGGAAAGGCTTGCGTTGTCGTGTTCGGCGATGAGGAGAATTGCCATTTTCCTGTTCCTTTCCTGACCGCTTTAGAGCACGCCGGCTTCGTTCTTGAGCTTCTCGACCAGCTCGGCGACGCTCTTGACCTTGACGCCCGCCTTGCGGCCGCCGGGCTCTTCGGTCTTGATCACCTTCAGGCGCGGCTTGACGTCGGCGCCGTAGTCGGCCGGGCTCTTTTCGTCGAGCGGCTTCTTCTTGGCCTTCATGATGTTGGGGAGCGATGCATAGCGCGGCTGGTTCAAGCGAAGGTCGGCGGTCACGATCGCCGGCATTTTCAGCTCAACCGTCTGCAGGCCGCCGTCGACCTCACGCGTCACCTTGGCATGATCGCCGCCGAGCTCGATCCTGGAGGCGAAGGTGCCTTGCGCCCAGCCCAGCAACGCCGCCAGCATCTGGCCGGTCTGATTGCTGTCGTCGTCGATCGCCTGCTTGCCGAGGATGACGAGGCCGGGCTTCTCGGCCTCGACCACGCCCTTCAACACCTTGGCGACACCCAGCGGCTCGGTCTGCTCGTCGGTCTTGACCAGGATGGCGCGATCGGCGCCCATGGCGAGCGCGGTGCGCAGCGTCTCCTGCGCCTGCTGCGGGCCGATCGAGACGACGATGATCTCCTCGGCTTTGCCGGCTTCCTTGATCCGGATCGCTTCCTCGACCGCGATCTCGTCGAACGGGTTCATCGCCATCTTGACGTTGGCAAGCTCGACGCCCAGTCCGTCGGCCTTGACCCGGACCTTGACGTTCGCGTCCACAACCCGCTTCACGGGCACAAGGATCTTCATTTTCCTGTCACCTCTCCTGAGATAGTCGGGCGCGCTATAGCAGTGTGCGCCTTGTCAGAGTTGTCGAAAGCCGACATTCCGGGCGGAATTCTGGTCTCCAACGGCCAAGAAGCAGTTCCACCCCGATGTTTCGGTTGAGCATGATCGTTCCGAAAAAGCGGTTCCCACTTTTCGGGATCATGCTCTGTGGTGGCGTTCCGTAGTGGCGGCAATCCGGCGCGTCAATATGCACGTCGCACTCAAATCGGTTCAGTCTGGCGGGGACGCCGCGCCGCGGCTCCATCGAGGCGCAGTCTGTGCCGGCGCCTCGGGCGTTGGTCCGGGCTCGATCGGCAGAGGGACGTTCTGGACCTTCGGCGTCGGGTCCGGCTCGCCGTCTGCGCCGGCAAGCAGCGGAACGCCGCGGCTGCGCAGCACCAGGACGAGAACGGCGCCGGCAATGATGCCGCCGATGTGGCAGGCCCAGGAAATCTGATCCTCTCCGCCGGCGGCAAACATCACGATCTGGAACAGGATCCAAAGGACGAGCGGGATGAAGGCGGGGATGCGCAGAGGAATGCGCGCAAAAACCAATACCCACACCTTAACCCTCGGATAGAGGATCAGATAGGCCGCAACCACGCCGGCGATGGCGCCGGAGGCGCCGATCAGCGGCACCTGGGAATCCCAGCCGACCAAGCCTTGAAAGAAAGCGCCCGCCGCCGCGCAGGCGAGGTAGAAGATCAGGTAGCGGATATGGCCGAGCGCGTCCTCGACATTGTCGCCGAACACCCACAGGAACAGCATGTTGCCGCCGAGATGGAAGATGTCGGCATGCAGGAAGGAATAGGTGAGATAGCTGAGGCTTTCGGGAATGACGACGAATTCGGGCGACAGCTCCACCTTGTCATGGACGACAGAAGGGATGAAGCCGAGGCCAAGCACGGCGGCATTGGTGAAGCTCTCGCCGCCAAGCGTGGTAGCGAGATAGACCAAGGCATTCGCGGCGATCAGGCCGATCGTCACATATTGCAGGCGGATGTGGCGGAGCCTGTTGGTGTCGTAGAGCGGGATGAACATCGGACCCTCCCGCCATACCCGGTTGTCAGCGGTTCTTGCCGGGAACCCATAGCACGTCGGCAATTCCGTTGTCATTGACCGCCCGGGCGGCGACGAACAGGAAGTCGGAGACGCGGTTGACGTATTTCAGCGCTTCGCGGTTGACGTGCTCGGCCGGGTCCTGCGCCAGAGCCACCATGAGGCGCTCGGCGCGCCGTGTTACGGTGCGCGCAAGATGCAGGGCTGCCGCGGCAGGCGTGCCGCCGTTCAGCACGAAGGATTTCAGCGGCTGCAGGTCCTTGTTGAGAGCATCGATGTCCTTTTCGACGCGCCCGGTCTGCGCGGCGACGATGCGCAGCGGCTCGTAGCCGAGCGGTTTGCCGTTGTCCGGCACCGCAAGGTCGGCGCCGAGGTCGAAAAGATCGTTCTGGATGCGGGAGAGCATGGCGTCGATCGCCGGATGATCGGTTGCGGTGTGGACGCGCGCCATGCCGACGCAGGCATTTGCTTCGTCCACGGTGCCGTAGGCTTCGACGCGAAGATCTGACTTCAGGCGCCGCTCGCCGCTGCCCAGACCGGTGGTCCCGTCGTCGCCGGTACGGGTATAGATCTTGTTGAGCTTGACCACGTTCTCCTCCCGGCCCGTTACTTACGGGTGAAGTAGACGGTCAGCATGATGAGCACCAGAGCTATGAACTGCAGCAGCACGCGGGCCTGCATCAGCTTGTTGGAGGTGAAGCCGGAGCCGCCGCGCATCATGTTGACGAGGCCGCGGATCAGCACGACCACGACGGCAGCCATGACGACTATGGCGAGGATGTTGAAGACGGTTGCCATGGGGCTGGCTCCAGTTGGGTTTCGGTCAGGCCCGCCTGGCGAGCACGCGGTAGAGCATCGAGGCCGGCAGGATGCGCTTAAGCGCCACGCCGATTCTGGCCGGCACCGTTACCACATAATGCGGGTGGGGGCGCTGTGACAGAAGCGCGTGGCGCAAGGCAGCATGGACCACCTCAGGTCCGGGCTTCAGACGCGAGACGCTGCCGCCGGCCTTGAGCCGCGCGAGCTGCGCCTGGTAGTCGGCGCGGTGAACGGAGTTCTCGACGTCGATGTTCTTCAAGAACCATACCAGGCCGTTGCTGGCGATCTTCGAGGTCACCGGCCCCGGCTCGATCAACGAGACATGAATGCCGCTGCCTGCGAGCTCCTGGCGCAGGCAAAGCATCAGGCCTTCGACGGCATGTTTCGACGCCGAATAGGCGCCGCGAAAACGGACCGGGGCGAGCCCCAGGATCGAGGAGCAGTGGACGAGGCGACCGTGCCCCTGGCGGCGCATGACCGGCACGACGCGGCGGGTCAGGTCGTGCCAGCCGAAGAAATTGGCTTCGAACTGCTCGCGCAGCGCTTCGACCGGCAGGTCCTCGACGGCACCGGGTTGCGCGTAGGCGCCATTGTTGAACAGCGCGTCGAGCGTGCCGCCCGTGCGCTCCAGCACGGCCTCGGCCAAGGCGGCGATGGACTCGGGCTCGCGATAGTCGAGATAGAAGGCTTCGATGCCCTCCGCCTCGAGCGCGGCGATGTCGGCCGGTGCGCGAGCCGTGGCGAACACGCGCCAGCCTTCCGCCTTCAATGCCCGCGCGCAATAGGCGCCTATGCCGGAGGAGGTGCCGGTGACGATGATGCTGCGCAACTGTTCAGCGGTGGGCAACGTTGTGGGACCTGGGGTTGCCATTTGCCGCAATCCCTTCCCATATTCGCGGCGTCGACACAATCGAGCGGAGCGCGGGTCCTTGCTCAGGAATATCGTCGCGGTCAAGCGCGTGCTCTACGATGCGATCGGCCATTTCACCACCGACGATGGCTGGGCAATGGCCAGCCATCTGGCGATCACCTCGCTGATGGCGCTGTTTCCGTTCCTGATCTTCGCAACGACGCTGGCCAGCTTTCTCGGCGCGCGCGCCTTCGCCGACACGGCCGTGCATCTGGTCTTCGACACCTGGCCGGAGCAGATTGCCAAGCCGATCGCGCGCGAGGTGCAGAATGTGCTCACCGTGCGGCGCAGCGACCTCCTGACCTACGGCGTGCTCTTAGCCGCCTACTTCGCCTCGAACGGCATCGAGGCGCTAAGGACCTCGCTCAACCGCGCCTATCGCGTTACCGAGACGCGCGGCATCATCCACCGCCGGGTGCAGAGCATCGTCTTCGTGCTGATCGCGACGGCCTGCTTTCTCGCCGTCAGCGTGCTTCTGGTGCTCGCGCCCCTGCTCGCGCGGCTGGCCGAGGCGCATCTGGAATGGATCAAGCCCTATATGGGCACGATCACCATATGGCGTTACGTGATCGCCTCGACGGTCATCGTCATCGGCCTGTTCGCGGTGCATATCTGGCTGCCGGCCGGCAAGCGCCGCTTCGTTTCCATCGTTCCGGGCATCGTCTTCACGCTGGTCGCGTGGCTGGCCGGCTCGACCATCTTCGCCACCTATCTCGACCATTTCTCGTCCTATGTGACGACCTATGCGGGGTTGGCCTCGATCATGATCGCGGTGGTGTTCCTCTACATCATCTCGGCCATTTTCATCCTTGGCGGCGAGCTCAATGCCGCGATCAGCCGCTATCTCGAGGCGCGCGCCCGCGTGGGTTGAGCTCTGTCCTGACGGGCGGTCGCGAGCCCGACGCCCAAAGTGGCGATCGCCATGCCGGCGATCTGCAGCAGAGTGAGCTCTTCGCCGAACAGAGCCCACGCGATGACGGCGGTGACGGCGGGCACAAGATAGAACAGCGATGCGACCTTCGACATCTCGCCGTCCCTGATCATCACCATCAACAGGAAGATGGCGCCGAGAGACAGCACCAGCACCAGCCATGCCATGGCAAAGATGAGCTCGCCGTTGACGGTGATGGTGCGCGTCTCGAAGGCGAGCGACCCCAGGATCGTGACGACCGAGCCGCCGACATACTGCCACATGGTCGCCGAGACGAGGTCGCCGCCGGAGGCGAAGCGCTTTTGCCAGATCGTACCAGCGGCCATGCCGAGCACCGAGACCAGCGAGGCCGTCAGCGTTGCCGCGGTAACGCCGCCGCCAATCATGCCGAGCTTCGGCCACAGCACGATGACGACGCCCAGAAGCCCGACGGCAAGGCCCGCCCAATGGCGCGGCAGGATCGCCTCGCCGAGAAATTTGCCGGCGAGCACCGCCGTGATCAGCGGCTGCAGGCCGACGATCAGCGCCGAAAGCCCGGCCGGCATGCCTCTGTGGATCGCCCAGAAGACGCCGCCCAGATAGACGCCGTGCATTAGGACGCCGGCCACCGTCGCATGAAGCGCCTCCTCGCGGGTGGCCCGTCGCGAGCCGATAAGGACAGTCAGTCCCGCAAACAGGATCGCCGCCAGCACGAAGCGGATGGCGAGGAAGGTGAAAGGCTCCGCCCATGGCATGGCATAGCGCGCGCCGATGAAGCCGGTCGCCCACAGAACGACGAAAGAGGCGGGGATGAACCGCTTGATGCTGTGCATTGGAAGGAGGGCTCTGGCTGCGCGTGAAAAGTTAATGTCGGCAATTGCTCTAATGCCGATCAATTCGGCAAGCAAAACGAAACGGTTGATCCATAAGCTCATCCGAATTCAACAACGGTGCCAAGAGGGGCATGGCGTTAAGGCACGCCATGAGCAGGCATGCTTTTGCATCTCGGGACGACATGGCTGCTGTTCGCGGTCGCCACCGTCGCGGTTTTCGGATTCTTCTTCGGTACCGCGCTCGATGCCATCATGAAGGACGACGGCTTCGGCTCGACCGGCAACACGCTGCTCTTCACGCTGGGCTTCTTCGTCGCGGTGATGATCGCCAATGAGCACGGCATCACCTTCCGGGATATCAAGCTAGCTGTGGCATGGGGATTGAGCGGCGCCTTCGTCTTCATCAGCGTGATGGCGCTGATCAAGGCCGGACTGGCTCGCTTGTAGTTAAAGCCCAACGAGCCGCATGACATCCTGCGGCGAGACGCCTGCCTGCCTGAGTGCGGCAAGACCGGTGTCCTTGAAACTCTTGGACAGCTTCCGCCCGTCCGAGCCGAGGATCAGCCGATGGTGGAAGTAGCGCGGCGCGGGGAGGCCGAGCAGGTCCTGCAACAAGCGCTGCACGCTGGTCGCCGCGTAAAGGTCCTGACCACGCACGACATGGCTGACGCCCTGCAGCGCGTCGTCGACGACGACTGCGAGATGGTAGCTGGTCGGGATATCGCGGCGCGCCACGACGACGTCGCCCCAGGCCTGCGGCGATGCGTCGACCGTTTGCGTCGCGGCCATGGCCTCGTCGGTGAACTCGACCCATGACAAGGCGCCCGGCATGCGCGCCATGGCTGCCTCGATGTCGAGCCGCCAGGCAAAAGGCGTGTTCTCGGCAATGCGCCGCCTGCGCTCCTTAGACGGAAGTGCCTTGTCGAGCGGCGGATAAAGCGGCACGCCGTCGGGGTCGCGCGGCCAATCGCGGCCGCGTTTCTCGGTCTCGGCAATGAAGGCGCGGATCTCGCCGCGGCTCATGAAGGCGGGATAGACGAGTTCCTCGGCGATCAGCCGGTCGAGCACGGCCCTGTATTCGGAAAAGTGTTCGGACTGGCGCCGCACGGGCTCTTCCCATTCGAACCCCAGCCATTCCAGGTCGCGGAATATGCCGGCCTCGAATTCCGGGGTGCAGCGGGTGATGTCAATGTCCTCGATGCGCAGCAACAGCCGTCCTCCCGCCCGCGCCGCCATTTGCCGGTTCAGCAACGCCGAATAGGCATGGCCGAGATGCAACTCGCCATTGGGGCTCGGCGCGAAGCGGAATGTCAGGAGCGTCATGTCTCGGACGGCATTCGGGTTGAAAGGCGCTTCCGCCGGTTGATAGTTAGCCATCAATTGCCACTTCATGAGCGCCCTGGGAACAAGCAAACGTGCAACGCATCGCCTCACTCGACGACATTGCGGCAGGACTCGAGGCGCTCTGCGTGCTCGATCCACGGCTGGAGAAGGTACGCGGCATGGCCGGCGAGGTGCCGCTCAGGCTCTCCGAGCCCGGATTCGGCAGCCTCGCGTCGATCATCGTCTCGCAGCAGGTGTCCCGCGCCAGCGCCGATGCCATTTTTGGCCGGCTGATCAGGCTGGTCGATCCGCTGACGCCGGAAGGCATCCTTTGCGCCGGCGAGGATATTTTCCGCCAGGCCGGCCTGTCGCGGCCGAAGCAGCGCGGGCTGATGGCCATCGCGCAAGCCGTGGCCGGCGGGCTTGACCTCCACCATCTCTGCTCGCTCGACGCCGACGAGGCGATCGCGGCGATGACGGCGGTGCCGGGCATCGGACCGTGGACGGCGGAGTGCTACCTGCTGTTCGCCGCCGGTCACCCCGATGTGTTTCCCGCGCGCGACGTCGCGCTGCAGACGGCGGTCGGCCACGCCCTGGGCATCGACCCTCGTCCGCCGGAGAAAACACTGATTCGACTGGCCGAATCATGGAGCCCGTGGCGAGGGGTCGCGTCGCGGCTTTTCTGGGCCTACTATCGGGAATTGAAGGGCAGGGACGCGGCGCCGCCTGTCGAGATGGCCGAAAAAGCATGAAAATCATGCGTTTTTGAACGTTTCGCCGAACGACAATCCGCTTCACATCCCTGTCATGTCGGGCTTACAGTATCCGTGGCGTTCGGTTTGGAACGAAGGAGGCCAACTACGTGACGGTTGCCGTATCTCCGGATGGGCTTCCCGCGCTGGTGCTGAATGCGGATTACCGTCCGCTCAGCTATTACCCCCTGTCGCTCTGGTCGTGGCAGGACGCCATCAAGGCTGTCTTCCTCGACCGGGTCAATATCGTCGCCGAATACGAACACGCCGTCTCCTCGCCGACCTTCTCGATGAAGCTGCCGAGCGTGGTGAGTCTGAAGGCCTATGTGAAGCCGTCGCGGCATCCTGCCTTCACCCGCTTCAACGTCTTTCTGCGCGACCGCTTTCAGTGCCAGTATTGCGGCACGACCGACGATCTCACCTTCGACCATGTCATCCCGCGCCATCGCGGCGGGGCGACGACCTGGGAGAACGTCGTGGCCGCCTGCTCGCCCTGCAATCTCAGGAAAGGCGGCATGATGCCGGCGCAGGCCAAGATGTGGCCGCTGCAAAAACCCTATCAGCCGACCGTGCACGATCTGCACAACAACGGCCGCCTGTTCCCGCCCAACCATCTGCATGAAAGCTGGATGGACTATCTGTACTGGGATGTCGAATTGGAGCCGTAGAGTTCGGCACAATCGACCGGCCATGCAACGACAAATTGCCGATCTTCGGCGTTGCCCTCATCCGGCTGGCGCCACCTTCTCTCCGTTTAGTTTCGGGGAGAAGGAACTGTCCGCCACGACGACACCCGTTCTGCAAGGTCGATCATTGGCGAAGCCATTGATGACGGCCTCTTTTCTCCCCGTCACTACGGCTGTGTAGCTCAGTCGCGCGCGAGCGCGCAGCGTAAGGCGACGGCGGCCAGGATGAGGCTGGCGATGGCATTCCAACCGGCGAGCGACAGGCCGAGGATGCGAAGCGCGGCCTTGTCGCACGAGGGCGGCACGAACTTGTCCAGCGCGTCGAGCACGCCCTTGCCGCCGGTGTCGACCGGACCGGCGCCGGCCGTGCAGTCGGCGGGGCCGGGCCACCAGGCCCATTCGACGCCGGAGTGGTAGACGCCGAGATAGAGGCCGTAGAGCATCAAGAGGCCACCGATTCCCAGCAGGCCGCGCGTCAGCCAGGCCGGTGCGCGCAGCATCGAGGCAACGGCCGCCACCAGCATCAGCGGCGCGCCGATATAATAGGGCGTGCGCTGCTCCAGGCAGAGATGGCAGGGAATGTAGCCGCCGATATACTGGAAGGCGAGCGCCGAGCCGACGGTCGCTGCCATGGCGACGGCCAGGAACAGCGCGGCACGCGTCCGCTGGCGTCCAGTGTCGGCAGTCATGGTCGCTGTCATCGGTCGTGATCCGTTCGCCTGGCGACTAAAGCGCCGCGCAGAAATGAATTCAGGCGCCGCGCTTGAGTCTTGTTTCGATGCATGTCGTTCTCCCAAAACCGCTGCGCACTTTTGGGCGACATGCATTATCCGTGGGCGTATCTGACCGCGATATAGAGCAAAATAAGGGCAGCGGCGCCGGCGCTGACGATCATGCCCAGCCGTTTCTCGATGAACTCTCTGATCGACTCGCCGTAGCGGCGCAGCAGCCAGGCAAGCAGCAGAAAACGGGCGCCGCGCGCAACGATCGCCAGCACGATGAACAGCAGGAGGTTGACGCCGATGACGCCCGACAAGATCGTCACGACCTTGATCGGCGGCAAATGCGCCGCGCCCGAGGTGATCAGCATCAGGACGATGAAGCCGACGCCGGATGAGGTGCGCAGCTGCTCGAACTCGTCATACTTGCCGTAGAATTCCAGAATCGGCTTGGCGACTGCCTCGTAGGCGTAGTGGCCGATGAACCAGCCGGCGACGCCGCCGAGCACCGAGGCCACCGTTGCCACCAGCGCGTAGCGATAGGCGCGCTCCGGCTTGGACAGCGCCATGGGCAGATAGAGCACGTCGGCCGGCACCAGAAAGACGGAGCTTTCGACGAAGGCGATGAAGGCCAGCCACCATTCGGCCGATTTCCTTGCCGCCAGGGACATGGTCCAGTCGTAAAGTCCGCGAAGCATCGGCTCTCCTGAAAAGCGCGCAGTGGTTTTGGACACCGGGTGGCAGGAAGACAAGGTTCCAAAGCGCCGCATCCACCCTTCGGGATCCGAGACGCCTCAACGCATCCCCTGTCTAGAAAGATTTTCCGCGCCGCACAATGGCGGCACCTGCACGAGACTGAAAGGCATGGCCGGGTGCAGGCAGCGCCTGCAAATCGGCAACAGGCCAGTTGACGAAAGCCTGTCCACCCGTATAGTCCGCGCCCATCCAGGCCGCCCGGCCTGAGCCCCTATGGCGGAATTGGTAGACGCGCTCGACTCAAAATCGAGTTCCGCAAGGAGTGCTGGTTCGATCCCGGCTAGGGGCACCAATTGGTCTCTTTGATCTTCAACCAGGCAGTTGCCGAAGTGACGGAGCTTCATAGGCTGGCCAACCGCTTCACAGGGCTACCGGCCGGTTACAAAGCATCACTGCGCCTGTACCTCTAATTTAAGGTTCGACGACGGAAGATCAGCCAGCCAAGGCTACACGCCAGTCCGACGTTCAGCAGCGCCAAGCCAGCGAGAGCTGCTAGAGTGCCGTGAGCGCCCACATGCTCCAACAATAGCGCTCCGACAGACGGCGCTGCTGCTTGAGCGA
The DNA here is from genome assembly GCF_002294955.1 of Mesorhizobium sp. WSM3864. Classification (NCBI taxonomy): domain Bacteria; kingdom Pseudomonadati; phylum Pseudomonadota; class Alphaproteobacteria; order Hyphomicrobiales; family Phyllobacteriaceae; genus Mesorhizobium; species Mesorhizobium sp. WSM3864. The sequence continues at coordinate 490,702 of NZ_NSGD01000004.1, forward strand.
TCAAGCTGGGCATGGCAAGTCGCCCCATCAGTCTCGCGTATCCCGACGGACCGAACAGAGCGAGCGGCAGCGTGCCTCGCGCTATCGTTTCGAGGCCGATGCCTGCACCGTAGAACGCCAGCGCCACAGGCACCACCGGAACCCCGACGCAGAGCGCACCAATGCCGATGGCGACGAAGCTCACCGACGCGAACTTGGTCCAGATGGGATGATGGTAGCGGGCGATGATCATCTCGACGGCACGCGCCGACACCTGAGCGGGGCCGACCAGTGCCCCGAGCCCAACGGCAGCGGCGAGCGCCATGCCGCTGGCCTGCAAGATGGTGAGGAGATGAACTGACACCGTCGACGAAATGACCGCCGCCAAGGTCAGCGTGGCAGCCAGGACGACCATGATCGGCACTGCGGCCGGCTGAACTGGGGTGCCCACCTGCTCCTTTCCCGGCCGATCTGTGACGCTCGGCAGCGGCACCCGACGCGGCAACATTCCGAGATAGAGGGGCAGGGCGAAGAACAACTGCACCGAAGCATAGACGAGGCATGTGCCGCGCCAGCCCGTCTCGCCCATCAGGAAGGCCGAGATCGGCCAACAGAACGTGCTGGCGAAGCCGCCGAACAGCGAAAGGGTTGTGATGGCCGAGTGCGCGCTATGTCCGTAGAGCCGGCCGAGGGTCGCGAAGGCGGCATCGTACAAGCCCGCCCCCATTCCAAGCCCAACAACGAGCCACGCTGCGATGTAGGCGGCAAGGTTCGGCGAGGCAGCGAGCCCGATCTGGCCGATGCCGATGCATCCGGCGCTGAACGCTAGAATGTTCCGGCCGCCGTGGCGCTCAATGGACGAGCCGACGCGAGGTGAAATCAGCCCGGCGACCAGCAGGCCAAGCGATAATCCACCCACGACCCAAGGCAGCGGCCAGCCGGTGTCGGCGGCGACCTTTGGTGCAATCACCGCCGGCAGGTAATAGGTGGACCCCCAGGCCATGATCTGGGTCAGCCCGAGGACGGTGATGATCGTTCGGCGACTGCGTTTCATCGGGCGTGATGCGATTAGGCTGCCACCCCGCACCCGCAGCCACCCTTGCCAGCGGCCTTCGCTTCAGCATCGGCGACACAACAGGCGTCAGCCTCGGAAGAAGCGGGACCACCACAGCATCCGCCAGCGGTCGCGCGTATGGTCGACTGGGGAACCGTGCAGACGCCGGTTTCGGGTAGCACCAGTTGCACCGCATCCGCAGCCGCCATGTCGTCAGCGAGGGCTGCCGCGACCGACCGCACCTGTTCATACCCGGTCAGCAGCAAGAAGGTCGGGGCGCGGCCGTAGCTCTTGATGCCGACAGTGTAGAAATCGGGCTCGGGGTGGCTCAGTTCGCGATGGCCGTGCGGGGGAACATCGCCGCAGGAGTGCTCGTTGGGGTCGATCAGAGGCCCCAGCGCCTTTACGCCCTCAAGCCACGGATCGAGGTCAAGCCTAAGTTCGCGGGTGAGGGACAGATCGGGCCGCTGACCGGTCGCCGCGATGATGCGGTCGAAAGGACCGAGGGTTTGTAGGCCGTCCTTCGTCTGACCTTCGACTGTCAGGCGGCCGATTGCGCTTCGGATGGCCAGTGTCGCGAACCCAGTGACGAGCTTTGTGCGCCCGCTCTCCGCCAGTTCGCGAACGTCAGAACCAAGCTCACCGCGCGCCGGCAGTTGATCCAAGTCTCCGCCGCTGTAAATGCGAACCAGATCGGTCCCGCGTGTCGCCCAGACAAAAGCGGTTCCCGGCTCAACCGCAGCCAGCCTATCGAGATCGAGCAGGGCATTGGCGGCCGAATGGCCCGAACCGACAACAAGCGTGGCGCGGCCGGCATAAAGGGTGCGGTCGCGGCCGAGAATGTCGGGAATGCCATAGGCAATCTTGTCTGCGAACTCCGCTTCGCCCTCCGCCGGGACACCACCGGCCCCAAGTGGATTTGGCGTCTGCCACGTGCCTGAGGCGTCAATGACGGCCCGTGCACTGTCGCGCCTGATGCCTTCCCCGGTTTCGACCACCAGCATGAACGGTCGCGCCTTTCGATCTTTGCTCAAGACCTTGTCTGCGCCCCAGCGCGAAACGGCAATCACGCGCGCACTGGTTTCGATGGACGAGGAGAGTTCAGGGAGCCTTGCTAGCGGCTCGAGGTAGCGGGCAATCAGTTCATCAGCGGTGGGGAACGCCTCGGGCTTGGGCATCGCCCAGCCGCTCTCCTCAAGACGCTTTCGGGCCGCCTGATCAACACAGTAGCGCCAAGGCGTGAACACCCGGACATGGCCCCAGTCCTTGAGATTTGTGGCGATGCCAGCGCCGGCCTCATAGACCTTCACCGGGAGCCCCCTTTGGATGAGTTGGACGGCAGCCGCCAAGCCGACCGGGCCGGCTCCGATGACGGCGACAGGGAGGGCGTCAGGGTCATTCATTGACATTTTTTCCATCCTTCCGGGATCATCGAAATACGATGCAAAAAAAGAGGCTATGCCGCCGCGTCGCTCTCCGTCGCGCCGCAAGCTGCGTCAGCACAGCACTCGTCAGCCAGGAAGCCGATCAAGTCGCGCATGATAGGATAGTTGGCCCGGCAGATGAGGGTCGTCGCCTGACGCTCCTGCGTCACGAGGCCGGTCAGAATGAGGCGATGCAGGTGATGGGACAGTGTCGAGGCCGCGATGCCAAGGGTGTCTTGCAAGTACCCCACCGGCCGGCCAGCTTCGCCGGCTCTGACCAGTGTGCGATAGAGCTTGAGCCGTGTCGGGTTGCCGATGGCTTCGAGCTGTTTTGCGGCTTGTTCGAGTTTCATGGAAATAGACTGCACCCTCCGCCGCCGCCGGTCAACTCTATTTCGACAATGATCGAAATATGGTCAGACGAGTTCCAAGTGCATCGGCAGGGAGCCGTCGCGGAAGGGCAGCGGACATGGTGCCAAGGCTCCATTGGGATTGAGGTCGTCAGCATTTGCAGGTCACCGACACCCTACCGCATATTCCCCGTATGCCCCTGCGAGTAGCGCCCCGGCTGCGGCCACACCGTCAGGCCGTGCGGCTCGACGCCGACGCGGATCTTCGTCACGGCGCCCGACGTCGTGTCGATCATATAGACCTCGCTGTCGAAGCGGCCGGAGAGCCAGAGCTGCTTGCCGTCGGCGCTGACATTGCCCATGTCGGGGCTGCCGCCGCCGGGGATCGGCCATTGGGCGACGACCGAGCGCGTCGCGAAGTCGATCACCGTCACGCTGCCCGGCCCGTCGGCGCGGCCTTGCTCCATTTTGTGCGAGCCGCGATTCGACACATAGAGCCGCTTGCCGTCGCGGCTGACGACGAAGCCATGCGCGCCAATGCCCGTCGGAATGAAGCCGATCTCCTTGAAGCTGTCGCCTTCGATCAGAAAGACGCCGTCATTCATCATATCGGCGACGTAGAAGACCTTGCCGTCGGGCGAGAGCCTTATGTCCTGCGGCATGCCCATCTTCGACAGGTCGAGAGGGCCGAGCACCTTGCGGTTCTTCAGGTCGATCTTGGCCAGTCCGCCGTCGCCATATTCGCAGGTGAAGATCGCATAGGAATTGTCGGCCGCGAAATCGGCATGGTTGATGCCGGGGCAGGCCGGCGTCGGGATGACGGCTTGCAGCGCCATGGTCCGCGGATCGCGCAGATCGAGCCGCCTCAGGGCCTCGTCGACGATGATGGCGGCGCTGCCGTCCGGCATGAAGTACATGTTGTAGGGGTCGTCGACCGGCACCTGCTTGCCGGGCTTTCCGGTCGTCGGGTCGATCGGCGTCAGGCTGCCGTTCTTGCCGGTGCCGTTATTGGCCACCCAAAGCGTCTTCAGGTCCCAGGAAGGAACGACGTGCTGCGGCTTGCTGCCGACCGGAAACCTGTCGACCTCCTTCAGCGTCGCCGGGTCGATGACGGAAACGCTGTTCGAGGAACGGTTGGGCACATAAACGCGCGGCAACGCAGCTGCCGCGGCTGGAGCCATATGGCCGGCGGTGGTGTGGCTGTAGATGTCGACGGGCGCGGGCTCGGAGCAATCCTCGGGGCAGGACTCGGCGAAGGCTCGCGCCGGGAGCATGGCGAGCAGGACAAGCGGCGCACTGAGGCGGGCGAAGCGCAGGAAGGTTTCGAACATCTGGATTGCTTTGTGAAGAAGGCATGGCGGCTCGGCCGCCGGATGCCATAGCCGGTATGCGGCCTTTCAGCTAGCGCCTTTTCAATAGGCTCCGCATGCGATTGCGCAGGAGCCGCGCCATGTTGCGGGTCTCGCGGTAGAGATGGAGCTGCGAGGCCGCCTGGCGGGCCGGCCGGTCGGCGTCGGGCGTCAGGCCGACCACCAGCGTGCCCATCGGCTTGCGCTCCGTCCACAGGCGACTCATCACCGGATGGTCGGGCACCGCGCAGGAATCGGTCATGGCGACATTAGGATCATCGAGATGCTGCTTGGTCACCTCGATCATCAGCAGTGTGCCCGGCGAATAGGCCGAGAGCGTCTCGTCATAAGCCGTCTTCCAGGTGTAGGCGACGCCCGCTTCGACGAAGCCGACGAGAGAAGCGATCGTACGGCCCTCGAGCGTCAGTGTGTGGATGCGGCACATGTCGTGCTCGGCGAGCCTGTGCACCGCCTCGCGGGCGAAGGCGGCGCGGTAGCGGTCGATCGCCATGGCCGTGCGCTCGCGGCCCTTCCAGCCGGCCGCCTCCAGTGTCAGGAAGCTTTCGATGGCGTGGCGGATCTCGTCCGGTCCGCGCGCCACCACATGGTCCAGCTTGCCAAGGCCGGCGAGGCGCCGCTTCAGCCGGCGGAATTCACGATAGTGATGAGCGCGCAGCGAGGCCTTGAGGTAGTCGTCGCCATCGGCATCGCTTTCCAGCACGGGGCGCTCGGCCTTGCCGGTGACGACCAGGGTCAGGCCGCGGCTGTCGGCAAAGGAGGTGAGCAGGCTCGCCACCGGGCCGTCCAGCTTGATGTCGGGGAGCACGAAGACCTTCGGCAATTTGAGATGCGGCCTGGACAGCATCGAGAAGAAATCCTCGATGACGCCGACCGGATCATCACGATCGACCAGCGGCGTGCCGAGCGGGCCGAACGGGCTCGACCATGTGCGCATGACCGGCACGCCGAGCGGAATTGCGGGGCGCTCGACCGAGAACGGCACAAGGAGCCGCAGCCGGTTGCGGAACTCGTCGCCGTCGCGGATCACGGCCAGCCGCACTTCGCGGTCCTCGAGCCTCGGCATGGCCGGCGCCAGGAAGCGCGGGTTGAAGAAGACGTTGGGCTCGATCGTGCGAGCGCTAAGATAGTCGAGCTCCTCGACCAGGTCGAAGCCGGCCGAGGCGGGATAGATCGCGAGCTTGCGCTCCGGCCGGTTGTTGGCGAAGAGCTCGATATGGGCGGGATCGGCCTCCCTGACGAGGCCGGCAAGGCCCGACACCATGGCGCCGGCGGGGCCGCCGCTGGTCTCTTCAAGCAGCGGAATGGCGGCCATCAGGCGACTTCCTTATTTGCGGGCACGAAGATCGCCATGACGATGCCGAGCTTGCGCCAGACGGTGAAGGACAGCGCGCCGGCCTCGAAGACCATGGCGAGGCTGGTGGCGATCGCCGCGCCCCAGAGGCCGAAGAGCGGGATCAGAACCACATTGAGAGCGATATTCAGCGCGAGCGTCATGGCATAGACGGCGGCGCAGATGTTCTGGTTGCCGCTCATGGTGAGCAAGCTTTCGCAGGGGCCGACGGCGCCGCGCGCGACGACGCCGAAAACCAGCAGGAAAAGCAGCGGATAGCCGGCGGTGAATTCAGGGCCGAACAGCACCAGCATCGGCTCGCCGAGCGCCAGCACCAGCAGCGCCATCGCAAGCGAGGGCCAGAAGGTCCAGGAGACGGTCTCGCGGGCGAAGGCGGCGAGCCTTTCCGGCTCGCCATGGGTGAATTGCGCATAGCGCTGGGCAACGCCCGCCTTGACGGCGAAATAGACGAAATGCACCAGAGCCAGCGTTTTCACGGTGGCGAAATAGACGGCGACGTCATTGGGCTCGAGATAGGCGCCAACCATCAGCACGTCGGCATTGGTGAGCAGGAAGAAAAAACTCTCGACCAGGAAGATCGGCAGCGAGACCAGGAACCACCGGCCGAAATGCACGGTCATCGGCCCGGCCGGGATCTGCTTGTCCATGCGCGAGGTGACGCCCATCAGTTGGCCGAGCGTCGTGGTATAGGTGGCGGCGATCGAGGCGAAGATCGCGGTCTTGGCATCCGGCACGTAGTGCATGGCGAGCATAAGCGCCATGAACACCAGGATCAGCACCGGCCGCACCAGATAGGTCGGCGACAGCGCGAACAGCGCCCATGAGTTCGCCCGCGCCAGTCCCTGAAGAAGGTCGCCCATCGCGATCATCGGCAGGCTGATGACGCCGAGGATGAAGGGAATGACGTAGTAGTTCTCGATCCAGGGCGAGGCGAGCCAGACGCCGAGCGCGCCCAGCCCCGCGATCACCGTCGAAGCGACCAGCACGAACAGCCGGCTCGCCAGCACGATGCCGCGCAGCTCGGCGAGCATGCCGCGCTCGCGATACTCGGGAATGAAACGGATGACCGAGGTGTGGAAGCCGAGGCAGGCGAGATTGCCGACGATGACCATCGTCACCCAGACCAGCACGAAGATGCCGTATTGGAACGAGCCCATCCAGCGTGCCATCAGCACCTGGCTGACGAAGGCGATGACCGCGCTGACGATGCGGATGGAAAAGGCGATCAGCGACATGCGGCCGGCTTCGCCGCGTTCGTCGGCGCTGAACAGCACGGCGTCGATGCGGCCAAGCAGCGGCCGCATGCGCAGCGCCCAGCGCTGCGGCAAGAACCGCCCGGCAGTCGTCGCCGCGGAAAAGCGCACCCCGAATACTCTCCGTTTTCCGCCTGTTTCCAAGGTTTCGGTGTATGCGAAACACATTAAGAAACGGTTGGGTGGAGGGCTTCCTTCTCCCCGTCATATCCGGGGAGAAGAAGGGAAGGGGATCAAGCGAAGGCGCCGTGGCAGTGCTTGTATTTCTTGCCGGAGCCGCAGGGGCAGGCCTCGTTGCGGCCGACCTTGCCCCAAGTCGCGGGATTCTTCGGATCGCGATTTTCCGGTGCCACCATGGCATGCGATTCCTGGCGGACCAACAACGCCGTCTCGCCGCCCTGGAAGTCGTCCTCGCCGGTGGTGCCGTCGATATGGCTGCCGAACATATCCGGCGCCGACGGCGGCGGCGCTTCAGCCGCCTGGCGGACCAGCTCGACGCGCATCAGCTGCGCGGTCACGGCCTGGCGCAGATTGCCGAGCATGCCCTGGAACAGCTCGAAGGCCTCGCCCTTGTATTCCTGCAGCGGATCGCGCTGGGCATAGCCGCGGAAGCCCACGACCGAACGCAGATGGTCGAGGTTGACGATGTGCTCGCGCCACAGATGGTCGAGCGTCTGCAGCACGACCGAACGCTCGACATAGCTCATGACGTCGGGGCCGAAGCGCTCGGCGCGTTCCTTGGCGGCTGCCTCGGCGGCGGCGGAGATGCGCTCGCGGATGTCGTCCTCGGCGATGCCCTCCTCCTTGACCCAGTCGTCAATCGGCAGGTCGAGATTGAGGTACTGCGCCACTTCCTCCTTCAGGCCGGCGACGTTCCACTGCTCGGCATAGGCGTTTTCCGGGATGTTCTTGGCGACGATTTCCTCGATGACGCCCTCGCGCATTTCGGCCACCGTCTCCGACAGGCCTTCGCCATCCATCAGCTCGATGCGCTGCTCGAAAACCACCTTGCGCTGGTCGTTGGAGACGTCATCGTATTTCAGCAGGTTCTTGCGGATGTCGAAGTTGCGCGCCTCGACCTTCTTCTGCGCCTTCTCCAGCGCCTTGTTGATCCACGGGTGGATGATGGCCTCGTCTTCCTTGAGGCCGAGCTTCTGCAGCATGCCGTCCATGCGCTCGGAGCCGAAGATGCGCATCAGATCGTCCTGCAGCGACAGGAAGAATTTCGAACGGCCAGGATCGCCCTGGCGGCCGGAACGTCCGCGCAGCTGGTTGTCGATGCGGCGCGATTCATGGCGCTCGGTCGCCAAGACGTAGAGTCCGCCGGCGGCCAGCGCCTTTTCCTTCAGCTGCGCGACGTCATCGCGGATCTGCTGTTCGCGCGCCTCGCGCTCCGGGCCGGCGGGCATATCCGCCAGTTCTTCCGCGATGCGCATGTCGGCATTGCCGCCGAGCTGGATGTCGGTACCGCGTCCAGCCATGTTCGTGGCGATGGTGATGGCGCCGGGCTTGCCGGCCTGGGCGACGATAGCCGCCTCGCGCTCGTGGTGGCGGGCGTTGAGCACCTCGAAATTCTTGACGCCTTCCTTGCGCAGGCGCTCGGCCAGCTGCTCGGATTTCTCGATCGAGGTGGTGCCGACCAGGATCGGCTGGCCGCGCTCTCGGGCGTCGCGGATCTCCTTGACGATGGCCTTGTACTTCTCTTCCACCGTCCGGTAGACCTCGTCGTCCTCGTCCCTGCGGGCGACCGGCAGGTTGGTCGGGATCTCGGTGACTTCGAGATTGTAGATGTTGGCGAATTCCTCCGCCTCGGTCAGCGCCGTGCCGGTCATGCCGGCGAGCTTCTTGTAAAGGCGGAAATAGTTCTGGAAGGTGACAGAGGCCAGCGTCTGGTTCTCCGGCTGGATCTGCACATGCTCCTTGGCCTCGAGGGCCTGGTGCAGGCCTTCCGAATAGCGGCGGCCCGGCATCATGCGGCCGGTGAACTCGTCGATGATGACGATCTCGCCGTTGCGCACGATGTAGTCCCTGTCCTTCTGGAACAGCAGGTGCGCCTTCAGCGCATTGTTGACGTGGTGGACGATGGCGACGTTCTCGACGTCGTAGAGCGACTCGCCCTTCAACAGGCCGGCATCGCGCAGCATGTTTTCCAGCTTCTCGGTGCCGTCCTCGGTGAAGATCGTGGTTTTCTGCTTTTCATCGACCTCGTAGTCGGCCGGGCCGAGCTTCAGCATGAAGGCGTCGATGGTGTTGTACATTTCCGAGCGGTCCTCGAGCGGACCGGAAATGATCAGCGGCGTGCGCGCCTCGTCGACCAGGATCGAGTCGACCTCGTCGACGATGGCGTAGGCATGGCCGCGCTGGACCATCTGCGAGCGCTCATACTTCATGTTGTCGCGCAGATAGTCGAAGCCGAGCTCGTTGTTGGTGGCGTAGGTAACGTCGGCGGCGTAGGCCTCGCGGCGCTCGTCGTCGGAGAGGCCATGGACGATGATGCCGACGGTGAGGCCGAGGAACTTGTAGACGCGGCCCATCCATTCGGCGTCGCGCCTGGCAAGATAGTCGTTGACCGTGACGACATGCACGCCCTTGCCGGCGAGCGCGTTGAGATAGACCGGCAAGGTGGCGACCAGCGTCTTGCCCTCACCGGTGCGCATCTCTGCGATGCCGCCATTGTGCAGCACCATGCCGCCGATCAATTGGACATCGAAGGGACGCATGCCGAGAACGCGGCGGGCCGCCTCTCGCACCGTGGCAAAGGCCGGGATCAGCAGGTCGTCGAGCGAGGCGCCATTGGCGAAGTCCTGGCGGAATTTCTCGGTGCGGCCGGCAAGCTCGGCATCGGAGAGCGCCCGCATCTCGTTTTCCAACCCATTGATGGCCTCGACCCGGGGCCTGGTCGCCTTGACTCGGCGGTCGTTGGAAGAGCCGAAAACCTTACGCGCGAGAGCGCCGAGACTGACCATCCAATGGTCCTTTCGATAGCAATTTTAGCCGTTTGCGACAGGCGCCTGGCGGGCCCATCAAATCCGCGTGAATGCGGACAAACGCAAAAAGCGCCCGGAAAACGGTTCTGGACGCCAAGTCGTTGGACAGATAAGAGGGGGCTCAACTGATGTCAACGCCGCGTTAGCCCTATGGGCAGCGCCAAATTCCGCCACAATCGGACTGATCTGGAACCTTCCCGTTCAAGCGATCCTTATCGGCAATCCCCATTGGAGTTATCTTGATGTCCCTGTCGTTCCGCTGCGCGTCGCTCGCCAGCCTTGGCTTGGCCTTCGGGCTCTCGGCTCTTTCGCTGTCGCCGCTGATGGCGCAGGAAACCAAGCCCGCCCAGCCGGGCGCAGCGGCTCCCGCAGCCGCTCCCGTGGATCCCAACGCCGTGGTCGCCACCATCAACGGCGAGAAGCTGACCGAGGCCGACCTCGCGCTGGCTGAAGGCGAGCTGTCGCAGCAGTTCGCGCAGCTGCCGCCGGAACAGCGCCGCGCCGCTGCTCTTTCGGCGGCCATTGAAATCCGCGTCATGGCCAAGAAAGCGGTCGACAGCGGCCTCGACAAGGATGCCGATTTCCTGCGTCGGATGGCCTTCCTGCAGCAGCGCGCCCTGCACGGCGAGGTCGTCGAGAAGGAAGTCGTCGACAAGGTGACGGATGCAGATGTCCGCGCCCGCTACGACCAGGAAATCGCCAACACGCCGCCGGTCAATGAGATCCACGCCCGTCACATCCTCGTGAAGACGAAGGAAGAAGCCGAGGCGATCATCAAGCAGCTCGACGGCGGCGCCGATTTCCAGAAGCTCGCCAACGAGCACACCAGCGACCCGAGCGGCAAGTCGAATGGCGGCGACCTCGGCTGGTTCGGTCCCGGACAGATGGTGCCGGAGTTCGACAAGGCCGCGTTTGCGCTCGATGTCGGCAAGTACAGCAAGGAGCCGGTGCAGTCGCAGTTCGGCTGGCATGTCATCAAGATCGAGGACAAGCGCGCCAAGCAGCCGCCGGCCTTCGACGACGTCAAGGACCAGGCCAAGCAGGCCGTCATCCGCGACAAGTATTTCGCCATGGTCAAGGAATTGCGCGGCGCCGCTAAGATCGAGATCCCGGACGCGAAGCTGAAGTCGGCGGTCGACACGCTGGAGAGCGGCAAGTAAGCCGGCCAGCCTGAAAGATGGTGCTAAGGGCGCCTTAGGGCGCCCTCAGACTGCTGACAAACCCCGGGCGTTTGCCGGGGGTTTTTGATTCACTGGGTCATGTTGAAGCGACCCGCCCCTGAACAGAC
>NZ_NSGD01000040.1:0-15593 GCF_002294955.1 Mesorhizobium sp. WSM3864
CTCCCCTCCTAAGGCAAGCTTTGTATGAAAGACCAGTTCTGCGCCGTCGTGACCGGCCAATCCCTGATCACGCGTGACGTCCGCGACATACAAGATGAGAGGTTCGCGGCGGTCATTGACTTCCTGCGCCAGGGCGATGTCGTGTTCACCAACTTCGAGTCGACGATCCTCGGCAGCCATGGCGGCTGGGCGACCAAGGGCAGATACTTCGGCTATTCCACGGCCGAGGTGTTGGACGCATTGCAGGCGTTAGGCTTCAACGCGCTTGCGCTTGCCAACAATCACGCCTTCGATCTCGGCGCCGGCGGCATCCTCTCGACGCTGGAGGAAGTGGGCCGCCGCGGCTTCGTTCATGCCGGCATCGGCACCGACCAGACAAACGCCCGCAAACCGGGACGCCAGCGGTTGGGCGGGCGAGAGGTCGCGCTTCTTGCGTTCGATGCCGGGCCTGGTCCCGCGAGCATGTATGCCGAAGACCGCACGGCTTTCCGCCCGGCGCGCCCAGGCGTGAACCGGCTCAAGACCGCTCGAAAGATCGGGGTGCCGGACGGGCATCTGCGCAGGCTGGCAAGGCTTGGGAAACATCTGCAGTGCTCGGGCTTCGAACTGACCAACTACGCGCAGCCGGAGGATCCATTGGAGGTGGCCGGCGACAAGGAGATCAATTTCTACGGCACCGTGTTCACGCAAGCCACCGAGTTCGGCCGACTGATCGAGGTCGACCCGCAGAGCGCAGATGCCCATTTGTCAGTCATCCGCCGAGCGGCAGCGCAGGGCGATTTCGTGATCGCGTACCTGCATCACCATCATTGGGAACCGAGCTGGCAGGACGTGCCGCGATGGGTACAAACCTTCGCCCGGACATGCATCGACGCTGGCGCCAGCCTGTTCGTCAGCCACGGCGCTCCGGTTCTTCAGGCGATGGAAATCTACAACGGCTCGCCGATTTTCTATGGCCTCGGAAACTTCCTCTTCCACGTGCACGCGGACGAGACGGAGTGGGATCCGCCGGAGGTTTGGCAAAGCATCGTCGCCTCCTGCCGCTATGATGCGGGCAAAAGCGTCACAGAAATAGATCTTCTGCCCGTCACGATCGGCACAGAGCCTCATTCTCCCGGATCAGCGACAGGGAGGCAGGTACCGGTCGCTGCCATGGGGGGCACCGCGCGGGAAATCCTTGAAGGATTCGCCAGGCGCTCGCGGGCATTCGGCGTCGAGATAGACATATTCTTGGCCCGCGGCCGCATCGAGGTGCCTGCCGTCAGAAAATTCGGCTGACAGGTAGAGCTCGCATCAGAATGCCCGACGATCGACTGGCGCAGCCTCGCCAGCCGCCTCGCCCTCGCCCTTCTTGTCGGCCAACGCCAATTCCTCCCCCAACATTGCGATCAGGGAAGAGACGCGGCCACGGACACGCTGGGGAAGATTCATCAGACCCTCGATCAGGCGCCTGCCTTCGGCGCTGGCGATGAACTCCAGGCGTTCATCGACCGGCAAGGGCTGCGCCTGATCGCGGCTCGAATCATTTCCCGGCAGGCCTTCGAAGAAGCGGCTGACGGGAACGCCGAGCGAGGTGGCGATCTCGTAGAGCATCGAGGCGCTGACGCGATTGCGCGCGTTCTCATATTTCTGGAGCTGCTGGAAACTGATGCCGATCGCGCGGGCGAGCTGGCCCTGGGAGACGTCCGACTGGACGCGAACCGTGGCAATCTGCCTGCCGACGTGCCGATCGACGGCATGAGGTTCGCCCTCGACCGCTGGCTTGCGCGCTGTCCGAAGCATATCGCGACGTTTCAACAATGCCTTCCGACGCTCCAAAGTCTTCCACCGACAGGAGTTTTGCCGCGAAACGCCAGGGTCTCGCTCTCGCCTATCAGCAGGCTCATCAGCCACTTAATATACCTTATGAGGCTTAAAATAACCCTATATGTGGCAAAGACCATGTGCCTGCCGATTGTGGATGCATGGTCAGTCCACGACAGATTCGGGCCGCGCGGGCCCTGCTTGGTTGGTCGCAGCAGGAGCTTGCCGACAAGGCGATCGTCTCGCTCAACGCGCTGGCCCGTTTGGAGAACGGCAAGGTCGATTCCCGCATCAGCACGATGCAGGCCATCGAAGCAGCTCTGATAAGGGCCGGCGTCGAGTTCTTGCCCGTCGGTCAAAAGGGTGAGGGCGTTCGCCTCCTCGATCCTCAGGCTTGAGTGCCTAGCCCCGTCTGCTCACCAATCCGAACGACATCCGCCAATACAGAACGGATCTGGGGCCATGGAAATTCAGGATCGTCCTCTGAAGGCTGTCCTTCCCTTAGGACGGCGTCGAGTTTGGCCGCCACTCCCGCGAGCGACGTGGCAGGGGTCCGGGACAGCACCTCGAGCAAATCCGCTGCTCGCTGCGCAGCATCGCGTTCAGCCCGCAACGTAGCCGAGTATCCAAGTTCGCGATCAGCGGTATCCCAGCGAGCCTTATGAGCCTCAAAATCAGCTTCCACGTTCTCGCCATCAGACGACTGAATTGTCGCGCAAGGAAGTCCGACAGCTTCGATCAGTTTCCGCTCCAACGCCTGCTGCTGACGGCAGAGCCGCTCGGTCCGCTCTTGCGCGTCCTGGCATCTGAGCCAAATCGCTACGGCGGGATCGGTGTACTGCTCTGTTTGGCAGGTCAAAGCACGACAGTTCGAGTTTGGCATTATAACAGGCGAGGTTGTGCCGGTGACGGGCAGCAAAGTCGTGGTATTGTCGGAATCAGTCATGATCCGAGTCCTGCCCGCTAGGTCAGCCAATTTGCCTTATATCAGCCATTAAAGCTGACCTCGGCCTAGAAGTCAAACGAAAAGTCTGAATTTTCGATGAGTCAAATTTCCGTTGAGCAATGCAGAGGCGCACGGGCAATGCTCGGCTGGAGCCAGGCTGAACTTGCTGACGCTGCAGGTGTTTCGCGTGCTACCGTGGTGGACTTCGAACGAGGATTGCGTGTCCCGCATCGCAACAATCTTATTGCAATCCGCGAAGCGTTCGAAGCCGCTGGTATAGAATTTATTCCAGAGAATGGTAGCGGCGCCGGCTTACGCTTGTTGCGTCGATGAGGACGCAGCCAGCGGCCGATGGAGGTCGGTCAGCACTTTCGACTCTAGGAACGGCAGCGAAGGCTTGTCGCGCCGCAGGCGTCTGGCGGCATCACTGACGAGAGGGACGAGCTGCCGCATTATCGCCAAGCAGTTCCAGTGTGGCGTTGAGAATTATCTGTCGCTGTCTGGAATTAAGCAGGGCTGCGGACGTCGTGTGCGCCGTCGTTTCGGCGCTCGTGCAGAAGTTTCCGGGCGTCGCTGCCGCACGACATGCCGCGAAGCGTGATCTCGATCCGGGGAAGACGAATGCGACCGTCGCCGCTGGTAGCGGCAGCGCAGTTCTGGAGAAGGTGGCAAAGTGCGCGAAGGGAGGTGTTCTCACCGTAGGTAGCGATCGCCTCGTAGGCGTCGGCTCCCTCAACGTTGTGTTCGGCGCCTATTCTCACGCAGTCCTCCCGCGTCGGCTGCCCGATCTCGAAACGCATGCCGATGCGGCTTTCGATCTGATCCATAGCGTGGGTATCACGCCTCGTCCCAGCTAACCGATGAGTGTTGCCTGCAAGCAGCAAAGCGAAACCGCAGTGCTCCTGAAGGTGCAGCAGCTCACGCAAAACAGTGGGTGTGAAGTTTTGATATTCGTCTACCAGCAACGGACGCGTCGGACCGTATCGGGAGCCCAGAAAATACATGCAATCCTTCGCAAGGTCGTATGTGTGCTTGCTGTCCTTCTGGACGCCGTAGGCGTCGTGCAGCATCAGGAACATCGGCCTGATAGCCTTGGTATGCTGCGCAACCTCACAGTAGGCAGCCCCGCTTTGGATTGCTATCCAGTTGAGCGCCACGGTCTTGCCGAGTCCGGCTTTTCCGACCGCAAGCACCGGATATCGCATCTTCACCGCCGTATCGAAGGCAGCCCGCACGGTGAGCGCAGCGCGGGTTTCGATAAACGTCATCCGAGGATCCTCTTCGCCAGGTCCAGCTGAGTGGCTATGCGCTCGTCCTGTTCGCGTCGACACTCGTCGGCGGGCAAAGGCCTCTTCGGCATCAGAATGCGTGCCGGCCGCTTCGCCGGATCGTAAGAGACGACGCCGACGGGCTCGTTGGGAATCGTGTCAGGCTGGGCTTCGCCGCGCGCGATCAGGCGTGCAGCCACATCGATATCAGGCGCTGACCGATCGAGCTTACGCACAGCCTGCCGATGCACCTTCGCGCGTTGGGCTGATGTTTTCGCGCCGCGTTTGTCGAGCGGATGGAACTCGATATCGGGAGAGGCTATGCCGACTCGTTCACCATGGCGGTCAAGCAATAGCAACTCGGCTGGCGTATGATAGGCCGGTACACGGACCCAAATCTTGTCGTACTGGTAAGCCTGCAATTCCGGGCATGTCCAATGGCGGCCACCGACCGATATCGCACCCTGAACAACCGACCGTTCTTCGAGGCACATGCCGCGCGCACTTCATCGCGGCTCATCGCAGTCGGCGCCCATCCCGCCTCGAGGTGTTTGCGGAACGTGGCTTCAGGGGAGAGGCCTTTGAGTGCGCTCTTCTTGCCCTGCGCAGTGTGATTATAGGTGCGCACGAAGCCTTCTATGGCTGGCACCACATCTTCGAACGCGCCGAATGGCGCGACCGTCCTGTCGATCGCCTCCCGCTTCTTGCTCATTCGGTTGCCGCCAATGTGGCCGGGCGCAGTGCTGAAATATCGCGTCTCCAAATCACCGAATAGACGCTCAATCGGCTTTGCGGACGCGTTGTAGGGCAAGGCGTTGATGACGCGGGTTGATCGGGACGGGCCATGGAAGCCCTGCACGGTAAGCTGCATGGCATCGTCCAGAAAAGCGGCGAAGCCGAATTCCGCGCCGTTGTCGACATACAGCGACTGCGGCATGCCCCAGGCTTCGATCATGGAAGCGAGGACTTCGATTACATCTCGATTTTGGACGCCGCCGCGTTTTTCGAAAAAGATCAACCCGATCCAGAGGCGCTGCGTGGCCCAGTCTAAGAATCCGATCAGCCTAGCAGTCGCGACCGTGCCGTCAGGACGAGTGAGGTGAATGTCCACAGGGTGCACATCGCCCACCACCAGCTCCATCGGCTGCATGCCGGCGACGGTGCGGCGGATGCGCGGCCTGCGATCGTCATAAGCCTTGTGGTCTCGCTTGAAACGGTGGACGTTCCGGAAGTGGAGTTCCGCCGAGACGAATTCGATTGGGACGGAACAAGCGCGCTCCAGCACGTTAGGATCACCCGGACGGCAGCCCCATGCTACCGTCGCGTCGATCAAGAACTTCTCGGCTTCTTGGAGGGTGTGGCCCCAAGACATGCCGCCTTTGAGCAGGCCGCGGATTTCTTGTTTTAGGTCCTCAACGATTTTCGTCTTGGTGGAGGCGTCGAACGGGACCAGCTTGTCCCACTTTCGGCTTATGAGGACACGCTTCTTGCCCTTGTCCGATCGACCATGCCGGCCGACTTTCATATCTTCGTCAAAGCGTGCGGCATGACGCTGTAGCGTCCGCAGGCAGTAGCTGACCGCCCTACCCTCCCAGTTCCGCGTTGGCTTGCCCGCCAGCTCGGCCAATACATCGGCGCGGCCAGTCGAGTTCGCCGGATACTGAAGCGCTGGCCCCAGGTAATCGAGCCACCATGCGCTCTCTTCCGTCCTGCCGGTGATCGACTTCGAATGCTTTACATCGTGGGTTCGAGACGCCTTTAGACGGTTCTGATATTCGAGCGGCAGAGACGTGGAATTCACTTGATATTGCTCCCCGCCGTTGCCACCGCGTCGGCCTTTGACCTTCCTTACTTCGAGCGCGTTTTTGCGCCAGCGACGCAGAACAAGCGCGCGGTGAGCGACTTGTCGCCGAATGCCGACCAGCGCAGCAAACTCAACCGTGTACAACCACTCACCCATAGCGATGGCCGCTGCTCACGCGGCAGAGCATCTCGTGGAGGGCCAGTGCGTTCGGCCCGTTGCGCTTTCCGGTCACCGCATAAACGGCTACCATTCGGCAAATGCCGTGATCCTGGTACCAGCTGCTTAGGGATAAGCCTTGCGTTACAAAACCCGCACGAACTTCTACGAGGAGATCGGAGGAACCTGTTTCCACGCTGTTTTGAAGCCGTGTTGCAATCACTATGCAATCGTGACTTCAAAACGAAACGTCGTCAACTCCCCCAGATGACAAACTCGATCGTTGATCTCTACATTCGCGAGTTAAAGCGGCACTTCAAGGTAGCGAGCGACGACGACCTCTCGCGCAAGGTCAACATAGGCAAGTCAACGCTAGCAAGCTGGCGACGTCGCGGGGCAATTCCTGAAGATTTTTGTAAAGATATGCTGGATGGTGAGCGTGTCGACTATTTAAAGATCGTCCGAGATCACCTCGCGGAGGCAACATCAATGTCAGCCGCCGGCGAGAAAATACTCTTAAGCGCTGCAATCTCGCTGGGACGTCAGCTCAATGACGCCTCCGCTAAGGACTGGGCCAGCTGGATCGCTGACAACCGCCTTCGAATATTCCGGGAAATCGTAAAGCTCGATGAGAAAGAGCGCATCGACGAATCGATCGATAACCAATACGTGGCGAGCCGTCTCGTCGGGTTAGCCATGCGCACCGCGGACGGGAATCTACTAACCGCAGCAGAACTGAAAAGAATCCGCCGAGAGGCGCGAACCTGTCGCTGATGGGTTACCAATGCGCCTAATGAGTTGCCTTGGGTTACCAATCGAGGCCGCAATAAGCTCAATGAATACAGAGCCTTAGCGCCAGTTCGAAATTAATAGTCGTTGGGGCACAATGGTAACCCTGTTAGACGCAGGGCATTGGTAACCTAATCGGCCGAAAGCTGTGGATTATGAGTCACTTAGCAGTCCGGCTGACGACAATAATTCTGGACGCCAACGACAGATAATTCTGGACGGCACAACATCACACCAGTCTGCCTTTTATGCGACTTTCGAAGCACAAAAGGCGAACATTGAAGGGGCGTTGCGTGTTTTTGACGTCAATAGGCCTGCCCATTCCGCAGTTCCGGTGATCATCAGCAATGGCATGAACGGGGCCGTAGAACGAACCCGCTGCGCGGGATAGGCGCGTGGGGTGAGGTAGAGATCACGAGCCAGACGTCGCGCTCGCATTGAGGGTGGTTCGGCAGCGGCAGAGCATCACTACCGACACGACTAGCTTGCGGTCCTGCTCGGCGACCACCGTTTCCTCGCCCGCAATGTCGTGTAGCGCCCTTAGCGCTTCCTTCCGCGCATCGCTGATGGTGGCCAGGTTCACCCAGGCGTCTCCAAGGCTCTCCCCATTCCAAACGACTTCGAACCGATAATGCGGCATACCCTATCGTGATCTGCGCCAGACCAGCCCGCATTCAAATTTGAGGGGTCAGGAGAAGTCCGGCGGTTCCATTTTTGGTGGCCGGCTACGTCCTTTGCGGGGATGGTCTTTCGGGCTGGTCTCGGGCGAATAGGTCAGCGTGATACGCTTGCCGCCGCACATCGTGCATTTCATCTTCAGCTGGAGATCCCACTCCGTGGCGGGAACGTCAGGGCCGAACCGATCGCGGAGCGCCGGCAGATCTCTTATGCCGATCGCAGTCTCGGGCATTTCTTGGTCTCAGTCGGCCAGACCGCCCCTCCGGTGTTGCATGGCTGTAAGGATCACCCTCAACAGGCTTCCGACATCCTCAATCATCTCCTCGGGCGAGATGCCTTCGCGCCCTGCAGCTTCCATGGCCGCGTCGGACAGATAGATGATTGCGAGCGGATCGTCGGTGGTCGCATTTGGCAGATGCTCGCCATCCATTTATCGAGGAAATTTTTCCCACGCGTGCTCATAGCAGCTTAGGTTCCTTCTCGAGCTCCCGGTCGGATGCCGATTGTGCTCGATGCTGGCGTTCGACTAGCTTTTCGCACCCTGACCGCCGTCCATCTGAGTCAGCGTTTCGCACTGTCGCGATCGGCTTCTGCCCGCGTTAGGAACTTTTCCGTAACTTGTGACAGGTTGCTCTTCAACCACTCAGCCATCACCTCCTCTTCCCGCAGATTCTGCTCGCAGACGCGGGCGATCTCGGCTTCGCCCTCGGCATTCGCGGCGGCGATGAGGATGGTGTAAGAAGCGATTTCCATGTGCTCGAAGGTGTAGCTCGCCAGGGACCCCTTCATGACCTCGTCGCCAGCAAATACGCCGCTGAGCGACTGCGCCGTCGCGGTCAGCTTGCCGCCTGCGTCCTTCAGCATGGAAGAGCCCTCGTCAAGGCCTTCCAGGCAAGTCTTCAAACGCCTGGCCTGTTCCCTGGTCTCTTCCAAGTGGATGCGGATTCTATCGCTGAGTTCGGGGTAGCTCTCGATCCGGCTCAATTGGCCGGATAGCATCGTTTCGGCTTGTTCTTCCATGGCGTGGGCATCCCTCAGCCATTGGATCAGCCATTCGCGCGACTCAGACATTGCTCGTCTCCGTAGTTTGGTCGAGCCGAACCTCTGCTGACGCGATTTGTTCCTTGAGACACGTTAGGCGCCTCATTGAGCTAGGACCCCTTTTTTTGGGCCCTTCCTCCTGCACCTCCCCGCAGGGAGATCTGAGATCATGGCCGGCACCAGCATAACGCCCTGAGGGCTTGCCAACCGGTAGTCACAGGCGGCGAGCCTCAGTACAATCACGATCCGAGCACCCACGTGGTGGATAGTGACGGTTCACTATATGACGGGCAGCGTAATTGAGGCACTCCCTCCGCCCGTAACCTATGGACGCGGGCACATGACACGCGTCCGCCAAAAATGATGGCGGCTGAAGTTTTCAAGTTCCGCGACAGTATGCATCGGCCGCCGGATTCCGCCAGTTCGGAAGAAGGCCGGCCGCGCCAAGTTGGAAAGTCCTGTTGGAGCGAGTGCTGCATGCAGAGCTACATGGTTGAAGTAATGTCCGGTCACGTGGTCACATCCCACTAAGTTGCGGTTGCAGAAACACCGTCGAAAGCAGCTATTGCGGTCACGGGTCGGGCGGTTCATGATTGGCGCCAGGAATGTGCTGTGGATCCGCGTGACAACCAAGCCGACTGGACAGTCTACAAATTCGCTCAAGTGAGCCCGAGCTGGGAAGGACCAGCTCGCAACCTCGACGTTGTCGGATTGATGACACTGGCCGACGATGCCGCATGCTGGAAATGTTCGTGCTTGGGGGAGTCATGCCATGATGCATGACCAGCCGGGCTGTTCAGCCTCTTCACTCTCGAACCGTCTCAACTGACAAAGACCCGGCTGGAAGCGGTCGCAACAGATCGCCCTCCGATTCCGTCAGGTTGAGCCAGGCGGACCAGTTCTCCGGCTCAAGGACCACGACCTGACGGGCGCAATGTCGGGACTGGGATCCGTCGTCAGCATGGTGAAGGTGGGCGGCTTGTTGCCGGCCGCTTCGCGCCAGAGCCCCGCGATCGCCATGAACGGGGCGCCGTCGACGTGAACCGGTGCTTCGCCTTCGGGTACTTCGTTCCGGTGAACTCGAAGAAGGCCGATACCGGCACAAGACAGCGCCTGCTGTTTGCGAACTGTCGCCCCTCCGACCGAAAATTGAACACCGGCCCGCCCTTTGGACCGGAGGGCGGGAAGCCGAATGTCATCGAGGCTAGCTCGATTGCATCGCCGGCAGCGCGCATTACCGGAGCCGGGTCGTTGATGCGGATGTCAGCTTGCGGCAGGTCAAGTTCACTCTGATGGCTGGAGATCTGCAAGGCGAGCGACTCCATGATGCGGCAGTATTCGGCCCAAGCGATATGCTGCTCGTAGTCGTTGCACATGGGTTTGAGCCTTAGCGTTGTCGCGCGTCTATCTTTCTCGCCAGAAGACGCGCCTCTCGAAGTCGAGAGTTCGCGTCGTTGCCGATCAGGTCGATGAGCTCGCGCGCCTGGGCCTCGGTGATACCGGTTTCGCGCATGAGAAACCGCACTCGAAAATCCCTTCACCGCCTGAATGCGTTCGTCGCGCTCTTTCTTGCTCTCGGCCATGGAGGGTCCCTCTGGCCGTGAATCCGGATCCGGGCGAAAGGTTCCATACGGCGGCTAGCTATCGCGGAGACGCCTCAGGTGTTCGGTGTGTTGGCGTTGGGCCGCCTCAAACTCCCGCAACAGGTGTTCGGCTTCACCTATGGGTTGGCCACGCACTTCCATTCTGGCGATCAACGCCCGCTGGCGCGCTACGCGTTCCGTGCGCTACCGAACGTGGCGCTGCGCCATTTCCAACGGGGTTTCGCGGCGGGATTGCAGGCGGATCATAGCAGGATTCAGCCGTCCCGTTTGCTGGTTCTCCTTGCCAACCCCGGACGGCAAGAGCCCGCTCGCCTGGGAGGCCGAACGGGCTCCGGGGAATGCAGCACAGATCCCCAAACGGCGCCTCGCCTGGCAACGCGCGCCGCGAGACCGAACCCGCTATCCTAGAGAAGGCTTGAGAACCTATTCGCCGCGTCTAAGTTGCGGGCGTATCGCGATCGGCTTGAGCTAGGCGAAGCAAACACGCTGTACGCGGTGCCGCTGGTTCGCTTGCAGTCCCTGGCAATGGCACAAACCGACGTACAAGGGCTCGCCGGTGACAACGTCACTCACGGCACCGCAAAGGCATCCGCCGCTTCGCGCTACCAAGTCTGCGTTATCAGTCATGGCCGTCGTCCGTTTTTATTCGGCCGGCAAAGGCAAAGCCGGACAAGTCCGTTCAGAGGCCTAATTCTATCGGGCGATGTCCGCAACAAGACCCAACTCCAACGCTCTTTCGGCCATCAGGTAGCAGTTGTTTAAGGCGTGATCACGAAGCTGCTCCAGAGATATCTTCGAACCCTCCACAAGATCCTCAAAGCCTTCGTTTTCGAGCCGCTCAGCAGTCTGCAGCAAGGCAAGTTGTTCCCGGACGATCTGGAGGCAACTGCGGATTGGCCCATTCAGGACCAGTTCCTTTTCGAGCCGACGTTCGTGGACCAGCAAGACTGCCCGCGGACATAAAAACCGGGAACTCTTCGGGAAAGCTGCGAGGACGGTGATCCCGGCAGAATAGACCGTGTTCTTGCCAAGGACGAAGCCGTTGCGGCCAGAGTGTTTCAGGAACAGCTTGATCTCTAGGGCAATTCGTCGGGCGCCATCTGCGTCGCCGTCAGGCGTATCAATTTCAACGTACAGATCATTCCCGCCGTCACGAACCGCTTTCAGGCATTCGAAACGACGGTCTGGTCTATCAGGCCATGGACTCGTAGGTTTGGTTCGAACAGCAGCCGACTAAGGTCGGGAGCGGCACGCGACGTGCCGGCTTCTTCGCTGATGTGGGACGCTCTGTCCATGGGCAGTCCTTGTTTGCGTGCAGCCGGAACCAAGTGACAGCCTATTTGTTCCCGCTCGCCCCCGCGTCTATAGCCGGCACACAACCAATTGCAGGAGGAACGCGTGCACAATGCAATGCAGTCGGAATTTGCTTCGTGACGCAATGCGTGGGTGGAACATCCGGTTCGCCTCCCAGTTGGGTGCGTTCCCGCGCTGAGGAACGGCCGCTTGGCAGAGAATTCCGTCCGAAGCTTCAATATCAATTTCGGCCCTCAGCACCCGGCCGCTCACGGTGTGCTGCGGCTAGTGCTGGAGCTCGACGGCGAAGTAGTCGACCGGGTTGATCCGCATATCGGACTGCTTCATCGTGGCACCGAAAAGCTGATTGAGACGAAGACCTACCTGCAGGCCCTGCCGTATTTCGACCGGCTCGACTACGTGGCGCCGATGAACCAGGAACATGCCTGGTGTCTGGCGATCGAGAAGCTCACGGGTTTGACGGTGCCGAGGCGTGGGCAACTGATCCGGGTCCTGTATAGCGAAATTTCGCGCATCCTTTCGCATCTGCTCAACGTCACCACCCAAGCCATGGATGTCGGGGCGCTTACGCCGCCGCTCTGGGGCTTCATCGAGCGCGAGAAGCTGATGGTCTTCTATGAGCGCGCAAGCGGCTCACGGATGCATGCAGCTTTTTTCCGACCAGGCGGCGTACACCAGGATCTGCCCGACGAGCTTATCTCGGATATCGGCAAGTGGATCGATCCGTTTCTGAAATCAGTGGATGACCTAGACAGGCTGCTGACGGACAATCGGATCTTCAAGCTCCGCAACGTGGATATCGGGCAGATTTCGGAATCGGATGCTTGGGGTTGGGGGTTCTCCGGGGTAATGGTGCGTGGCTCCGGTGCTGCTTGGGACCTGCGCAAGGCCCAGCCCTACGAGTGCTATTCCGAAATGGATTTCGATATTCCGATTGGTAAGAACGGCGACTGCTACGATCGATACCTCGTGCGCATGGAGGAGATGCGTCAGTCAGCGAGGATAATGCGCCAGTGCGTGGATCTGCTGGCTAAAGAAGGGCCGGGTCCGGTTTCCAACGCGGACGGTAAGATCGTGCCGCCGAAACGTGCGGCCATGAAGCGGTCGATGGAGGCGCTGATACACCATTTCAAGCTCTACACCGAGGGATTTCGGGTCCCGACCGGAGAAGTGTATGCTGCGGTGGAAGCTCCGAAAGGAGAGTTCGGCGTCTACCTGGTATCTGACGGGACTAACAAACCTTACCGGTGCAAGCTGAGAGCCCCGAGCTTCGCGCATCTTCAGGCTATGGATCTGCTTTGCCGCGGCCATATGCTGGCTGACGTTACCGCCATCCTGGGCTCTCTGGACGTAGTGCTGGGGGACGTGGATCGTTAGCCACCAAGGTCGGCCCGTCAAGTTGCCCGCGCTCTCACGGGGAAACCAGGTAGACTACCGAATCCATAAGCCCCCCGCGGGGCAGCTCTCCGTCGCAAAACTTCGAACAACGAGATCACCCTGCTCTCGAGATGCTCTGCACCTCGGTCAATCCCCTCGCGGGGGCTCATAGCGGCGTCACGTTCTTTTCGTGCAGGTAGGTGGTGTAAAAGTCCCCTGCACGCACGAGTTCATTCCAGTCGACAACTTTGAGCCTTGAGCCCGAGGTGGATATCAGGCCATCGCGGCGAAGTTCCTGAAGCACTCGGTTGACGTGAACGGTGGATAGACCCAGTGCGTCGCCAAGCACGGCCTGGCTGACCGGAAATTCCGCCACGTGGTCCTGAATTTGGCCGACTGCATGGAGACGGACGATGAGCTCACACAGGAGGTGAGCCATGCGAACATACGCGTCCCGCCTCCCGACATTGGTGACCCACTCTCTGTATATCGCTGCATCTATCAGCGTTGAGCGCCAGAACACGTTGGCGATGGACGGGTGTTTGGTGCAGATGGCACGCAGTGCATCGTGGCGCATGAACCCCACTCGGGCCGGCGTTAGTGGCGCGAAGGTACAATCCATAACCGAAAGATGAATTCCGTGGAGATCCGGGAGGTCTCCCGGAACAAAGATCGATATGATCTGCCGCTTCCCCTCGCCGGTGAACTTCGCAGATGACACCAGGCCGTCCAGAACAGCGAAGGAATGAGAGGGTTGGTCGCCCTCGCGCACGATATCTTCTCCTGCCCGGTAGTCGCGCTCCTGAACCGCGATATTTCTCAAAATGGCAATATCGGCTGAGGCAAGATCAGAGATGATCTGGAGCTTGCGGATAATCAGGTCAGAGCAAGAAGCTGGCAACACTGAGCTGATCGACATAAGCCCGAACCTCTATTAGGCCCCAATGTTCCCGTGCGTGAGCATGGCTCTTTGTTCCCCAAGTTTATTGCGCCTCAAGACCCTGGGCCGCCGATGGAGTCTGGTCCGTTGACGCCTTTGTGTCGGCTTCCCAGCCCGAAAAGACGACCGCCGAACGGGCCGGGGGTGTGGGTCGATGGTCGTCGGATCGCGAGGGACGATAGAGTCAGCAAACTGCGTTGCGATAGGCCCTTACACATGTGTCAATGGTTCGGGCTCCGACGAAAATAGTGCATGTTCTGTGGCCCCCAACGTGGCCCAACGCCATGGCCGAGTCCGACCGCTTGGAATGATTTTTGCTGATGACAAAGGAACACCTTTTAGGACCGCAGGTTCGGAGCGCGGCGGCACAGCTAGGCTCCCCTCTGCTTCCAAAGTGCCGTCGTGTCGAAGGCCCGCCTGCAGGCGCGGTCGGGCGGGCCCGCTTGGGAGGAGGAGAAAGCCATGGCTTCGGCAAGACTGGCGAAAGGCGCGTTCACACCCGTCGATGTTGAATTTCTTTGCCAGATTCTCGAGCGCGGCTCGGTGGCAAAGGAAACTGCCGCGGAGCGAGAGCGCCGCGCTTTGCGGATCATTGCCAGCTACATGGCCGGCGTCACCGATGAGCGGCAGTTGATTGAGCTGTCTCACAAGCCGTTAGGACGGTAGCGGCACCACCTGGCGACGCATCCTTTCAGCCGACAACGCGAATACTCGAAGGACAGTGCTGTACAACAATCGTTGCCCGCTGGTTTTCTACCGTTCGCGATAAACCCTACCATTTTTCGCGGTTGCGGGCTCGCGCAGGTATTTTGAGCCGGGGATCACGGCAAAGTCTTTGAACCGCGCTGAAAGCTGGTCGAGGACATGGCGCATTCCTGCTCCGGCTGCGGCCGCCCCGTGACCGGTGATGACAATCTCTGGCTTGAGAGCAGACAGCCGTCCAACTGAGTTCTCCGCCGCATCCCAGTCCGGGGTGAAGTACCGTGGCGGGCCGTGCATCTCGAGCTGCTGCGTCGCTACCTCATAGGCGGACCCCTGCCCGGTTGTGATGAACGCATCACCTACGATCAGTGAGCGGTCCGTCTCGCGCCAAAGGGAAATATGTCCCGGCGCGTGCCCTGGAGTGTGGAGCCACTGCCAATCTGGCATCCCCGGAACCGAGCCATCGTAGGGAGCGCGTTCAAACGGTCCCCGAGATCGACCGGCCGCATGGGAAAAGCGGTGAGAGCAACGCCATCAGACCTCCGCCCGCCCACGGGTCAGGCGGGGGGTAAGACGCTGTTCCGTTCAGATAGGGATGTTCGAGCGTGTGCGCATAGACCGGAGCCCCCACATCCGCGACAGTTCAACGACCGTTCCCACGTGGTCGAAGTGACCAGGCGTCAGGAGGATTGCCGCCGGTCAGGCGTTTTTGCCAAAACGCGCCTCCGCGACCGCGACAATGGCGCCTCGAGAGGTTGGCAGACCGGTATCAATCAGCACCCAACTGGAGTCGCGGGGCCGGGCACACCAAAGAACACCGCATTCACGATCGAAAGGCGAAGGTAGGCAAGATCGGGCGCGATACTCCAGGGCCGCGGTCCTCACGTCTGGCGCGATCGATCTTGGAGAGGGGTATTTGAATTGTCATTAGGCCGCGTTGCCTTGTCACTTTGTCTCAGAGTCGTCGCGCCCCGACGGCGCAGGGAACCGCCGTGTTCGGTCGCGACAGCTAGTTTCCCTTTGCGCACGCGAATACTGTCTTGAGGGCGCCCAAAACCCATGCAGAGACTACCTGGTTTTGCGAGTAGCGGCCGCTGCCCGCGCCGGCGCCTCCTGGATGTTGGCGGCGCCGCCCATGTCACCATTCTTGGTGCGGCCCGCCCCCGGCCCT
>NZ_NSGD01000041.1:0-14663 GCF_002294955.1 Mesorhizobium sp. WSM3864
CTCCCCCTCCACCTCCCCCTTATTGCTCGCGCCCGTCTACGACACCGATCTGCGAGCCAAGCTTTGGGCAGTTCCGCCTGCCCGGCTCGGGGGCATATTCGGACGAAAGAGACCGACCAGCGCAAGGCGCTTTTCGCATAATCACATAAACATCTCGTTATATGGTATTGACAAGCAGCGAAGCTGCTGTGATTGTGCGCATGTCATGGTTCTCCGCGCGGCACTGCCGTAGTTGCGATGCCGGCGCTGCCCCCGCAACTGTTAGCGGCGAGCCAAGCCCATTGATGTCACTGAGGCGAACGGCCTCGGGAAGACGGGCACAGGCTTTGACCCGCGAGCCAGGAGACCTGCCACGACGAACAACGTCCACGGGCGGGGTGTCCGGTGGTCGCGGTAGCTCGGCTTCGTGCCGCCTATTCGCGGGTTCCTTGTCCCCCGCCCCAACCATCGGGGTAATGGCATGACTGTCTCTCAACGAATTCCTGTAGCAACGCTCGGCGTGCCGCGTATCGGTCGACGGCGGGAACTGAAATTCGCGCTTGAAAACTACTGGTCCGGAAAATCTCCCGCTGCCGACTTGCTCGCGACGGCGAAGACGCTGCGTGCCGCTAGCTGGAGGGAGCAGCACGATCGCGGCGTGTCGAAAATCCCGTCCAACGATTTCTCACTTTATGACCATGTGCTCGACACAGTCGCCATGGTCGGCGCCGTGCCGGCACGATACGCCTGGACTGGCGGCGAGGTCCCACTCGATATCTATTTCGCCATGGCGCGCGGCAATCAAGGTCAGGCCGCGGATTGTGGACATGCCGGTGACGAGCATGCGGCCAATGGGCATGGGCTTGCCGCGATGGAAATGACCAAATGGTTCGACACCAACTACCATTACATTGTGCCGGAACTCACGGACGATCAGAGCTTTGCCCTCTCGTCGGCGAAACCGGTGGATCATTTCCTCGAGGCCAAGGCGCTCGGCATCCACACCCGCCCGGTCCTGCTTGGACCGGTTACCTTTCTCAAGTTGGCGAAGTCATCTGAGAAAGGTTTCAACCCTATCGCGCTCCTGCCGCGGCTGCTGCCCGTCTACGAGGAGCTCCTGCAGAGGCTGAAGCTCGCGGGAGCCGATTGGGTCCAGATCGATGAGCCGGCGCTCGTGCTCGATTTGATTCCCAACGAACGGGATGCGCTCCAATTCGCCTACTCCCGGCTGTCGAAAGCAGCAGCACCCGAGTTGAAGATCATGGTCGCTACCTATTTCGGATCGCTGGGAGACAATCTCGAGACCGCAATTTCTCTGCCCGTGGCGGGACTGCACGTGGATCTCGTGCGCGCTCCAGAGCAGTTGGAGGCCGTGGGCCGGCTCGCGCAGAAGGAACTTGTGCTCTCGCTCGGGCTGATCGACGGACGCAACGTCTGGCGCGCGAACCTGCCTGCCATACTTGACCGTATAAAGTCGATCGTCGCCGGTTGGCCGCTGGAGCGGGTGGAGATTGCCCCGTCTTGCTCGATGCTGCATGTGCCGATCGACCTGGACGTGGAGACGGCTCTCGATGCGGATGTGAGGTCGTGGCTCGCCTTCGCAGCGCAAAAGACCGACGAGCTGGTCGTGCTCGCCCGTGCCCTGGCCGAAGGCCGGGACGCAGTTGCCGCCGAACTGGAGGCGTCGGCTGAGGTTGCCGCCGTTCGCGCGACATCCGCGAAGGTGCATGATCCGCTGGTCGAAGGCCGGATCGCCACCATCAAGGTCGGCATGACGCGCCGGAAGAGCGCATTTGCCGTCCGCTCCAAGCTTCAGGCCGACGCATTTGGTTTGCCCTCCTTTCCCACCACGACGATCGGCTCCTTCCCGCAAACAGCCGAGATTCG
Organism: Mesorhizobium sp. WSM3864; assembly: GCF_002294955.1. Lineage (NCBI taxonomy): Bacteria > Pseudomonadati > Pseudomonadota > Alphaproteobacteria > Hyphomicrobiales > Phyllobacteriaceae > Mesorhizobium > Mesorhizobium sp. WSM3864. The sequence goes on from NZ_NSGD01000041.1 coordinate 1,867, forward strand.
CAAGGCGCGGGCAGCTCATGCCAAAGGCCAGCTGAGTTACATCGACTATGAAGCGTTCCTGAAGAAAGAGATAAAAGCCGCCGTTCGCTGGCAAGAAGAGATTGGACTCGACGTGCTGGTCCACGGCGAATTCGAGCGCAACGATATGGTGCAATATTTCGCCGAGCAGCTCTGCGGCTTCGCCTTCACTCAACACGGGTGGGTGCAGAGCTATGGCTCGCGCTTTGTGCGCCCCCCGATCATCATTGGAGATGTGTCGCGACAAAATCCGATGACACTGAATTGGTGGCGATATGCCCAGTCGCTAACGCTGAAGCCGGTGAAGGGCATGCTTACCGGCCCGGTGACGATCCTCAACTGGTCCTTCGTCCGAGACGACCTTCCGCGCTCAGCCGTCTGCCGCCAGGTCGCGCTCGCCATTCGCGATGAAGTGAGCGACCTTGAAAAGGCCGGCGCCAAGATGATCCAGATCGACGAGGCCGCACTGCGCGAGGGCTTGCCGCTGCGCGCGGCCGACTGGGAGGCCTATCTCGACTGGGCCGTCGAATGCTTCCGGCTGGCTTCGACGGCCGTCAGCGATGCGACCCAGATCCACACCCATATGTGCTACTCCGAGTTCGGCGACATCGTGGACGCGATTGCCGCAATGGATGCCGATGTGATCTCCATTGAAACCTCGCGCTCGCAGATGGAACTGCTCGATACGCTTCGAACCTTCAAGTATCCGAACGACATCGGACCTGGCGTCTATGACATTCACTCGCCGCGGGTCCCGGAAGTGGGCGAGATTTCCAACCTCATCATGCTTGCGCGGGAACGATTGCTGGATGACCAAGTGTGGGTGAATCCCGACTGCGGTCTCAAAACGCGCAGATGGGAGGAGGTCCGGCCTGCCCTGGCGAACATGGTGGCTGCGGCACGCGCAATTCGGGAAAAAGCGCAGACGGCGTAGGGCTCGGTGACACTCGCCGGCGGTGAGCGGCGACGCTACACCGCGGGCGAGTCTATCCGGCTCACCCAAAGAAATCGAGCTGCCGCTGACGAAACCTCGGCAAGCTTGGTCTGTCGCGGACCTTGTTATGGCGCGTCCAAGCCAGCTGTTCCAAAGGCCGGGGCTGGTGAGCGATCGAAGGCCGGCCCTCAAATGAGCCGGCCAGAAACGAGACGGCTGACCTCCAGCGGGTTTCGGACTACTCCGGATTGGGATAGTCCAATATCACTATCATCTTTCCGACGCCGAGACCTCCACTCCGACGATCGGCGATCATCGGGAGAGGCATCGGCGATCACGTGGCGCCGGTCCAAGGGTGTTCCGGGAAACCGGATGCAGCGCTAAGCAGGGGAACATTCAAACGGCACTTCTGTAGACTATCGAGGCGGCATCGCGCTTTGTCATCTGCAGCGGGCCAACTCTCGCTCAATGGCCCGTCTGCCTCTGTCTCCGATTACGATCGCCGCGAAGGCGAAGCCGAGCGACCGCAGCTTGGCTGGCGGACCGTTGCGTTTTGATGGTGGAAGATCCCACTCGCGACCAGGAAAGCCATCGCGGAAAGTGCGGGGTTGGCTTGCTCCTGGCGGATGCCGGCAGCGGTGTTCGGACCGCGCAAGCGGCGTCATAAATCTCAATCGTTGCGTAGAATGCGTGCTTCGAGCGCGGCTGCGACGAAAGCTCGTCGAGCGGCTGGCGCATGGGTCTTACCGCGTAACACCTGCAGACAGGCCTCCATCGCTATTCTGCGTTTATCGGTCTCATGATGCAGATCCCGCAGCAAGATAGCGGCCGCGTCGTTGACGTCGAACACGATACGCTCTGAGCTGCGGCGGCTGACCTGAACAACGACTGGCCTCTCAAATCTGATCAACCCGGTCATCCCCCCTCCTCCACAGCTACTATGCGGCAAACCGCGCGGGTCGTATTTGTTTACTCAGTCGAACGCGACCGATGCACCTGGACCACTTAAGCGGACCATTGGCGACCAAGCGATCGCCATGAGCTGCGTCTGGCCATAGTCAGGTTGCGTGCGATCTGCGCTCTTGGAGTCGGTGGTGAGGAACTGCTTCTCATTCGCGTAGTCTAGCTGTGGAACCTGAACATACTGCACTGTTTGACGCGCCTTGCCAGCCTCAAACATGTCGTCGAAGGCTACACCTGCACTTTTCCACTGCCCGATCTGCAGGCGGCAATCCACTTCATCGCCGAGGTTGGATCTTCCAATATGGCGACCCGTTTCGCAAAGCCGAAAAAGGCGTTGCGAGCCGTGCTTACCGGCTTGCGCCCATCGTATGCATCGTAGCATGCCCTCAGGGCGACCTTGTGGATCATGTCTCTGCGATCTTCCGGCCACTCGTTGAGAAAATCGATGGCATCCGCAAGGCCGGCAATCTCTTGGATGATGTGCGTTGAGCGCTTCACGAAAAGGGGGTTGCTGAAAGCCTTAGCGTTCATTCGTTTCTCCAAACTATCCGTAACCAATTTGCGTGAAGAGGCGCCCCGCATCGGACGCGGCACAACCATGGCACAGCGGTGTTGTCAGGACGATGACGGTTGAAGAGGAATATCCTGCGACTGCGGCCGGGTGTGTAGCGATCCGCCAACAGATCGTGCAATGGCTTGGTTGCCATCAAACGCGGTCGTCACTATTTAGCTATGAATTGATTCTCCACCACCCAGTCTAAGCCGGCAGGAGCGTTTTCATGACCGAAGAAACCGAGACGAAAGCTGACAACCTCATCGAACTCACCGCCCATGTCGTCTCAGCCTATGTTTCGAACAATCCGGTTCCCGTCGGTGAACTGCCTGGGCTTATCGGCCAGATCCACATCGCATTGAAAACCAGTGCCGGTGGTGCCGCACCAGAAAAGTCGGAACCTCTCAACCCTGCCGTACCGATCAGAAAATCGGTTACACCCGATTACATTGTCAGCCTTGAGGACGGTAAGAAGTTCAAGTCGCTTAAGCGTCACCTGGCTACCCACCATGGCCTTACGCCCGATGAATATCGCGCAAAATGGGGGCTGCCGGCGGACTATCCCATGGTGGCGCCAAACTACGCTGCGGCCCGCTCGGCATTGGCCAAGACCATGGGTCTGGGCCGCAAGCCGAAGGAACCGGAAACCTCGGCACCTGCCAAGCGTGCCCGCAAGAATGGCGGAGCCTGACCACAATTTTTTTTCAGATCGACCAAGCCGATGCGGCATGATTTCGCACCTGCGAGATACGATTTGTGCGTTGCAATATCCGCGGCTATCGATATGCTCATGTTGTCGGCCATCTACTCCTCCCAGATATGGTGCCGACGCTGAATGGGGCGCACCTCCTCCCGTGTCTCATTCGAAACAGAGCCCGCTGCCACCTCCTCCCGGCAGCGGGCTTTTTCTTTGTCTAAGGTGCGATTTCAGTCTTGGACCAACGCATTGGCTTTAAGCGAGGCGAATGCTCCGAACCCCCGGGCCTTTCTGGCCCTGCCCGCATTGGACAAACACCTTCTGACCCTCGATCGGCGTGCCCAGTCCTGAGCGGGTCAGCGCGGTGGCATGAACGAAGATGTCCTTCTCACGGTTTTGAGGAGCAAGGAAGCCGAAGCCCTTTTGCGCATTGTACCACTTGACCGTGCCCTCGCTCTCCAACTGGGCGCTCGTCCCGGCGGCGGGCTCTCCAGCGCTACGCGTGTGTGTTTCGCGATCGACCTCCAGCACCTGAGAGACCTGGTGACCTTTTGGACTTTCTTCCGTCGTGACCTTGAGACGCCTTGCCTCGGAAACACCGCGGCTCCCGGCCGCCTGCAGCACCCGGATGTGCCTAGACGCCCTCCGGCAATTTGAAAAAGCCAAAACCCTTGCTGGTGTTGAATCGATGACGTCGGCGTCGACAGCGGGTGCGGTTACGGTCGACGAACGGACAAAGTAGCTTGGCTCGGAAGACCGTTCAGCAAAAGAACCGTGTCATCGTCATGGCGATGCTGGCGTGGCTCACGATGGTCCTTATGTCTGCCCATGATCGTCCAAGTGGCTTGAACAGCGCACTGCTCTCCCGGCAGGATAAACTCAATCGGGCGATGCGTTCATGTCAATTCACGAGTCGGCCGCTTACCCGCTGTATCGCACGGCCGACCTGTTGACACACGAGGTCGACCACGGCGGGTGAGCAAGATATGCGACAGGTCGAGCTACTGATCGGAACGATTCCCCATATCGCACGGCAGAAGGTTCGCACTGGAGGGCGACACTCACCCTTATCGATCGTGGCATGCCGCGGCTGCTTCTCACGCGGATGCGCATCCGGCATTTCGATTTACGCGCACCGCCCCGCACGGTCCGCAGGAGGGGAGACGGGCAGCCCGTCGTTGAATCGCCCGGCTAGATCGACCCGGCCTGCTCGGCCTCACGGCGCAGATTCTGGCGCGGGCGCGGGCCGATCTGCTGGATCACCAGCCCGGCGGCCAGTGAGCCCAGATCGCCGCAATCCTTGAGGCTGCGTCCGGTCGTGTAGCCGAAAAGGAAGCCGGCGGCATAGAGATCGCCGGCTCCAGTCGTGTCGACCAGTTCCTTGATCTTCGTCGCCTGGATGGTGACGGTCTCGTCGCCGCGCACGATGACCGAGCCTTTTTCGGAACGGGTGACGGCGGCTATTCTGCAATCCTTGCGGATGGCGGCGAGCGCCTCCTCGAAGGAAGCGGTCTGGTAGAGCGACTTGATCTCGTGGCTGTTGGCAAAGACGATGTCGACGGTGCCCGAACGCATCAGCTCGAGGAATTCGTCGCGATAGCGGTCGACGCAGAAGGAATCCGACAGCGTCATCGACACTTCGCGGCCCGCCGCGTGCGCCAGCTTGGCCGTCTGGCGGATCGCTTCCTTGGCGCGCGGCGGATCCCACAGATAACCCTCGAAATAGGTCACCTTGGCGCCGGCGGCCTTGTCTGCCTCGACATCCTCCGGACCAAGCTCGACGCAGGCGCCGAGATAGGTGTTCATCGAACGCTCGCCGTCGGGCGTGACGAAGATCATCGAGCGCGCCGTCGGCGGTTCGCCCTCGAGCGGCCCGGTATCGAAGGCCACGCCCTGGGCCTTAATGTCGTGCGTGTAGATTTCGCCCAGCGCGTCGTTCGACACTTTGCCGAAGAAAGCGGCCCGTCCGCCGAGGCTGGCGACGCCGGCGGCGGTGTTGCCGGCGCTTCCGCCGGAAGCCTCGATCGCCGGTCCCATGCGGCTGTAGAGCAGCTCGGCGCGCCTCGTGTCGATCAGGTTCATCGCGCCCTTGATGATGCCGTTCGTCTCCAGGAACGCCTCGTCGCACTGCGCGATGATGTCCACAATGGCATTGCCGATGCAAAGCACGTCATATTCCGGCATCAAAATCTCCGCCAACGAGCCACCGGCTTTCTGCCATGCCGGCCGGGCGCGGGTCTAGCGAGTTGAAATGGATTGCCGCATTCGCTTGATCCAACGGCCCTCACGCAGCTGCCGGTCCTGCTTCACGCAGCAAGTCGTCGGCTCTGTCCGTCTTTTCCCAGGTGAACTCAGGCTCTTCACGGCCGAAGTGCCCGTATGTCGCGGTCTTGCGGTATATCGGGCGTAAGAGATCAAGCATCTTGATGATGCCTTTCGGTCGGAGATCGAAAAGCTCAAGAATAAGGCGCTCGATCTTTTTTTCCTCAATCCTTGCGGTTCCGAATGTGTTGACCATGACAGAAACCGGACTGGCCACGCCGATCGCGTAAGCAAGCTGAACCTCGCAGACCTCTGCAAGGCCGCTGGCAACGATATTCTTTGCGACGTACCGCGCCGCATAGGCGGCCGAGCGGTCAACCTTGGATGGGTCCTTGCCCGAAAAGGCGCCGCCGCCGTGACGCCCCGTTCCACCGTAGGAATCGACGATGATCTTGCGTCCAGTGAGGCCGCAGTCGCCGGCAGGCCCACCGACCACGAATCGCCCTGTTGGGTTGACCAGAAATCTGATCCCCGTCGTATCCAAGTCGGGCGGCAAGAGCGGCTTAATGATCTCCTCAATGACGCCTTCGCGGACTGTTTCTTGGGAGACTGCCTCGTCATGCTGCGTCGACAGGACTATCGTATCCAGCGCTACCGGGCGGAGACCCTCGTAGCGTACCGACACTTGAGATTTCACGTCCGGACGCAGCCAGCCAAGCTCTCCCGTTTTCCGGATCTCTGCCTGTCTTTTCGTCAAACGGTGAGCGAGTTGGATCGGCAAGGGCATCAATGTATCCGTCTCGTTGCATGCGAATCCAAACATGAGGCCCTGATCCCCCGCCCCCTGCTCGAGATCCTGCCCTCGTCCTTCGTCAACGCCCTGGCTGATGTCGGGCGACTGCTCGGTGAGAGCCAGAACGACGGCGCAACGTCGACCATCAAAGCCGATGGCGTCGTCGTCATAGCCAATATCGAGTATCGTATCGCGGGCGACTTGGCTGTAATCGATCTTCGCATGGGTGGTGATCTCGCCAGCCAGAACGACCATCCCTGTCTTCACCAACGTTTCACACGTCTTCACCAATGCTTCACAAGCGACGCGCGCCTTAGGATCCTCGCGAAGGACCGCATCGAGGATGGCATCCGATATGTTGTCTGCCAACTTATCCGGGTGTCCCGCACCGACGGATTCGGAAGAGAACACAAACTGTCTGGTCATGGAATGCCCTCGCTTCAAGTGATGGAGTTAGGTGAGAAGTTTGTGGATTGGGGTGGGTTATCGGTCGGTGATGCCGGGGACCTCGAACGCAGTGCAGAAGTCGGCAACCTCTCTTCGTACGCTGGCATGAACTTCCTGGTCATCGGGCTGGCGGCAGACCGAGTCGATGAAATCTGCGATCTGCGCCATCTCCGTCTCGCGCATGCCCATGGACGTCACGGCTGGGGTCCCCAAGCGGATGCCGCTTGTGAGCGCCGGATGCCGCCGGTCACCCGGCACCATATTGAAATTCGCAATGATACCTGCACGCGATAAGCGCTCGGCATAGGCTTTGCCTGACAGCGGCCGGTTCCGAAGATCAAGGATTAGCATGTGATTGTCAGTGCCCCCGGTGACGAGTTCATAACCTCGCTCCAGAAGCGCCTGGGCCAGAGCCTTGGCGTTGTTCACGATCTGCTGACCGTAGATACGAAAGGACGGGTTCGCTGCTTCCTGCAAAGCGACGGCAAGCGCGGCGATAGTATTCATATGCGGTCCGCCTTGCAGGAGAGGGAACACGGCGCGGTCTATGCGTTTGGCCAGATTGTGTTGGCTGTTCGGATGATAAAGCGCCTGATAGCGATCTTCATTCTTCGACAGAATAAAGCCTCCACGGGGCCCGCGGATCGACTTATGAGACGTGCTGGTGACGACGTCGCAATGGGCCACGGGATTCGGATGCGCTCCGGCGATAATAAGGCCGCTGATGTGCGCAATGTCGGCCACAAGATAGGCGTTCGCCTCCGCAGCGATTTCGGCCATTGCCGCGTAATCAAAAATCCGCGCATAAGCAGTTCCGCCGACCCAAATTAGCTTCGGGAGTTCCCGCTTGGCGGTCTCGCGCAAACGGTCATAGTCGATTTGCTGCGTCTTTTCGTGCAGCCTGTATGGGACTCGCTGATAATCGGTGCCGGAGAAGTTGACTGCCCAACCGTGCGTCAGATGGCCGCCTTCGGGTAAAGGCAAGCCCATGACTTTGTCTCCGGGAATCAAAAGCGCCCGATAGACAGCCTGATTGGCCGGCGAGCCGGAATATGGCTGGACGTTGGCGTGTTCACTACCAAATAGCGTCTTCAGGCGCTCGATGGCCAGGGTCTCAAGCTCATCGACAATCTCGTTTCCCGCGTAGTAGCGCGCACCCGGGTAGCCCTCCGCATACTTGTTCGCGAAGATGGAGCCGGTCGCTTCCAGAACGGCCGAGGAGGCAAAGTTCTCGGACGCGATGAGTTTGAGCGTCGTCCGCTCCTGCCGCCTCTGTCGTAGAAGCAGTTCGTGAACGCGGTAATCGACGTGGACCAAGGAAGACCGTCCGAAAGTGTCGGGCTGCGCGATGGCACCCTCGGCGCAGTTGCTCATGGCAATTCGCGCTCCAATTGGATGGATCTATTCCCCATCAAGCAGGCGGTCCCCTTGGCCCGCCCGTCTTGTACCGCCTCGAGCCGCTCCAGGTCCCGCTTATGAGGCCCATCGTCGTGGGGCAGGAGATCGACCAAGAATTGAACCAAACCTCGGTCCTTGCCCACTGTATTGAGATGATATGAGGACCAAGGACGTTGTCCGTTGCCGCAAAGAAACTCGGCTCTGGCGAGCCTCCGGACGTGTCGCACGACGTGCTCGCGACGTAGATCCAGAATCTCTGCTAGTTCGCAGACAGTCAGGTCGGCATGCGCGCAAAGGCCCAGAATCCTTAGCCGATCAAGATGTGCTGCTGTCATTAGGCGATCGACAAGTATCATCATTGGTCAGCACTACGCCAAATAGAAGTACCAAACCCTTGTCCTGCTGGCTTTGTCATTTCGCGCTCTTCGCAAATGCTGTTCGGCGGTGGAACATAAAACGACACCAGATTTCTGCCGCCACTGAATTTGAAATTAGTGGTGAAACTACCATTGACAGCGAATTGAAGTCGCAACGATTCCGTGAATTTCCTTGAAGTATCTGTTGCAATGCCTACACAAGAACGCAACGAACTTCAGAGGTGGTAAGACGGCAAGGCTGGCGAACTACCTTTTTCCAGGCGGCAAAGCTACGCTGCATGGTGCACCTGATCCGCCATTTAAGATTTCGTGTCACGGAAGGAGCGCAAAACCGTCGTGCCGACTCTCAGCGCCATTTGGCGAGGCGCGGACGCCAACCCGGCATGAAGGCCCTGGAGGATTCGCGGCAGGCGACTCGGCCGGCATACCCGGCGATCACTCAGAGCTGGCGGCGCGACTGGCACCACGTCGTGCCTCTTCGCCTATCCAAGTGCGCGCAGCATCATTTACACGACGGATGCGGCTGAAATGTACCGCGGCGCATCGGCGTATTCCAGATAGCGCTTAATGGTGGTCGGTCCGGATCGATGTGGCGGACACGGAGGGCTTGTGCCAGTTCATAATGCGTGACGATAGTTGGGTTTCTTTTGCCCTTCTCCGACCGCTGGTGTATTGCAGGGCGAAGCTGGAATCTCGGCAAGCTGCTCCTGCCTCAAGCCGGTCTTCTCCCTTGTCCTCGCGCAATTCGTCCAAACAGCAGCGTTGTTGGTCACGCAAGTTGCGCCATGGGAGCACGCGGATGGTCTGCTCGAAGAAAGCGGGCTCAGTTCACTGGCGGCCGGTTGCGCGCCATCAAGCTTGATTTTGGAATCCGGGATGGGCCGGATCGCGTTTGTTACTGCGGCCTGATCAACTCACAAGGATCAACATCAAGCGCTTTTGCGAGCTGGCCAAGCACACTGACGCTTGCGGAAACCCGAGCACGCTCGATCGAGCCCACATAGCGCATGCTCAGCTCTGCGCGGGCAGCCAATTCTTCCTGCGTCAGGTCCTGATCATGGCGCAAACGACGCATGTTGATCGCCATGACCTCCTTGAGGTCCATGGGAAGAAAGGGACCAGAACCGGAACTATCGTTCTAGGAACGATCGTTCCTATTCGATATGATTGGTCCAACAAGCAGATGTCTTGCCCCTCAAGATAACGACAAACCCGAACCGCAGGAGGTCGCGATGAAACCCAAAGTTCAAGACGAAGTCCCGTGGTCGGACCGTGTGACCGCATACGACAACGAGCACTTCACGATATATATGAGGCTCCTGGACGCGTCCGCCGACGATGCCAGCGAAGACGAGATGGCGCAGCTCGTCCTCGGCATCGATCCGATGCGAGAACCTGAGCGCGCCCGAATGGCGGTTCGCAGTCATCTCGATCGGGCAAACTGGATAGTTACGACTGGATACAAGGAACTGTTCGCGCGTTGACTGCCTCCAGGTGAACTATTCAAATCACTTTCCGGCGAGGAAATCCTGATAGCCATGATCCATGAGCATGTGACCGCGCCGGACGGCACGGCGAATGCGATCGCGAAGGTGGTTGCGCGGATCCGTCCAGTCGGCCTGGACGCGTTGCCGGCCCAACAGGGCCCTTGCGATTTCACGGTGCGAAGCACCGACTAGCGAGCCGTCAAGCGCCTGGAGGACAAAGCGCAGACGGCTGGCGCGCGCTTCGGCAGGAAACAGCGTGTCGGGAAATTGTCCAGTCGCCTGAAGAGCATTAAGGCATTCGAGCGCATTCAGGTGCTGCCTTATCCGGTCGGCGGGCCAGATCGCGTCGACGGAAAGCCGTACGGGGCGCAAAATCTCCGCGCCTTCGACGACAAGCTGAAGGTGCCGGTGAGCATTTCGCAGCACTACGTGCTGGCGGCCGTCCTCCGTGATCACGATTGCCGCTCGACATGGCAATGCAGCGAGATCAAACGAAAGCGTTTCGGGCGACAATGCCTTTTCTGCAATGACCGGCAGAACGTGCGGGCATTGGCGGGAGCACCAGAACACATTCGCTTCAGGCCTCAACGAGCTTGCGAAACAGGAGCCCCCACCGCGTCAGATCGAGCGACGATCTCACCACTTCTACGTCGAAGCGCCTTTCTGCAAATTCTGCGTGCTCAAGCGCGTGCCTCAAGTCACGCTGGAAGGCCGGATTGCGCCGAAGGAATTCCCAGGCCCAGCCGCGTTGCGTCAGGTAGCGCGTATAGAGATAGGATTTCTCATCCTGCCAGTCCGGCCAGTCGGCGTCATTACCATTCATAACCATATCAGGCGCCCGCGCAGATCACCGGCGTCCACAGCACAGGACCGCCATTGTGGCGGACCGCAGCAAGGCTCTCCTCTGAGACATCCAAAAAGCCGGCAAAGGTGCTCGTGGTACCGATTGTCTGGGGCGGACCGATCCGGGCGAGCGGCCATCCGGCGCGACGCAGGAATAGCTCTGTGGGCAAATCCGTAACCGGGTGTCGTTCTTCCTTCCAACAGCGTCGAAAAGACGTCTGGGAGCATCTTCGGCCCCGTCGAGGGCAGAGGGCGTACGCCGCCCTCGACGCGACCGGCGGAACAGCGCAACACAAGATAGTGGGGTTTCACGGCTTCGAGTGAATCGATCTCGAAGCCGCCGGCGGTGCACACCTTCCAGCCGAGCCGCTCCTTCAAGACGTGGTAGCGCAGCCGGTGCATTTCGTGAAGTTCGTCGAAGGCGCCGTACCAGCCGGGCGCAATAAGCTCAATCATGATGGTCTCCTGGCAGGTATGACCCTGCCATTGGAGGCGAACCTTCATGCCGCGACTGCCTGTGCATTTGCACAGGTAGATCAAGGAGGGATTCTGTTCGTCAGAGGATTGATGATCTTGAGGAGGCCAGCAGCGTCACCGCCTGATTTTTGGTTCGCACGCCGAGCTTCTTCTTGGCATTGTCCAGATGGAAAGCGGCCGTGCGCTCCTTGATGCCCAAGATGCAGCCGATCTCCCAGGCGGACTTGCCCTTTGCCGTCCATTCCAGGCATTCGTACTCACGTGGCGTCAGCGAAACACCATCCACCGTTAGACCACCGGAAAGCTTGCGGCGAACGCCAATGTGAAAGCACATCGCCATAATCTCGAGCGCCTGCTCATATTGCTCGGCTACGCGCAGGAAGGTCGGATCGAGCCTGTCTGCCGCGAAGGTCATGGCAGCGACACCGCCGCGGCGATCGACAAGGGGAATCGTCAGTCCGCAGCAGATGCCGAATTCGGCAGCCTCATCGAAAAGCTGTTGCTGTCGCGTTGAAATGCCGGCATGGCCGAATCCCGGTCCCCACTGAAAGGGACATTCGCTGCATCGTGCCCATTCTATAACGGGGTCGATCCTTTCATATTGTTGGCGCATGTAGTGCGACGTCCACCCGGAATGATAGTTCGATATCAGCCTGGGTTCCGTGACGCGATCAGACACCAGAGACAGATAGGCGAATGCGGGAATGTCGAAGGCGCCGGCAGCGTTGGCGAGTGCGTTATGGAAGTCGACTTCATCAACGCTTAAAGACAACTGATCCAGCAAAGTTTCGAAGACGAGCTGCATTTTGTCCTGCGGCTGTTTCAATTAAACCTGGGACTTAGCAACCTACGGCGAGAAGACTTGCCCACGAGATTCGACGCTGAAGAATATTCACAGCGGTGACTACTCTCCGGACCTTGGATCATATGAAAGGATGTGCACGCGACCTCGACGCCGGCTGCCCTAAGCCGCGGGTCCGAAGCTGCGATTGTGGGCGGTTGCCATAGTGAATAGAAATATCGAAGCTCGATGTGCATCCGGATTTGCAGATGATCTCCTTCTCGAACTGTCGATTGCGGACGCGCTACAATCACGCAGATCCATCTGGTAAAAAAGGCGCCCCGCCGGCGGGGAGGTACACCGGCAGGGCGCGCCGCACAAACGCCCCGGTCGTTGGGCAACAGGACAGCGGCGGCAGAACTGATTTGGTTACCGCTTGATCGAAGTCTGAAGCATGCTTAGAATCTGACGGCTTCAAGTTTAGCAGTTTCGGTCGGTTCGGCGTGAAATTGGCTGTCAACCCGTCTTCACCAATGGGACGTCAATGGGCTACCAGTTCTAATGGCCGGCTGATGTCAAATGTCTGGTCCGTGGGAAAGTTCATCCCAGGGACCACCACGTTGGTTACTCGGGACGGCGTCGAACCCGGCTCGCTTCCGTTGGCGCTCTGTTCATATCGCATTCTCGGCCCTCAGCGCGCGATAGGTCGTCTCGATCGACTTCGCGGTTGCGTCGACGATTATGTCGATCTCCTTCCGGGTGATGAT
>NZ_NSGD01000042.1:0-13340 GCF_002294955.1 Mesorhizobium sp. WSM3864
GCTCGCCCGGCGATCACTCACGACGTATCGTGAAGAAGAACAAGGTCGGGCAAACCCGCTGGACGATCGAAGACGATACCGTTGATCGTGCTCGGGTACTGGCCCGCCAGATGTCGGATCTGTCAATCGCAGCCAACCTCAATCGCGTCGGCAAAAGAACAGAAAAGGCGCGTAGTAGGCGTGCAGTCTTCGCAACCCCCATTGGCATTGTGCGCCATACCACCACGGCGAACATGCGGAGCGTGACGAAGCTACGCTCAGGGCTGGGCGCGGGCAACTGCACCATCTTTTCGCAGCAGCGGCAGGATTTCTTTAACCGGGCGATCGCAATGACCTTCATCTGCTCGGCGATCAGGTCGAGGATTCGCTTACCTCTTCGCCACAAGACGTAGTTCACCGCCACAGGCGGGGCAGCAGGCGCCGGGATCGACCTCCTCCGCTCGCGAACTGCCTTGTGCAATGCGCGCGGACGACGGCGCGTTTCGGGAGCGTTCGTCATAGGCGCGACAGACGCTGCCTCGTCGGCCTCATCGGTTGGCCCGGCTTTGCTATCCGCCGCGGCGATCAAAAGATCCTCCAGTGCGAGTTCCAGCTGCTGGATTTCCCGCCCGATCTTTTCCGCGCAGCCGTGTCGCAAACGACGTCGTTAAACACGTGTCACAGGCCATCACCGTGGGCAGGCAGGCGGTGACAATCGGGCGATTACATTACGCTTAACCTTGCGTCCGAAAAAGCGGCAGCCGGCAAAAAGATAGTTCGGCGGTCTAGCCGGAGCGCGCAGATTAGACTAGAAGTCATCCAGGAAGGTGCTCTCAGAACAGCACTAACTCTGATTGGAACTTTATGTACTTTCTTTCCTGGATGCTGCCGAGCGAAGGCTCTATTCGCCGAGGGATCGAGGTGGTGTGATCGACCAGTCCATGAACCCTACAGCACGCTGAAGTATCGCCTCGGTTTGAGCACATCCACGTGAAGCAGCGATCACATGCCCGATACAGTCTCGGTAATCGCCCCTTCTGACGATCAGCGCCTTCGGTTCGGTGAACAATTTTACCTCGACGACACCTGGTTCGGCAGCGGCCCTCCCCGCACCTTCGATCCGATCGAGGATACCGTCACGATCCGGAACCAGCAATTGTGCGCGGGCGATATATGATTGCTTTTCACGCAAGTCCCATTTCTCGCCAGTGACTAGCTTGATATGCGCGGTGATGAGATCGACACCGTTAGCCGCTTGGACCAATTGAGGGATGGGCGTGCCAGGAAGGCGCGGATTGACCTCAATGACGACAGGGCCTTGCTTCGTCCACCTGAGTTCAACGTTCGTTGGCCCCCAGCCGAGGCTAAGCCCTCGCAAACAGCTTAGGCAGACGTCAGCAATTCGCTGGCGCTCCTCGTTTGTCAGCCGCGCCGGATAAGTGTACCCACGAAAGACGAAATGCGGTGGGGGGCCGAAGTCAGCGGTGCCAATTCCAATGATCTGATCTCCCATTATATCGGCCCAATAATAGGGGCCCTGTGCGAATTCTTCGACCAGTATCCTCGGTGGAGAACACCATATGTGCTTCCCGCCCAACAAATACGTGGTATGTTCGGCCACCTCATCAGGGTCGCGGCACAAACGAACACCACTGCTGCCGCTTCCTACCCCTGGCTTCAGAATCACAGGAAGCCCGATCTCCACCGCAGCGTCATTGATCTCGATCGCGTTCGCTGCCACGCGATAGGCAGGTATGGGAACGCCGGCCTCAGCAAGAAGCTGACGTTGGGCAGCTTTGTCGCAGCAACGTTCAATCGACGTAGGATTCGGTCCCGGTAGACCGAAATGCCGGCAGAGCTTGCCAACTGTCGCATAGAACGACTCCAAGGATGATGTGATGCCGGAAATGTCATAGCTCTCTCGTAGCGAGTTACACTGCTGGATGACAGCGTTAACATCAGACGTATCGACACAAACTGCCTCACCATTTTCCATCGAAACGTAATCGTAGCGGTGTGGGTCAGCGGAGAGTAAGACGGGGTGAAGGCCAAGACGCCTAGCCGTACGGACGAATAGTGGTCCATTACTCGCACCTTCGACCATAATAAGCGCTTTTTTTGCCATTTAATGACTCCACGATTCTGTGTGCCTGGTCCACACGTAAGGTGCATCAGCTTGACGGGCTGATCCGAAATTGCGGCCCCCCCTGAAACTGCTGGTGAAGTTATCACTATCCGCTAAGGTCAGATGTAAAGGTTCCAAGAATTTATGTTGCTGAACCAAGACAGGCCAGTTGCCGTTCTATCTGATGCGCCCGACAAGACATGCGAGTTTAGCGCGCTGCGCCCCATTTCATGTTTCTTAGGGTACTCGTGCTAGGATGGCCGCCTTGCCGGACGGACGGATGGTGTAGCTGACTGTCGGTATGGATGTCGGTACTGACTGTCGCCAAGTCACTCGGCTCGAGATTGTTGAGACTGGCCGCCGGCGCCGCTGGTCGGAGGAGGAGAATCTGCGGATCGTCGAGGAGAGCTATTCGGCTCCGCGGCAGACATCCGCGGACAGCGCGGCATCACGGGATTTCCAACCTGCTGCTGTTTGCCCGGCGCAAGGCGCATCGTGAGGGTCGACTCGGCGAA
This sequence comes from Mesorhizobium sp. WSM3864, assembly GCF_002294955.1. Lineage (NCBI taxonomy): Bacteria > Pseudomonadati > Pseudomonadota > Alphaproteobacteria > Hyphomicrobiales > Phyllobacteriaceae > Mesorhizobium > Mesorhizobium sp. WSM3864. The sequence continues at coordinate 2,620 of NZ_NSGD01000042.1, forward strand.
GGAGGCGTCTGCGTTTTCGTGCCGGCGATGATCGTAACGGAGCAGCCAAGGAAGGCGGGCGGGCGCATGGAAGCGGTGAGCGTGAATGGCTGGGGGGCGCCATCGTCGAGCCCGACGTGGAGGTGGAAGCGCTGGTTCAGATCATGCGTGGCCTGGAAACGCTGCGATGATCCCGATTCCGACCGGGGTGCGGGTGTGGCTGGCGACGGGACGGACCGACATGCGCTGCGGCTTTACCAGCCTTGCTCTAAGCGTGCAGGAGATCTTGAAGAAGGATCCGCTGAGCGGTCATATTTTTTGGCCTCATGACGTTGAAGCCGGATGATCTTCCTTCGGACCTCGCGAATGCCCTGGCGGTGCTGCGGGTTGAACGCGAAGCACGGTTGCGGGTCGAAGCCGAGCGCGACGTGGCGCAGACGGAGGACTCCAACTGTCAGGCCGAAGCGGCCAGCGCGCAAGCCTGCTGTCCGACACCGAGGCGCGACTGCGCATCTTGAGCTGCGCATCGAGAGACTGAAACGCGAAACTGTACGGGCGGCGCTCCGAGCGCACGGCGCGGCTGATCGAGCAGTCGGAATTGCAACTCGAAGACCTCGTGACCCCGGCGAGCGAGGATCAGCTTGCCGCAGCCGCACGGCGGCGACTATCCAAAGCGTGCGTTCAGCGGCGCGGCAATCAAAGTGAGAGCGCGTATTGCCTCGCCGTGGAATGCTCCCGACCGACATGTCCGTTGCCTCATCATAATGTTCCCCACGACTGGGATCCGGATCAATTCGTCATCGGCTCGATTGCTGGCTCGAACTGCATCGCACCGAACACCATTGGGTGCGCCTTTTCCTTTCGCCAGATCTTCAAGCGGCGCTGCAACGTGCGCAGCAGACGATCGGGATATTGCCCCGGACGCTCCGCCTGCAGACGCTCCAGCAATTCGCGGCTCGTCCGCCAGGGTTCTTCGTCAAACCACGCTTGCAATTCGTTGGTGACGAGGGCGAAGGGATCCGGCCGCCGACGGCCCCGTTTTTACAACCGATGGCGTGCCGGACCTGTCGGCGATGTCGACGAGGCGCTGCTGCGCCATCCGCATCTTGCTCAGCAACCGGACAGGGTCCAGCCGCGCATATGTTTGCGCCAGTGCGGCGCGAACCGGTTCCGGTGTCCGCGGATCCCCCAGCAATCGTTGGCATGGCGTCGCCCGGCGATGATAACGCTTGCGCACGCGGGCGCCGTCCCGCTCCTTTCCGGCCAGCTTGAAGGAGGGCTGGAAGAAGTTCACGAACAGCCGCACCGTCGCATAGAGCTAAACGGCATGGCAGAAGATCCCGGTCAAGCACACGCCTATAGGTGCGAATGGGATTATGCGCTCGATGATTGGAGCTGGGTATTCTTGCTTTCGCCTATCGATGACGGACAGTTGGCTGCCGTAAAAGAGAATTGGCTGATCTGGCGCGGATACCAAGGGCATCAAGCCAACGGGAGGCTTCAAACACGCGATAGACATCCAGCGCTTGCGGTGATTGGCCTCGCCACGAGCAATTGGCGGACATTGTGGACCAAGCTCTAAAAGTGAATGAAGCTATCGCGATTAGAGCGGTGCCCGAATTCCGAGGAACGATCGAGCCTAACCACGACCTTGAGGTCCGCTGGCTGTCCGTCTAGCAATGGCATCAGTCCACCAGATATTTCGATAATTCGATTTATGGGCTCACAGCCTAAGCAATGGCGCGCGTCCAACCGCTTCCTGTCGAGCCAGACAACCTGATCGCGGAGCGCGATTCGTGGATTTCCCGTCGGCCGGCGCAATTGGTTTTTCTCGGGCGGCTTCGCCGCAGCCGAGCGGTGAGCGGTCGTGGTCAGCATCATAGAGACCTGCGAGCTCCGCGGCGTCGATGCCGAAGCCTACATGGCCGATGTCATCGGCGCGTCCAGAACGACAGGCCAGCCTCGCGCTGAGACGAGTTGATGCCGTGCTACTTGGTGCGCCGCCAAGAGATGCCGCTCCACCGCCGGGCCGCGGTTGGCGGATCCGCAAGACTGGATGTGCCCGCGAATGGGGCTGCCGCGCGACGTCCTGGCCAAATTGCTCTGCAACCGCTCACGCCGTGTTTGCCAGCCTCGCCATCGCTTGAGGACGAGAACACCAAGCTGGTGGCCGATCTCTCCTTGAGAAAGAAGATGGAAGACGTCATCAGCTGAAAACTTGACGCTTGGTCGAGAACCTATGAATTTCCAGGGACTTGGGCCTGTAGCTCAGGAACAAGACGCCGAAGCGGCGTGTAAAGGGATGATTGGCAAAGACTACAACGCCCGCATGGTGCGGTTGGGCACAAGGTCCCGATCTGGCCCACAATCGCGCCGCCAGCCCGTCATCGTGAAACGTGCGGAAACCCTCCTCCCGACTGTCCAAAGAAGGTATCGAAGCAAGGAAGTATGGGATGGCTGGCTGACATAGCCCATTTCGTTGGACACAGGAGGTGTAAGTGGCTGCCGAACTCGCCCCCGAGTAGAGCAACCGATTCAGCTTACGAATAGGTAGATAATGTCGCCGCGACACTCAGGAGCTTCAAACTCGTAAAGGTAGTTGCTCCAACGGGGGTGTGGTTTGGAGCCCGACCGGGAAATGACATTTGAAGCTATGCTCAAGGTCATCCGGGCTAGTTGAAGGTTCGGGCAAAACACGACTACAGATTTCTTGTGCGTATTGGCATCGGGTGTGGAACTCACAGCCGGCTGGACGTTTCAGCATGCTCGGCACTTCGCCCTTGATCTGGATGCGGTTGAGAATCGCGTCCGGATCGGGGACTGGGTTGGCCGACAGCAAAGCTTGCGTATAAGGATGGCGCGGATGATCGAAAATGCTTTCGGCTGAACCGATCTCGACAACGCGGCCCAGATACATGGTCGCCATACGATCGGCCATATGGCGCACAACATTGAGGTTGTGGGTGATGATGAGGATGGCAATCCCGAGTTCATCCTTGAGGCGAGCAAGCAGATTAAGCACCTCGCCTTGCACCGACACGTCGAGGCCAGCTGTCGGCTCGTCGGCGATGACGAGATCTGGATTGAGTGCAAGAGCCCGTGCGATGCCGACGCGCCGAGCCTGCCCTCCCGAGAGCTGATGGGGGTAGCGGCGCCCAAAATCCGCCGGCAAGCCGACCGTGCGCAACAGGCGCTCCGCTTCGGCACCGGGATCCCGATTGCTGATGCTGTGTATGCGAAATGGCTCGGTGAGGAGCGACTGCACGGTCAGACGCGGCGAGAGGGACCCCACGGGATCCTGGAACACCATCGCCAGCCGCCGCAGGTAAGACTTTCGCTCAGATGCCTTGAGACCGACAAGTTCTTGGCCGTCAAAACGAATGCTGCCGCTGAAAGCTGGCTGAAGGCCCATGATCGTACGCCCGATGGTGGATTTGCCCGACCCGCTCTCCCCGATAAGAGCAAGTGTCTCACCCTTGCGGATCTCGAAGGAAACGCCGCACACTGCGTCTATAAAAGGGTCATCTATTCCGGTGGCGAGGGCCTTCAGCGGGCCAATAGTGCGAAAACGGACATGGAGGGACTGAACATTCAGCAACGCACTCATGCCGGCACCATCCGAGGTCGATCGAGCAAATGGCAACGCGCCACCTGACAAGCACCGGCCCGGTACTCAGGCGGTCTCTCCTTCACGCAGCGGTCAAAAGCGTGAAGACATCGCGGGCGGAAGATGCATCCTTCTTTGCTGCCGAGCAGACTTGGCACCTCTCCTGGAATGGTAGGCAAATTGCGCGTCTTTTGTTTGATCCGTCCGGGATCGCATTCAAGGAGCGCGCGGGTGTAGGGGTGACCCGGATTGTGGAAGATACAGCGCACGGGACCTTGCTCGACGACTTCCCCGGCATACATGACGACGACGTGGTCGCACAGTTCGGCCACTACGCCGAGATGGTGGGAAACGAAGAGGATCGAACAACCAATCTCGCGTTGCAGGTCCTTCAGCAAGTGAATGATTTGAACTTCCAAAGTGGCATCGAGGGCCGTGGTCGGCTCGTCTGCGATGAGGAGCGCCGGCTTAACAAGAAGTGCCATGGCAATGCAAATCCGCTGCCGCATGCCACCGGAAAACTGATGAGGATGGTTCCTGATCCGGCTTTCCGGGTCGGGGATTCCGACGCGCCTAAGCATGTCGATGGATCGAGCGCGTTTGTCGCTTCGGCTCCTTTCCTCGTGGTGCTGTATATCGATCATCTGGCTTTCGATGGTCCGCACCGGATTGAGTGCAGTCATTGGGTCTTGGAAGATCATGGAAAGTCGATCGCCCATCAGGCTGCGGCGGGCCTGGGACGTGAGTGTGAGCAGGTCGCGTCGCTCGAAGAAAATGCTGCCGGCTGTCACCTCGGCGTTGTCAGCAATCAATCCCATAACCGCATAGGCCAATGTGGACTTTCCAGATCCACTTTCGCCGACAATTCCCACTATCTTTCCTGCCGGGACGTCGAATGAGACATTACGCAGGGCGTGAACACGGCCACGAGGCATGCCGAAGTCAAGACTGAGGCCGCGTATCTCGAGAAGTGAACAGTCGGAGGTAGGCCTTGTTTGATTGTGACGGCTCATAAATCCTTCCGCAGCTTGGGATCAAAAATGTCGCGCAAGGCTTCGCCGAGAAAAGTGAAGCCCAGCGTTGCTATAATGATTGGAGTACCGCCAGCAAACACCAGCCATCCCGTCTGGTGGATGTAGCTATAGCCGTCATTCAGGATAGCTCCCCAGTCGGGCGTGGGTGGGCGCACGCCCATGCCTAGAAAGCTGAGACCTGCCTCGACCGCAATGACCGCCGGCACATCCATGCTCACCAGGATGAGCAGAGGACCAATCACGTTCGGGAGCATATGCACAGCCAGGATGCGCGTCGTGCTGGCGCCCATGCTTCGTTCCGCGTCAATGTAGTCGCTGTTGCGCAAGGCTTGCGTTTGGGTGCGCACGACACGCGCATAGATTGGCATGGAAGTTACCGCTATGACCAGAATCACGCTTACCATGCTAGGCCCCAGAAGCGCGATGACAGCCAAGGCGAATATGATGCCGGGGAAGGAGCGGATCGTATCAAAAATAAGCAGTAGCAAATTGTCCAACCACCTCGGCCCGAACCCTGCGATCAGGCCAAGCACAAGGCCAACGAGAAGTGAACTGCCGAGGGATGCTAGCGCAACGAGTAGCGGGATGCGTCCGCCGATGATGATGCGGGAGAAAGTGTCGCGGCCGAGCTGATCCGTGCCGAGGAGAAAATCTGCCGAAGGTCCGCCCAAACGAGGCCCGACCATAATGCGGATCGGATCGTGGGTAATCAACAGCGGACCAACAAACGCGCTCACCACCACGAGGAGGACAAGCATAGCGCCAAGAATGCCCAGACGGTTCTTTCGAAATTGCCGCAGAAAAGAGCCAGAGGCGCCCGAACCGGAGCCTACGCACGCTTCTGTGCCGATCGCTTCAATGCTCGTCATGATCAGAGTTTTTCCCGAGTGCGCGGGTCAAGACCGGCGTTGACTAGATCGGAGACGGCTGTTGCAATTACGATAAGCAAGGTCGTGATCACTACGACGCCCATTACAATCGGATAATTGCGCGCATTTACCGCCTGAACGATCAGCGCGCCTATGCCAGGTCTTGCGAACACCACCTCCACAAAAACCGCCGCCGAGAGCAGCCAAGCGATACCCACTCCAAGAATGGTTACTGTTGGTAGAATCGCCAGTGGAAGTGCGTAATGAAAGACGATCCGCCATTCTGAAATCCCGAAGGAGCGGGCCATACGAATATGATTCTCGCCCAGGGTCTCGAGCATGGAGGCGCGCACCAATCGAGAGATGTAACCCACCCATCCAATCCCCATTGCAAAGCTCGGCAAGATCAGATGGACGAGGCCATCAAAAAACCCTTCACCCGGCCCGATTGCCGGCAGCCAGCGAAGCGCAACGGCAAAGATGAGCAGTCCGTAGACCGCCATGACGAAGGAAGGAATCGCGATCGTGGCGACGGCCAATACTCCAACGGCTTGATCGATCAAGGAATTAGCTTGCATGGCTGAGTAGCAGCCGAGCGGCACGGCGACAGCAGCGGCCCAAACGATCGAGACCAGGATCAACTCGATCGTATAGGGCAATTGCTCAAAGACGATATCAGCGACAGGTCTTTGGCTGAAAACATCATACCCGAGATCGGCGTGCAGTAGTCCGCCGAAGAAGGAGGCGATCTGCACAAGAAATGGCTTATCAAGACCCATCTGCTGATGAAGCAGCGCCTTCATCTCTGGGGTCGCCCGTGGGCCAAGTAGCGTCGCGGCAGGATCGCCGGGGACGGCATGGATCATCACGAACAGAAGTGTCACAGCGATCACGGTGATCGTGATCGCGAGGACAAGTCTTTTCAGGAGGTACAGCCACATTCCTTCATTCCTGGCTCTATCAAATCGTCACGTCGAAGCCGGCCTGAAATTGAGGAACAGAGGCTCCCCATCAGGACGGCTGGCAGCTTCGGCGATCTGGGAGGTTCGATAAACAGTCGCCGCAGCACCATTGGTGAGGAAGCGATAGGCACCCGATTCTTCCATGAGGTCCTGTATTTCGTAGTAAAGCTTCGCCCGTTCCTCCGGCTCTGAGATCGTCACCGCCTTGTCCACGAGATCGTCAAACCGCTGGCTACGAAACCGCTCCCAATTCCACACACCTACTTGAGCTTGCGTAAACCAGGAAACCTCGTAATGAGGATCCGGAAGCCCGATGAACTCGTTGAGAACGAGCTGGGCGTCCTTCCAGCGGTCGCCTTCCGACTCCATGCCAATCGTCCAGAATGATCCTGCATCCAGGGCATTAACTTCGACCGAAATGCCGATCTGAGATAGCTGCGCCTGTATTGTCTGAGCAATAGTCGAATGCTCGCTCGTATTACGGCAGGCGAGCGTCAGGGCCAGATCACTCACTCCGGCCTTCTCCAGGAACTCTTTCGCTTTTTGAAGGTCGCCCTCCGGCGGAACGAGGGCTTTGGAACGATGCCCAATTATGCCAGGCGCAATCGTTCCTGTGGCCACATCGGCTTGCCCGGCATAGGCCGCGTTCAGAATCTGGGGTACGTTGATCGCCCATTGGATCGCCTTGCGGACGTTGATATCTTTCAGCTTAGGATTTTCCGTATTCATGCCCAACCAGACGTAGCCAAGCGCCGTCCTGACATCGAGCTTGGTGTTGGCCGGGGGGGTTGCTTTGAAGGCTTGAAGTGAGTCCAGGCTGATATTGCAAAAATCGAGATCGCCAGCTTGATAGGCGCGCTCTGCTGTCTTGGCGTCCGCGATTGGAACGATGCGAATCTCGTCGAACCCAGGCTTTGGTCCGGCCCAATCCGGGTTTCGCGTCAGCAACGTATGCTGGTTGGCCTTGAAATCGGCGAGTACATATGGACCTGAGAAGGCCGGTGGCTTCAAACCAAAATTATTGCCATCCTTTGTCGCCTTCATTACCGCTTGCTCAGATACAATGTGGCCCACAGCAAATGGCAGAGTGATCATCCAGACCGGTACATAGGGTGTTTTGAATACAATCACCCCCGTGTGGTCGTCCTCCAGCTCAACATGGTCGAATGACCCCAAATCGGGAATGGCCCCCGATTTGTGCTTAATGATCCTCTCAAAAGAGAATTTGAGGTCCTTGGAAGTCAATTCCCCATAGCCGCCAGTGAACATGATGCCTTTTTTTAGCCGAAAGCGAATATGTGTCGGATCAATCTGATCGATCTTTTCTGCTGCCTCCAATTCCCATCCCCAATCAGACCCCGGCTTGTAGCGCGTGAGCTTTGAATAAATGCAATTCATTATGTCCACTTCCGTGGCCTGGGTGTAGAACCCAGGGTCGAACGTGGTCACGTCGTGGTTGCTGCTAATCTTGAGCACCTTGCCCTCAGCTGCCCAAACGACTTTCGACAAAGGCATGCCAGAAGCGACTACCACCCCTCCCCCAAGTGCGGCGCCGGCCTTCAGAAAGGCCCGACGGCTCACATCGCGTTCTAGTTTTTTCTTCATTATTACCCCCCCGGTTCATTGAGGCGACGTCCCTTGGCCGCCGCTTAGTCTTCTAACGACTTTATAGAGGACTTTCTGCGCCCTCATAGCCGAAATAATCTCAACCGCGGGTTTACATTTTTTGAGAACAGGTGGCTGCTTGATTTGGCAGCCACGGGTTGTGGTCCAGATCCAACTGGTACTTTGCAGCAGGCCGAAACAGTGTGGTCGGCTCGACGGCCGGCCCCCAATGCCTTTTTGTCAACCCGTGGATGAGAATTTTGCATTAGGCTAAACCTTTTAAGCAGCAGTAGCTAACGTTGTTTCGACTTCACAATTCTTGTTCAGGTTCCGTTTACCGCCACGCAAGGAAGACTCGCATGAAATTGCAGGAATATGTTGGCTATGATGCCACCGGGCTGGCGGATTTAGTCCGTAAGGGTGATGTCACTGCTGTTGAACTCATCCGACTTGCACAAAAGGCTCATGACCGGATCAACCCTACGATCAATGCAGTGATTGAGCTCTATGACGACGCTGAGTCCGTGCCCGGTTCAAATGACGGTCCATTTGCCGGTGTGCCCTTCCTGCGGAAGGATATCAGTTCTACGGAGGCTGGCCGACTTTATGAATGCGGCAGCCGGCTTTATCAAGGTTATCGTCCCACCGTGGATAGCTATTTCGTTGAGCGTGCTCGGGCCGGAGGGCTTCGCCTAATAGGGCGCACTACAACAACCGAGTTGGGCGTATCGGGCCTCAGTGAAACTGCGATGTGTGGGATTACGCGTAACCCTTGGAATTTGGATCGAACGGCAGGCGGCTCGTCCTCTGGATCAGGAGCGGCAGTAGCCGCTGGCATTGTGCCCATGGCATCAGCCAGTGACGGCGGCGGGTCCACTCGCATCCCGGCATCCTATTGCGGACTTGTGGGTCTTAACCCTTCCCGCGGCCGCATCTCGGGTGGGCCGAATGGCCAGGACCCGGGCCACGGTATAAGTAGACGATTCGTGCTCTGCCGGACAATTCGCGACACCGCGGCCGCGCTCGACGTGCTTTCGGGAAGCTATCCTGGTGACCCGTTCCTTATTCCACAACCGAAACGCGCGTATGTTGAAGAGCTGTCGCATCCAGCCGGTCGCTTAAAGATCGGCGTCGCATTGAGTTCATGGGCTGAGGTGAAACTCGACCCAGAGATTCGCGACCGGGTGGCGGAAACGGCGAAAGCGCTCGAGGATATGGGGCACGCGGTCGAGGAAATTGGCCCGCCATTCTCTTCTGCGGAATACAGGGAACTTATCACCGGATCGTATTATGTCGGTTATTCAAGACTCGAAGCTCAGGCAAGAGCTCTCGGACGAAAAATAGACGAGACCACACTCGAACTTCTCAACCTGGTAATCTACGAGAAGGCAAAGACGCTTCCTCTTTCCTATGCGGAACAATTCTTCGAGCTAATGCGCAAGATCCGGTTCGATGTCGGAAGTGCAGTGCAGGCATATGATCTTCTACTGACACCCACTATGGCTCATACAGCTCTCCCACATAACACGTACTCCATGAGTCTCGGGAATATGCCCGCAGAGGAACTTCTGACTTTCGATGCGGCGATCTGCCAGTATATCGGCGTTTTCAGCGCTACTGGTCAACCTTCTATCTCCCTCCCACTTTTCATCAGCGCAGACGGACTTCCGATCGGCATTCAAATCGTCGGACGCTTCGCCGATGAGTCGACCGTCTTGCGCGTTGCGCGGGACCTCGAACAGGCGATTCCTTGGGCATCGCGACAGCCGCCCGTCTTTGCGGGTAGCAGCGAATAACAACCATCCTCTACAGCTACGCAGCGTCGATCAAATGTGAAGGGGTAGCGCTAACCTGCTTCTCTCACCGTATCTAACCGCCTGGCTCCGTTCCGACGCGGGCGAACACTGGCATGGCTGTGGAATTCGAGAACGGACGCGATCAGCGCCGCGGTGTTGCGACGGGCGGGTTTCTCAGCAATGTATCGTCTTTGTTTGTGAGAAGCGTTCGGGACCGGCGTCATAGAGGAGCGGCACGTGTTCGAGCGTGAGCTTAGGGAACTGTTCGGCACGGCGAATGTCCAGGCCACGCGAGACGGGAGAGTAGGACCTGAATCATCAACATGAAGCACGAGCTGGTGCGGCTGTCGCAGGGGATCGACTTGCCGGTGCTGGAGGAGCGTTTCGGCGCCCTCTGTTCGGACCGCCTCGGCATGCCGCCACTACCGATCCGGCTGATGGCGGCGCTGGCTCTCAACCTTTCAGACGAGATGCTGTGCGGGCGAAGAACCCCTATGTATCTCACCGGCGAGATGTTCTTTGTTATGCGCTGCCGTTCGACCGCTCGTCGATAACGCGCTCGCGCAGCCGCATGGGCGAGGAGCGGATCGTCACGCTTTGCAGGAAGGGCAAGGCGCATGCGGCTGAAGGCCTCGGAAGACGAGAATGCCAAGCTTAAGAAGCTGCTCGCAGACCAGATGCTCGAGGCCAGACGTCAAAACGAGGGAGAGTTCTTCACCGCCGGGGTATTTCGTCCACAACTCGGCCCCGCTTCCGTCGGCGCTCTGTTCATATCGCATTCTCGGCCCTCAGCTCAGCGCGCGATAGGTCGTCTCGATCGACTTCGCGGTTGCGTCGACGATTATGTCGATCTCCTTCCGGGTGATGAT
>NZ_NSGD01000043.1:0-9478 GCF_002294955.1 Mesorhizobium sp. WSM3864
CGGGCCGGAACGCCGCGTTGGACAGCGCCGCCTTGGCCTCGTCGTAGCCTGTCACCCACCAGCCTTCGTGCCCGGACCGGAAGCGCACGCGGTGGATCGGCCCGTTGGTGCGTAACGCCAACATCTCGGGCGAGGGCTCGATGTGATCGACGCGCCACATCGCAGCGTCGGCAAGGGTTGTTCGGGCATGGTGGCACTTCACTCTCTAAGCGACGGAAGGGCGGAAGCTGAGCGGCCACTTTCACAAGGATATGCGCCGGCCATATCAAGATACGCCGGAAAGGTGACGACAAAGCAGGCGCCGGCGCCGGAGGGCGATTCGTGGTGCACGGTTGCGCCGTGACGCAATGCGATCTTACGCACCAGCGACAGGCCGAGGCCCCAGCCGCCGGCCGTCTCGCTGCTGCCCTGTGGCCGGAAGAAGGGCTCGAAGACACGCTCACCGCTTCCTTCCGGCAGGCCCGGCCCGTGATCGCACACCTTGAGCACCACCGAACCGCCTTCGATCCCCACATGCGCGCTAACCGGCGGGCGGCCATGTCTCTGCGCGTTCTGCATGAGATTGCGAACTAGCCGCATGAGCAGCTTCGGGTCTCCCACGACGACGCCAGGTTCGCCTGAGACGTCGACGCCGAAGCGTGCGCCTTTTTCGGCCGTTAGCGCCAGTAGATCCACCGGCTCTACCTGCTCCAGCTTCTCGATGTGGTCGAGCCGGCTGGCAAGCAAGATTTCCTCCACCAGCGCATCGAGTTCGGCGAGGTTGCGCACGATCTCATCGCGCATCGGGCCGCTTTGTTCGTTGGCGATGAGGTCGATCGCCACGCGCAGCCGCGCAAGCGGCGAGCGCAACTCGTGGCTGGCATTGGCAAGCAGCGAGCTATGCGCGGCAAGCAGCCGCTCGATCTGCTCGGCGGCGCGGTTGAAGCTCGCCGCCACCGCCGCCACCTCGTCACTACCGCGCACGGCGACGCGCGTGTCGAGAGCGCCTGCGCCCCAGCGATCCGCGCCCTTGCGCAATGCCTCAAGGCGGCGTGTGAGATGACGCACGACTGGAAAGGCGACAAGCCCTATCACCGCGGCGATCAGCGCGAAAAAGCCTGCCGGGCCGAACGCGGCACTTTCGAGTTCCTGGCCCACCTCTACGAAGATCGCGCTGGCGATCGTCACTGCAGCGAGGCTGATGAGCACGGTGAGATAGATCTTGACGAAAAGGCTGTTGCGCATGGCTTATCTGTCATCGTCCTGGCAACGGGCAAAGACATAGCCTACGCCGCGTACCGTAATGATGCGGCGAGGATCTTTCGGATCGGTCTCGATCGCGGCGCGGATGCGCGAGACATGCACGTCAATCGACCGGTCAAACGCTTCTCCCTTGACAATGTCCATGAGCTGCTCGCGCGACAGCGTGCGCCCGGGACTTTCGGCGAACGCCACCAAGAGATCGAACTGATAGCTGGTCATCGGGCAGTCGCGCCCCTCGACGCGGGCCGAACGCGAGGCAGGGTCGATTTCCAGCCGTCCGAAGCGCATGATGCGCGGCGAGGTGTTCGCGCCGGCGTTACGGCGGCGCAGGATGGCCTTCAACCGCGCCAGCAACTCCCGCGAATTGGACGGCTTCGACAGATAATCGTCGGCGCCTATTTCCAGCCCCACGATGCGGTCGGTTTCGCCGCCTCGCGCCGTCAGCATCAGAACCGGCACGTCGGACTTCGCGCGGATGCGCTTGAGCGCCTCGAAGCCGTCCATGTCAGGCAGCATGACATCGAGAACCACGGCATCGGGCGACAGCCGCGCGATCTCGGCAAGGCCTGCGCCCGCCGTATCCGCCGTTACCACACGAAGACCGTTGCCCGTCAGATATTCCGCGACCATGGCGGACAGGCGCTTATCGTCGTCGATGATGAGAACCTGGTCCGCCATGCTCGTTTGTCTGCTCCGATTCGAACCTGTGCCGGTACAGAGCTTACCAGCGTCGGTGGCTGCGATCCTAGAAGAGTTCGAACAGCTCCGCCCGCTGCTCGGCCGTCAGCACCGCGGCTGCGTCGAGCAGCGCCGTCGTCAGCTTGCGCGAGGCCTCGTCGACCGCCGCGACGCGCTCAGCGCGCAGCTCCTCCGCCGCCTCGCGGTCGAGGGTTGCGGCGCCGAGCAGCTTGGCGAAATCGTCTTGCGCGTGGTGGAAGCCGCGTATGATCGGGCGGACATCGTGATCGAGCTTGTCCATGATCGCCTCCAACTTGTCTTCCTGCTCGGGTGTGATGTCGATATCATCGAGCATGCACTCTAAGTGATGCCTCAACCCAATTTCGTAGCTGAAGTTGGCCTGCATGTGCATGTCGGGTCCGCCGTGGCCCCCGTCCATGCCGAAGCGCTGCATGCGCCCGCAATCCTGGCTGAGCGCGCCAGTGACGCCGACGGCGGCAAGCGCTACTATCGCAATGCCGCCTATGGCGATGCGCTTGCCCCAGCCCTTCTTCTGCGTGGTGTCGTGATCGTACGTCATGATGGTCCTTTCGCTACTGCGGCATCTCTGCCGCGACTGGGCCAATCTGAGAGCCCAATGTTTCGGCTGTTGCGGGCGAATGTAAAGTTGTGTGAAGCCGGCAAGGCGATATTGCGGCGGGAAGCGCGGGAGTGCCGCGGAAGGTTCTCCACCCTACCTGAAACCCTGGGTCTTGAGCTCGATCTGATCGATGAGCCGTGAGGATCAATCTCTACGGTCTGGGAACAGGAAGGATGCGCGACGAGCAGACGTTCCAATGATGCGTCTTTGAGCGGCTACGTTTGGGGCCGTTGATCGGGATAGGGGGACGCCTCGCCGCGCCGACCCTCCCACACCACGGATACACGGATCACGTCCCAGGGCGGGTCGACCGGATTAAGCTCAGATAGATAGTGTCCTGAAGGTTCTACAAAAAGTTCTGGAGAGAGACCAGCCCTTGCCCTGAGGCGAGGCGGCCATGGCACGCTGGTGACGTTGCGATCACCGATTCCCGTGGAAGGGTAAGTGCCATGACCAATCGAGAAATTAGACTGAGCAGAGGCGAGTTGAAAGCGTTGCTGTTGTCAGATGAGGACGGCTTTCGCAAGGTATTGCAGACTGTCGTGCAGGAGGCTTTGGAAGCCGAGATGACGGAGGCGATCGGGGTAGGCGAGCGGACGACGAAGCGGGTTGGTTAACGGTCCGGCTATTACGAACGCAAGCTTGTGACGCGGGTTGGCGTGCTGGAGCTCCGGGTTCCGCAGGATCGGGCCGGCCGGTTCTCGACGGAGTTGTTTGAGCGTTATTAGCGCTCGGAGAAGGCATTGGTGTCGGCTGGTCGAGATGTACGTGCAAGGCGTGTCGACCCGGAAGGTGAAGGCGATCACCGAGGAGCTGTGCGGCCATTCCTTCTCGGCCTCGACGGTAAGCCAGGCGACGGCGCGGCTGGATGAAGCCCTGAAGGCGTCCTTTGAGCAGCGGCCTGCCGAACCTTACCCGTACCTCATTCTGGATGCGCGCTATGAGCGGGCGCGCGAAGCCGGCGTGATCGCCAGCCAGGCGGTGCTGGTGGCGATCGAGGTCGACTGGGAGGGCCGGCGCCAGGTGCTCGGTGTCGATCTGGCCAACCGGGAAAGCCATTCGAGCTGGCGCGCGTTCGTGGCAGGGCTCAAGCGCGCGGGCTCGCCGGCGTCGAGTTCGTCGTCTCCGACGACCATCCGGGGCTCAGGGCGGCGATCCGCGAAGTCCTGCCCAAGGCAGTCTGGCAGCGCTGTTACGTACATTATGGCCGATGTCCGGATTATGGCGACCTTGGGGGTGGATGTCGGCTTCGGAGGCGGCGATCGCTGCTATGGGGTCGGCATAATCACCGGCGGTCTGACGGATCGTGCAAACTCTTCTTCTTGTTTCCAAAGAAGGGGATGCTTTCATGTCAATCGATCCGGTTCGCGTTCGCGTCCAGGGCCCGCTTGCCCCGTTTGCGGCTGGGTTTGCCGGCGAACTCGCCCGACAAGGCTATACGCTGCTTTCCGCTCGCGAGCAGATGCGGCTGGGCGCGATTGAGCCGCTGGCTCGCATTGGAAGGCATGGACGTGGAGGGACTGGGTGCGAGCGAGGTCGATCGGTTCGTCCGTACCCGTCGTGCCGCTGGCCCGCAACTCCGCTCGATCAAAGCATTGCAGCCCCTGTTGGCCTATTTGCAGTCTCGCGGCGTGGTGCTGCCGTCGCCCCGTGCACCCGACGATCCGGCAGATCAGCTGCTGGAACGATACCAACGCTATCTGGCGATTGAGCGCGGTTTGGGGATAGCGACCGCCGATGTCTATGCCCGGATGGTGCGCCCCTTTCTGCGTCATCGATTGTCGTCCGACGGGCGTGCCCTGGACCTTGCGGGTTTGGCCGCGACCGAGCCGTCACCTTTGTCGTGGCACGTTCCCCTCAGCTGAGCCGCGCGCGGCAAGCCTGACTGTAACGGCGCTGCGGTCGCTGCTCACGTTCCTTCATGTCGAGGGTCTCATCGCGCGATCTCTTGCCGCTTGCGTGCCCTCGGTCGCCGGTCGGCGATTGGCTGGGTTGCCAAGGGACTGGATTGCGACCAGGTTCAGCGCCTGCTGACGTCCTGCGGCCGCGATACGTCGAACGGCTGCCGCGACTTCGCGGTCCTGACTATGTTGGTTCGTCTCGGCTTGCGGGCGGGGGAAGTCGCCAAGCTCAAGCTTGACGACCTGGATTGGCGGACCGGTGAGATTCTCGTACGGGGCAAAGGAAGCTGCATCGAACACCTTCCCTTGCCGGCCGATGTCGGCGAAGCGGTAGCGGCCTATCTGCGCCACGGCCGTCCCCGGACCGCCCAGGGCCGGACAGTATTTGTGCGAGTCAGGGCGCCCCACGATGCCCTCACAAGCGCTGGCGTGTCGCAAATCGTGGCCGCCGCCGATTGCCGCACCGGGCTCGGCCGGATCCACGCCCACGCCTGCGCCATACGGCGGCGTCGGCGATGTTGCGCGCCGGCGCGTCGAACCGGAGGTCGGGCAGGTCCTGCGTCATCGCCGCGCCCTGACAACGGCGATCTATGCCAAGGTTGATCGCGAAGCCTGCGAACGATCGCCCGCCCTTGGCCGGGAGAGGTGGCATGAGCGCCTTCGCCAGGCCCTGGCCGATTACCTGGCCATGCGTCGCGCCCTCGGCTACACGCTTGTTCGGTCCGAGAAGCTTCTTGCCCAGTTCCTCACCTATCTCGAGGCGCAAGGCGAAGACCACCTGACCACCAAGACGGCCCTCGCTTGGGCGATGCTGCCGGCAGGCGCGGATCGAAGCTGGATGTCGGCGCGACTTTCCGTCGTTCGCGGCTTTGCGACCCATCTGCGCGGGATCGAGCCGGCAACCGAGGTGCCGCCGTGTGATCTGCTGCCGGGGCGATCTTGCCGAGCGACGCCCTACCTCTATTCGCAGGAGGACGTCATCGCCTTGATGACGGCAACCGCGGCCTTGCGCACGCCGCATCGGGAAGCAACCTACCGGACCCTGATCGGCTTGCTGGCCGTGACCGGAATGCGGGTTGGAGAAGCGATCGGCCTGGACCGCGACGACTTCGATGCGGTCGGCGGCGGCCTCACCATTCGCCGCGGAAAGTCCGGAAAATCCCGCGAGTTGACGTTACATCCGAGCACTGTTGCGGCCCTCGGCAATTATCTGCGCCGGCGCGATCGACCCCGCCGGCCGCCGAACACGCCGGCCCTGTTCGTCTCACCGGCCGGCACGAGGCTGCTCTATGTGAACGTTCAAAACACGTTCCAGAAGCTCGTCTGTCGCGTCGTTATCGCCCCCCGCTCGGCAGGTTGCCGACCACGGCTCCACGACCTGCGGCACGCGTTTGCTAAAGACGCTTGAGCGGGAGCGGCTGACCCATCAGACGGTTCGCTATCATCTCCTTGCGGAATGCGAGATCGAAGGCATCGTCGTTGCGCAGCAGGTCCTGGTAGTCTCCGTAGGGACCGCTGAGGAAATAGATCAGCCAGACCGAGCCAAACCCAGCGCTCTGCGCGGGCAGGCCAAGGCGATCGATAATGCCGTCCAGCTCCGCTCGCATGAAAGCGCCAAGTGCGAAAAGACGTTCATAGAAGCGCGATATTGTTATCTCCGCATGCGTGTCCGAGTTGTCTATCTCGGCGATCACGTCGGCCTCCACCTAACCTTGCCGAGTGGGGAAGTGCTCGTGGCCAAGGATGCAAACCGTCAGGACGCGGGATACCCGGCTGGCGAGAGCGCAGATCGGCTGGAATCCGGCCGACGGTGTAGAGCTGCCGCGCGACAAGGCAAGCTGCGGCAAAGCTCGAGCCGATTCTGATCACCACAAAGGCGTCATCAACATCCTGACCGGCGGGCCGGCGAGATCGGCGACGAGATCTGCGCCAACCCGCTGGTCAAGAAGATCACCTTCACCGGCTCGACCGAGGTCGGCCAGATCCTGATCCAGAAGTCGTCCGTCACCGTCAAGAAGGTGTCGATGGAACTCGGCGGCAACGCGCCGTTCCTGGTCTTCGACGACGCCGATATCGAGCGCGCGGACCCGGAATGCGCGGCTTGCCGCAATCCGGTCGTTGTTCCGGTTCGCCGCCCTTCGTTACCCCGAGTACGCCGCGACAATCGAAGGGGTGCTCGCGATTCCGCCTAAGCGTTTTGAGCGACGGCTTGTGACGTTCCTGACGGAGGAGGAACTCGATGTATTGCTGTCCGCCCCCGCGCGGTCGACCTACGCCTTGCTTCGGCTCGCCGCCCAAACCGGCCTGCGGGCGTCCGAACTGATCGGCCTTCACTGCGCCGATATCCATCTCGGTTCCGGCGCTCATGTCAGCTGTATCGGAAAGGGGCGAAAGCAGCGGATCACACCCCTTACCTCCAACATGGCCGCCGTGCTGCGCGTCGGGCTGGCCGAACGTGCCGGGCAGCCGGCCGATCCCCTCTTCCCTACACAGACCGGCAGGATGATCAGCCGCGACGCTCTCGAGCACCGGCTCGCGAGGTATGTCGAAATCGCTGCCAGAAACTGGCCGTCGCTGCAGCGGAAAAGGGTCACACTGCACACCTTGCGTCATACCGCGGCAATGCGACTGCTGCGTGCCGGCGTCGACACCTCGGTGATCGCGCTGTGGCTTGGCCACGAACAGATCGAGACCACCCACATCTACTTGCACGCCGATCTGGAACTTAAAGAACGCACCCTGGCGAAAACCACGCCGGCCAACACGGCGCCAGGACGCTACAGACCGCCCGACAAGCTTCTCGCTTTCCTCGAGGCGCTCTGATTATGCCGACCCCATCGCAGCGATCACCGCCTCCGAAGCCGACATCCACCCCCAAGGTCGGCATAATCCGGACATCGGCATAATGGACGTTATGCCGACGTC
This sequence comes from Mesorhizobium sp. WSM3864, assembly GCF_002294955.1. NCBI lineage: Bacteria > Pseudomonadati > Pseudomonadota > Alphaproteobacteria > Hyphomicrobiales > Phyllobacteriaceae > Mesorhizobium > Mesorhizobium sp. WSM3864. Next base: position 7,387 of record NZ_NSGD01000043.1, read on the forward strand.
GGCATAACGTGCATTTTATGCGCAACGTGCTGGCGCATGCCGGCAAGAGCGGGCGCCGGGTCGTCTCGGCCTTCATCGCCACCGCGTTTGCCCAGGAGACGGCCGAGGCCGCAAGCGTGCAATGGCGCGCCGTTGCCGATCAGATCCGGCCGAAGGTACCGAAGCTCGCCGCCATCATGGATGAAGCCGAACACGATGTCCTCGCCTACATGACCTTTCCGAACGAGCACCGCGTCAAGCTTCACTCGATCAACCCGATCGAGCGGCTCAACGGCGAGATCAAGCGGAGGACGGAGGTCGTCGGCATCTTTCCCAATGACGATGCCATTGTCCGCCTCGTCGGCGCCCTGCTGCTTGAACAGAATGATGAATGGGCCGTGCAGCGGGCGCGCTACATGACCCTTGAGACCATCAGTCAGAAGAGCGATGATCCGCTCATCAGCCTGCCGGCAGTGGCGCGCTGATCATTCCGGCCCACGCCGGAGAGCACGGAGATCAAGGCCGTCAGCGACACCACGTCCGTGGACACGATCCTTCTGTATCGGGATATTAGTCAAACCTAGCACCAGAATATAAGATGGTTTTGCGGTGTCGTTGTCGCCGAGCGTTCGCTACAACTTCGCAACAGCTACATGCAAACGGATCCGTTGCGCGATGCCCAATTCATACTTACCAAGACCTTGATGCAGACGTTCCGTTCCGCTGGCGTCTCTCCTGCTCTCAATTGCCCATGTTCGGTGACCGGCCTTTGCTCGGTTTCTGCCACGGCCAGTCGAAGGCTAGGCCAGGCGCTTGGTGCCGTAAGATAGAAAGCGAGTCTTTCTAACCAAATTGGATTGTCATTGGGCAAAGGCCTTGCCCAGCGCCGAAATAGCAGCGGGCGTTCACCAAGCATGGCTGAGGGCTGCCACGCGGCCTGACTTGAAGGCGCCCATCCGACCCTGCTTTCTTTGAGGCGGTTCGGGGGAGAGTTTTGGGCCAGGACCGACGTGTTGTGGGGTCGCGACTACTCCGGCGCTGACTGCAAACTGTCCCCCACCTCAGTCTGGCGGTGGAGCCCGTTCGGTGATTTGCCGAAGGCCTTTGAAATGGCTTGAGCCAAAACTTTGCAGTTTCCCGGGTTCGCCACCATGCTCTCGTGACCGCCTGGAACCGGCACGGTATGAATGGCCGACGCATCCAAAACCCGGTCCCATCCCCGCATTGGCGACGTTGCGTATTGGTCTGTGGAGTTCTTGGCGTGTTCCCTCCGGGGAAGGTTAGTTTCAGTGGCATAAAACTGGTGTATTGTTACCGGCAAGGATGGAGGTTCATACCCCTGCAGCGCTACATGAAACCGAGCAATTTTTTTATAAATCACCGCATCGTTTTGCAGATCACGATTTAACGGGATCGCTCCGATTTGCTGCGCTTTCTCGAGCAGCTGGGCGATCGAGCTTTGTTCAGCGAAACGTTCGAGCTCTGCAAAGCGCTCGTCGTCCAAGCATTCGAGGCTTTCCAGAACCAGTTCGTTGGCGATTTGGTTGGATGACATGGTCGAGCCATTTGCAGGTAGCGCAACATCGATGAAGGCCAAGAACGAGACAGCTTCGCCTAACCTCCACAGGTGCGACGCAATTGCGTAGGCCAATATTCCGCCTGAAGAATACGCTGCGAGGCGATACGGCCCCGTCGGCTGGATTTCTTTCATCACCCCGATCGCCTGCGAGGCCATTTCTTCAAGAGTCGGGGCACACAATTCATTGAAATCCGGCCATGGTACCGCATAGACGGGACAGTCTATGTCCATTTCGCTTGCCAGCTTGACGGCGTAGGAACAATCGCCCCTCCCCGTCGGAAGAAAAAAGAGCGGCGGTTGCGATCCCGTCGCACGAATGGGGATCACTCCTGAATTGCTCGGCTGTGGTCCCAAATTGAGCTTCAACGCCAGATCCTTCAGAATGGGTGTCCGGAACAGATCGCTGGCGCTGAATTGCAGCCCAAGATTTGAGGCCCCACTGAGCAGCCGCACCGCCAGCAGCGAATGGCCGCCGAGCTCGAAGAAGTGGTCGTGGCGGCCGACCCGATCGAGCCCCAGAAGCTCGGCCCAGAT
>NZ_NSGD01000044.1:0-8820 GCF_002294955.1 Mesorhizobium sp. WSM3864
TCATGCACGCCAGTTTCGGATTCGGCTCCGACACACGGACGGTGTATTGCAGTCGCTTATTGTGCATGAACATGAGGGTTCTCCAGTGTTGGGATCCGCCCGAACCACTTTGCATCAGGAATGTTCCTTCGCACCGCCATGCCAAACCTTGGCGCGACCTCGAGCGCAGGCCCAGCCCATAGTTTCACACGTGGTGCGCGGACGTTCTCGTTGCCGACCCGACCTACAAGGGTAGCTACACCGGACTATTCAAGCACTTCCTTGACTCAGGTAAGCCGGTGCTTCTCGCCGCAAACCAGAGGCGGCGAGCGTCACGCCTTGAGCATGCAGCCAGTTCACTCGAACATTTCGAAGATCGCACGAGCTTTAAGAACCCGGGCACCCGCTTCATCCCGAACATCGACGAAGAGTTCGAGCCGGTCTTCGATCGGAACAATCTCGGCCGCCATCTCGGCCAATGCCGTCGAGGCCTCCCGCCTTACCGCCTGCATGTCATCCAGTTCCGCGCCGGTTTCATCGGTCACGTGAGCTGAGCCGTTGAACGTGTCGAAGAAGTAGCGGCTCATCGAGTGCCTAGCGCCTTTGCTTCACGCTCTAGGGTCTCGCGGTCATTTCCATGCCTCGCGATCAGCTCGCGGACCTGAGGGATCGAGAGTCCGAACTTGCTGGCGAAGTAGCCGACCTCATACTCCTGATCCCCCGACACACGGTCGCGATCGCGCGCATCGCGTTTGCTTTTGTCGTCCGCCATGGTTCCGTTCCTCCTCTCTGGCCTAAGGAAAGACGGACGAGGCGAGAATGTTCCTCCTATCCGCTTGCGGGCGCGCCAAATCGGCAGGTCGATCCCCTTGGGTGTTGCCGTCAGGTGGCAACATGAAGCCCGTCGCTTACGCTGATTAGCCGCGACAAAGGTACGCCTAGTGCCAGCCGGCGAAAGGCGCATCATGCAGACTTGCCCTGCCAAACGGGGCGAAGCCCGGCCTTGCCAGCCCAATGGGCCCCGACGCCTGCAGGCGGCGCACCCCTGAGGCTGTTTGCCGGGCTCTTTATTAGCTAAGTCTTAGAAAATGTTAATGTGGGTCACTGCAAAGGGGCGCATAATGTGTATCTGCCCCGGCTCTTGACGGGGTAAGAGGCCCGGCCTGTCCCGCTCAAGTCGTCCCCCGACTCCGCCGCACGCAGGCCGGGTCGCCCGCCTTCCTTCCGAGTGCTTTGTCAGGCCAGCTTTTACGAAATGATTAGGTGACCTTTCCCGCACGAGGTAAGCCTACCATGCCTCATTTCATCTTTAGTGGTGACGATGCACGCGGTGTCCTACTTCCCGGCGCTGAGTCGGCCAAGAAAAGGGCGCTCGAATCGTTCGGAAAATGGTGGCGGGCCACCGGCGACCCAATACCGCGACCTGGTGTGCACGGTCCGAGATCCGAATGGCACTCAGCTCATGCAGATCAGAATTGAACTCGGAATGACGGTAGGGGTAAAAAGCCCCAGCGCTGAGGGGGGATCAACGCTGGGGCCATAGCCGTGTACGCGGTACTTGCCATGCCTGCTTATCAGCGTGCGCTAATATCATGAACGAATAGTGAATCCGGTCTCAATGGACCGGCTGCCCGCCGGCTTATTCCCAGGCGGCGCTAGTCAGGCCTTGGCTCCACGAGGCCGGCATCGACGTGGTCAGGTAAACGCGGGTGGGTTGGCCTCGCGACTGACGCGGTTGTCATCGCGTCCGGCGGCAGAAGGATCACCATCTTAGCCTCTTGATCAGGCCAGAGAGGTTTTCCTGCCAGCAGGAACACAGTGGCGACCAGGCAGATCAGGACGAGGGCGGCGCAGAGGTTGGCAATCATCTCGCCCAGTTGCACGACGCTTTCTCCCGGCAATGAAACACCCGCCGCTTCGCAGGTCGCAGCGGGTGTCCGACTCGACAAGAAACTCACGACGAAGGGACGCGTTACTCGCCAGTCCCGAACCCAATGGAAGAGCGGGCAATATGTTTCGTCGATGCGACTTTTGAATTGAAGGATGGGACCTTGGTCTCACACGGGCCAGCGAACTCGGCAGCAACGGCAGTCTGGGCAGGCCTAGAAGATCTGGCTGCGCCGGCCGTCCAAGGTAAAGGAGGTGATGTGGCGCCCGACTGAGGTCCAATGTTCCCTTGCTAAGGTCAGCCGCCCAACGGGAACATCGGAAGTTGTCTCATGCGGGGAAATCTCCCCACGGGCTGGGAACAAAGCTGCCGCCTGCGAGATTTGGGGCCATCACAGGGGGCTCAACAGCATGTCCCGAACTATATTCTGCATGCTCTACCTCGATCTCCTGGTCGTGGCGCTATATCTGGCCCTCAGCGCGGCATCGCCGGAATGACCCCTCGCGAGCCGAAGACAACTCCATCCAAGGAAAACAAGAAAGACGGCTTAGGACGGGCCCTCGGACTCGGACTGATCACCGGCGCGGCCGATGACGATTGCTCAGCCATAGGCACTTACGCGAGTGCCGGCGCCCGCTTTGGCCCTGACCTGCTTTGGACCGCTCCTGTAACGCTCCCGATGATGTACACGGTCGTCTATCTCTCGTCGAAGCTGGGACAGGTTTCTGGCCGCGGCCTCTTCCAGGTGATAAGCGATTTTTATCCAAGATGGCTGCTTTGGACGGTTCTTGTCGGTGTGCTGATCGGCAACACGATCGAAGCAGCCGCCGATCTTGGTGGAATGGCAGCATCGATCAATATCTTTCTTCCGGTTCCCATTCCGATCATTGTGGGCGCGGTTGCGGCTGTGATTTTCGCTCTCCAGCTTTGGGGTTCCTATACACTGATACGCGACGTCTTCCGTTGGCTCGCGCTTGCGTTGCTGGCCTATGTCGGCTCAGCTGTATTGGCCGCCCCCGACGCAGCAGCGGTGCTGTGGGGCACACTTGTTCCAAAGGTCCAATTCAACCGCGAGTTTTTCTCGATCCTGGTGGCCATAATCGGCACGACCCTTTCGGCGTATCTCTACACATGGCAATCGAACGAAGAGGTCGAGGAGGAGATTGCTGCGGGCAGAACCACGCTTGAGGAGCGAAAGGGAGCCACCCAAGCCGAATTGCGGCGCTCCCGCCGCGACATCCTGATCGGCATGATGTTCTCAAACGTGATCATGTACTTCATCATCTTGTCGACCGGATCGACACTCTACGACGCCGGGCAGCGCGACATCGAGACCGCCGCCCAGGCAGCTGAGGCGCTGAAGCCACTTGCAGGAGCCGCTGCCAGTGTGCTTTTCGCCGCGGGCGTGATCGGAGTTGGCTTTCTCGCAGTTCCGGTGATGACCACCGGGGCAGCGTACGATTTGGCGCAGGCAGTTGGATGGGACCACAGTCTGCATGCCAAGCCGCGAGAGGCCCCAAAGTTTTACGCTGCGATCGGCGTGTTTACGCTGATTGCGGTAGGGTTGAATTTTCTCGGGTTCAACCCGATGAAGGCACTTGTCTGGTCCGGCATTGTGCAGGGTTTTTCCACGCCCCCCTTGCTCCTTCTCATAGTGCTGATGACCAACAACCCGCGTATCATGGGAGATAAGGTCAACAGCCGCGGAACCAACGCACTCGGGTGGGCTACCACTGTCGCAATCTTTTCAGCTTCACTGGGGTTGGTTGCGACCTGGTTTATCTGAGGTGCAAAGTGCGGGCTGAGTAGCCGCCCCAAGCCGAGAGAAGGCGAAGCAAAGGAAATCCCGAAGCACGGTCCAGGCCAGCAAGGCAAAGTTGCTCCCCGATCTTCTCGGGCAAGCCGTCCCGCCGGGTCCGGTGGGCGGCCATCACATCTCAATCAGCGCGTAGGCAACGCCAAAAATGGCGGTCGTCACGACTAAGAAAAATGCCCATCCCTTCAGAGCGTGCCGCACATCCTCTGCCGAAGCACCCTTCGAATCGTCTTCATTCATCTCAAGAACCCTAGCGGAATTTGATCACGATTTACGAGATCAATATAGGATCGGCAATCCCGTGGGCGTCTTAACATGCAATCCTTTCGTAACCGCTTCCGACGTCTGGTCGAAATGATCTGCAGCGCCAATCGTGTCACGCTGACCTATTCGCCCGACATTAGCCCGAAGGACGCCGGCTGTCTCAGTTGGGCCAGGCAGCGACAATCATCTAGATCCGTGTCACCTTGTCGAGGCCAAGCCGCATCACTTTGGACTTCGGCAAAATTGAAGGCTGGTATCCGCTCTCTGAACGAGCGAGCCATGGTGCCCACGCCGGCTGCGGCTGAAGATGAAATGCGCCGTTTGCGGCGGCAAGCGTATCACCCTGACCTATTCGCGCGGACACCAGGCCGAAACACCTTCATAGGAGTGCGAGGTTTCTAGGGCGTGCGTTTCGTCTGCCGCCGCCGCCACATCCTACTGTCCGTCTGGCGTTCATCATTCGGACCTTCGGAGCGAGGTAGCAATGGACCACCGGGGCTAAAGACAACTCCCGCATCCTCCAGAGCCCGGCGTATAGCGGCAGCATGGCGCCGATTCAGGTTCCTGGACCCGTTCTCAAATTTGAGGATCGTCGGTTCGCTAACATGCGCCCTGGCCGCGAGCCGCACTCGCGACCAGCTCAACAGAGCTCGTGCGGCTTTTGATTGTTCCCCCGACAGTAAGTCTCGGTTGGGCATAGGCGTGGAACATTCAATATCCCTAAAATATTCCGGATGCTAGCTCGCCTCGTCCCGGAGCGTCCATCGGCTTCTTCAGGGGTCCTCAAATGTTCGTGAGCCCCGCGAAGAGATCGCGCGGTCGGGCTGCTAGGCTCTGTCTTCGGCCGATAAACCTGCCCCAGCAACACAGGCGTAAACTTATCACTCCGAGACCCATTGCGCGGGGACGGGAGTACGCACGCTGAGCCGCTGTCCTGGCGAGCGATGATGTTTCGTTTTCCTACAACGTGAGCAGGCCCGCCGCCTGCAATTCGCGCGCGGCAGCGGGGCAGGGCTGGCAAATATCACGACAGCTGAATTGCCGTGACGGCATTCAACGAGGCTGGCACCGAGATGATCGCCGGTCTCGTCATTAAGATCCGCAGCGCTAGGCGAGGCGGAGCTTTGCGCAGATGGGCTGGCTGAATGGGGGCAGCGGCGAGGCGAGGCTCTGTAAAAAGCCCTATTTGAAGTGGCCAGAGCTACGAAGCTTCGCCAGCAAGATCAGTGCCGTGCCGCGGTATTCGGCGTGCACATGTTCCCTTAACGGCGATGCCTCCCAAGCAGCCAAGTCTGCGACAAGAACGGTAGCGTCGCCATTTACTGAGGCACATTTCAGTTGGCCGCCCTTCTCAAGCACAACTACAGCAGCGTGTGCGTTCTCATAACCTATTGCGGCCATTCTCTGAACCTTAGCGTCGCCGTCGATACGCACATCGAACAACAGTGATCCCGCGGTCTTGTGCGCGGCATCGGCCACCCTGTCGGAGAACGGTCGCTGGATGCCATCGGGGTCGGCGATCGACTGCTCAAACAGGACGATTTCGACGTGCCCAGCCACCATGTTGCGACAGTGCGCTGTCTGCCACGATTAGCAATAGTGACGTCCGAACATTCCCAGCTTCTTTTCACAAGGAATTTCTGTAGTGACTATCCAACCAGCTGAAGCGGGATCGCAGCTGCACGCCTCCACCTTCGCGAGTCGCCTATGACCCGCCTTGACTCCCCAATAGCCGGCAAGCGCCCCGTTCACAGCTTTTCGCGGCAAATAGGTCAGCGGCCTTTGGCTACACCTACCATCTTGGTTCGCACATCGCCGCCGTCTTGTCGGCCATAGCCGCTAGGATCCGCGGCGATATTAGCCAGATGGGCCACGAGCACTCTGCGATCCGCGGCGCCAACTGGCCTGTAAAGGGCGACGAGATTGCCAGTGCGCGTTGGCTGACGGTGCCGATAGCCGCGATTTGCTACGCGCCATCCGCGACGTACGCGGGCACCCGATTATTAAGATCAAGGTTGAGTCGGGCGCGCCGGTCGTCGGCGAACAGACAGCCCCAGCACTGAGCTGATCAGCGCTGGGGCCTTGGCTCTCTACTCACACAGATGCTCGTCACTCCAGGAAGGGAACGGCGGGCACCTCTCTAGCTGCTATCGACGAGGAAGGTGACGCATTCCGCCGGCTCTATCAAATGCTGCAGCGAGGCGAAGGTTTCAGCATAGGGACCAAAGTGTCAGTCTCTCCGACTTCTGTCTGAATAGAACATCTCAACGGGCATGCGATCATGGTCGCGACGGCACGGGTCGTCCTGGCATCTACCCGTGCCGTCTGAAAGACTGGAACCCCCTCGTCCCCCTCAAGCGAGCGGGTTCTTGCATGCGACCGATTCGAGGAAGGACCCTAAGGTAGCGGCCAGATTTTCCTCAGCATGAGCGCGCGGGCTTTGAAATTTCTGGGCCGATGGATGGCAGAACATCTGCCAAACGTGAGCACCGAAGACCCAGGGGCAATTGCCGATCTTGTGTTTGAACTCCTGGCTACTGCTGGGCGCCAGGGCATCGCGCCCAAAGAGATATACGAGGAGGTCGATAGCGTGTTTCACCTTCTGAGCGAAGCGATGCAGCACGGTGGGGGCTTGGCCGACTGAGGCAGCGAATAGATGCCACTCCGGACCTACAATCATTTTTAAACCACAGCGCGCTTCCGCCCTCGCCAGATGACAGGGCCAGCTGGGGTTTGATGGGTTGTGTCGCCCATGGGCGGTGCTCCAGTTTGTTAGCAGTAAGGCATGAACCATGGCCAACAACAAAAATAGGCAATGCCGACAAGGGCTTTGAGATCACTATGGTGGCCGTCATCGTTTTCGCTGCGATGGGCCTGATCCTGGTCGCAGCTACAGGATGCAGGGAACCGCCGTCGCTAACGCCATGCCGCGCAGCGAAACTCTCTTGGAAATGGCAGAGCGCCAGTTCCGCGAAGGCGAGGCGCCTATTGCCCGCCAGCGCGCCCTCATAGAAAAGCTGGCGCGTCACGGCCATCCGACCGACGACGCGCAAGACTTTCCTGCCCTGCTTCGAGAGGCTCATTTCCTGAAGGCGCGGCATTGAGTGGACGCGGGGCAGAATTCTTTCCCGAATTGACTACCAACAACATGATGCGGGACAGCGTGGGCGCTGGCTTCTACCTCGTTAAGAGGATGCCAATGTTCGGCAGATCCGATAACCCGCCGCTCGGTGTGCCCCCACACCCAGCGGCGGGCTAAGGTGACCGGCGCCTTTTCTCGTGGGGAGAATTGCCTGAGCCTGGCGCCGGCCTGGCGAACTAGCGGTCCGCCGCACATGCAAGATAGCTAATCTCTACCTCAAAAGGACATGGCGTGATCGCGTAACCTCTGGCAATCGCCTGGCGATCAGGAATATAATCCTCACAGGTGCCGCGACCCCAGTTTCACCAGGATTCGCCATGACAATGAAATTTCCCTTTACGGAAGACACGCTCGGCAAAAAGCTGGAGGCCGGCACAGGGCTATCGGTCGACTGCCTGACTTGTAAGCGGCTCGGGCCGCACCATGGCTGCCTCATTGATGGTGAAGGTGATCTTCTGCCATGAGTGCAGGGCCGCCGGCCGATGGCTGACGGAACCTTCAGGTCACGAAGCATGCGATGACGCCTGACAAGCGGGCCCGCCATTAGCGTTCGGCTCAGTGCTGGCCAAACCGTCGGAACAATTGCTGGCCAGGGAAGTTGCCGGTGCGCCTCTACGATGTCATTGAAGCGCGGACTCATCGCCCGAGTCCCGATTGTCGGGTGGTAGCGCATGGCGAATAGCGAAATATTCGTTCGACCGTCCCAGAGGTGGCCTTTGCCATGCTTCTGGCCGCTGTCGCGCCCAAGCCCGCTGTGCTTGACGCCGCCGACGGGGCGGCAGGGTCGGAGATCAGACCGCGATTGAGCGCGATCATACCGGACTCGATCTTGGATGCCATGCTGGTGCCTTTGGCAAGATTGCGTGCGTAGATATAGGCGGCAATGCCATACTCGGTGCTGTTCGCCTTTGCAGTGGCCTCCGCCGCATCCTCGAAGCTGCTGATTGGCGTCACGGACCCAGATATCTCCTCATGGGCCAGGCGTCCTCCGGCAGGTCGCTCAAAACCGTTGGCGGGTAGAAGAAACCCTCACACGGCGCCGCCACACGGGACTTTCGCGCCGCGGCCAACCGCGTCCTGATCCAGCGGATCGATCTTTGTCCACGGCCTTTCTGGTGATCATCGGCCTGCATTCGGTTTTAGGGTCCGTGCCCGGGCCGAACGCGAGCGCCGCCATGCGCTTGCGTAAGCCTCAGCGAACGCATCGTGGATGCCGCCTGGACGCATTGGCCGCGGTGCAGGCCTCGCCGGCATTGCGCATCTTGGCGACCATCACACCATCGAGCGCCGCTTCCAGATCGGAGCCGTCGAGCACGATGAATGGCATCTCGGCGGCAGAGGTAAGATCTTGCTGTGCCCCGCAAACAGTCATTGTATGCGAATACGCTGGAGATCGCGGTTTGCGAAAAAACGGCCAGAAAGGCACTGGCGCTAACGCACCTTCGCTCGGCTGACCCGCCAGATGACATTACCAACATCGTCGGCGACGAGCAGCGCGCCGGCCCGATCGACAGCAACGCCGACCGGACGGCCCATCGCCTTGCCATCATTTCCGAGGAAGCCGGTGAGCACATCCTTCGGGGCCCCGCTCGGTCTACCACCGCGGAATGGCACGAAGATCACCTTATAACCGCTGTGTACGCTTCTATTCCACGAGCCGTGCTGGCCAACGAATGCGCCGTTGCCATAGGCTGTGCCGAGCGACGCGCGGCTGGAGAAGGCCAGTCCCAG
>NZ_NSGD01000045.1:0-5410 GCF_002294955.1 Mesorhizobium sp. WSM3864
GGCTGCGCTTCATGTCCTGGTCCTCTCGATGGGCCAGAACGAACTTCAAACCGGATTAGATCAGAGGGGCAAGGTCACAACAAATGAGAGTGACCACGTCATGGTGCGGGTGTAAGGTACTGTCGTCGCCCGCACCTTCACGGCAAACGGGCGCTTGGAAGTCAACTCAGGTGCTTTCGCCCAATTCCGCAGGGAGAAAGCCATGAGCAAGCGCTCTGCAAATTTCATTTCCGCTTTTGAATTTGACGTCTTTCGAGAAGCCTTCCGGCGTTCGGTCGTAGAAGGTTGTCTTCCGCCACAAGAATGGGAAAGGCATGCATCTGACCTCGTTCGCAGCTTCATTGGCGTCGAAGCTCCGGCCGAAGTCCTCGCGGCATTGCTCGATGTGAGGGAAAAAGAAAAAAGCCCGCCGACCAGCGCCGACGGGCTTTGATCTAAGGCGAGCGAGCTTAGCGCGGCGGCCCAGAAATCGGGGCGGCCGCAACCGTGGCCAGGCGCTCACGCTTGCGCAGTGTGGGTTTCTCGTATGTCTTCTTCAAAGGAATTCCCCCGATTTGGTCTTAAAACGCGGCGAAACTGGCCTGTGCTATCGCCGGTTGTCAAGAGCGTCGGGGGCAGGTGCAACTGGCATTCACTGCATTTCCGTAGCTACGACTACGATTAGCCCCATGGCAGCCGCAACGATGACAGCGATCATAGCGATCTCAAAGCCGCCTCCGCCATTGCCTGTTTTTTTGCCGGCCCTGGTCATGCCTTCCGCCAAGGGTGCTCACCCCGCCAAGCCGCCCTAGCGGTGCTGATCGCCGCCGAAAGGTGGCGCATAATCTAGACTTGCCCCTCTACCCAAAACGGGGGCAAGCCCGGCCTGTCTACCGTAGGTCTCCCAAAACCCCCGCAGGCCGGGCACTATTGTCTAAGCTGCATTGTGCCGCGCCGCCCTGATTGCAATTTTTCCATCAGGTGAAGCTGTGGCGACCCGGCCTGTCGCGGGGTGGCTGCCGGCAGTGATCGAGACCCCAGAGGATAGATACGCTCGAGAGGGAACAACCTGATCGAGTGCAAGTTGGGACGCTCCTTTGTTGGAGTGAGCCTGATGACGGTTAGGCTTTACAGGGTGGAAGAGATGATCGGCGACATGCCGATTTCCCATCGCGTCGCCAGCGCAGACACCCCTTGGGAGGCCGCCAGAAAGGCCACCGGCAAGCACGTCACGGCCCGGAAAGATGAACGCTTTTGGGTGCGGGTGACCGATGAAGGAAACCGCACGGTTTACAAATATGCCTTCAAGTCTGGTGCCTCGGGCCGCCTTTAAGGTTGGCCGGCTTGCGCGCCAAGGAATGCTTCAGGCAATCTCCCAACGGGAGGCGCCGGCCATCTTAGTCTGCTGCAGGCGGTGGTGGCACATCTGCAGCGGGTTCTGAGAAGGCGGCGATGATCGCCTCGAGCGATGTGTTCAATGCACCGGAGAACGTGCGGCCCTTCTGCCAGATCGCGACATAGTGATAAAGTGCCGAGGGTTCCACCGGCCTCGCTTCAAGGTCGAACGCAGCGTACTCGCGCGCGATAATCTCGTTGGTTATCGCAATGCCAAGGCCAGCTGACACGTACCCTGCTTCGTGACCATTGCAATCGAACTCGACCAGAATGTCGGGCTCCGCGCCGGCGAAGCGCAGCGCATTGAAATTCATCTGGTGGGCAGCGAATTGCGGATCGATATCAACGATGGTCTCGCCTGCAAGGTCCTCGGCATCGACGCGGGCCTGTCTCGAGAACCGATGGTCTGGATGAAAGATGCAGACGTTGCGCGCCGACCCGAGCGGCGCCCATTCGAACAGGCGCGGGTCGAGCGGCAATCTTGAAATGCCGAGGTCGGCGCGGCCGGCCAGGATGTGCTCCCCGATCTGTTCGTAGCTGCCCGAGATAGAACGCACGTTCGAAGCGGTCTTGGCATGGATGACGGCAACCACCTTCGGCAGGGTCACGAAACCGAACACGGATGGCGCGGCGATCGCGATCCGCTGCTTTTCTTCATTCTTCCTCGCGAAGATGGATGCTTCCAGTCGCCCGAGCGACGTCAGCGCCATTTCGACGTTCCGCAGCAATTCCCAAGCCTCGAGAAGCGGCACGATGCGGTTGGCGGACCGCTTGAAGAGCGTGAGGCCGACGGTCGCCTCGAGCTGCTTGACATGCTGGCTGACGGCGGGCTGGCTGATGCCGAGCTCGGCTGCGGCGCGCCTTGTCGAGCCCGTTCGCAGCACGGCGCGAAAGACCTGCAGCTGACGGAACTTCAAGCCGCCTGGCAGCAATTCCATTGCCTGCGCTCCTTCTAACGGATCGTCCGATGCCCTTTGTGTTCGCTGCCTGGCAGACCCGGAGCAAAACCTGCGGGCGCCACGCGCGAGATCGGGCGCAATCCCGGAACACTATAATATAGTCACTATAGTGACTGGTAAAGCTGAAGGTTTGCTTATCGCTATGCGCGCATGCGCCTGGCGGAGATTTTTGGAGCGAACGTTCGCAGGGTCCGCCTGAAGCGCGGAATGACCCTGGAATCGCTGGCAACCGAAGTGGGGCTCGCCTACAGCTATATGGGCGGCATCGAACGCGGGCAAAAGAACCCCAGCCTGGACGTGGCCGAGAGGATCGCGAAGGCCCTGGAGTGCGATCCCGTCACTCTTTTGCGCGTAACCTCCGCGGACAAATAGCTGGCTCCGAAGTTCAGCAGTCCACGCCTCAATCGCCTTCCTTTCCGCACAATTCGGATCCGCGCTCGCGCTCGCTTGCCGGATGCGCTTCGCCCTTCAGGCTGGCAAGGCGTCGGCTGTTTTCCTGGCGGCGCAAGGCTGGGCCAGCGTTCGCGGCATTCGCAAACCGCAAACTTCGTTTGAGAATAGTTCGACGCTATAACAATGTCTTATAGCAAAAATAATGAAAATTATAGGTTGAAGGCGAATAATACAAGTCGTAGCATAGTCAATGTCTAAAAGTTAACTGCTGGTTACTTGTTATAAAACCTACAACCGTAGGTATGCCAGCCGATCCTAAGCTGCAGATGAGCGGCATGTCTTACCGTATTTTGCCCCAAGGAAATGCCTGATGGGTGGTTTTACTGCTCAGTTTGCTGTCGCCCTCACCGTGACCGTCAGCCTTGGGCTGATCAGCGGCTGCCTGGGGACGGCTGCCGGAGTGTTCCTGGCCATCTCGAAAGGCGCGGCGCACCCGCGGCTCACCAGCATCGTGACGGCCTACACCACGATTGTGCGTGGCGTGCCTGAGCTCCTCATCATCCTGCTCATCTATTTCGGCGGGACCACGCTGGCCAGCAGGCTCGCCGGCCGCTATGTCGAGGTGAACGCCTTCAGCGCCGGCGTCATCGCGCTATCGGTGGTTTTCAGCGGCTATGCGACAGAGGTGTTCCGCGGCGCGATCGCCGCAGTGCCTTCCGGCCAGACCGAAGCGGCCAAGGCGCTTGGCCTGAGCGCCTGGCAGCGGTGGCTTCTCATCATCGGGCCGCAGATGCTGCGGCTGGCGCTGCCGGCCTATGGCAACCTCTGGATCTCGCTCTTCAAGGACACCGCGCTGGTCTCAATCGTCGGCCTGACCGACGTCATGCGCGTTGCCTATATCGGAGCCGGATCCTTGCGCTCCCCACTAACCTTCTATCTTGCGGCATCAGCCCTCTACCTGTCGCTGACCACCCTCACGCTGCTGTCGATCCGCTTGGCCGAGCGGCGCTATCCCGCTCTTGGCCGCTAGGAGGGGCGCTCCATGAACCTCCCTCTGATGCTCGACGCGGTCGCTGTCCTGCCTTCCGGCATTGCGCTTACCCTCACCTTGACGGTGCTTTCGCTCACTGCGGGATTTCTCCTATCTGTGCCACTGGCCTTCGTCCGCGCCTTCGGGCGTCCCAGCTTCTCGGGCGCGGCGCTGGCCTACACCTATGCCGTTCGCGGCACGCCGATGCTGGTGCAGCTCTTCCTGATCTACTACGGCCTCGGCCAGATCGAGGCGGTGCGGGCAAGCATTTTCTGGGTGGTGCTGCGCGATCCCTTCTGGTGCGCGCTTATTGCCTTTTCCCTGAACAGCGCGGCGCATACGACGGAGATCCTGTGCCGCGGTCTCCAGTCAGTGCCGAAGGGCGCCATCGAGGCGGCCGCCTCGCTCGGCTTGAAGCGCTTCCAGACCGCCCGCCTAGTCACTTTCCCGATCGCTTTGCGGATATCGCTCCCGGCCTACGGCAACGAGGTGGTTGGGATGATCAAGGGCTCGTCGCTGGCCAGCACCGTAACGCTGCTCGAGGTCACCGGCATGGCCAGACAGATGGTTTCGACGACCTTCGCGCCTTACGAGATCTTCATCGTCGCCGGAGCGATCTATCTGCTGTTGACGTCAATTGCCGTGAAAGCCACGCAATTCCTGGAACGCAGGCTTTCGACCGACCGCCGGCCAGCGCAGCGGGCGAGATCACGATGGCGCCCGCCCCTGCCCGGCGAAGGCGTCACGACGCCTCTGCCCTGAAGCGGCGCCGCTCCAGAAACTGCTTCCAATCCCGACCAACGAAAGAGGTGCATCATGCGCATACCCCTGGCTATTGCCTTCGCTATCGCGTCGCTGATCCCGGCTTTGCCTGCCGGCGCGAGCGAACGCGTCATCTCCATCGCCTCCGAGGGCGCCTCGCCGCCCTGGGACGGCACGGACGACAAGGGCGAGCTCTACGGCTACGACATCGATGTCGGCCGTGAGCTTTGCCGCCGCATCGCAATCAAATGCACCTTCGTGCCGCAGGACTGGGATGGGATCATCCCGGCCCTGCTGGTCGGCAAATTCGATGTCATCATGTCCGGCATGGCAATCACCGAGAAGCGCAAGCAGTCGATCGCCTTCTCTGTCCCTTATGCGAGCGGCTTCAACCAGTTCGTCGTGCGCAAGGAGCTCGGTCTCGATCCTGGCGACATCAGGCAAAAGGTCAATTTGTCGACGATCGGAGACAAGGAAAAGGCGGCCATCGAACACCTGCGAGCGACGCTGAGCGGCAAGGCGATCGCGGTGCTGCGCTCGTCGAACTCGGAAGCGGTGGTGAAGCAGCTCATGGGCGATGTCGTGACGATCCGCAGCTATGACAGCCTGGACAACATGAAGCTCGACCTTGCAGCCGGCCGCGTCGACGGCGGCCTTGCCGACTATTTCACGTGGCGGGATTTCCTGGAGACGCCGTCTGGATCGGGGGCAGCGTTCTTCGGCCCTGAACTGAAGGGCGGCCTCTGGGGACCTGGCGTCGGCGCCGGCATGCGCAAGGACGATACCGAGCTGCTCGCCAAGTTCAACGCGGCGATAGACGCCGCCACGAAAGATGGCACGATCAAAGCGCTCAGCCTGAAATGGTTCAAGACCGACATCTCGCCGGCAGCCT
>NZ_NSGD01000046.1:0-5302 GCF_002294955.1 Mesorhizobium sp. WSM3864
ACACTGAGGTCAAGACCCAGTTTATCGACCAGGACCATCCGCCCAAGGGTTATATCTGGGTGCTGCAGAAGGCGAGGAGCTAAAACAACGACCCCTGCGCCGGCGGTTCCGCCGGAAACTTGATCTGCGTCGCCGGCTTGTCCACGATCACCAGCGCGTCGTCCGGCGCCGGCCGCTGCAGCGTCTTCGCCTCCGACCACGGCGCTGTCAGCCACAGCTCGGTTTCCGGCTCGGTGGTCAGGATCACCGGCATCGCCTTCTCGTGGATCGGCGCGATCAACGCGTTCGGCCTGGTCGTCAGGAAGCCGTAGAGCTCGTGGTCGCCCGGACCTTCCTTTACCTTGCGCACGCCATGCCAAGGCGTCCACATCCCGGCGAAGAAGAACAGCGGGCGGGCCTCGCC
Source organism: Mesorhizobium sp. WSM3864 (assembly GCF_002294955.1). Taxonomy (NCBI): domain Bacteria; kingdom Pseudomonadati; phylum Pseudomonadota; class Alphaproteobacteria; order Hyphomicrobiales; family Phyllobacteriaceae; genus Mesorhizobium; species Mesorhizobium sp. WSM3864. Next base: position 404 of record NZ_NSGD01000046.1, read on the forward strand.
GAGCGCGAACCAGAAATTCTTCTGCACGCCGGTTTCAGGATCCTTGTCGCCGGGCTTTGGCGAGGGTTCGGCAAAGCTCGTCACCGGCACCAGGCAGCGGTTCTCGACGCCGAGATAAGGCAGCCAGTGGGCATATTGCGGGTTGCGGATGTTGGTCGTGCCGGGATCGGCATTGCCGCGCACGCGTTCCTGCGGCGTCGGCATGCCCCAGCGCAGCCGGGCGAGCTCGCGGCTGCCGTCGGCGGCATTGCGCACCACCGGCGCCGGCTGGTTGGGATAGATGTCGACCGAAGGTTCGAGATTGCCCGAAATGTCGCGCAGCGCTCGCGTCCACTGGCGGATCGCTTCCTGGCTTGTGGTGATGTTGTAAAGATTGCACATCGGCAGCACTTCCCCGTCCCGCCGATTGTTCCCGCATTTTCCGCGGAGCGCAAACTGGTTGCCGGTGAGGCGATGGCAAGCCACACGAATTGAGGATATCGGGCGCTCAGCGTCTGCGCCCGCCGCGCCGCTTTGGCGCGGCCGGCTCCGCGGCCGGCGGCTCGCCCGGCAGGCCCAGCCGGTGGCGTTCCTCCTCGGCGAAGGCTTCGGCTTCCGCGTGGATGTTGAACAACTGATGGGCCAGCCGGCCGCCTTCGACGACGCGCACCAGCCATTGGCCGTTGATGAATTTTACGCGGACACTGTCTGGTTCGCCTGCCACCATGTGCAGCTCCAGCTCGTCGCCCTAAGAATTGCATCCTCGAACAGCAATACGATTTAACGCACGAAGGGTCGCCGCAAGCAACCGCTTATTATCCTCAGCCGGAGAATAGTTGCAAGGCACGAGCACACTTGATGTCGAAAATACAGATTTCCGGTAAGGGCCGTTCAAAATGGATAAAATCCAGACACTGAAAGCTTGAAGGACACCCAAGGTAGAATTCGACTTCGATGCGGCGCCCGGTCCGCGCAACGATACGCCTCTCGAGCGCTTTAGAGCGATTGTGAGGGGGGCGTGCAGGTCCACCGCGGCAGCAGCGCTGGTTGCGGACCGATCGGTGGTGTGGAGGGCTTGCTTGCAAGGCGCGCCGGCGGCCCGGCAGCCTGGGGGGGTGTTTTGGGTTCGGCGGCCGGGCCTGACCGGAGTTTGCGAGCCTGCCGGCTACTTCGAACATGCGCTTGTACTAATGCAAGGGCAAGAACGACCTAGGCCCTAGGACCAAAGCAGTGGGAGGGGCGCAAACGGCCGAATACGAGCACCGGCCCGCGCGAGGCTCCGGCCCGCCTCCACAGAACATTTGCCCAGCATCAGAAACCGAAGAACTGCTTGCCCACGAGATAGCCCAGCGCCACGACTGCCAGCGGGAACAGCGCCGGCGCTATCCTGCCGAATGGCGAGGATCTTATCTCGCCCGCAGGGGCGCTGGGCTTGGCGTTGCCGAGGTTCTTGGTCATGGGTCCGTTACCGGAATTCTTGCCGGGTGACCAACAATATTAGAAAGCGCTGATTAATTTTTTCACAATTCGATTGATGCAATTTGCAGCTATCGCCGGTAGTCGCTATTCGCCCCCTGGGGTGCGTGCGCTTCCCGCTTCCTTGCCGATACCGTTCAATGTCGGACCGGGTGAGCGTTACACGTGCCTGGGAACCCTTCCCGCCTTCGCCAGGTTGATATGGGAGGCGAACCACCATGCTAGATAGACCGCCTGCCGAAAACCCGGGAAGGACCCTCGCCATCGTGCTGGCGGTTGGCCTCATCATCATCGCCTTGTTCTTTATCGGCTTCAGATATTCAGAGCGCGATCAGGGAGCCTTGATCGTGCCCGGAACGGTGCAGGGCAGCAAGTGATCGAGCCGAAATCCTTGCCTGCTGCTAGGGCGCGGAAAAGGCTGTAACACTTTGATTTGCCTATTATCCCCTTCAAATCTTTTAGTTTCGGGATCACACGCCAGGGAAGAAACAGGTTTTCCGAAACGTTTATCGAACAGGCAACAGTCAGCGCTTGGCGCCTGCCAAGGCGCGCTCTTGAGCAAGGAACCCCTCCGGCAACAGCGCGCACCGCGCCGAGGCCCAGGGAGACAGTAAATGTCCGCTAACGCCTACATCAACCGGATCGCGACGGCGGTTCCGGAGCATGAAGTCCACCAGTTCTACCTGCGCTACGCGGCCTCCATGCTCTGCAGCGACCGCAGGAAACTATTCGAACGCATGGCCGGGCTTGCCGGCATTGACCACCGCTTCTCCTGCTTTGCCCCGGCTCTCGACCCCGAAGGGCCGTCGGTCGATCTCGGCGGGATCTTCAAGCGGGGGGCATTTCCCGGGACGGCCGCCAGAATGGCTATGTTCGCAGAGGCCGCCCCCGCGCTGGCGCAAAAGGGCGTCGACGGGCTGCATCTCGGCAACGAGGCTTCGCGCATCACACACCTCATCGTCACCACCTGCACCGGTTTCTCCGCGCCCGGCATCGACCTCGACCTGGTTCAGCGCTGCGGCCTTGCGGACGGCGTCGAACGCACGATGATCGGTTTCATGGGCTGCTACGCTGCGGTCAACGGCCTCAAGCTTGCACGCCACATCGTACGCTCCGATCCGGGGGCAAGGGTACTGCTGGTCAACATCGAGATCTGCACACTGCACATCAGGGAAACCACCGAACTGGAAAAGCTGCTCTGCTTCTGCCTCTGGGGCGACGGCTGCGCTGCGAGCATCGTCACCGCCGAGCCGCCCGGCATCGAGCTCGACTCCTTCCGCTGCGCCGTCGCGAACGAGCAGCGCGAACTGATGACCTGGGATATCCGCGACCAAGGTTTCGACATGGTTCTTTCCGGCAAGGTGCCGGCCGCTGTCCAGGAAGCCCTGCGCAGCAACCGGGACGCGATCCTCGCAGGCCGGGCGCCGGAAGCGATCGACCTCTGGGCTGTGCATCCCGGCGGCCGCAGCATTCTCGACGCCGTCGAAAGGGCGTTTGAACTCGAGCCCGCCGCGCTCGAGCCCTCGCGCGAGGTGCTGCGCCAGTATGGCAACATGTCGTCGCCAACCGTCATGTTCGTGATGGAGAAGATGCTGAAGAAGCCGGGCGGGCTGCTCGGCTGCGGCATGTCGTTCGGGCCCGGGCTGACGGCCGAGACCATGCTGTTCAGGACCGTCTCATGAGTGCGCTCGCTGAACGCAGCCTCGTTCCGGAAATCCTGGACGGGCTCGCGGCCGACGATGCGCGGGCAATCCGCTCGCGCCGCGATCTCGCCCGCATCAACGCGCTGATGTTCCAGGCGCCGATCATGGCCTCGCTCATGCGGAAATTTTTGGCGAGGCCGCCGGGCCGCATCCTGGAGATCGGCGCCGGTGACGGCACCTTCATGCTCAAGGTGGCGAGGCGCATGGCACGCGATTGGCGCCAGGTGGAGCTGACGATGCTCGATCGCATCGGCCTCGCCACGCCGAAGCTCGCGGCGGATTTCGCCGGGCTGGGATGGAGGGTCGAAACCATCACCGCAGATGTCTTCGATTGGGCAGAGAGGGCGGATGGCAGGGCCTTCGACGCGATCACGGTCAACCTCTTCCTGCATCATTTCAACGATGCTGCACTGCTTCGCCTGTTCTCGCTTTTGCGGCCCAAGGCGCCGCTCATCCTGGCGACGGAACCGCTGCGGGCGGGCTTTGCACTGGTCGCGGCTCGGCTTCTGCCGGCAATTGGCGTCAACGACGTCACGCGACATGATGCGGTTGAAAGCGTCCGCGCCGGCTTTCGCGGCCACGAGCTTTCCGATCTTTGGGCTGCCGCCGGCGGCAACCCGCTCGAGGAACGGCGCGCAGGGCCTTTCTCGCATGTCTTTGTCGGGGCCTCGGCGATCCAGGTCGGGGATGCGCCCAGGGATAAGCCGTGAAGCGCGCATCCACCCACGATGCGATCATCATCGGCGCCGGCCCGGCGGGCACGTCGGCGGCGCTGGCGCTCGCCCGGCGCGGATGGGCTGTCGCGATCGTGGAGAAGAGCGCGTTTCCGCGCCGCAAGGTATGCGGCGAATACATCTCGGCAAGCAACCTCGCGCTCCTTGACCGGCTGGGTATCGGCGATGCTTGGCGCGGCGAGGCCGGTCCGGAAATACGCCGGGTCGGCCTCTTTTCCGGCAATGCCAGCATCGAGGCGCCGATGCCGGGCGCGCGATCCGGACCCGCGGCAAGAAACGGCTTCGGCCGCGCGCTTGGCCGCGACATATTGGACACGCTGCTGCTCGACGCGGCCCGCTCGGCTGGCGTGGAAGTGTTCCAGCCCTGCCGTGCCATCGCCATCGAAAGGGATGGCGACCGCCAGGCAGTGCGGATCCAGACTACAAGCGGCAGTCCCGGCGAGGAGGGGATGACCCTGCGGGCATCGGTAATCGTCGCTGCACACGGTTCGTGGGAGCCGGGGCCGCTGCCGAGCCAGCTCGGGAAGCAAAGCCGCTCCTCGGACCTGCTCGGGTTCAAGGCGCATTTCACCGGGTCGGCGCTGCCGCCCGATCTGATGCCGCTGCTCACTTTTCCCGGCGGCTACGGCGGCATGGTACTCGCCGACCGTGGCCGCCTATCGATCTCGTGCTGCATTAGGCGCGACGTGCTTGCCCGGCTGCGCGGCAGCCTTACCCGCGAACGCGGCGGCCATGTTCCGGCGGCCGAAGCCGTCGAGCGTCACATCAGGGCGACATGCCGGGGCGCACGGGACGCGCTGGCGGATGCCCGTCTTGACGGTCCGTGGCTCGCCGCAGGCCCGATCCGGCCGGGCATCCGCGCAGGCTACGAAGCGGACATCTTCCGCGTCGGCAATGTCGCAGGCGAGTCGCATCCGATTATCGCCGAGGGGATATCGATGGCGCTTCAGTCCGGCTGGCTTGTGGCTCAGGAACTCGGCGGGGCGGCGAGCCACGGACCGTCAAGA
>NZ_NSGD01000047.1:0-3839 GCF_002294955.1 Mesorhizobium sp. WSM3864
GCGACGATCCCTTCGGGATCGCGCATGATGGGTATTGGCAATGAGAACGATCAAGTGTCTTAAGGGCAATTGGTGGATGCCTTGGCATGCACAGGCGATGAAGGACGTGATACGCTGCGATAAGCTACGGGGAGGTGCGAATACCCTTTGATCCGTAGATCTCCGAATGGGGAAACCCACCTAAGGTACTTGGAAAATCAGAGCAGCAGGGCAACTGACGCGGCAATCCCAAAAGGATTGAGCGTGGGGCGACGATCTCTTTGGGATCGCGCTGTTTTTGCTGCTGTGGTTTCCAAGTATCGATAATAGGTAACTTATCCTGAATACATAGGGATAAAGTGGCGAACGCGGGGAACTGAAACATCTAAGTACCCGTAGGAAAGGACATCAACCGAGACTCCGGAAGTAGTGGCGAGCGAACCCGGACCAGGCCAGCGGCGATTGAGAGACAAGCGGAACCTTCTGGAAAGTTGGGCCATAGCGGGTGACAGCCCCGTACGCGTAATGCGATCAATCGTCCTTGAGTAAGGCGGGACACGTGAAATCCTGTCTGAAATTGGGAGGACCACCTTCCAAGCCTAAGTACTCGTGCATGACCGATAGCGAACTAGTACCGTGAGGGAAAGGTGAAAAGCACCCCGACAAGGGGAGTGAAAGAGTACCTGAAACCGATTGCCTACAAACAGTGGGAGCCCGTCCTTCAAATCGCTTGACGATTTGAAGAACTTTTGATTTTGCCATCAAGAGCGCAAGCGCTTTGATGGGCGGGTGACCACGTACCTTTTGTATAATGGGTCAGCGACTTAGTGTGACGAGCAAGCTTAAACCGATAGGTGTAGGCGCAGCGAAAGCGAGTCTGAACAGGGCGTTCAGTTCGTCGCATTAGACCCGAAACCGAGTGATCTAGCCATGAGCAGGCTGAAGGTAAGGTAACACTTACTGGAGGGCCGAACCCATAACTGTTGCAATAGTTCGGGATGACTTGTGGCTAGGGGTGAAAGGCCAATCAAACTCGGAAATAGCTGGTTCTCCGCGAAATCTATTTAGGTAGAGCGTCGACCGAATACCCCAGGGGGTAGAGCACTGGATGGGCTAGGGGTCCTCACCGGATTACCAAACCTAACCAAACTCCGAATACCTGGGAGTACTAGTCGGCAGACACACGGCGGGTGCTAACGTCCGTCGTGAAAAGGGAAACAACCCTGACCTACAGCTAAGGTCCCCAAGTTATGGCTAAGTGGGAAAGGATGTGAGGATCCCAAAACAACCAGGATGTTGGCTTAGAAGCAGCCATCATTTAAAGAAAGCGTAACAGCTCACTGGTCTAAATAAGGGTCTTTGCGCCGAAAATGTAACGGGGCTAAAGCCATACACCGAAGCTTAGGGTTCGTGAGCAATCACGAGCGGTAGCGGAGCGTTCTGTAAGCCAGTGAAGCCGTACCCGTGAGGGGCGGTGGAGGTATCAGAAGTGCGAATGCTGACATGAGTAACGTAAGGGGAGTGAGAGACTCCCCCGCCGAAAGACCAAGGGTTCCTGCTTAAAGTTAATCTGAGCAGGGTTAGCCGGCCCCTAAGACGAGGCGGAAACGCGTAGTCGATGGGAATCACGTTAATATTCGTGAGCCTGGAGGTAGTGACGGATCACACAAGTTGTCCAATCTTATCGGATTGAAAGGGCAGCGGAGTGGTTCCAGGAAATAGCTCCTCCTTATAGACCGTACCCGAAACCGACACTGGTGGTCTGGTAGAGTATACCAAGGCGCTTGAGAGAACTATGCTGAAGGAACTCGGCAAATTGCACGCGTAACTTCGGAAGAAGCGTGACCCTTTTTTGCGCAAGCAGAGGAGGGTGGCACAGACCAGGGGGTAGCGACTGTTTATCAAAAACACAGGGCTCTGCGAAGTCGCAAGACGACGTATAGGGTCTGACGCCTGCCCGGTGCTGGAAGGTTAAGAGGAGGGGTGCAAGCTCTGAATCGAAGCCCCAGTAAACGGCGGCCGTAACTATAACGGTCCTAAGGTAGCGAAATTCCTTGTCGGGTAAGTTCCGACCTGCACGAATGGCGTAACGACTTCCCCGCTGTCTCCAGCATAGACTCAGTGAAATTGAATTCCCCGTGAAGATGCGGGGTTCCTGCGGTTAGACGGAAAGACCCCGTGCACCTTTACTATAGCTTTACATTGGCATTCGTAGTGGCATGTGTAGGATAGGTGGTAGGCTTTGAAGCCTGGGCGCCAGCTCAGGTGGAGCCACCCTTGAAATACCACCCTTATCACTATGGATGTCTAACCGCGGCCCGTTATCCGGGTCCGGGACAATGTATGGTGGGTAGTTTGACTGGGGCGGTCGCCTCCTAAAGAGTAACGGAGGCGCGCGATGGTGGGCTCAGAACGGTCGGAAATCGTTCGCTGAGTGCAATGGCATAAGCCTGCCTGACTGCGAGACTGACAAGTCGAGCAGAGACGAAAGTCGGTCATAGTGATCCGGTGGTCCCGTGTGGAAGGGCCATCGCTCAACGGATAAAAGGTACGCCGGGGATAACAGGCTGATGACCCCCAAGAGTCCATATCGACGGGGTTGTTTGGCACCTCGATGTCGACTCATCGCATCCTGGGGCTGGAGCAGGTCCCAAGGGTATGGCTGTTCGCCATTTAAAGCGGTACGTGAGTTGGGTTCAGAACGTCGTGAGACAGTTCGGTCCCTATCTGCCGTGGGTGTAGGAATATTGAAAGGATCTGTCCCTAGTACGAGAGGACCGGGATGGACGGATCTCTGGTGGACCTGTTGTGGCGCCAGCCGCATTGCAGGGTAGCTATATCCGGACGGGATAACCGCTGAAGGCATCTAAGCGGGAAACCCACCTTGAAACGAGTATTCCCTGAGAACCGTGGAAGACGACCACGTTGATAGGCCGGGTGTGGAAGAGCGGCAACGCTTGAAGCTTACCGGTACTAATAGTTCGATCGGCTTGATCGTTCTCATTCCTAATATCCATCCGACAAAGTCGGATGGTCTGCCAGCGCTCACGCATGAGCGGCCCTTACGGGCCTATGCTCCGCGAGGCGCCGGACGACCGGCGACGCGCAGTCGCGCTTGCGGGCTTCGCCCGTAGGCAAAACGCAGACGTCGCCTTGGCACAAAAACGACGATCCTCCGGATCGCGCTGCGACGATCCTTTGGATCGCGCTTGGCGACCATCCTTGATCGCGCCGCGACGATCCTCCGGATCGCGCTTGAACAGCTTCTCGATTTGAACGTGCGTTTCGCCGACCTGGTGGTTATGGCGGAGCGGCTGCACCCGATCCCATTCCGAACTCGGCCGTGAAACGCTCCAGCGCTGATGGTACTTCGTCTCAAGACGCGGGAGAGTAGGTCGCTGCCAGGTCTGCCAAGCGCACGTTCATCTCACATCCGGATCCGGATGGAGACAAATCTTCTCCTTTGCGATTGTTGTGATGCATGTCGTTGCCTCAAAACCGCTAACACTTTTGAGCGACATGCATGAGGCCCGCCAAACGGGATCCCGGGCCGCGCAAGCGGCCCTTTCATTGGGCGGTCCCTTGAATACGGTAAGCGCAAACTTACCTCTATGGTGACGCGGGGTGGAGCAGCCCGGTAGCTCGTCAGGCTCATAACCTGAAGGTCACAGGTTCAAATCCTGTCCCCGCAACCAATCCAAAACGCCCGCCTCGTGCGGGCGTTTTTGTATCTGGCCGGCTGATGTGAGCGGTCATCAGGCCCGCAAGCAGCGAACCGACGCAGCGCCGGCAGACGAGCCAAATCCTGTCCCCCACACCACGCAAACGGCCCGCCAACGCAGGCCGTTTGCGTTTGCGGC
>NZ_NSGD01000048.1:0-3559 GCF_002294955.1 Mesorhizobium sp. WSM3864
TACGCGGCCGTGTCCGGGCGACGCTGGGGCGACAACAGGACCTATAGCGGCACCGCTGACGTCGGGCGCTCACATTTGTGGCATTGCTAAGAAAGATCACGCCCGCCGAGCGGGGCGGGGGCGGGGGGGGTGACGACGGTCGTCGGAGGACAAGGGGCCATAGGGTGAGCAAACTGCGTTGCGATCGGCCCTGGCTCACTATGTGGTTGATTCGGCTCGGGGGCGGGTTTCCCTGTTTAATCGGAGCCGTTTGATGCGACCTTTGTCCAGACGGAAAAACGCCGTCGCCCCGCCGCGTAACATTTGCTCCACTGCCCCCCTCTCCAGCGGCTTGTGGCCGGGTGTTCATCCCAGATGATTTGCCGTAGGTCAGGCAGGTCTACGGCTTGGCCGAATGTGGGGCATGGAAGGAAATGATCGGCTTCGCTGATCTGCTCACCACCTAACCGCCTTCCCACACCGGACGATTCAAGTTCGAAAGGTGGCGAAAGAGTTCATTTCTTTTAGTTGCCTTCGAGATGATTGCTTTACTGGACGATACCCTTGGCCGGCTTGATCCAAAGCTTGGCCTTGCGCTCGATCAGGGAAATCGCGCGGGCCGCGTTTGAGGTCGAATGGCGTAGCGTGTGCTCGCCGCGATGGAACTTCACCTGGCCGGTAACGTCTCAGGCCGCACACATCAGCGCGAAGACGCTCGGCACACGCTGCGCGGGCTTTGGCGCCCTGGCCTCCTCGACACGCTTCAACAGCCGTTCCCCGAGGCCGCCGGGCAGCGTTATGAACGCCGTGCCGGCTACCCGCGCCATGATTGCTGCAGCGGGCTTCGCGGGCTCTCGCTTGATGCCCAGCGGTTCGAAGTCGCTTCTCTCAGCATGTCGTCTTCACCCACAACGGGCCTGGCTTAGACCTTCGCGGAAGACAACGATCGTGTCCTTTGCACCCTCGAAGGGCTGGCCGGCGCCAAGGCGAGCCGTAGAATTTCGCTCGTCGTGCCGGGGCGCGCGCCAGATGCACGAGCCGCCACGAGCAACACCGTGCCCAAAATGCACAACAGATACATGAACAGGTGAAAGAGGCCGTCCGCCAGAATTTGGAAGCGCAAGTCTGATCCCGCCGGCTCGCGAAGGCCGGACAGGAGGTGGTGCCACTGCAGGATTTGATGCAGAACGATGCCGTCAAAAAAGCCGGCCAGCGCAAAGCCAACGAGCAGCCACCCGACAACGGCCTTCCGATTGATTGCTGGCCAGTTCAAGCGCATGACTGGCGCCCTACCTCAAAGTGGCCTGACGTGGGGTGACCGGCAACCTCGGTCTGAGGTCGTCGACTTGGCGCAGCCGGAATGTCTTCGGTGAGCCGTGGACGCCATAGCTCGCCTCAATCCAGAACGCACAGATTAGGCCTCCGACCACAGCCAGGAGTACTAGCACTGCGGCAATAGTTTCGAGCATCAGACGTCGCTCCCTGTTCAGCCCGTTGCCCGAACATCCCGGGGTTGGAGTTGTTCCCTTGGCTTGGAGATTACGGCTGATCATCAGGAACAATACCGCCAACGCGAGGTTGGGACGCGCTTGCCTGCTCAAAGGAGATCACTATGCCAGCCTCATCGGCGAAAGCCGATACTCCGCCTGCGGCGCACAAGCCGGCAGGAGTCACCCGATGGCTGTTCTCAACCAATCACAAGGACATCGGGCACTTTATCTGATTTTCGCGATCCTCGCGGGCATCATTGGCATGCTCCTGTCAGTCGCTATGCGCATGGAACTTCAGGAACCGGGTATACAGATCTTTCCTGGCTTGGCCTCGTTTGTATACGGCTTCGAGGATGCCACGGCCATTGATGCAGGCAAGCAGCTCTACAACGTATTCACGACAGCACACGCCCTTATCATGATCTTCTTCGCGGTGATGCCCGGTCTGATCGGCGGCTTTGCCAACTGGATGATACCGCTCATGATCGGGGCTCCTGATATGGCTTTCCCGCGGATGAACAACATTTCTTTCTGGCTGCTGCCGCCTGCCTTCATTTTGCTCTTGATGTCGCTGTTCATGCCCAGCGTACCAGGAGGCTATGGTGCAGGAACGGGATGGTTCCTCTACCCAACGCTGTCGACGTCGGGCCATCCTGGGCCTGCCGTTGACCTGGTCATTCTGTCGCTGCACATTGCCGGGGCCTCATCCATCCTCGGGGCGATCAATTTCATCACCACGATCTTCAACATGCGTGCGCCCGGCATGACGCTCCACAAGATGCCTCTCTTGGCGTGGTCGGTTCTGATCACGGCATTCCTTCTTCTTCTCGCGCTTCCCGTTCTGGCAGGCGCGATTACCATGTTGCTGACCGACCGCAATTTCGGCACAGCCTTCTTCGTGCCGGATCAGGGCGGCGATTTGCTTCATCTTTTCTGGTTTTTCGGTCATCCGGAAGTATACATCATGATCCTCCCGGCATTCGGCATTGTAAGTCAGATAATATCGACATTTCGCGCAAGCCGATCTTCGGCTATCTCGGCATGGTCTATGCGATCGTGGCGATCGGCGCGATAGGGTTTGTCGTCTGGGCGCACCACATGTACACCAGCGGCATTGGCCTGGACACGCAGCGCTATTTTACCTTCGCGACAATGGTGATTGCGGTGCCGACAGGTATTAAGGTCTTTTGCTGGATCGCCACGATGTGGGGCGGATCGATCCGCCTGCAAACGCCCATGCTCTGGGCGTTGGGATTCATCTTTCTGTTCACAATCGGTGGGGTAACGGGCGTTCAGCTGGCCAATGCTGCGCTCGACCGTGAATTGCACGACACTTATTTCGTCGTGGCGCATTTCCACTACATTCTCTCACTAGGAGCTCTTTTTGGGATCTTCGCGGGCTGGTATTACTGGTTCCCGAAGATGACCGGGTATATTTATAATCCGCTACTCGCGGGAGTGCATTTCTGGACGAGCTTTATAGGCGTCAACTTGGTTTCTTTCCGCATCACTTTTTAGGTTTGGCCGGCATGCCACGCCGCTATGTAGACTATCCTGATGCATTTGCGGGCTGGAATATGGTCTCTTCCTATGGCTCCTACATATCTGCCGCAAGCGTACTGTTCTTCCTGGCCGGAGTGGTCGACGCCTTCTACAGACGAAGGGAGGCCGGCGACAATCCTTGGGGTCCGGGGGCCACCACCTTGGAGTGGATGTTGCCTTCGCCACCGCCGTTCCATCAATGGGACAGGCTCCCGATCAATAAATAGCCCGCGTCGATTTCGGCGCCATGCGTGACGATCCCTGCAGCCAATGCCCTGGCTCTCGTGGCCCTCAATCAGCATCCCAACACGACGGGGTTGGGGTTGGCCCGGGAAAGTACCGGGCCCCTAGCGAGCCGTTCCTGATCCTCCGGTCGGGCTCGCGGATAGTTCATCGCCGTTTGCAATGTGCGTCAGCGCCAAGGAACATTCCTGATCCAAGGATGTTCGGGGAACCCCAACCCTGGAGAAACCTCATGTTCATGCACAATAAGCGACTGCAATACACCGTCCGTGTGTCGGAGCCGAATCCGAAACTGGCATGCATGA
>NZ_NSGD01000049.1:0-2554 GCF_002294955.1 Mesorhizobium sp. WSM3864
ATTGAACGATGCTGCGACAAATTCGTTCAACGTCAGCTCCTCGCGGAAGCCGGGGTTCCAACACCTGCTTATCGCATGGCAGCGAATGCGATGGATGTAGAAAGCTCTGCCGCCGAAATAGGCCTACCGGTGATTCTTAAGCCCGCCGTAGGCACCGGCAGTAGCGGTGTCCGATTGTGCCGCAACCTCGAAGAGGTAGCCGAGCATACGACCAATTTATTGGGCGGGAAGGACACATGGCTGTCTTCGCCAAAACAACGTAAATGGCAGTCCTCGCCTAGGATACTGGTCGAAGAATTCGTACAAGGCCCTCATTATTGTGTTCATGTAATGGGACATGAGGTAATGGGGGTCGAGGCCGCTGACTTCGGGCGCCCGCCGTATTTCGTCTGTCGTGATATCACCTTCCCGGCCTCGCTGACTGATGTCGAATATAAGCGTATCGCCGATGTTTCGCTGAGCTGTTTGCAAGCCCTCGGCCTTGGCTGGGGGCCAACGACTGTTGAACTCCGGTGGACGAAGCTTGGCCTGGTCGTCATTGAAGTCAATCCGCGACTTTCTGGCGCGCCCGATCCTCTACTGGTTCAACTGGCTTACGGTGTCGATCTCATCACGGAGCACGTTAAGCTTGTCATCGGCGACGAATGGAATTTGCGCAAAAGGCATTCGCACACTGCGGCCGCGAGGTACCTAATTCCCGATTGCGATGGCACTCTCGATTGGATCGATGGCGACAGTCGGGCGGCTGCTATGTCAGGTGTTGCCGAGGTAAAATTGTATTTTGAACCCGAGACGGCGATCGTCAGGAAAGGCGATAACCGAGACCACATAGCACGTGTCATCGCCGCTTCACCCAGCCGTGCTCGGACCGAGGCGATAATTCAGCGTGCCGTAGACTCAATCGACTGGTTGATCAGACCATTTCCGACTCTTGGCTAGCAACAATCTGGGAGCTTGCCGGCTTGCAGGGGCTGACCTGTGAAGCGTCCGAGGATTTGTGCGCTGCTGATCAGGCAGCGCGATCTCGGAGAACTGCTATGCCGGAAGGGATCGAATTGAAGGCGTACCTTGCCTTTCGCTTGCGCCGTGGATTATCTCGCTCTGGCCCCCCCGGCGCTCGTATAGGCTCAACGCCTAGCAGGCTTCTCTGATTGGGGTAGTTGGGGGAAAGCTCCTCCTAATATTTTTCCGGATCATGTCGCCCCGCGGGTCACTTCGCTTCTCTTCGCGGTCGACGTTAGGCCGCCGCATGATGTTGGGGTGGACGGCCCCCGCACGGCATCGATGTGCCAGAATGAGGTCGTTGCAGATCGCAAGCAAAGGAGACCGTCCGTGGAACCAATTATTCGAATTGGCATCGACACGTCACAGCACGTCTTCCAACTCCATGGCGTAAACGTGGCTGAGCGGTGCGGCGCGAGGAGGCGGCAGCGTTGTTCGAGAAGCTGTCGCCGACGGTGATAGCGATCGAAGCGTGCGGCGGATCGGCCGACGATGCGCTTCGTACCGGTCAAGACAGCCGACACCCAGCCGGCATTGATGGCGAGCGACGATTCCGGAGGATGTGGACACTGGAAGGACAATTAAGCGGCCCTCCCGAACCGAGCAACTCGGTTCGACATTCGAGAGAACTGATCCGGCGCCCCGCCGAAAAGATGAGCAGTAGACGATGGCGCCAGCCGGATTGCTCATCGAGGCGAGTGGCCTTGGGTGGATTGCCTAATTTGCATAGTCGTACGTTGCAGAACTGCGGCGGGGAGATGATCAGTGTTCATCGTCGTCACGCTACCCTTTACTAGAAGCTTCTCGGCTTTGCCCTAGTCGCAGGCCAAAATAGAGGGGGTTCATTCAGAACGTTGATTACACGATAGTCGCACGACAACGAGTCAAGCCATCAAGGGCATCGGGCGACCAAGGGAAGACATGTTTGCAAATATCGTTACAGCTTGTTTGCGAACTAGTGCCCTAATCCATCCTCGCGTGATCAACAGGCGGTTCCTGTGCGGCAATGCCGCTTACGGAACGGCGGCAGGATCCAGCCGTTCAACTCGCCAGCGAGGCATTCAACACAATTTACAGAAGTTTAACGACCGAAAATAGCTGACGATGCTATGTTCACTTCGAAGTCTCAGGTCATCAGCTGAGAAACTAATGCCATTTATCTCGCCCCACAGGGCGCAACGTCGGAGTCAATAGCCAGTGGCAAGAAGAGCGCTCGTCCTGATCGAGGGCACAAGCAATATGCTGCTATACGTCCAAGCCGCCCAGCGCCTTGGTTTTAATCCAATTATGCTGTCGGCTGATCCAGCTCAGTACAACTCTCTTTGGGCGGAAAGCATTGAGGCGATCCGTGTCGATACAGACAATCTCGATGCGCTGATCCGCGAATGTTCTCGGCTGCGTGCTGCCAATGACATTGCTGGCATTACGTCTTCCGCAGAGTCGTTCTATGCCACAGCTGGCAAGCTCTGCCGGTATTTCGATTTACCGGGACCGAACCCCGCATCGATTGAACGATGCTGCGACAAATTCGTTCAACGTCAGCTCCTCGCGG
>NZ_NSGD01000005.1:0-433733 GCF_002294955.1 Mesorhizobium sp. WSM3864
ACCCCCGCCTTCGCCCACGCCTCTGACCGCGGCCACGTCCTGCTTCTTCCCACGGGCTACTACATCGCTGGTGGCGCGCTTGCGGTGGCTTTCAGCTTTCTGACGCTGGCGCTGCTGCCGCCCGCCGCTCTTGACCGCTTCTGGCGCCGGCGCCTCTCTTTGTTCACTGTCAGCGATCACCCGCGCACCGTCCTCAGCCTGCTTTCCTTTGCCGGCTTCGTGCTTCTCATCGCCACCGGCCTGTTCGGCAGCCGTGATCCACTCTCCAACCCCTTGCCTCTGGTGATCTGGACGCTGCTCTGGGCCGGTTTCACGCTGCTGCAGGGGGTACTTGGCGATCTCTGGTCCTGGCTCAACCCGTGGTACGGCCCCTGGCGCGTTGCATCTCGCGTCTTCAGCCTTCGCACTGACGAAGCCGAGCCATCGCTCCTTCCCAAATGGCTCGGCTACTGGCCGGCGTTCGTCCTGTTCTTCGGCTTCGCCTGGTTCGAGCTCATCGATCCCGCGCCCGACGATCCGTCGCGCCTGGCCTTCGCCGCCGGCATCTACTGGCTGCTCAGCTTCGCCGCCATATGCGTCTTCGGCTACGACGACTGGAGTCGGCGCGGCGAATTCCTGACCGTCTTCTTCTCCATGGTCGCCCGCTTCGCGCCTTTGCAGCGCGAGAAAGGCCGGCTCCACCTCGGCTGGCCCGGTGCGAAGCTGCTTTCCGCCTCGTCGCTGCCGGCAAGCGGCACGGCTTTCCTGCTGCTGGCGCTCTCGTCCGTATCCTTCGACGGTCTTTCCAAAACCTTCTTCTGGCTCGGCCTGTTCGGCGTCAATCCGCTGGAATTTCCCGGCCGCACCGCGTTGATCGGCATCGGCAGCTTTGGCTTGGTGCTGACATTCATCTTGTTGGCGGCCGTGTTCGCGCTTGCCGTTTCACTCGGCCAGCGCCTTGCCGGCGACGGGCAACCGTTCGAGAAAGCCGCCGGCCTCCTGGTTTGGTCGATCGTGCCGATCGCGCTCGCCTACCACATCGCCCACTACCTCACGGCGCTGCTCGTCGACGGCCAATACGCGCTGGTCGCTTTGTCCGACCCGTTCGCGCTCGGCTGGAACCTGTTCGGCACCGCCGA
Organism: Mesorhizobium sp. WSM3864; assembly: GCF_002294955.1. Classification (NCBI taxonomy): domain Bacteria; kingdom Pseudomonadati; phylum Pseudomonadota; class Alphaproteobacteria; order Hyphomicrobiales; family Phyllobacteriaceae; genus Mesorhizobium; species Mesorhizobium sp. WSM3864. The sequence goes on from NZ_NSGD01000005.1 coordinate 1,119, forward strand.
CAGGATGGTCGAGGCGGGCGTTGTCGCCGGCGCCGAGTCGGCCTGGTGGCTGTGGAATCTGCAGGCCGGCGTCATCATCGCCGGCCATGTGCTGGCGGTCCTGATCGCACACGGCCTAGCCTGGCGACTCCACCCGCAGCCGTCGCGCGCGGCGCTCAGCCAGCTGCCGCTGACGCTTCTGATGATCGCCTACACCATATTCGGCCTATGGCTGCTTGCCACGCCGACGGTGGGATGAGACAAGGGCCCGTCATGACGCGCGCATGACCCCGAAAACCGGGTTCGATTTTCGGAAAGGATCATGCGCAACATGAAAGTGCTCCAGCGTCCTTTGCGCGTCCCCTAGAGGACGCGCGGCGCTGGAGTGGAAGCTCGCTTGCCACGTCACGGCTTTGGTGATTTAGTTTGTACACATGCAATTTTCGCGTCCTCCGAGCGCGGAGGATCGAGCCGCCTTATCGCTGGTCAAAAAACTGAAAACAGGGGAACGGACATGGCTGACAAGAACGGATTTTTCGACCTCTCCAAAAGCACGCTTTCCCGCCGCACCGCGCTGAAAGGCATCGCCGCCGGCGCCGGCCTGGCGCTCGCGCCCGGCTTCGTTCGCTACAGCCAGGCGCAGAGCTCGGCGCCGATCAAGATCGGCTTCCAGTCGCACCGCACCGGCATCGGCGCCGCCTACGGCCGCTGGTACGAGAAGACGAGCGCTGCCGCCGTCAAGGCGATCAACGATGCCGGCGGTATCAGCGGCCGCAAGGTCGAGCTGGTGATCGAAGATGATGGCACCGATCCTGCCCGCGGCGCCGAGGTGGTCGGCAAGTTCGCCACGCAGCATAAGACCGACATCGTCTTCGGCACGCTGTTCTCGCATGTGGTGATCGGCTCGGCGCCCGCCGCCGGCGAGAACAAGATTCCCTATTTCGTGGTCAGCGAAGGCCACCACGTCGCCTCGACGAAGCTCAACCGCTACGTCTTCCAGCCCGGCATCACCGACGTGAAGAGCCAGATCCAATCGATGGCGCCGTGGATCGCGGCGAATGCCGGCAAGAAGGTGACGCAGATCTTCCCCGACTTCGCCTTCGGCTACGACCATCGCGACTATCTGCCGCCGGCGTTGAAGGCGCAAGGCGCCGAAGTGATCGCGCAGATCGCCATCCCGCCGACGGAGTCGTCCTTCACCAAATATTTCCCGCAGATCCCGGCCGAGACCGAGGTGATCTACCACGTCATGGTCGGTCCGGCCGTGCTCACCTTCGTCAAGGAACTCGGCGAGTTCTACGGCTCGCAAAGGCCGCAGCTCTTCGGCTTCATCGACTCCCTCGAAGCCGTCGACATCAACAGCCCCGGCCTCGAATTCCTCGACGGCAGCCATTTCTGGGAAGGCTCGCCGCGCTACGCGCAGCCCGATGACTCCGCCGCGCAGAAGGCCTATCGCGCCGCTGTCGGCATCGACGACAATGGCGCCGCCGTCGGCGACCCCAAGGACGTCTCCACCGCCGCCCACATGTTCGGCTGCTGGGAGACGCTCTATGTCGTCAAGAAGGCGATGGAGGATGCCGGCTACAAGGGGCCGGAAGACCGCGCCAAGTTGGTCGAGGCAACCGAAGCGCTGAAGGAATTCGCCGAAGGGCCGGAGCATCCGCAGGGTCCGAAAACCTTTAACGGCAAGATCCACCAATGCTTCGGCATCCAGAACATCTCCAAGGTCGAAGGCGGCAAGCTGAAGGTCGTCCACAAGACCAAGATCGAGGACGGCCTCTACGAGCCGGAGGGGGATTACACGACGCAAGCGCTGTGAGCTTCGACGTTTCACCGAGCGTGAGCGCCAAGCCACCCCCCTCTGTCCTGCCGGACAGCCCGGCAGGGCAGTGGGGGGTGCCTCGCGCATCCGCCGGTATCTAGCCCATGCACTTCGGACCCCACCTCCTGCTCGCCGCCCTGGAAGGCCTCGTCACGTCCGCCGTGCTGGCGCTGACGGCGCTTGGCCTGTCGCTGGTGTTCGGCGTCATGCGCATCGTCAATGTCGCGCATGGCGAGTTCTTCATGCTGGGCGCCGTGCTTGCCTGGGCGATCTCGACGGCGATTTCCGGCCATCCCGCGGTCGGCTTCGTCGCCGCGCTGGTGATTGCGCCCTTGCTGGTCGGGCTGGTCGCGTTTCTTGCCGAATGGCTGGTGCTGCGCCGGCTGAACTACAATCCCGAAGGCACCATCGTCGCCACCATCGGCATGCTCTATATCATCCAGCAGCTGGCGCTGACCTTCTACGGCCCGGAAGCGCGCCCGGTCGAGCCGCCCTTCAACTACCGCATCCTGCTGCCGTGGTTCGGCTATTCAGGCTACAAGCTCTCGGTCATTGCCGCCTCCGCGGTTCTGCTGGTGATCACCTGGCTGGTGCTGACACGGACGAAAATCGGCCTGATCATGCGCGCCACCCAGTATGACCGCGAGACGGCGCAGGCCTTCGGCATCCCGGTCGAGCGTGTCTATGCCGGCGTGTTCGCCATCGGCGCCATGCTGGCGGCAATCGCGGCGGTGCTGATCGTGCCGATCAGCCAGGCGCATTACCTGATGGGGCAGGACCCGCTGCTGCTGTCCTTCATCGTCGTCATCATCGGCGGGCTCGGCTCGCTGCGCGGCACGGTGGTCGCTGCCATCCTGATCGGCCTCTCCGACGGCATTGTCTCGGTGTTCTTCTCGCCGACCTTGGCCAAGATCATCGCCACGCTGGTGGTCGCCATGGTGCTGGTGTTCCGGCCGCAAGGCCTGTTCGGGACGGCGGCGCGATGAAGGATGCTTCGCCGGCGAAGATCTACGCGCTGCATATCGGCGTCATCGCGCTCCTGTTCGCGCTGAATTTCGTCCTGCCCGATTATCATCAGGGCCTGTTCGCGCGCATCATGGCGCTTGCGGTCTTCGCCATGGGTTACAATCTGCTCTTCGGCTATGTCGGCCTGCTCAGCCTCGGTCACGCCATGTTCTTCTCGGCCGGCCTCTATGGTGCCGGGCTGGCTGTCTATCAATTGGGCTGGGGCGTGCCGGAAGCCTTCGTCGCCGGGGTTGCCTGCGGCGCCCTGCTTGCCTTGGTCATCGGCCTGCTCGCGCTGCGCACATCGGGTGTGGCGTTCATGATCGTCACCATGATGTTCGCGCAGGTGTTTTATCTGCTCATCCTATATTTCGCCGCCTGGACCGGCGGTGACCAGGGCCTTGTCATCCAGCAGCCGTCGAGAATAATCGCGATCGGCGGCGCATCGCTCGACCTGACCAATCCGACTGTGCGCTACATGAGCGCTCTGGCGCTGTTCTCGGTCGTGCTGCTCATCACGCTTGTCCTCGTTCGCTCCCGCTTCGGCCGCGCGCTGGTCGCCATTCGCGAGAATGAGGAGCGCACGAAGATGCTGGGCTACGACACCGTCGCCAACAAGCTCGTCGCCGTCATTGCCTCGGGCGCCATCTGCGCCGCGTCCGGTGCCGCTTACGCGCTGCTGTTCGGCTATATTGGATCGAGCTTCGCGTCGGTGCAGTATTCGATCCTGCCACTGCTCTGGGTGCTGCTCGGCGGCGCCGCGACCATTCTCGGGCCGCTCATCGGCACGCTGTTCATGTATTATGTCACCGACATCACCAGCGGCTTCACCTCCGCTTATCTTTTGATCGTCGGCGTGGCGCTGATCCTGCTGGTGCTCTTCTTTCCGAAGGGGGTTCTGGGCAGCGTCCGCCAGCGCTGGCTCGGATGGCTGCCGTGATGCCGCTGCTCACCACCAAGGGTCTTTCGCGCCGTTTCGGCGGCCTGCGCGCCGTCGACGGCGTCAATTTCGCGCTGATGCCGGGCGAAATCCGCGCCATCATCGGCCCCAACGGCGCCGGCAAGACAACTTTCGTCAGCCTGCTCAGCGGCCGCATCCAGCCGTCCTCCGGCATGATCGTCTTCGACGGCGCCGACATCACGACCATGCCGGCTTACAAAAGGGTTCGCCTCGGCGTTGCCTACACTTTCCAGATCACCAGCGTCTTCGCCAACCTCACGGCCTACGACAATGTCGCGCTGCCGGTGCAGCGCACGCTGACCGACGGCCGCTCGAAGGGGCAGGTGAGGAGCGGCGTCATGGCGGCGCTGGAACGCACCGGCCTCGCCGACCGCGCCGGCACCCCGGCCGGCCAGCTTTCCTACGGCCACCAGCGCCTGCTGGAGGTGGCGATGGGCCTGGCGCTGAGGCCGCGCCTGCTGATCCTCGACGAGCCGACGCAAGGGCTGGCCGACAGCGAGATCGACAATTTCGTCCTACTGGTGCGCGAGATCGCCAAGCATGCCACCGTGCTGCTCATCGAGCACAACATGCCGGTGGTCATGCAGCTTGCCGACCGCATCACCGTCTTCAATTCGGGAAAGATTCTCGCTGGGGGCACGCCCGAGCAGATCCGCGCCAATGCCGAGGTACAGGATGCCTATCTCGGAGCGACCCATGGCTGATCTCCCCGGTACCGAGAGCGGGCTGCTCGCTATTTCCGGCCTCGACTGTTTTTACGGCGAGGTGCAGGTGCTCTACGGGCTCGACCTTGTCCTCAACAAGGGCGAAGTGCTTTGCCTATTCGGCCGCAACGGCGCCGGCAAGACGACGACGCTGAAGGCGATCATGGGGCTGGTTCCGGCCGCTGCCGGTTCGATCAGACTGGCCGGCAAGGAGCTGACCGGGCTTGCCGCGCATGACGTGCCGAAGACGGGCGTCGCTTATGTGCCGCAGGGCAGGCGATTATTCGCCGACATGACGGTGGCGGAAAACGTCGAGATCGGCCTGATGGCCCGCGGCAAGGGCAAGGCGACGCGGGAACGCGTCCTCGATCTTTTCCCGCTGTTGCGAGAGCGCTTGAAGCAACGCTCCGGCACGCTTTCCGGAGGCGAGCAGCAAATGCTTGCCATGGCGCGTGCGCTCTGCCTCGAGCCGCAGGTGCTTCTTCTCGACGAGCCCACCGAAGGGCTGATGCCGTCGATGATCGCCAAGATCCGCGAGACTGTGGCGAAGCTGCGCGATCTGGGCGTCTCGACGATCCTGGTCGAGCAGCGCGTCGACGCCGTGCTGTCGGTCGCCGACCGCATCTCATTCATCGAGAACGGCCGCAACCGCGAGACGGTCGATGTCGAGGAACTGCGCGCCGACCCCTCCGCGGTTCGGCGCTATGTAGGCGTGGGCTGAAGGTCACTGCTAAGCAGCGGGAGCTGGCGCCGACCCCCACCCGGACCTGGCCCGACCTCCCCACAAGGGGAGGTAAAGCTCTGCACCGCTTCACCTAAAAAACAAAAACCCCGCGATCAAAAACGTCGGGATCAGCACCAGGCCGGACCACGCCATGTAGCCGAAGAAGCCCGGCACCTTGAAGCCGCGATGTCTGGCGATAGCAAAGACCATGAAGTTCGGCGCATTGCCGATATAAGTGTTGGCGCCCATGAACACGGCGCCGGCGGAGATCGCGGCGAGCGTGGAGGCCGCCTCCGTCATCAGGTGCCTAGCGTCGCCGCCGGCAAGCTCGAAGAACACCAGATAGGTCGGCGCGTTGTCGAGGAAGGACGACAGCGCTCCGGTCAGCCAGAAATAGGCGAGATCGTCGGGCTGGCCGTCCGCCGAGGTGACCAGCGAAACCAGCGGCGCCAGCGCGCCATCGTGCCCGGCTCTCAGGATGGCGATAACCGGCACGATGCAGATGAAGATGCCGGCAAACAGTTTCGCCACCTCGGCGATGGGCCCCCAACTGAAGCCATTCGCTTCCCTGTGGTTTTTGTACGAGACTTTGAGCGACAGAAAGGCCAGCGCCAGGATGATCGCGTCGCGCACCAGGTTCTGCAGTTCCAGGCCGATGCCGAGGATCGGGATGCTGATGCCCGGCTTCCAGCTGGCGGAAAGCAGGATCGCGCCGATCACGCCGGCCAGCAGCGGCAGGTTGGCGAGGCCCCGCAGGCGCACCTTCGTGTCCGGTGTCGGGTCCTTGATCTTCGGCAAGCCGCCCTCGCGGCGATGCAGCACGATGTCGAGCGCCAGGAAGATGATCAGCACCAGCCCGCCGGTGAACAGCGTCTCGCGCCAGAGGTTCGCGGTCGTCCAGAAGAAGTCGACCCCGCGCAGGAAGCCGACGAAGAGCGGCGGGTCGCCAAGCGGGGTCAGCGAGCCGCCGATGTTCGAAACCAGGAAGATGAAGAAGATCACCACATGGGCGTTGAACGGGCGGTTGTCGTTGGCGCGCAGCACCGGCCGGATCAGGATCATCGAGGCGCCCGTCGTGCCGATGACCGAGGCGAGGATTGCGCCGATCAGCAGCAGGCCGGAATTGACCAGCGGCGTGCCGTGGATGTTGCCGGCGACCAGGATGCCGCCGGAAATGGTGAACAGCGCGAACAAAAGGATGATGAAGGACAGATATTCGGTGAGCAGCGTGTGCAGCACCGCCTCGCTTGCCGCCGGCATGCCGAAAGCGATCGCCAGCGGAACCACGGCAAGTGCCGCCCACGCGGCGGCGATCTTGCCGTAATGATGCTCCCAGACATGATGGAACAGGAGCGGCCCGGTCGCGATCGACAGCAACAGGCCGGCAAAGGGCAGCGCCCACCAGAGCGACATCGCCGCGCCGGGCAGCTCATGCGCCTCGGCTGCGAAAACCGGTTGTGGGAAGGCGAGAAGGAGTGCGGCCGTCATGGTTGCCGCCAACACCTTCGCCAATGGCGCAAAGCCCCCTCGATGCCTCACGACGCGGTCAGTCCGAAAGGTGATCTTCGAGCACCACCCCGGCCTCGCGCATTCGTTTCAGCATCGTGCCGACCGAGCCGTTGAGATCGATGCCGCGGCAGGCATCCAGCCGCACCGTCGTCTTGAAACCTTGCTTGGCGGCATCGAGTGCCGAGAAGGCGACGCAGAAATCGGTGGCCAGACCGACCAAGGTGATGGTGTCGATGCCGCGCTCCTTGAGATAGCCGGCAAGGCCGGTTGGGGTCGTGTGGTCGTTCTCGAAGAAAGCCGAATAAGAGTCGATCGCGGTGCGGAAACCCTTGCGGATGACCAGTTCCGCTTTGGTCCAGGCGAGCCCGGAATGGAAATCGGACCCAAGGCTGCCCTGAATGCAGTGATCCGGCCAAAGCGTCTGCGGCCCGTAGGGCATCTCGATCGCTTCGAAGGGCTGCTTGCCTGGATGGCTGGAAGCGAAGCTCGAATGTCCGGCCGGATGCCAGTCCTGCGTCAGGATCACGTGATCGGTCCGCCGGATCAGGTCGTTGACCAGCGGCACGATCTCGTCGCCGCCGGCCACCGCCAGCGCGCCGCCGGGGCAAAAGTCGTTCTGCAGGTCGATGACGATGAGCGCTTCGTCGGCCATGCGGCCTCCCTTCTTTCTCGGCTTGGGCTCCGGTTGACGCGACCGGACACGGAACCTTGACCAGATGGCCGGCGGCGTCAACCTCCACAGGCATAACAAAGCCGTGGCCGACCACTTCGCTTTGACAATCGCGGCGAAGTTGATATCATTTGCATACGAATGAATTTGCCCGGCTGGACGGCGGCAGATTCCCTCGGAAAGGCCCCTTTCTGGGAAGGCAAAGCGTGATCCGTTACGCGAAACTCACCACGGTCGACGAGGCGCTCGCTCTGCTTGGCGAGGACCGCTGGCGCATTCTGGCCGGCGGCACCGATTTCTATCCGGCGCAGGGCGCGAAACCTTTCCGCGACAACATTCTCGACATCAATGGTCTCGCCGCGCTGCGCGGCATCGCCGAGACGGACGACTATTGGTGGATCGGCGCCCGCACCACCTGGTCCGACGTTGTGCGCCACAAGCTGCCCAGGGCGTTCGATGCGCTGAAGGCGGCCGCGTGCGAAGTCGGCTCGGTCCAGATCCAGAACGTCGCGTCGGTCGCCGGTAATCTCTGCAACGCTTCGCCCGCCGCCGACGGCGTGCCGGCGCTGCAGGTGGTCGATGCCGAAGTCGAATTGCGGTCGGCGAAAGCCACGCGCTACCTGCCGCTTGGCGGGTTCATTCTCGGCAATCGCCGCACGGCGCTGCAGCCGGACGAGATGGTTACCGCCATTCGTGTGCCGAAACGTTCGGCTGTCGGCTCGTCCGCCTTCGTCAAGCTTGGCGCGCGGCGCTATCTCGTGATCTCGATCGCCATGGCGGCGGCGCGTCTCGTGATCGAAGATGGCGTGGTCGCCGATGCTGCTATCGCTGTCGGCGCCTGCTCCGCCGTCGCCCGTCGTCTTGCCGGGGTCGAGGCGGCCCTGCGCGGCCAGCCGGTTACCGCCGCGCTCGCCGATGCGGTGCTGTCCGCGCCGATCGACGAACTGTCGCCAATCGCCGATGTGCGCGGCAGCGCCGAATACCGGGAGCATGCGGCGCGCGAGATCGTTGTCCGCGCGGTGTGCGCTGCGACCAGCCTTGGCGAAGGCAAGGTGGCCGCATGACAATGGAGCGCACCGATATTGCCTTCGAGGTCAACGACGCGGCTGTCAGCGTGTCGGTGCCGCCGGTGCGGCGGCTCTCGCAGGTTCTCCGCGACGAGTTGCGGCTGACCGGCACCAAGGTCGGCTGCGACGCCGGCGATTGCGGCGCCTGCACCGTGCTGGTCGACGGCAATCCCGTCTGCGCCTGCCTTGTGCCGGCGGCCTCGGTCTCGGGCGCGTCCGTCATCACGGTCGAGGGCCTCGCCAACGGCAGGTTGTCGGCCTTGCAGGCCTCCTTCCTCGAACACGGCGCCGCGCAATGCGGCATCTGCACGCCGGGGCTGCTGGTGGCGGCTACCGCGCTGCTGGAGCGCAACCCAACGCCGAGTGAGGCCGAGACGCAGGATGCGCTGGGCGGCGTGCTCTGCCGCTGCACGGGGTACCGGAAAATCGTCGCGGCGGTGATGCATGCCTCGCAGCATATGGACGGTTTCGACCGTCGCCTGCCGGAGGTCGGCCGCGCCGTCGGCGCCTCGCCGATCCGGCTCGACGGCGTGCCGAAAGTTACCGGCGACGAAAAATTCGGCGGCGATTCTTTTCCGCACGATGCGCTGTCGGTGTTGGTCGTCCGCTCGCCCTACTATCACGCCGGTTTCAGCTTCGGAGATCTCGACGCCTGGGCCAAAGCGCATCCCGGCATTGCCGGCGTCTTCACCGCCGCCGACATTCCGGGCAGGAACTGCTTCGGGGTCATCGGCCCCTTTGCTGATCAGCCGGCTCTCGCCGAAGGTTTCGCGCGCCTGCGCGGCGAGGCGGTGGCTCTGGTGGCGGGCGAGCGAGAAGCCATCCTCGACCTCGACCTGACGGATTTTCCGATCGCCTGGACGGAGCTGCCGCATGTGCTGCAGCCCCGCGAGGCGAAAGCCGACGGCGCGGCGCTGATCCACCGGCACCGCCCGGCGAACCTGCTCACCTCCGGCTATGTCGAGCGTGGCGATCCCGACGGCGCCCTTGCCGCCGCTGCTGTCATCGTCTCCGGCGCCTTCGGGACTTCCTTCGTCGAGCATGCCTATATCGAGCCGGAAGCGGGCTTCGCTTACATGGATGGCGACACGCTCGTTGTCGTCGCCTGCACGCAGGCGCCCTACATGGATCGCGACGACACGGCCAAGGTCCTCGGCCTCCCGGTCGAAAAGGTGCGCATCGTGCCGACCGCCACCGGCGGCGGCTTCGGCTCGAAGCTTGATGTCTCGCTTCAGCCTCTGATCGGCCTTGTGGCGATGAAGACCGGCAGGCCGGCGGCACTCGCCTACACACGCAACGAATCCATGATGTCGACCACCAAGCGCCATCCGGCCGAAATGGAGGCGACCATCGGTGCCGATTCCGAGGGCCGCGTCACCGGAATGATCTTTGAGGGCGATTTCAACACCGGCGCCTATGCAAGCTGGGGCCCGACGGTTGCCAACCGCGTGCCGGTGCATGCCTCCGGCCCCTATCAGACGCCGAACTATCGGGCGACGGGGAGGGCCATCCATACCAACGGCCCGATCGCCGGCGCCTTCCGCGGCTTCGGCGTGCCGCAAGCGACCATCATGCAGGAAACCCTCTACGACGAGCTCGCCGGCAAGCTTGGCATGGATCGGCTCGATTTCCGCCTGAAGAACTGCCTTCGGAACGGGTGCGAAACGGTCACAGGCCAGCGCCTGGAATCGGGCGTGGGCATCGGTGAATGCCTGGAGTTGCTTCAACCGCATTGGGCGCGCGCGCTTGGCGAGGCGGAAGCCTTCAACGCCGTCAACACGGCAAGCAAGCGCGGCGTCGGCGTCGCCTCTTGCTGGTATGGCTGCGGCAACACTTCGCTGCCCAATCCTTCGACGATCAAGGTCGGCATCTCTGCCTCCGGAGATGTCGTGCTCCACCAGGGCGCCGTCGACATCGGCCAAGGCTCGAACACGGTCATCACCCAGATCTGTGCCGATGCGCTCGGCTTGCCGTTGGCGAAATTCCGGCTGAAGAGCGCCGACACCGCCATCACGCCGGACGCCGGCAAGACATCCGCCTCGCGCCAGACTTTTGTGACCGGCAAGGCGGCGGAGAAGGCTGGCCGCGCGCTGCGCGACAAGATCCTGCGCTTCGCCAATGTTTCCGAGAAGGCGACGATCGCGCTCGACGGTGCAAGCATCTCCATCCGCGAGGGGGATGCGACGCGACGCATCGATCTGCGTACACTGAAGATCGATGCCGATGGCTTGGTGTTCGTCGCGGAAGAGACCTACGATCCGCCCACGCTGCCGCTCGACGCCAAGGGCCAGGGCAAGCCCTACGCCGTCTATGGCTATGGCGCCCAGATCGCCGAGCTCGAGGTCGATCTCAAGCTGGGCACGGTGAAGCTGCTCAAGATCACCGCCGCGCATGATGTCGGCAAGGCCATCAACCCGGTACTGGTCGAGGGGCAGATCGAGGGCGGCATCGCGCAAGGCATCGGCATGGCACTGATGGAGGAATATATCCCCGGCCGCACCGAGAACCTGCACGACTACCTCATCCCGACCATCGGCGACGTGCCGCCAGTCGAGCACATATTGGTGGAAGTTCCGGACCCGGAAGGACCTTTCGGCGCCAAGGGTTTGGGGGAGCATGTGCTGATCCCGACCGCGCCGGCGATCCTCAACGCCATCCGACATGCCACCGGCGTGCTGGTCACTAAAATCCCGGCGACGCCGAGCCGCATCCTGGCGGCGATCCGCGGAAAGGAGGCGCGCCGATGAGCGAGCTTGCCGAACGTTTCGAAACCCACGATCCCGGTGAGAAGCAGGTGGCGGAGAAGATCCGCTGCGATGCCTGTCCGGTGATGTGCTACATCGCCGACGGCCGCACCGGCGCCTGCGACCGCTACGGCAATGTCGGCGGGCGCATCGTGCGCATGGATCCCCTGACCATCCTCGACCACGCGGCCGAGACCGGCGGCGCGGTCGTGCCATTCGTCGCCGAGGGCGAGGAGTGGGCTGGTGAACTGGTCAACACCGGCCGCCGCTTCGTCACCGCGATCGGCGCCGGCACCACCTACCCGGATTACAAGCCCGCACCTTTCATCGTCAGCCAGGAGGTCGAGGGCGTCGATCTCGTCACCGTCGTCACCGAGGGCATCTTCTCCTATTGCGGCGTCAAAGTGAAGATCGATACGGACCGCCACATCGGCGACGAGACGGCGACCGTGCGCTCGGAAGGCGAGGCGATCGGCCACGTCACCACTGGCGAGTATGGCTCGCAGATGCTGTCGCTTGGCGGCGTGCATCACTTGACCGGCGGCTCCAAGGCTGAAGGCCGCGCGACTTGCGACGCGCTTCTCAACCTCTGCAACAGGAAGCCGGTCGAGCTCACCATCGACGGCGGTGCGACGGTCATTGTCGAGGCTGGCAAGGCGCCGGTCATCGACGGCAAGATCGAGCATCGCATGCGCGTCGGCTGCGGTTCGGCCACCATCGGCATGTTCGCCACGCAATGGCGCGGGCTCGTCGACGAGGTTGTGGTGGTTGACGACCATATCACCGGCGTCGTGTCGGAACATCAGGCCGGCAAGGTATTGGGCTGGGAGGATACCGGGATAAAGATCATCGGCCGCCGCTCGACGCCCGGCCGCTACTTCAAGGTTTCGGAGCCCGGTCTCGGCTGGGGCGGCACGACGATCTCCGATCCGCTGTCGATCCTGGGCGATTGGAACGCCAAGAAGGGTGCTCGCCCCGGCCTGTCGCTGCTGATGGTCTCGACCACGGGCGAACAGTTCGCTTACTACGAACTGGACGATCAGTTGAAACCGGTCGAAAAACCGTTCCCGGAGCGGCTGCAGAAATCCGTCGGCCTGATCGAGGACAATTGCGAGCCGGCCCTGTGCACCGTGCTCTTCATCGGCGGCGCCGGCGGCTCGCTGCGCGCCGGCGTCACCGAAAACCCGGTCAATCTCACCCGCTCGGTTCAGGGCCTGAAGACCTATGTCACGGTCGGCGGCGCGCCGGTCTATGTCTGGCCGGGCGGCGGCATCACCCTGATGGTCGATGTCACCCGCGTGCCGGAAGGCGCATTCGGCTATGTGCCGACGCCGGCGCTGGTCGCGCCGATCGAATTCACCATGCGCCGCGACGACTACGTCCGGCTCGGCGGTTACGAGAACGAAATCCGCAGCGTCGAGGATATCCTCGCCAAAGGCGGCGAGTACCTTAATCCGCGCAGCAATGCCGGCGCGCCGGCCGGCAATCCCTGGCCGCCGTTGGCGCAATTGCGCCGCACCCCGGCCAATGGGGCCGACTGATGAACGGTCCGCAGGCGCATTGGCTCGCCGACGGCAGGCGGCTTCATCTCAATCACGGGCCGATCGACCTCATCGTCGAGGCCTTTGGCGATGCAGCTGAACGCCGCGCCGGCTGCGTGCAGGCCGTCGCGCGCTTCCAGACGATTCTGACCGAACTGGTCAAGGAGCTTCCCGAATTGCGCCGTCCGGCGTCTCTGCCGCCGTGCGGCTTTGCAGGCCCGACCGCGCGGCGCATGGAGGCCGCGGTCGCACCGCTCGCGGAAAGCTTCATCACGCCGATGGCTGCGGTCGCCGGTTCGGTAGCCGACGAAGTTCTGGCCGCGCTTCTCGCCGGACGCCGGCTCGAGCGCGCCTACGTCAACAATGGCGGCGACAGCGCCATTCATCTCGGTAAGGGCGAGACAATAACGCTGGCGATCGCCGGCACCGGGCACGGCATGGCCGACCGGATCACGATCCGCGCCGAAGACGGCGTGCGCGGCGTCGCCACCAGTGGCTGGCGCGGCCGCTCCTTTTCGCTGGGCATCGCCGACGCGGTCACCGTGCTGGCACGGACCGGCGCCGAGGCGGATGCCGCGGCGACGCTGATTGCCAACGCGGTCGACCTGCCTGGGCATCCGGCGGTTCATCGCGTGCCCGCGCGGGACCTTTCACCCGACAGCGATCTCGGCGAACGGCTGGTGACGCAGGGCGTCGGCGGGCTAGCGCCCGGCGAGGTGGCCCGGGCGCTGGACAACGGCCTTGCCGTCGCCGAAAATTTTCGCCGGCGCGGCCTGATCGCCGCGTCGGCGCTGTTCCTTGCCGGCCAAACCCGCATCAGTGGCTCCGTGGCGCTCGCCGCGCCCAACAAGCATAAAGCGAAGGAAACTGCCCATGCCTGAATTCCCGATCCGCAAGGTCGCGGTGCTGACCGAGGAGATCTTCCACGATGGCGGCGCCGTGGCGAAGGAGCCGCGCCTGCGCGCCGCGGCTCTCGCCGTGGTCAAGAACCCGTTTGCCGGTCGCTATGTCGAGGACCTGCAGGGCGCAATGGAAGACCTGAAGCCGCTCGGGCTCTTGCTTTCCGACAGACTGATCGCAGCGCTTGGCGGCGATGTGAAAAAGATCGACGGTTACGGCAAGGGCGCCATCGTCGGCAGTGCCGGCGAACTGGAGCACGGCGCGCTCTGGCACGTGCCCGGCGGCTACGCCATGCGCGAGCGGCTCGGCGACGCCAAGGCGATCGTGCCGTCGGCGAAGAAGGTCGGCGCCTTCGGCGCACGGCTCGATGTCCCGCTCGGCCATATCAACGCCGCCTATGTGCGCAGCCATTTCGACGCGATGGAAGTCGGCATCAGCGACGGCCCACGTCCCGACGAGATCCTGTTCTGCCTCGCCATGACCTGCGGCCCGCGCGTCCACAACCGTATGGGCGGCCTTGCGGCCGGAGACATCAAGGCTTGGGACGGCTTGAGATGAGCGGCGAGGACAATCTGCTGCGGCTGGTCGAGGCCGAAGAGCTGGACGAGAACAACTACCATCTGCAGGACCAGGTCGGCTTCATCCTGCGCAAGGCGCATCAGCGCCACGTCGCGATCTTCGCCTCGCACATCGGGGATTTGACGCCGCCGCAATTCGCCGCTCTCGCCAAGCTCTACGACATCGGCGAGACCTCGCAGAACCAGCTCGGCACGCTGATCGCCATGGATGCCGCGACCGTAAAGGGCGTCATCGACCGGCTGAAGGCGCGCGGGCTGGTCGAGCTTTCCAAGCACGAGGTGGACAAGAGGCGGCTGCTGGTCAATCTGACGGCTGAAGGCCGCGACGCGATCGAGCGGCTGATCCCGCTTGCGCGCACCATCACCGAGGAAACGCTGGCGCCGCTGACGGCCAAGGAGGCCTCAACCTTCCTGCGGCTGTTGGCGAAGCTGGCCTGATCAAACCTCCGGATCGACCCCGAACATCTCTCGCGCCTGCTCAGGCGTATAATAGCCGAGCCGGACATCCTCGGCGATCTGTTTCGGATCACGCTCGCGCGGATCGCCATAGCCGCCGCCGCCGGGCGTGCCGACACGCACGCGGTCGCCGGCCTTGAGCGCAATGTCCTGCTCTTTCGACAGATGCGGCGGCACATGCGCTTCGCCGCCCCGGAACACGGTCACGCTGTTCGGCGCGCCGTCCCTGCCGCCAAGCGCGCCTTGCGGCCCGAAACGGCCATGGTCCATAACGAACGACGCGCGGGCTTCACCGCGCAGGATCTCGACCTCGTAGGCGAGCCCGAAGCCGCCGCGATGTTTGCCGGCGCCCCCGGAGCCTTCGCGCAGCGCGTAATGGCGGTAGAGCACCGGAAAGGCCTGCTCCATGATCTCGACCGGCGGCGATTTCGAAATGCCGATGGTCGAGCAGCCATTGCTCAAGCCGTCATGGCCGGCATTGCCGCCATAGCCGCCGCCGGAGATCTGGTACATGACATAGTCGCGGCCGCGCGCCGGGTCGTTGCCGCCGAGCGCGAAATTGCCGCTGGAACCGGCGGGCGCCGCTGTCACCTTTTCTGGCAGCGCCTGCACCATCGCGGCGAACACCGCTTCCGCGATGCGCTGTGAAACCTCCGCCGCGCAGCCCGAAACCGGACGTGGGTATTTGGCGTCTAGGAACGTGCCCTCCGGCCGCTTGACGTTCAGCGGCTCGAAGGCCCCGGCGCTGATCGGCACCTCCGGAAAGATATGCCGCATGGCGAGATAGACCGACGACAAGGTCGTCGCCAATACGCTGTTCATCGGCCCGGCGCATGGCTTCGATGAGCCGGCAAAGTCGAAGGTCAGCGAGTCGCCCTCTTTCTCGACGGCGAGATTGATGGTCAGCGGCTCGTTCACCACGCCGTCGGAATCGACGAAGGCCTGCGAGCGGTAGGTGCCGTCCGGGATAAGGGCGATCGAGGCGCGCATCTGCTCGGCGGCGCGCCGGCGCAGTTCGGCGATCGCCTCGAGGACGGTTTCGTCGCCGTAACGATCGAGGATTTCATTGAGCCTGTCTTGGCCGATCAGCAGCGCCGCAGCCTGCGCGCGGATATCGCCGATGCGCTGGTCGGCGACGCGGATGTTGGAGCAGATGATGCCGTAGATCTCGGGATCGAGCAGGCCCTTCTTGAACAGCTTCACCGGCGGCAGCCGCAGACCTTCCTGTTCGACGGCGGTGGCCGAGGCCGAGAAGCCGCCAGGCACCGCGCCGCCGATGTCCGGCCAATGGCCGGTGTTGGACAGCCAGCAGAAGATTTTGCCGTCGCGGTAGACCGGCATGACGAAGCGCACGTCCATCAGATGCGTGCCGCCGAGATAGGGGTCGTTGACGATGTAGATGTCGCCGGGCTCAGGGGCCAGGCAGCGTCCGTCGGCGATCATCTCGATCACCGTCTTGGTCGAATACTGCATGACGCCGACGAACACCGGCAGGCCCTGGCTGCCTTGCGCGATGAGCGAGCCGTCGACGGCGGAATAGATGCCGTCGGAGCGGTCATTGGCCTCGGCGATGACCGGCGAGAAGGCGGCGCGGGAAAACGTCAAATCCATCTCGTCGCAAACTTGCTGCAGGGCGGCCTGCAGCACCGAAAGCGTGATCGTGTCGAGCTTTGCCCCTTCGACTGCCATTGTCAGGCCTCGCCGATGTCGATGATGATGTTGCCGTCGGCGTCCGAACGCGCATGATCGCCGGGCTCAAGCACGGTGGTGGCGTCCATCTGCTCGAGGATCGCCGGTCCCTCGATTGTTGCGTCGAGCGGCAGCCTTTCGCGCGCATAGACCGGCGTGTCGTGCCAGCGCCCGCTGTACCAGACCGGCCGGATCTCGCGCCGCGCCTCCTCCAGCGTCGCCGCGCGTCCTGCCGGGTCGATCAGCTGAGACAGGTCGATCTGCGGCCGCACACCCGTCACCGAGGTGTTGAGGTTGACGAGATTGGCGCGGATCTCCGGCAGTTCGACCTTGAAACGCGCGAAATAGGCTTTTTCGAACAGCTGCTGCAGCGTCGTCCGTGAAACCGAGGATGACGGCAGCGGCACGTTGATGATGTGCGTCTGGCCGACGAATTGCATGTCGGCGGAGTGGGTGACGCGGATTGCATCGGGCTTCACCGCTTCCTTGCCGATCAGCGACTCGCCTTCGTTTCGGTGCCGTTCCAACAACTCGCGAAGCTTTGCTTCGTCGAGGCTCGCTACCGGCTGGTTGACCGTATTGACGAAGTCGTGCCTGAGGTCGGCGACGACGCAGCCGAGCGCGTTGGTAATGCCGGGGCGTGCCGGCACCACCACCTTCGGCAGGCCGAGTTCTCGGGCCAGCGCCGTCGCGTGCAGCGGCCCGGCGCCGCCGAAGGCGAACAGCGCGAAATCGCGCGGGTCGTGGCCGCGCGACACCGATACCATGCGAATGGCGCCCGCCATCTTCATGTTGCCGAGCCTCAAGATGGCACCGGCCGCCTCGACGCCGGAAAGGCCCGTGTGCCTGCCGATTCTGTCCTCGAAGATTGCGGTGACGCGCTCGACAGTGACCGGATTGTCGACCGCAAGCAGCTTCTTCGGCGCCAGCCGCCCGAGCACCAGATTGGCATCCGTGATGGTGGGTTCCGTGCCGCCGCGCCCGTAGCAGATCGGGCCGGGATTGGCACCGGCGCTTTCCGGACCGATCTGGATCAGGCCGGCGGCGTCGACGCGCGCGATCGAGCCGCCGCCGGCGCCGACGGTGTGCACCGCCACCATCGGCACGTGGATCGGCATCGCATATTCGATCTCGATCTCGTTCGAGACCGCGGGCTCGGCGTTGCGGATCAGCGCCACGTCGGTCGAGGTGCCGCCCATATCGTAGGTCACCAAGTTGGCGAAGCCGGCGCGCTTTCCCGTGTAAGCGGCGGCGATGACGCCGGAAGCCGGACCGGACATGACGGTCTTTGCCGATTCCTGCGTGACGAAGCGGGCCGAGATCATGCCGCCATTGCCGTTCATGATCAGGAAGTCGCGCGCATAGCCTTTCGCCGCGAGCTCCTTGCGCAGCCGTTCGACATAGCGCTCCAGGATCGGCTGCACCGAGGCGTTGACCGCCGCCGTCACGCCGCGTTCGAATTCGCGCGCCTCCGAAAGCAGCGCATGGCCGGTGGTGATGTGGCCGTTCGGCCAGAGCTCCGCCGCGATCTCGGCCGCGCGCCGCTCGTGCGAGGGGTTGGCGTAGGAATGCAGGAAATGGATGACGAGCGACTCGCAGCCGGCGTCGAGCAGCTTTTTCACGGCATCGCGCATTTCGGCCGCGTCGAGCGGCAGGCGAACCGCGCCGGACGCCTCGACGCGCTCCGACACTTCGAGCCGCAGATCGCGCGGAATGACCGGCACGAAGGTGCCCGTCATGCCATAGGCTTGCGGCCGCGTGCGCCGTCCAAGCTCGATCACGTCGCGGAAGCCGCGCGTCGTGATCATGCCGGTCCTGGCCAGCCGGCGCTCCAGCACGGCGTTTGTGGTGGTCGTCGTGCCGTGCACGATGAGGTCGATGCCCTCAACCGGAAAGCCGGTCGCGCCAAGTGCGGCGACCACGCCGAAGGCCTGATTTTCTACCGTCGTCGGGGTCTTGGCGATGTGCACCTTGCCGCCGGCCTTGCCGTCGATCAGGAGCAGATCGGTGAAGGTTCCCCCAACATCGATGCCGGCAACCACGCTTCCCGCCGACGCCGAAAATTTCTCATTCATTGCCGAAACCCGAAATGCCAGGACTACGGATATGCCTCGGTTTGGAAAGCCGTTTTACGCTGCCATCTTGACCTGAAGATCATTTGTATACTAATAAATTCCGGACACAAGAGCTTACCGCTTGGCAGTGTGCAGAGAGCACGTCGGAACCTGACCGTTCGGGCGCGCACGAGAAAGTTTGGCGCCAGCGCCTCGCGTCCGCGCCGGAAAGTTGGGTTTGATGAACACGACATCCGCGTTGAACCTCGCCGGCGCAAAGCCGCTGCAGTTCCCGATCCCGGCCAATGTCTATGCCGAGACCGTGGTATCGGTGAAGCACTACACCGACCGCCTGTTCTCGTTCCGCATCACCCGCCCGCAGTCGCTGCGCTTCCGCTCCGGCGAGTTCGTCATGATCGGGCTGCCCAATGCCGAGAAGCCGATCTTCCGCGCCTATTCCGTTGCCAGCCCCGCCTGGGACGACGAGCTCGAATTCTTCTCGATCAAGGTCCCGGACGGTCCTCTGACCTCCGAGTTGCAGAAGATTGAGGTCGGCGACACCGTCATCATGCGCCAGAAGTCGACCGGCACGCTGGTGCTCGACGCGCTGACGCCTGCAAAGCGCGTGTTCATGATCTCGACCGGCACCGGCATCGCGCCTTTCGCCAGCCTGCTGCGCGACCCCGACACCTATGAGAAGTTCGATCAGGTGATCCTCACCCACACCTGTCGCGACAACGCCGAGCTCACCTACGGCCAGGAACTGGTGGCTGCGCTCGAGACCGATCCGCTGATCGGCGAGCTGACCGGCGGGCGTGTCACGCTCTACAATTCGACGACCCGCGAGGAGTCGGCGCGCATGGGCCGGATCACGGCCCTGATCGGCTCGGGCAAGTTTTATTCCGACCTCGGCATCGACAAGCTCAATCCGGAGACCGACCGCATCATGATCTGCGGCTCGATGCACATGCTGAAGGACGTCAAGGGGCTCGCCGAAAGCCTCGGCTTCCAGGAGGGCTCGCTCAGCCATCCCGCCAGCTTCGTCGTCGAGCGCGCCTTCGTCGGCTGAGGCGTCTCCCAGTGTTTTGACCATGCGGTCAAAAACCTACTGGATTTGCCGCCTTTTTCCGCTATGAGCCACTGAAGGACTCGTGAAGGACAACTTCGCGGGCTATCTTCGGTGCACGTCGCTGAATGAAAGGGCAGGAGATGAGCAGCACCATCCGCGAGGCCGGCGCAGGCGCGTCCAAGATCATGCCGCTGCCGGCACGTGCCGCCGCCAACACGCCGATGCCGCTGGAGAACGGCATTGTCCGCAATCCTGGCATGAAGCTGGACCTCGGGTTCCTCGAATCCGTGCGCAGCGTCAACCGCTCGGCGCTGGAGCGCCGCGTCGCGACCCTCACCAAGCGGCGCTCGATCAAGGCCGACAACCAGGCCGCCTGGCTGCTGCGCGCGATCGCCTGCATGGACCTGACCACGCTGAATTCCAACGACACCGACGAGCGTGTGCGCCGGCTCTGCGCCAAAGCGATCAATCCGCTGCGCCGGGATATCGTCGAGGGCCTCGGCATCGCCGACGAAACGATCCGCCCCGCGGCGATTTGTGTTTACCATCCCTTCGTGGCCACGGCCGTGGATGCGGTGCGTGGCACAGGCATCCATGTCGCGGCCGTCTCCACAGCGTTCCCGCACGGCCTTGCGCCGCTCTCGACCCGCCTGCAGGAGATCGAGGCCTCGGTGAAGGACGGGGCCGACGAGATCGACGTCGTCATCCCGCGCGGGCTGGTTTACGGCGCCAAATGGCGCGAACTGTTCAACGAGATCGTCGCCATGCGCGCCGCCTGCGGCGAAGCCCATCTCAAGGTCATCCTAGGCACGGGCGATCTCGCCACCCTGCGCAACGTCATGCTGGCCTCGATGGTGGCGATGATGGCGGGCGCCGATTTCATAAAAACCTCGACCGGCAAGGAAAGCGTCAACGCCACGCTTCCCGTCGGGCTTGCGATGGTGCGCGCCATCCGCGCCTATTTCGAGGAGACCGGCTATCTGATCGGCTTCAAGCCGGCGGGCGGCATTTCCACCGCGAAGGTCTCGCTCGACTGGCTGGTGCTGATGAAGGAAGAGCTTGGCCGGCCCTGGCTCGAGCCGCAGCTGTTCCGCTTCGGCGCCTCCAGCCTGCTCACCGACATCGAGCGCCAGCTCGAACATCATTTGACCGGCCACTATTCGGCCAACCATCGCCACGCGATGGCGTGAGCCACCCCCCTCCCCCTTGCGGGGAGGGTCGCCGCGAAGCGGCGGGGTGGGGGTCGAAAAACAAATCTGCCTGATCCATGCACCAGACCATCAGCCATTCACCCCCACCGAGATCGGCTTCGCCGATCGGCCCTCCCCACAAGGGGAAGGGTAAAGGAGCGACCCCATGAACATCCTCGAGCGCTATCGCGCCATGGAGTACGGCCCGGCGCCGGAAGCCCGCAACGAGGCCGACGCCTGGCTCGCCGGCCGCGATTTCTCCAGGGCGCTGTTCATCGACGGCGCCTGGAAGGCGGCGGCAAGCGGCAAGACTTTCGATACCAGCGAGCCGTCCTCCGGCAACCTGCTGGCGAAGATCTCGGATGCCGGCGCCGGCGACATCGACGCCGCGGTTGCGGCGGCCGCAAAGGCGCTGCCGAAATGGTCGGCATCATCGGGCTACGCCAGAGCGAAAGCGCTCTATGCCATCGGCCGCGCCATGCAGCGCCATCAGCGCCTGTTCGCGGTGTTGGAATCGGTCGACAACGGTAAGCCGATCCGCGAGAGCCGCGACATCGACGTGCCGTTGGCCATCCGCCACTTCATCCATCATGCCGGCTGGGCGCAGACGCTCGAGAAGGATTTTCCCGGCCACAAGCCGGTCGGCGTCGTCGGCCAGGTCATTCCGTGGAACTTCCCGCTGCTGATGCTGGCCTGGAAGATCGCGCCCGCGCTCGCGGCCGGCTGTACGGTGGTGCTGAAGCCGGCCGAATTCACGCCGCTCACCGCCATACTGTTCGCCGAGATCTGCGAGCGCGCCGGCGTGCCGAAAGGCGTCGTCAACATCGTTCAGGGCGGACCGGAGGCGGGTGCCGCCATCGTCAACCATCCGGGCGTGCAGAAGATCGCCTTCACCGGTTCCTCCGAGGTCGGCAAGATCATCCGCAAGGCAACCGCCGGATCGGGCAAGAAGCTGTCGCTGGAGCTCGGCGGCAAATCGGCCTTCGTCGTTTTCGAGGATGCCGACCTCGACAGCGCCGTCGAGGGACTGGTCGACGGCATTTGGTTCAACCAGGGCCAGGTCTGCTGCGCCGGCTCGCGGCTCCTGGTGCAGGAAGGCATCGCGGAGGCCTTCATCGCCAAGGTCAAGGTCAGGATGAGCCGCCTGCGGGTCGGCAGCCCGCTCGACAAGAACACCGACATCGGGCCGCTGGTCGACCGCACGCAGCTCGACCGCGTCAAGGGCCTGATCGCCGAGGGCGCCAGGCAGGGCGCCACTTGCTGGCAGCCGGACGCTGCCTTGCCGACGACGGGCTACTATCACTTGCCGACGCTCGCCACCTCTGTTTCGCCGGCTAACATCCTGGCGCAGGAGGAGGTGTTCGGGCCGGTGCTGGCGACAATGAGCTTCCGCAACACCGAGGAGGCGGTCGAGCTGGCCAACAACACGCGTTACGGTCTCGCCGCTTCGGTGTGGAGCGAGAACGTCAATCTCGCTTTGCATGTCGCGCCGCAATTGAAGGCGGGCGTCGTCTGGGTCAACGGCACCAACATGTTCGATGCGGCCTGCGGCTTCGGCGGCTATCGCGAAAGCGGCTTCGGTCGCGAAGGCGGACGCGAAGGCATGTTCGAATATCTTGCCGCCAAGCTGCCGGTCGGCCCCGCCATCAAGCCGGCCGCAGTCGGCTCAGCGCAGGTCGTCGAGCAGGCTGACGGTATGGCCATCGACCGCACGGCAAAGCTGTTCATCGGCGGCAAGCAGGTGCGTCCGGACGGCAACTACGCGCTGGCCGTCGCCACCGCCAAGGGCAAGCTTGCTGGCGAAGTCGGTCTTGGCAACCGCAAGGATATCCGCGACGCGGTCGCCGCCGCGCGCGCCTGCAAGGCCTGGCCGGACGCGACGGCCTTCAACCGCAGCCAGGTGCTCTACTACTTCGCGGAAAACCTTTCGGGCCGTGCTGATGAGTTCGCTGCACGCCTTGTCCAACTCACCGGCGTGACGGCGAAGGCAGCGCGCGAGGAGGTAGAGCAGTCCATCGAGCGGCTGTTCCTCTATGCCGGCCTCACCGACAAGTTCGAGGGCCGCGTCCACCAGCCGCCGGCCCGCGCCGTGACGCTTGCGCTGCACGAGCCCGTGGGCGTCGTCGGCATCGTTGCGCCGGACAATCAGCCGCTCCTCAACTTCGTCTCGCTGGCGGCGCCGGCGCTCGCCATGGGCAACACCGTGGTGGCCGTGCCGTCCGAGCGTCACCCGCTTTTAGCCACGGATCTCTACCAGGTCATCGAATATTCCGACATTCCGGCCGGCGCCATCAATATCGTCACCGGCCGCAGCGCCGAGCTCTGCGGCGTTCTGGCCAAGCACGACGACGTCGATGGGCTCTGGGTGTTTGCCGATGCCGACACCTGCGCCAAGGCGGAGGCCGATTCCATCGGCAACCTCAAGCGCGTCTGGACCGGCAATGGCCGCAGCCTCGACTGGACATCGAGCGAGGCGGCTGGCGAGGCCGTCCTGCGCCGCGCCATCGAGGTCAAGAACGTCTGGGTGCCTTACGGCGACTAGGCGCGTTCCAGACCGGTCTGGTTTGACGACACTCGCGCCGCAAATTCGGCGCGTTTGCCGCAGGCTTCGAGGCTTGACGCATCGGCATGTGTTCTTTAACCAGAAAAAACAATTGGCCTGCGGAATAGCGGTCAGGCTCGCCTGGCACATTGCATCCCGTCTGGCCGCCACTAAGAAAGCTTGCGACACCGGAGGGAAGCATGGCGGATCTGGCAGGCAAAGTGGTCGTCATCACCGCGGCGGCGCAAGGCATTGGGCGGGCGAGCGCGCTGGCTTTCACCAAGGCCGGCGCCACCGTTCATGCCACCGACATCAACGAGCAGCTTTTGGCCGAACTCGGCAAGACTTCCGGCATAAAAACCCGCAAGCTCGACGTGCTCGATGACGCGGCCGTCACATCGGCCTTCGCCGAGATCGGCCCGGTCGATGTTCTGTTCAATTGCGCCGGCTTCGTCCATTCGGGGTCGATCCTCGAAATGACGGATGCCGATCTCGACTTCGCCCTGAATCTCAATGTCCGCTCTATGATCCGCACCATCCGCGCCGTGCTGCCCGGCATGCTGGAGCGCGGCGACGGCTCGATCATCAACATGGCATCGCTGGCAAGTTCGCAGAAGGGTGTGCCGAACCGTTTCGTCTACGGCCTGACCAAGGCGGCGGTCGTCGGCCTCACCAAGGCGGTGGCCGCCGACTATGTGGCTGAGGGCATCCGCTGCAACGCCATTTGTCCGGGCACGGTCGAAAGCCCGTCGCTGCAGGACCGCATGCATGCGCAGGGCGATTATGAGGCGGCGCGCGCCGCCTTCATCGCCCGCCAGCCGATGGGAAGGCTGGGCACGCCGGAAGAAATCGCCGATCTCGCCGTCTATCTGGCGGGCGCCACCTACACTTCGGGGCAGGCCTACAATATTGATGGCGGCTGGTCGATCTGACGCCCGTTTCGAAAATTGGGGGCGGTTCGCAGTGGTAGTGGGCGAACAGGAAGATCGGATCGGGTCTACGCGTTCATCGGAAGCATCGAAAAGTCTGAAAAATCCAGCCTGCCGACCGACTGCGCGGAGTGCGCGCTTGCGGGGTACCAGGCTGATGGCTAGGGTCCGCCCGATTTTCGCATGAGGTCGTGGCGGAAAGTTTTGCGAATCGGTCTTTGGCCGCAAGGTGGAGAGAAAAGATGAAGTTGCTGCGCTATGGCGAGGTGGGAAGCGAGCGTCCCGGCCTGCTCGATCAGGATGGCACGATCCGCGACCTTTCAGCCTATGTCGCCGACATCGCCGGGACGGCGCTGCATCCGGCTTCGCTGGAGATGCTGTCGAAGCTCGATCCGAAATCGCTGCCGGCTGTTTCCGGTAGCCCACGCATCGGCGCCTGCGTCGCCGGCACGGGGAAATTCATCTGCGTCGGCCTCAACTATTCCGACCACGCTGCCGAGACCGGCGCCACAGTGCCGCCGGAGCCGATCATCTTCATGAAGGCGAGTTCGGCCATCGTCGGGCCGGACGACGACGTGCTGATCCCGCGCGGCTCGGTCAAGACCGACTGGGAAGTCGAGCTCGGCGTCGTCATCGGCAAGACGGCGAAGTATGTCAGCGAGGACGACGCGCTGGATTATGTTGCCGGCTATTGCGTCGCGCACGACGTTTCCGAGCGCGCCTTCCAGGCCGAGCGCCAGGGCCAGTGGACCAAGGGCAAGTCCTGCGACACTTTTGGCCCGATCGGCCCCTGGCTGGTGACCACGGACGAGATCGCCGACCCGCAGAACCTCAAAATGTGGCTGACGGTCAACGGCAAGACCATGCAGAACGGCTCGACCAAGACGATGGTCTACGGCGTGAAGTATCTGGTTTCCTATCTCAGCCAGTTCATGTCGCTGCATCCCGGCGACATCATCTCCACCGGCACGCCGCCCGGCGTCGGGCTGGGCATGAAGCCGCCGGTGTTCCTGAAGGCCGGCGACGTCGTCGAGCTCGGCATCGAGGGCATGGGCCAGCAGAAGCAGACCTTCAAGGCGGACGAGTAAGCGCAGACCTCGCCTTCTCCCCTTGTGGGAGAAGGTGGCCGCGAAGCGGCCGGATGAGGGGTGTTGGAACGATCTCTGCGTTGCAGAAGTAAGCGTCGCACGCCGCTGGAGCACCCCTCATCCGTCTCGGCGCTGCGCCCCGATCCACCTTCTCCCGCAAGGGGAGAAGGGGAGGCCGGCGCTACTTCAACACCCTTCCATCTGCCCCGAACCGATACGTCTTCGCCGGATCCGGCGTTGCATAGAGCGTCGCGCCCGGTTCGGCATTGTAGACGCCGAAGATCCGCACGGTGAGCAGCCCGGCCTTCTCGCAGTCGAGATAGAGATTGGTGTCGGCGCCGAGATGCTCGGCATGCACCACCGTGCCTTTCCAGGCGCCGGATTTTGCATCGACGGTCAGATGTTCCGGGCGCACGCCGACGGTCTTCGCCGTCTCGCCAAGCTTGGCGCCGTCGATGAAATTCATCTTCGGCGAGCCGATGAAGCCGGCGACGAATTCATTGGCCGGCGCATTGTAGAGCTCCATCGGGCTGCCGATCTGCTCGATGCGGCCGGCATTGAGCACGACGATCTTGTCGGCCAGCGTCATCGCTTCGACCTGGTCGTGCGTGACGTAGATCATCGTTGCCTTTAGCCGCCGGTGCAGCTGCGCGATCTCCAGCCTGGTGTTGACGCGAAGCGCCGCGTCGAGATTGGACAGCGGCTCGTCGAACAGAAACAGTTTCGGTTCGCGCACCACGGCGCGGCCGATCGCGACGCGCTGGCGCTGCCCGCCCGACAGCTCCGCCGGCCGCCGCTCGAGATAGGGCTCGAGCGACAGCATCGCGGAAGCGATCTTGATGCGGCGCTCGATCTCGGCCGAAGGCGTGCCGGCCTGTTTCAGGCCGAGCCCCATATTGTTCTTCACCGTCAGATGCGGATAGAGCGCGTAGGTCTGGAACACCATGGCGATGCCGCGTTTTGCGGGCGGCGTGACGGAGACGTCGTCGCCGTCGATCACCACGCGCCCGGAGGTCGAATCCTCTAGCCCTGCGATCACGCGCAGCAGCGTCGACTTTCCGCAGCCGGACGGGCCGACGAAGACGACGAATTCGCCGTCATTGACCTCGAGGTCGATGCCCTTCAGCACCTCGACCGGCCCGAATGCCTTCTTCACGTTCTCGATGTTCAGCGAGCCCACGGCTTCGTCCTTGTTCTAGAGTTTGATTGGCGCGCCGGTGCGCACGCTCTGGTCGGCGGCGAGGCAGACGGCGAGCGACTTCACCGCGTCCTCCATGTGGCGGGTCAGGTCGATGTCCTCGCGGATGGCCTTGAGCAGGAAGGCTTGTTCAAGATCGCAGAGTTCCTGGTGCCCCGGCTCGCCTTCCATCGACAGCAGTTCGTCCTCTTTGATGAACTTTCCGTCCGGCCCGGTCGCGGCGCTGTGCAGGCGGATGGTCGACGTCTTGGTGTGCGTGTCGATGTCGTCGGACTTAACGCCCTCCTTCATGACGATCGACACAGAGCCTTTGGGCGACATCACGTCCTTCACGAAGAAGGCGGTCTCCGAAACCATCGGTCCCCAGCCGGCCTCGTACCAGCCGACCGAGCCGTCTTCGAACAGCACCTGCAGGTGGCCGTAATTATACATCGAGGGCGCCACTTCATCGCTGAGCCGCACGCCCATGCCGCGCACCTCGACCGGTCTGGCGTCGGTGATCTGCAGCATCACGTCGAGATAATGCACGCCGCAATCGACGATCGGCGGGGTGGTCTGCATCAACTGCTTGTGCGTTTCCCAGCTGTGGCCGGAGGACTGCTGGTTGAGGTTCATGCGGAATACGTATGGCCCGCCGAGCTTGCGCGCCTCGGCGATCAGCCGCATCCAGGACGGATGGTGGCGCAGGATATAGCCGATCACCAGCTTCCTGCCGTTGGCTTTGGCGGCATCGACGACGCGCCTGGCGTCCGCCACCGTGGTCGCCAGCGGCTTCTCGACGAAGACATGGCAGCCGGCCTCGAACGCCCGCACCGCATAGTCGGCGTGGCTGTCGGAATAAGTAGCGATGGCGGCGACGTCCGGTTTCTCGTCGCGCAGCACGTCCTCGAAGGAGCGCCTGATGCGATAGCCCGCGAGCCCATCCGGCAGCGGCACCTCGGAACGGTTGACGAGCGCGGCGATCTCGAAGCCCGGATTGGTGTGATAGGCCAGCGCATGGCTACGGCCCATATTGCCAAGGCCGGCGACGACGACGCGAAGAGGCTGTTCTGCACTCACTTGACGGCTCCTGACGTGATGCCGCGGATCAGCTGCCGCGAGAAGATGACGTAGAGGATCAGCACCGGCAGGATCGCCAGCGAGAGCGCCGCCAGGATCGCGTTCCAGTTGGTGACGAACTGGCCGAGGAAGAGCTGCGCGCCGAGCGTCACCGTCTTGGTCTCTTCCGACGGCGCCAGGATCAGCGGGAACCACAGGTCGTTCCAGATCGGGATCATGGTGAAGACGGCGACCGTCGCCATCGACGGGCGCACCAGCGGCAGCACCAGCCGGAAGAAGATCGTGTACTCCGACAGCCCGTCGATCCTGCCGGCGTTCTTCAGGTCGTCGGACACCTGCTTCATGAACTCCGACAGGATGAAGATGGCGAGCGGCAAGCCTTGCGCGGTGTAGACCAGGATCAGCGCGGTCAGCGTGTTGACCAGCCCGCTCGCCACCATCAGCTGCAGGATGGCGACGGTGCCGAGGCGGATCGGGATCATGATGCCGAGCGCGAGATAGAGCCCCATCATCGTGTTGCCGCGGAAGCGGTATTCCGACAGTGCGAAAGCGGCCATGGCGCCGAACAGAAGCACGAAGAACAGCGAGGCGACCGTGACGACGAGGCTGTTCTGAAAATAATGCAGAAAGTCGCCCTGGCCGAACACGGTGGTGTAGCCGATCAGGTCGAAGGTTTTCGGCGTCGGCGGCGTCAGCGGCGCGCCAAAAATACCGGCGCGCGACTTGAACGAGTTCATGATGACCAGGATCACCGGGAACAGCGCGATCACCGTGTAGGTCAAAAGGACGGCATGGGCGCCGATGGTCCGGGGAAGCGAATGTGTTGCGGTGCTCATGGCGCGCCTCAGAACTGGTAGCGACGCAGGCGCGTCTGGACGAGGAACAGGTAGACGCAGACGCCGGCGAGGATGATCAGGAACATGATCGTGGCGATCGCGGCACCCATGTTGGGATCGCCGACCTGCAGCTGGAAACCGAAGAAGGCGCGGTAGAGGAAGGTGCCGAGGATGTCGGTCGAATAATTCGGACCGGCTAGCGCCCCTTGCGCGGTGTAGATCAGGTCGAAGGCGTTGAAATTGCCCACGAAGGTCAGGATCGAGATGATGCCGATCGAAGGCAGGATCAGCGGCAGCTTGATCTTCCAGAACTGCGCCATCCCGGTGACGCCGTCGCATTCGGCCGCCTCGATCACCTCGTCGGGGATCGACAGAAGTGCTGCATAGATCAGCATCATCGGGATGCCGACGAACTGCCAGACCGAGACGAGGCTGAGCGCGGTGAGCGCATATTGCTCTTTGCCGAGCCACGGCGTGAACAGGCTCTTCAGCCCGACAAAGTCGAGCAGATGCGGCGCCACGCCCCAGATCGGCGAAAGGATCAGCTTCCAGGCAAAGCCGACGATGACGAAGGACAGGATCGTCGGCACGAAGATCGCGGTGCGATAGAAGGCGGCAAACCGCAGTCTCGGGCTGGAGAGAAGCGCCGCCAATAGGATGCCGATCGGATTCTGCACCAGCATGTGGATGATGAAGAACCAGACATTGTTCCGCAGCGCGTTCCAGAAATTCACCGACCAGTTGGGATCGCCGAACAGCGTGTGGAAATTGTCGAACCCGACGAACACTTGCGCCTGGTTGATGTTGCGGAACAGGGAAAGCTGCAGGGTCCCGAACAGCGGCAGGATCATGACTGCCGTGTAGACGAGCACCGCCGGCGCCAGGAAGACGCCGATATGCCAGCGGATCGGTTTCTTGGGTCGTGTTTGTGCGGCCATGAGTTCGGTCCCCGCCGTCTCTCGGTTCCAGGTCGATGGTGCTTGGCTGATGCCTCGATGCACGGCGGCCTGACTGTCCCCATGATGCGAGGGACAAGGCCAGCGACAGTGCGGCTTCGTCTTCCCGCAAGGGTGAGGGTAAGACCGAGAGGCGGCGCCGACAATCGCTATCTAGATCTGTCCGAAGGCCGGCCGGGCAGCGCCCGGCCGGTTCGAATGGCTAAAGCCTTACTTCGCCGGCTTGTACCAGCTGTCGAGGCCGTCCTGCAGCTTCTTGGCCGCGGCTTCCGGCGTGTCGGTGCCGTTGATCACGTTGGCCGATTCGACCCAGGTCTCGTTCTCGAGGTTCGGCGTGCCGCGCGACAGGATCTGGTAGGTCGAGCGGATCGTCGACTTGCACTTGCCACGCCAGGAGACGAATTCCTGCGCCAGCGGGTCCTCCATCTTCACCGGCGTGTTGTTCAGGCTGAAGAAGCCCGGCAACGCATTGGCGTAGATGTTGGCGAAGTCCGGCGAAGCGACCCAGGACAGGAACTTCTTGGCTTCTTCCGGGTGCTTCGAGGCAGCGTTCAGGCCCATGCCGATATCGGTATGGTCGGAGATGTAGCAGGTGTCGCCGGCCTTCTGCACGGGCGGCGGGAAGGCGCCCATCTTGAACTGCGCCTGGGTGTTGAACAGGCCGATCTCCCAGGAGCCGGCCGGGTAGATGGCGGCGCGGCCGAGCGTGAACAGGTTCTGGCTGTCCGGATAGGTCTGCGCCTCGAAACCGTCGCCGAGATAGGGCTTCCACTTGGCCAGTTCCTTGTAGGGTTCGACCCACTGCGGATCGGTCAGCTTCTGCTCGCCCTTGATCAGCGCCTGACGGCCTTCCTCGCCCTTCCAGTAGTTCGGGCCGATGTTCTGGTAGCCCATGGTCGCGGCTTCCCAAAGGTCCTTCGTGCCCATCGCCATCGGGATATAGGTGCCGTCCGCCTTGATCTTGTCGAGCACGGCATAGAACTCTTCATTGGTCGTCGGCACCTTGAGGCCGAGCTTGTCGAAGGCGTCCTTGTTGTAGATGAAGCCGTGGATGACCGAAGCCATCGGCACGCAGAAGCTCGACTTTCCGTCGTCGGTCTGCCAGGCGGCCTTGGCGACTGGAGAGAAGTTGTCCATGCCGGGCAGCGACGAGAGGTCGGCGAGGTTGCCCTTCTTGAACAGCTCAAGCGACTTGTCGAAGGGGCGGCAGGTGATCAGGTCGCCCGCCGAGCCGGCAGAGAGCTTGGCGCCGAGTGCCGCGTCATACTCGGTCGGCGCCGAGGGCGCGAACACCACCTTGATGCCAGGGTTCTTGGCTTCGAAGGCCGGGATCAGCTTGTCCTTCCAGATGGTCAGGTCGTCGCCGCGCCAGCTCTCGATGTTGAGCGTGACGTCTTCGGCAAGGGCCATCCCGGTGGTGCCGAGAATGCTCGTGCCGATGAGAAGTGCCGTCAGTAGTTTGGTCGTCATGTCCAGTCTCCCTGTTGACCTTTTTCAGGTTCGGTTTTGATGAGAACAGCGGCTAGCGCCCCCTGCTCCCCTCGATCGCGGAAAGCGCCGGCCTGAGCTTCTGGCCGGTTTTTTCCAGTATCTTCTCGGCCGCATCGGCATTGGCAGCACCCGCGGCGAGCAGAATGGCAGTCTTGACGCGGCCGCCGCTCTCTTCGAGCAGGCGCGCCGCGTCTTCGCGGCTGCGTCCGCCGATGGCGGCCACCATGCGCACCGCGCGGTCGCGCAGCTTGATGTTGTCGGCGGCGAGGTTGACCATGTAGCCGTCATGCACATGGCCGAGATGGACGGCAGCGAGCGTCGACAACATGTTGAGCGCGATCTTCTGGGCTGTACCCGCGCCCATGCGCGTCGAGCCGGCGATCAGCTCCGGCGGCGTCTCGAGCAGGATGGCGACGTCGGCCTCGCCGAACAGCGTCGCGCCCTTGTTGTTGGCGATCGCGATCGTCGCCGCGCCCCGGCGCCGCGCATCGCCGATCGCCTGGACGGCATAGGGCGTCGAGCCACTGGCCGAGATGGCGATCAGGCAGTCGCCCTTGCCGATATTGGCATTCGCCACGGCTGCCGCGGCTTCCTCGGTATCGTCTTCCGGTCCGCCGGCAAGCGTGTGGAACGCCTCGTCGCCGCCGGCGATCAGGATGGCGATGCGGTCACGCGCGATACCGAATGTGCCGGGAAGTTCCAGCGCATCGGCGACAGCCATGAGGCCGGAACTGCCGGCTGCCGCGTAGGCGAGCCTGCCTCCACCCTTCAATTGTCTGGCGACAAGTTCGGCGGCCTCGGCAATAGCCGGAATGGCGCCGTGCACGGCCCGGGCGGCCTCGATCTGCGCATTGGCGAGGAACGAAAGGATGGCAGCCGGGGTCTGGACATCCAGCCCCGCGGCGTTCTGATGAAGCGCTTCCGTGCGCGTCTCGACCATCCGCTTTCCTCCAACTGATCGAACAATACCAAAAAAATACCACTTGTCCACATCTCTCATCGCGTTTTCATGCTCCGGAGCGCGTCGGGGACGAATTTCCATGTCCTTTCAATCAAATACGCCTTAATCTTTTTTGAGCCGAAATTAACGCTTGGCTATTGGTATTTTATTGGTATTATTCGCGACGAGGAGAAAATCGTGTGAAATTCGTGCTTGGCATCGATGGCGGCGGCACAAGCTGCAGGGCGGCCCTTGCGACCGCCGACGGCGCTGTCGTTGGCCGCGCCAAGAGCGGCGCGGCCAATATCCGCACCGACCTTACCGGTGCGCGCGCCAACATCGTCGAGGCGGCAAGGCAGGCTTTCGTGGCCGCCGGTGAAGATCCGCAGATGATCCCTGAGACGCCTGCCATTCTCGGCCTCGCCGGAGCCAATGTCGGCACCTACAGGCAGCAGCTGGAAGCAATCCTGCCGTTCAGCAAAAGCCGCGTCGAGACCGATGCCGAGATCGCGCTCGAAGGCGCCGTCGGCTCCGGCGACGGCGCCATGGCGATCCTGGGCACCGGCACCGCCTATATGGCGCGCAAAGCGGGCAAGTCGCGCGCCATCGGCGGCTGGGGTTTCCAGGTCGGCGACCAGGGCAGCGGCGCCCGTATCGGCCGCGACCTGCTCGAGCAGACGCTCCTTGCCTATGACGGCATCCGCCTCGGCTCGCCGCTGACGGATGCCATGCTTGCCGTCTTCCGCAACAATCCCGAGGACGTGGTCGAGTTCACCACCAACGCCAAGCCCGGCGACTTCGGCGGTTTCGCGCCAAAAGTCTTCGAGCATGCCGAAAAGGGCGATCTCGTCGCCAATTGGATCCTCGATAAGGCGGTTGCCGATGTCGAGGC
This sequence comes from Mesorhizobium sp. WSM3864, assembly GCF_002294955.1. Lineage (NCBI taxonomy): Bacteria > Pseudomonadati > Pseudomonadota > Alphaproteobacteria > Hyphomicrobiales > Phyllobacteriaceae > Mesorhizobium > Mesorhizobium sp. WSM3864. The sequence goes on from NZ_NSGD01000005.1 coordinate 33,712, forward strand.
TTCGCTCGGCGCGCTCGAACTCGCCGACGACGCGCCGCTATGCCTGCTCGGCGGCCTGGCGCCGCTCTACGCGCCGCGGCTGTCGGCGCGCTATCAGGCGCTGCTGAAGGCCCCGCTTGACGACGCGCTCGGCGGCGCGGTGCAGATGGCCGCGCGCATCTTCGCCGGCAAATCCGGAGGCGCCCGATGAGCGCCGTCGACCGGATCTTCGCCATGCTGCCGGAGGCGCCGCGATGAGCGCCGCCGACCAGATTTTCGCTATGCTGAAAGAATCCTCGCAAAGCGGCGCGCCGCTTTACCTGCAGCTGAGAAAAAGCATCGAGGAAGCGGTCAATCGCGGCCTGATCGGGCCGGGTGACGCGCTGCCGTCGGAGCGCGATATAGCCAGCAAGGCCGACATTTCGCGCGTCACTGTGCGCAAGGCCGTGCAGGATCTGGTCAAAGGCGGCATCCTCGTCCAGCGCCATGGCTCCGGCACCTTTGTCGCCCCGCGCATGGAACGTGTCGAACAGTCGCTGTCGCGGCTCACCTCCTTCACCGAGGATATGGCGCGCCGCGGCATGGTCGTGCGCTCGGCCTGGCTCGATCGCGGGCTCTATGCGCCCTCGCCGGACGAGATGATGGTGCTCGGCCTGTCCTCGAGCGAGCTGGTGGCGCGCGTGGCGCGCCTGCGCATCGCCAACGACACGCCGCTGGCGATCGAGCGCGCCGCGATTTCGGCGAGCGTGCTTCCCGACCCCGAAGCGATCGGCTCCTCGCTCTACGCGGCGCTGGAACTGACCGGCAACCGCCCGGTGCGGGCCGTGCAGCGCATTTCGGCCGCCAATCTCGGCGACGGCGACGCGCGCCTTCTCGAAGTGCCGCCGGGGGTTGCCGGCCTGCACATCGAACGTATTTCGTATCTGGCGAGCGGCAAGGTGATCGAGTTCACACGCTCGATCTACAGGGGCGACGCCTATGACTTCGTCGCGGAACTCCGGCTGACCGGGCCGGGAGAGGAGAGCCGGCCATGAGCGCAACCGCCACCCACATGCGGCGCGAGATCGAGGAGATCCCGCAGGCCACCGCCCGCCTGCTGGAGGGCTCGGCCAAGGTGCTGGCCGAGGCCGGCCGCGGCCTTCGCGAGCGCGATCCGCATTTCGTCGTCACCGTGGCGCGCGGCTCGTCCGACCATGCCGCCACCTTCATGAAATATGCCGTGGAGCTGACGGCCGGCCTCGCCGTCGCTTCCGTCGGCCCGTCGATCGCTTCCATCTATGGCGCGAAGCTGAGGCTGCGCGGCTCGGCTTGCCTGGCGATCTCGCAGTCGGGCAAGAGTCCCGACATCGTCGCCATGGCCGAAACCGCGAGAGCCGGCGGCGCGCTCACCGTCGCCATCACCAACACCGCCGACTCGCCACTGGCGCGCGCCTCGGATTACGCCATCGACATTCTCGCCGGCCCGGAGCGCAGCGTCGCGGCCACCAAGACCTTCGTCAATTCGGCCGTCGCCGCCCTGGCGCTGATGGCGCACAGCACTGGCGATGAGGCGCTGCTTGCTGCGCTCGCCCGCCTGCCGGAGCATTTCGACAAGGCGATCGCCTGCGACTGGATGGCGCTCGCCGCCGCGCTCGAAACGCCGCGCTCGCTGTTCATCCTCGGCCGCGGCCCATCCTTCGCGATCGCCAGCGAGGCGGCGCTAAAATTCAAGGAAACCTGCGCCATGCATGCCGAGGCCTATAGCGCCGCGGAGGTCATGCATGGGCCGCTGGCGCTGGTCGGGCCGGGCTTCCCGGTCCTGGCGCTTGCTGCCCGGGACGCGTCGGAGCCTTCGGTGGCCGAGGCGGCCGACAGCTTGACGGCCAAAGGCGCGGCCGCTTTCGTCACCTCCGACAAGGCGAAGGCAGCCAGGCTGCTGCCGTATGTCGCAACCGGCCATCCGTTAACCGATCCGCTGCCGCTGATCGTGTCCTTCTATGGCTTCGTAGAGGCCTTCGCTCGCCATCGCGGCCTCGATCCGGATGCGCCACGCAATTTGCGCAAGGTGACGGAAACCGTATGAGCGACCGTTTCGTCCTCACCGGCGCTCGCATCTTCGACGGCGCCGACTGGCACGACGATACGGCCCTCGTCGTCAAGGACGGCATGGTCGAAGCCATTCTGCCCACCGGCGCCGTGCCGTCAGGCGTCTCCCGTGTCGAGACCGGTGGCGGCCTCTTGGTTCCCGGCTTCGTCGACATCCAAGTCAATGGCGGTGGCGGCGTCATGCTCAACGACCATCCCGATGTCGCCTCGATCGAGACCATCTGCCGGGCGCACGCGCCCTTCGGCACCACGGCGCTCTTGCCGACGCTGATCACCGACACGCCGGCGATCACCGCCGCGGCGGTCGCCGCCGGCGCCGAGGCCGCCCGGAAGAAAGTGCCGGGTTTTCTTGGGCTGCATCTCGAAGGCCCGCATCTGTCCGTCGCGCGCAAGGGTGCGCATGATCCGGCTCTCATCCGGCCAATGACGGACGCCGACCAGGCTGCGCTGGTCGCGGCGCGTCAGGGCCTGCCGGTGCTGCTCACCACGGTCGCGCCGGAATCGGTCGAGCCGGCCCGGGTCACGGCGCTGGCCGCGGCCGACATCGTTGTCAGCCTCGGCCACTCCGACACCGGCTATGCCACGGCAACGGCCTTCGCCGAGGCCGGCGCCACGGTCGTCACCCACCTCTTCAACGCCATGAGCCAGATCGGCAATCGCGAGCCGGGACTGGCCGGAGCGGCGATCGACACCGGCAGCTTCTACGCTGGCATCATCGCGGACGGAATCCATGTCCATCCCGGCACCATGGCGCTTGCACTCAATGCCAAGAAAGGACCGGGCAAGATCCTTTTGGTCACCGACGCCATGGCGACGATCGGCACCGACATGATATCCTTCACCCTCAACGGCCGTACCATCTACCGCAAGGACGGGAGTCTCAGGCTTGCCGACGGCACGCTGGCCGGCGCCGATCTCGACATGATTTCCGCCGTGCGCTTTGTCCATCGCGTGGTCGGGCTCGATCTCGACGAGGCGCTCCGCATGGCCTCGCTCTATCCCGCCGAAGCGATCGGCCAGGCGCATCGCCTCGGCCGCTTCGCCAACGGCACCGCAGCAGACATCGTCGGGCTGTCGGAAGACCTGGACGTCAAGAATGTCTGGATCGGCGGCGAGAAGGTGTTTGCGGCGTAGGCCTCTTCCTTCGTCATCCTCGGGCTTGACCCGAGGATCCATGCCGTGACCTCTGCCGTGGGGCGCAACGGTGCAGAATTCTGTAATCGTTGCAACGTTGGGCGTTAAGGCATGGATCCTAGGGTCTGTGCGCGTCGCTTCGCTCCTTGCTCCGCCCCAAAATGACGAAGCTACCGGGCGTTTGCACTGGTCCTAGCTCTGCGGCCTGGATTGGTAGATATCCTTAAACGCCTCGCGCAAAACGTTCTTCTGCACCTTGCCCATCGTGTTGCGCGGCAATTCGTCGACGAAGATCACCTGCTTTGGATGCTTGTATTTGGCCAGCCGCCCGGCGATGGCGTCGGCGATATCGGCTGCGCTCATTGCCGAGCCCGGCTTGCGCACCACGACGGCCGTGACGCCTTCGCCGAAGTCGGGATGCTCAACCCCGATCACCGCGCTTTCGGCAACGCCGGCAAGCGCGTCGATCTCGCTCTCGATTTCCTTAGGATAGACGTTGTAGCCGCCCGAGATGATCAGGTCCTTGCCGCGGCCGACGATGTGGACATAGCCGCCGGTATCGATCAGGCCGAGGTCGCCGGTGATGAAGAAGCCGTCGTCGCGGAATTCGGCCTTGGTTTTCTCTGGCATCCGCCAATAGCCGGCAAAGACGTTCGGGCCCTTCACCTCGATCATGCCGATCTCGCCCTGGGCTAGCGGCTTGCCGCTTTCGGGGTCGGCGACACGCAGCGAGACACCCGGCAGCGGAAAGCCGACCGTGCCCGCGCGCCGTTCGCCGTCATAGGGGTTGGAGGTGTTCATGTTGGTTTCGGTCATGCCGTAGCGTTCGAGGATGGCGTGGCCGGTGCGCTCGCGCCAGGCATTATGCGTCTCGCTAAGCAACGGCGCCGAACCGGAGATGAACAGCCGCATGCGGCTGGCCGCATCCTTCGTCAGGCCCTGCTGCTGCAGGAGCCGCACATAGAAGGTCGGCACGCCCATCAGCGCGGTCGCGCGCGGCAGAAGCGAAATCACACGGGCCGGGTCGAACTTCCGCTCGAACAGCATTTTTGCGCCGGCCATCAGGATGACGTTGGTCGCGACGAACAGGCCGTGCGTGTGGAAGATCGGCAGCGCGTGGATGAGCACATCATCGCCGCTGAAGCGCCAGTAATCCACAAGCACGCGCGCGTTGGAGGCGAGGTTCTCGTGGCTGAGCATGGCGCCCTTGGAGCGGCCCGTCGTGCCAGACGTGTAAAGGATGGCGGCAAGATCGTCGGGGCCGCGCTCCAGATCCGCAAAATCCGCCGGCTGCAGCGCCGCACGGTCCGCAAGCGTGCCCTGTCCGTCGCGGCCTAGCGTCAGCGTCGCCGCCGCCGCCGATGCGGCAAGCGGTTGCACATCCTTTACCTTTTCCGGATCGCACACGACCAGCCGCGGCTCCGCGTCGCGGAAGAAATAGTCGAGCTCCGGCAGCGTATAGGCGGTGTTGAGCGGCAGGAAGACGGCGCCGGCGCGCAGACAGGCGAGATAGAGGAGCAAGGCTTCAGGGGTCTTCTCCGCCTGCACCGCGACGCGATCGCCGGGCAACAAACCAGCGGCGACCAGCGCGTGCGCAAACTGCGCGGACCGCGCCAGCATGTCGGCATAGGAAATCGAACGCCCGTCATCCGTCTCCATCAGCACTTGGCCAGGCGCCGGCATGCTGGCGCGAAACGCGTCGAACAGGTGATTGGTCATGTCGTCCCCTGGCGTCGAAAGCTCGGCCAGAGCGAATATCAGATTTGTCAGCGATGGGCAGCTATTTGCGGCCGCGCGCGGCCTTGCCTGCGCGAGCCCGCGGACCGTCGCCTGGGCTGAGCTGCGCCATGCACATCTCCGCCGTCAGGCGGTAGTGACTGAGCAAGGCCTCGACCGCGCCGTCGGCGTCGCCGTCCATGGTCCGCTCGGCAATCGTGCGGTGCTCGCCGAAGTCGTCGCGTTCGGAGCCGGGGCCGCGCTGCGAGATCAGCCGGTAGCGGGAGGCCTGGTCGGAAAGCTGGTCGCAAAAGCCGATCAGCCAATGCGAGCGGCAGGCGCAGATCAGCGCGCGATGAAAGGCGCGGTGCAGCTTCTCCCATTCCGGATTGTTGGTTGCCGGGTCGTTGGGCCGGCGGCGTTCGGCGCGCGCCAGGCGATGCAGCGCGAGCACCAGCTGTTCTTCCCATTCCGCCGTGCGGTGCGCAATGGATTCGCGCAATGCGCGTTCTTCCAGCCAGCACCGCGTGCGGGTGAGCTCCTCCAGCTCGGCCGCGTTGACCGGCATCACGAAGAAGCCGCGCTGGTCGTGGCGGCCGAGCAATCCCTCGGCGGCCAGGCGGTTCAGCGCCTCGCGCACCGGCGAGGCGCCGGCGCCATACCGGGAAACGACCCATTCGACGCGCAGCTTGCCCTCGGCTTCCAAAGCTCCCCGCAGCAAGTCCTCGCGGAGCTGATGGTAGACCGAACTGGCCAGCGTGCTCTTGGCACCCTTGCCTTCGCCCGTATCGGCGTTCCCGTATGGCAATTTGACTCCTGTTGCCGGCCCCTGTTTTGCAGGGTCCCTCGGCCAAGCAATTTCATACGATGTATCTTGCAGCCGAGCACTGCCGCCTAAAAACGTATGATGGCGATATTCGTACTTTAAGACAAGGCGGGGTCAATTATCGAATAAAGTAAAATCCACTTGAAAAAAGGCTGACGTCAGTGGGAGACTTGACATAACTCGGTATACTGAACAGCCCTTAGTTAGCGAGGCGGCTTTGCTAGGAACGCACTGTCGACGTCTTTAACGGGCGGCCTTGTCGGCGGCTGAGCGGATCGCTTCGATATTTGCCCGATAGGTTTCCACTGTGCCGCCTTTGAAAATGGCCGCGCCGGCCACCAGCACGCCGGCGCCGGCGGCCGTCACCAGCGGCGCCGTTTCCGGCGAGATGCCGCCGTCGATCTCGATGCGGATCGGGCGCTCGCCGATCAGCGCCTTGACCTTTCGCACCTTGTCGACGATCGCCGGGATGAAAGCCTGGCCGCCGAAGCCGGGATTGACGGTCATGATCAGGATGAGGTCGAGCCGGTCGAGCACATATTCGATCGCCGTTTCCGGCGTCGCCGGGTTGAGCGAGACACCGGCCTTCTTGCCGAGACCTTTGATGGTCTGCAGCGAACGGTCGAGATGCGGGCCGGCCTCGGCATGGACCGTTATGCCGTCGCAGCCGGCCTCGGCAAAGGCCGCCAGGTAGGGGTCGGCAGGCGCGATCATGAGATGGCAGTCGAAGAAGGTTTTTGTCCGGTTGCGGATCGCCTTGATCACCGGTGGGCCGAAAGTGATGTTGGGCACGAAATGGCCGTCCATCACGTCGAGATGGATCCAATCGGCTCCGGCCGCCGCGACCGCTTCGACCTCATCGCCGAGCTTCGAGAAATCCGACGCCAGCACCGATGGTGCGATCAGGGTCTTCTTGCTCATGAAAGGCTTCTCCCGGCATCCTCATCGGCGCGCTGTGCTGCGCGCTGGCACGCGGGTCTGCCTAGACCATCGTCCGGCCAAGGGGAAGCGTGTTTTCCGCTTCGCTCGACGGGCACGCAAAACGCGAGCTGCGATGCGGGAAGGAGAGAACCCGCTGGATTTTTCCGGCGGGTTCGCGGGCGCGGTAGTGATGGGCTGCCTTACTGAAGGTTGTCGGTCGCCGGGTTCCGCTGCAGCCTTGGTTGGCTTCTTGGCACCAACTGCTGCAGGATATTCGGATTGAGCAGCAGGTCCGGATCGATCTCCAAGCCTGGCCGCCTGCGGATCGGGAAGCAATCCGGATACCGGCCGGCCGTTCCGACTGGGCAGCGCCGCCTGATGATCGGCTGGCACATGCCATCGATCATCTCCGAGCCCGGCGCGCATACAGCGTCTTCGAACCTGCCGCATCTACCTTCGATCACTTCGGTGCCGCGTGGACACACGCAGACGCCGCGTTTGTTGAGGAACTGGCCGCGGATGGAGCATGCTTGCGGCTTCCTGACCGGCACGCAGGCTTTGCCCTTCAACGCCGTCCCCCTCGGGCAGACGCAATCGCCATCGGCATTGCGCACCTGGCCACGAATGCGGCACTGGCTGGGCGGCTGCTGCCTGTCGGGCACGCAAGCCTTGGCGGCGCGGTCGACATGCGTGTCCTTGGGACAGGCGCAGCCATCCGGTGTCGGCACGGCGCCGCGGATAGTGCATTTCGGCGGAGCGACCCGGCAGACGCCGTTCACCAGCTCGCCGCGCCGGCATACGCAATTGCCCTCCTGGTCGCGGTACTGGCCGGGACGCAGCGTGCACTGCGGCTCCTGCGGTTGCTCGCTCTGAACGCATCTGCCGTTTTCCAGCTCGGCGCCGCGCGGGCAGACGCAGCGTCCGTCCTCGGTCCGGATCTGGCCCTTGAGCAGGACGCAGCGCTGCGGCACTGGCAGCGGCTGCAGTTTGGTGCCGCCGGACGAGCACTGACCGTTGCGGAAGGTGGTGCCGTCTGGGCAGGCGCAGCGGCCGGCCGAGTTGAGCACCATGCCGCCCGAACACTTCACCTCACCCTTGATGGTGAAGGGGTGGCATGCATAGGCCTTGCCGCGGTCGCCTTGCGCGTTGGCAGGGCCGCGCGACAGCACATCGCCGCCGCCCTGCACCGGCGTGTTTGGCGAGAGCACCCCGACGCAGTTCTGTCCGCTGACCGTACCCTGCAGAGTGGCAAGGCGCGCGTCGTCGGGAAGGACCACTGTGACATGATGCGTTTGGCTTTCGCCGGCGCCCAGCGTCAGATTGGCGATGCAGGACGCCGGCAGCGTCGCCGGCTCCGGCGAGCAGCCGAAAGGCGGGTCGATCGCGGTGATCTTGACACCCTCCAGCCTGCCGAGACCGTCGATGCCGACCGCATCGCCGATGCGGACCGGACCTGAGAAGGCATTCGGCCCCTCATTCGTGATGGTGATCTCGAACGAGCAGGGCGCACCTGGCTGGCATTCGCTGTCGCCGGTCTTCTCGACGCGGATCGTGGAGGCCCCACCGCCTTTCGCGCAAGCCTGGCCGATCGGATAGACGATGTCGTCGCGGGGCGCCGGCCCAAAAGAGCCGCGCGCGCAGTTCTCGAACGCGTCATTGCCGCCGACCGTCACGTCGAAGTGTCGGCTGGTTCCGGGTGTCATGACGGCGCCGGCAATCTGGCAAGACAGCATGTTGGCGGGCACTGGCCCGCAGTTCCAGTCGGTGCCATCCGGGGTCACGGTCCGGACAGCGACCGGCGCGCCGCCCGACACCAGCGTGGCGGCATCGTTGACCCGCACCGGACCGGTGGGGGCAGCAGTGCCGGCATTGGTCACGGTGATGCGGCAGGATACCGAAGACGCACCGGCCAGCGAGCTCTCGCACGCCTTGGTGATGCGCAGGCCGGGCTTGGCGCCATTCGGACGGCGGATGCGCTCGGTCGCGCACGCCTTGTTGTTGGCGAGGTCGACCTCGTCGGCAATGGCCTTCACTTCGGCGCAGTTTTCGACCGTGTCCGGCCGGTAGTTTGCCGGCATGACCGTCTTGACCACGATCGGCGTCGAGGCGCCCGGCGGCAGCGAGATGCCGGCATTGTCGCAGCGGAACTGGCCGGGGCCGTTCGGCCCGCAGGTCCATGGCGGGCTGGGCCCGAAGGCCGAGGAGGTCGGCGCGTCGCCCGGATAGGTGTCGATCACGGTCAGCGGCCCGTGATAGGTGCTGGTGCCGTTGTTGATGATATCGATCACGAAGCTGCAGATGCCGTCCGGCGTGCAGACCGGCATGCGGGCGCGCTTCTTCAGCAGCAGGTCGACCTTCTTCTCGGCCGCAGGCTGGCATTGCGGATCGCGATCGCCACGGCGGCAGACCGGGATCGAGGCGCAGCCGCGATCGTTCTGCTGGCTGCCGAACAGCGGCTTGCCGCTCGCCTGGTAGTCATAGGCGGCGCAATTGCGCAGCGCGCTGCCCTGCCAGCCGCCGGCCGGCTTGAAGCCGAGCTTGAGGACGGCGGAGGCCCCGGGGTTGAGCGTGGTTGCCAGATGGGTGCAGGTCATCGGCGTCGTCCCGGGCGCGCAGACCCAGGGCGGGTTCGGCCCCGACGACAGCGCCGACCCGGCCGGCAATGTTACCTCGTCGAGCACGATCTTGCCGTTATAGGGCGCATCGCCGACATTGGTGACCGTGATGGTGAAGTCGCAGCCGCCGGACATCGTGCAACGCGGCACCTCTGCCCACTTCTCCACCTTGAGGTCGGGCTGCTTTTCGGGCGGGCATCTGAGATCACGCGGAATGTCGATGTCGATCTCCTGCGTGCAGCAAAGTCCCCAGCCTTCCTTCGGCCCGGCATAGGTGTCGATGCCGGTGACGACGAGATGGATGGCCTCGCCCGGCGAGGCGCCGCTGATCTTCCAGTTCAACACGCCGCCGCCGGCAGGTACCTGCTGGGTGTCGGGGGCGATGGTGATGCCTGGTGTCGTCGTCGACAGCTGCACCCATTTGCCGGCCATCTCCGGACCGACCGGCATGTGATAGATGAAGGCGCCGCCGCCGGGCACGCAGTCGACCGTGCCGCGTTCGACCTTGAAGCATTCCTTGCTGGGAGGTGGGGGCGGCGGGTTGCACTTGCTCAGGTCGATCGTGATCGAGGTTTTCACGCCGGTGAGGAAATCTCCGTCGTCGGGCTTGTCGGGATCCTGCGAGGGGATCGTGGTTGCCGGGCCGCCCCTGAAGGCCACCTTCATCTCACCCTGGTTATCGACCGTTGCCGGCGCGGCGAAGGCGGCATGGTCTATCTTGGCCGTGATTCGGAAAGTGATCACGCGCTCGTCGGCAGCGCCGACGCCGTCGAGGTTCGAAGCGCTGATCCGGAAATTGGAAACGCTTGCCGTATCGTTTGGACCGGCCGATGTGCTGATCGAAGCAGCGGGCAGCGGTCCGCCGGAAGCGCTCGTGCCGTCGCCGACGACGTCGACGCTGACGATCTGCAAGCCGTGCGGCAGCTGGTCCTTGAAGTCGAGCCTTGTCGCCTTCAGAAGGGCCGCCACGCTTGGCCGGTCGAAGTCCTGCGGGTCGCCATGGATGCCGAAGCTCAAGACGTATTCGACGCTATCGCAGCCTCTTAGGGCACCCTTCTTGGTGAAGAAGGGGATGATCCGCCCGAGCTCCGGATTGATGCCGCGCGATCCAGCCGTGATTTCCGGATTGGCGATCTGGCCAGCCGGTGCCTTGTCCTGCGCAAGCGCCGGCACTGCCGGCATCATGGCGATCGCGACACCGGCCGCCATCAGCCAGCGTGCGCCGCGCCTGGCGTGTGACAGGGGTTTTATGATCGTGCCCTTGACGGTTTTGCGCGGGGCAGGGCGGGAAGGGACGAGACCGCTCATCTGTCCCTCCTCGGCGCTTCGCACTCGACGACCGGCGTCCTGAGCGGCAGCGTCAACTTGCAGCAAGGATAGTGGCCGCCCTTGTCCCGGTCGGACTTCCGGTAGAAGCAGAGCCCGACATTGACGGTGTCGCCCGGATTATGGCCGGTTATGCCGATCGTGTAGGGCTTGCCCGGCGCATGCGACATGGGTGAGGTTACTCCGACGCCCGGTGTCTTGGACAAAGCCTTGATCGAATCGCCGCCAAAGCCGGCGTGGTCATGGAGATAGAGGTCGGCCTGGAGGCCGCGGGGTGTGCAGAAATACTGCACGTCCTCGACATCGAGGCATGGGGGCAGGTTGCCGGGCGGTGGGAAGTCCGGCGGATAGACGGGAGGCAGGAAGCCGCCAGGGATTTCCTCATAATAGCCGGCGCGGCGCTCGCAGGGGCGCCAGACCCTCACGTCGCCGACATGACCCTGGACGTCGGGGTTCTCGAAATAGCCGTCGAAGTCGACGAACCAGGAGCCGAAGGGCGGCACGTTTGCCGGCTTGACCAGCTTGTTTGGCGTGAGCTGCACGCCATGCACGGCAAGCGGCCCGCCGGCGGCGAGGCGCTCGGCAAGCTCCGGATTGTCGCGCAATTTGTCGCCGGTGTTCACGACCGTGTCAGTGCAGACCGAGGTGTCAAGATTGCCTTCGGGGTCGTAGCGGTATTGTAGGTCGACGCCGCCTGCCGACTGACGGTTGCCCTGCGGGAAGCCGACCGCATATTCCTGCGGCACCTCGGCCCAGACCGATTCCGTTGCCGGATCGTCCGGATCCTCGCGCTGGTAGCGGATCACCGCGCCTTTGCCCGTCTCGGCGAAGCGGCTGTAATCGTAGCGGTTCTCGACCGGGCCGCGCTGGGCGAGATACATGAAACCCTGATTGTCGAAGGCGATATCGGTGACGGCATAATCTTGGTCGGCCTTGACCGTCAGTTCCCAGCGCGGATCGCGGCCAAAACCCCCGTCGCTTGCAATGCCGACCGACCAGATTTCGGCTTTCTCGCCTACGGAATAGTAGAGCCGCCCGCCATGGTAGGCGACGGCCCAGACGCGGCGCGCATCCTGCGTATAGCCCCAGGTTCGGGGGTCTTCCGAATCGAAGGCAGTGTCGTGGATGTCCATCACGGCGCCGTCGTCGGCGACCGGGGCCAGCCCATGCGCGGGACGCCCGGCAATGCCATGGTCGAAGCTGTCGATCAGATTGCCCTCGATATCGATGCGGTGGATGAGCCCGGTTTCGAGATCCGAAGCGAAGAACTCACGATGGGTCGGATCGAAGGCGAGGTTGCCGATGCCGGGCCCGCTGTTGGTGTCGATGTCGGCGAATTTCGAGACGGCGCCCGAGATACCGTCGATCTTCCAGATGGTGCCCGGTCCGCCGCCATTTTCGGTGCCGAACTGGCCGTTCATGAAGACGGCGCCGGCGGCGCCGCGGCGCTGTCGCTCAGGCCGCCCGTCCTCGTCGGTGTCGGGCGTGACGATCTCGATGCCGTGCAGCGAGGTCGCCGCCGCATAGAGGTTCGGAATGCCCGACGGCACCCCATCGCGCACGCCGTCGTCATAGGTGAGGCCGAACACCTCGCCGATCTGGCCGGCTGTCACCTCGAAGGGCGGCGGCGTGTAGACGAGCTGGCCGGAAGCTAGGCCGCCGAGTTGCGAGACGTTGAAAATGCGCAACGAGGCCTGCGAAGTGTCGATGAAGGTTTCGTCGACCGGGTCGACGCCGGGCGGCAAGCCGCCCTTTTCGGAATCGGGAGAGCCGAAATCCCGGATGATCGTGCCGGGGAAGCCGGTCACCGCCATCGAGCCCGGATAGATGATCTGGGTTTCCTGAGCCTTTGCCGCACCGCCGAGGCAAAAGCCGGCAGCCAGTGCCAGGGCAAGCATTCCGCTGGTGGTCACGATCGCACGGCGCAAACCGCCGCCGCGAAAAGACACGAACGAGCCGCGGTCGCGAGACATTGAGCTCCCCCCGAAGTCTTCGGAAGAACCCTCCGATTTCGCCGCGCAAAACAAGGTAAGTCGCAGCGTTCCGGCTCGTTCGTCCCTGATAGAATTGTCTGTTTTCCGCCTGTTCACGATACGCCGGGTGCCTGGCAGGGTCAACGGAATCAGCCGAAAGCCGAGCGCGTCGTCTCCATCCCAAAGCCGATGATCGCGCCGAGCTCGTGTTGCTCCCGCGGACCGTCGCGGCTCCGGATTTCTGATCATACGGGCTCCCTTTCCGGCCGGCGCCATGCGGCGCCTGGCCGTCAGTCGCGGGCTGAGGCGGAAAGGTTCAATGCGATTGAGCAATTCGAGGAAAAGGGTGAGCGGTTTCCGTCCGGAATTGCGTCAGAACAAAGCAGGTCGCCGTTTCGTGAAACGGTTAGACGCCTAGGCGTCGGGTTGGTAGAGATATCTTTGCCGTCTAATGCATGTCGCCGAAAGGTCCGCAACGATTTTAGCCATCAAAGCTAAGCCCGAAGCGCGGCGCTTAAATTCGTCTCGACGCGACGCGCTTTGGCAAGATCACCAGATCCATTCGCCCCTGCCGAGCGCGGAGACCGCCTCGACGATGCGGGTGAAGCTCGCGCGAGCACGACCGACCGTATGCCGGGCTCTCAAATAGCTGTGCACCAGCCCCTGTTCTTCGAACCAGTAGGCATGCCCGCCGGCCGCGACGACGCGGTCGCGATAGGCCTCGCCGTCTGAGGACAGCGGGTCGCATTGGGCTGTGATCAGCACTGTCGGCGGGAGATAGGCGAAATTGGCGTCGGCGAGCGGCGACAGCGTGAGGTCGCCGGTCCGGTCCACGCCGCCGGTGCGAATGTTCAGGTAGAATTCGATATCGCGCAGGGTCAGCATCGGCGCGTCAGCATGCGCCACATAGGAGCCGCGCGAGTGGTCGCCCCCGAGGCTGGGATAGATCAGCACCTGGCCGGCCGGCTTCTTGACGTGACCGCGCGTTGCGTGGGCAACGGCGGCGCAGAGGTTTCCGCCGGCGCTGTCGCCGCAAAGCAGGACAGGGCAAACATAGGTCTTGGCGGCCCATTCAAAGGCGCTTAGCACGTCGTCGAAGGCGGCCGGATGCAGATGTTCCGGCGCCAGCCGGTAATCGACCGAGACCACCTCGTAGCCGGTGCGGGCGCACAGCTCGGCGCAGACATCGTCATGGCTGTCCAGCCCGCCGAGGATGAATCCGCCGCCATGAACATAGAGCACCATTGCGGCGCTGTTCGTTTCCGCGTTGCTATAGATGCGGATCGGGATGCTGGCGGTCGGCGTGGCGATGGCGGTCGTTTCGACCGTCACGCCTTGCGGATAGCCGGCGAAGAACTCGCGGCACATCCGGTCGTAGATCGCCCGCTGCTCTGCGATCGTGTAGTCGATCGTGTCGGGCGGGTAATAGGAATTGGTCTTCTCGATGAAAGCCCAGGTCTCGGCGTCGATGAGGGTCTTGTAGTCGGTCATAGCGCTTGGGCCGATCGCGAAGGTCGAGCCTGAGCACCCCCCTCTGTCCTGCCGGACATCTCCCCCGCAGGGGGAGAGATTGGCAGCTTGGGCGCCGGCGATCCAACTGCGACGCTGGCAATTGGCGAAAGCGACCGTGACATCCGATCTCCCCCCTTGCGGGGGAGATGCCCGGCAGGGCAGAGGGGGGTGTGACGGAACGCCATCGTCTGCGGCCTATCTACCCTTCCACACCGGATCGCGCTTCTCCGCAAAGGCGCGGAAGCCTTCCATATTGTCCTCCGAGCCGTAGAGGATATCGACCGTCGGCAGTTGCCTGCGCGTCACCTTGTTCATGGCCTCCTGGAAGGTCAGCGCCTCGGCCACGCGCGCCGTCTCCTTGATCGCGGCGAAGACCAGCGGCGGGCCGCTGGCCAAAAGCCGCGCGATTTCCCAGACGCGGTCCTCCAGCTTCTCCTTGGGCAGCACCTCGTTGACCAAGCCCCAGCGATGCGCTTCCGCCACATCCATCCAACGGCCGGTGAGGAGAAGGTCCATGGCGATATGGTAGGGAATGCGTTTCGGCAGCTTGATCGTCGCGGCGTCGGCCAGCGTGCCGGCGCGGATCTCGGGCAGCGCGAAGGAAGAATGGTCGGAGGCGTAGATCAGGTCGCAGGACAGGGCCAGCTCGAAGCCGCCGCCCACCGCCATGCCGTTGACGCAGGCGATCACCGGCTTGTTCAAGTCGCGCAGTTCCTGCAGCCCGGCAAAGCCGCCGACGCCGTAGTCGCCGTCGACCGCGTCGCCGGCCGCAGCCGCCTTCAGGTCCCAGCCGGCGCAGAAGAACTTGTCTCCGGCCGTCTTGACGATGGCGACGCGCAAGCCGGGATCGTCGCGGAACGCCTTGAACGTCTCGCCCATCAGTCGTGAGGTCTTGAGGTCGATGGCATTGGCCTTGGGCCGGTCGAGCGTGACTTCCAGGATCGTGCCTTCGCGGCGGGTGGTGATGACGTCAGCCATTCTTCTTTTCTCCAAGCACCAGCAGTGCGTCGGCGATCCAGGCGCCCTTGCCTTCGGCGCAGACGATCAGCGGGTTGATGTCGAGCTCTTCGATTTCGCCTTCATTCTTCTGCACGAAGTCGGCAATGCCGGCGATGGCGTCGATGGCGGCCTGGACGTCGGCCTTGGGCCGGCCGCGATAGCCCTCCAGCAGCGGATAGAGCTTCAGGCCACGCAGCGCCGCCTCGATGTCGTCGCGCGTCGCCGGCAGCATCAGGGTCACGCTGTCGCGCAGCAGCTCGACCAGCACGCCGCCGGTGCCGAGCGTCATCACCGCGCCGAACATCGGGTCGCGGGTGAAGCCGACGATCAGTTCGGCGACGCCGTCGCGCACCATGCGCTCGGCATAGAGCCCGGTGCCGAGCGGCAACAGGTCATGCGCGGCATTGCTGACGGATTCGGCGTCCTTGAGGTTCAGCCGCACGGCGCCGACCTCCGACTTGTGCGTCACGCCGAGCGTCTTCAGCGCCACCGGGAAACCAAGCGCCATGGACGCAATCACCGCCTCGACCGCGTTCGAGGCGCGCTCGCCCTTCGGCACCGGCAGCCCGGCCTCGATCAGACGCGCTTTGGCCTCGGCTTCGTCCGGTGTGACGTGGTCGCCGTCGGAAGCGCCCGCCGCCGTGGTGTCGACCGGCTGCGCCTGCGGCTCGCGCCAGGCCCAGCCAATGAAGGCGGCGGCCTGGGCGGCGTCCATCGCTTCCGAAATGCCGAACAAGGGCACCATGCCGCGCGCCATCAGCCCGGCGGTATATTCCTCCGGCAGGTTTTCCGGCAGCGAGGAGACGATCGCGCCCTGCGCCCTGTTGGTCTTCAGCGCCGCCTCGAAGGCACGCAGCGTCGCCCACCAGTCGGTGTCCGAGCAGCGGTCGGGGCGCGGGAAGTCGAGCACCAGCATGTTGAGGTCGAAGCCGCCCGACACCATGGCAGTGAAGGTGGCCGTCATCGCCGGCTCGTTGTTCCAGATGAAGGTGTGGTAGTCGAGCGGATTGGCGACCGCGACCAGCGGCCCGAGCGTCGATTTGACATGCGCGCGATGCTCGGCGCTTAGCGTCGGGAAATGCACCCAGCGTCCTTCCGCGCTGTCGGCCATCACGGAGGCTTCGCCGCCCGAGCAGCTCATCGACGACAGTCTGTAGCCGGGCAGCGGCCCGGTGATGTGCAAGAGCTTCAACGCCTCGATGAAGGCCGGTATGGAATCGACGCGCGCGATGCCCAGCCGCTTCAGGAACGCGCCCGAGGCGGCATCCGAACCGGCAAGCGACGCGGTATGGGAAACCGTCGCCTGCCGCGCCTGTTCCGAGCGGCCGACCTTCATGGCGATGATCGGCTTCTTCAGCTCGCGGGCTCTCGCCGCCAATCGCTCGAAGCCGGCCACGGAATCGAAGGCCTCGATATGCAGGCCAAGCGACGTGACGCGCTCGTCCTCGATCAGACCGAGCGCCATTTCGGAAAGGCCGGTCTGCGCCTGGTTGCCGGCCGTCATCAGGAACGCGATCGGCAGACCGCGCTTCTGCATCGTCATGTTGATGGCGATGTTGGACGACTGAGTGATGATGGCGACGCCCTTGCCGCCCTCGGCAAGCCTGATCCCGCCATGCTGATCGGGCCACAAAAGCGCGCCGTCGGCATAGTTGATCAGACCATAGCAGTTCGGGCCGATGATCGGCATCTCACCCGCGGCGGCGACCAGCTCGGCCTGCAGCCGCTCGCCGTCCTCGTCATAGGCCTCGGTCTCGAGGAAGCCGGCGGCAAAGCAGACGGCGCCACCGGCGCCGCGCTCGGCCAATGCCTTGACCACTTCGATGGTGAGATGCCGGTTGACCCCGACAAAGGCGGCGTCCGGTGCGCCGGGCAAGTCGGCGACGGAACGGTAGGCCTTGCGGCCTGCGACCTCGTCCTTGGTCGGGTGCACCGGCCAGATTTCGCCGGCAAAGCCCATCTTGATTGATTGCGCGACGACGGCGGCGGCCTGCGCCCCGCCGAACACGGCGATCGATTTCGGGCGCAGGAGACGTTCGAGTTTATGCATGGTCATCTTTTCATTTGAGCACGATCGTTGCCAAAACCGGATCCCGGTTTTGGCGGATCATGCTCTAAGCCCCGAACGGGCGCAGCAACGCCCGCGAAATAATATGTCGCTGAATCTCCGAAGTGCCTTCCCAGATGCGCTCGACGCGCGCGTCGCGCCAGATGCGCTCCAGCGGCAGGTCGTCCATCAGCCCCATGCCGCCATGGATCTGGATCGCCTCGTCGGCGACGAAAGCCAGCATCTCGGTAGCCTTCAGCTTGGCCATCGCCATGTCCTGATCGGTGACGGTGCCCTGATCGTACTTCCAGCCGGCTTCGAACACCATCAGGTCAGCGGCCTTCAACTCCGTCGCCATATCGGCGAGCTTGAACGACACACCCTGGAACTTGCCGATCTGCTGGCCGAACTGCTGGCGCTGCGCGGCATATTCGATGGCATGCGAAAGCGCGCGCTCTGCGCGGCCGAGGCAGGTGGCGCCGACCTGCAGGCGCGTGGCGCCGAGCCACGAATTCGCCACCTCGAAGCCCTTATGCACTTCGCCGAGCACCTGGGAAGCCGGCAGCCGGCAGTCGTCGAATTCGAGGATCGAGTTGGTGTAGCCGCGATGCGAGACGTTGCGGTAGCCGTCGCGCACCGTGAACCCTTTGGTGCCCTTGTCGACGAAGAAGGCGGTGATCTTCTTGCGCTTGCCGCGCGGCGAATCCTCTTCGCCCGAAGCCATGAATACGATGGCAAAGTCGGCGATGTCGGCGTGGCTGATGAAGTGCTTGGTGCCGTTGAGCACCCAGTCCGAGCCGTCCTGAACCGCGGTCGCCTTCATGCCGCGCAGGTCGGAGCCGGCGCCGGGCTCGGTCATCGCCAGGCAGTCCCACTTTTCGCCGCGGATGCAGGGGAAGAGATATTTTTCACGCTGCTCCGGCGTGCCGGCGAGCAGGATGTTGGAGGGACGCGCCACGCAGGTCCAGTGCAGCGCGTAATTGGCGCGGCCAAGTTCCTTCTCGTAGAGCAGCCAGCTCACCGTATCGAGGCCGGCGCCGCCGACATCGGCCGGCATGTTGGCGGCGTAGAGCCCGGCCGCGATCGCCTTCGCCTTCAATTCGTCGATCAGCTCGCGGCGCAGTTCGCCGGTGCGTTCCACCTCGCGCTCATGCGGGTAAAGCTCGTTCTCGACAAAGGCACGCGTCGTCTCGACGATCAGTTTTTGTTCTTCCGAAAGACCGAAATGCATCGCCTCAGCCCTTCTTCTTGCTTGTTTTCGCCTTGTCGGCCTTTGCGGGCTTCTCGGCCTTTGCGGGCTTCGCCATCTTCTTCGCCGGCTTGGCGGCTTTTGCTTTGTCGCCTGCCTTGGCGGCCGGCTTCGCCGCCAGCTTGGCCAACTGCCTGGTATAGTCCTTGTGAAGCGCGCCGGCGCCCCAGCCCTTGCCCTTGTTCTGCTTCGACAGCGCATCCATGATGGCGACCAAATTGTCGTCACGGATCTTTTCAAGCTCGCGGATCGAGAGGCCGTTTGCCTGCTCGTCCGACTGCGTGGCGATCAGGTCGACCAGCTCGTCGTTGAACTCCGGCACGTCCATCAGCTTGGTCCACGGCCATTTCAGGCAAGGTCCGAACTGCGCCATGAAGTGGCGCATGCCGGCTTCGCCGCCGGCGACGCGGTAGACCTGGAACATTCCCATTTGAGCCCAGCGCAGGCCAAAGGAATAGCGCATGATGTCGTCGAGTTCCTCGACGGTGCAGATGCCGTCCTTGACCAGCCACAGCGCCTCGCGCCACGCGGCCTCCAGGAGGCGATCGCCGACGAAGGCCTCGATCTCCTTGCGCACCACCACCGGCTTCATGCCGATCGAGGCGTAGATCTCCTTGGCGACCTCGATCGCCTCGGGAAAAGTCTGCTGGCCGCCGACGATCTCGACCAGCGGCAGAAGATAGACCGGGTTGAACGGGTGCCCGACGACCAGCCGCTCCGGGTGCTTCTTCATCGCCACCTGCATGTCGGTCGGCTTGATGCCGGAGGTCGAGGAGCCGATTATGGCATTGGCTGGCGCATGGGCGTCGATCTCGGCCAGCACTTTGTGCTTGAGGTCGAGCCGCTCCGGCACGCTCTCCTGGATGAAATCGGCATCCGCCACCGCGTCGCCGATCGTCTTGGCGAAGGTGAGCTTGCCTTCCTTAGGCAGGCCGCCGGGCAGCATCTGCTTGTAGGCACGGCGTGCGCCCTTCATCACCTCGCCGACTTTGCGCGACGCCTCGGGATCGGGATCGAAGATCGAAACATCGATGCCGTTCAAGAGCAGGCGCGCCACCCAGCCGGCGCCGATGACGCCGCCGCCGATGGCGGCCGCCTTGTTGATGATGCTCATGGTCAGGCTCCGGTTCTGGTCTTGGCTGTTTCGGGATCGGAAAGCGGCACGCGCTCGCCGGCGCGGATCACGGCTGGGTCGTAAGCTTTGCGCGCGAAGACTTCGAGCACGAGGGGCCGGAAGAACTCGATCGGCAGCGTCTCGTAGTCGGGATCGAAGCTCGACTGGTCCCAGCGCTCGCAGAACCGGTCGCAATCGTCGAAATAGAGATGGCCGGCGAAGCGGTCGCGGGCATGCTGGTTGCCGCCCAAATGATGCGCGTAATAGAGGCGCTGGAAGTCGCCGTGCTTTTCGACAACCCAGGTGCATTGCTCGCGCACGAACGGCTTCAGGATCGTGGCGGCATATTCGTCATGATTGTAGGGCGCGTAGATGTCGCCGATGTCGTGCAGAAGCGCGGAGACGATCCAGTCAGTGTCGGCGCCGTCGCGCCAGGCGCGCGTCGCCGCCTGCAGCGAATGGCCTAGCCGGGTGATCTTGTAGCCGGACAAACCTTCGTCGAGCTGCACCAGGGCGGAAAGCAGCCGATCCCCTGTCCTGGCGGCATAGTCGATCTCGTGGGCGGTCAGGAATTCATAGTCTTCCTTGTCGCCGTCCTTCATCGCGGTGAATTTGACGGTAGCCACCTCGACCTCCCGCTTTTCAATGTTGATTGAGCATGATCTTTTCCGAACCGCAGGTCAGCGAAGCAAAAACCGGTTCCCACTTTGCGGGATCATGCTCATGCCGCGATCGGCGCCCGCTTGGTGAGGTTGAGCTTCTTGCGCACTTCCTCCGGTCCGAGCACGCGCGCACCGAGATTGGAGACGATGCTCACCGCGCGCTCGACGAGCTGCGCATTGGTC
Source organism: Mesorhizobium sp. WSM3864 (assembly GCF_002294955.1). NCBI lineage: Bacteria > Pseudomonadati > Pseudomonadota > Alphaproteobacteria > Hyphomicrobiales > Phyllobacteriaceae > Mesorhizobium > Mesorhizobium sp. WSM3864. The sequence goes on from NZ_NSGD01000005.1 coordinate 54,053, forward strand.
GCCAGCACGCCCTTGTCCAGCCACAGATTGTCTTCCAGGCCGACACGGACATTGCCGCCGGCCAGCACCGCCGCCGCGACATAGGCCATCTGGTTGCGGCCGATCGAGAAGGCCGACCAGTTCCAGGTCGACGGCACGTTGTTGACCATCGCCATGAAGGTGTTGAGGTCGTCCGGCGCGCCCCAAGGCACACCCATGCACAGCTGCACCAGCGCATCCGGCTTCAGCACCTGTTCCTCGACCAGCTGCTTGGCGAACCACAGATGCCCGGTATCGAAAGCCTCGATCTCGGGCTTCACGCCGAGCGCCGTCATCATGCCGCCCATGGCGCGCAGCATGCCGGGCGTGTTGGTCATCACATAATCGGCTTCGGCGAAGTTCATCGTGCCGCAGTCAAGCGTGCAGATCTCCGGCAGGCACTGGCGCACATGCTCCATGCGGTTGGTGGCGCCGCCCATGTCGGTGCCCTTCTCGTTGAACGGCAGCGGCGCTTCCGGCGAGCCGAACACCATGTCGCCGCCCATGCCGGCGGTGAGGTTCAGCACCACGTCCACGTTCGCCTCGCGGATGCGCTCGGTGACCTCACGGTAGAGATGGACGTCACGCCTGGGCTTGCCGGTCTCGGGGTCGCGCACATGGCAATGGACGATCGCAGCACCCGCCTTGGCGGCCTCGATCGCCGAATCGGCGATCTGCTTGGGCGAGCGCGGCACGTTCGGGCTGCGGTCCTGCGTCCCGCCCGAACCGGTCACGGCACAGGTAATGAAAACCTCACGGTTCATCGCGAGCGGCATCGTCTTTCCTCCCAAATTCGATCAGCCATTGATGAAGCCGGAAACCGGCTTTGCTATGACGACCTGCGCCGAAGCTGGCCAAGCATGACCGACTTGCCGGAAACTGTTTTGCATTTTACGAAGGCGCCATGACTAAAAGCGAAAAACCGACGATCTTTCGCGCCGAGCGGGAAACCCTCAAGGTGACGTTTCTGGTGTTCTCGGGCTCGTCGATCATGTGCGTGGCCTCGGCGGTCGACCCGCTGCGCGCCGCCAACCGCATCTCTGGCGAGACTTTGTTCGACTTCAAGCTGGTCTCGCTCACCGGAGAGGCGCCGGTGACGACCTGCGGCTTGCCGGTCGCCGTCAGCGGCCGCTTCGATGCCGCCGAAGCGACCGACATGCTGGTCGTCGTCGCCGGCTTCGGAACGCAGAACTATGCGACGTCGGCGTTGCTGGCCGGGTTGCGCCGCGCGGCGCGTGCAGCCCGCGCCTGCGGCGGCGTCGAGGCCGGCACCTGGCTGGTGGCGCGCGCCGGCCTGCTCGAAGGCCGCAGCGCCACCACGCATTGGGAAGACATGGAGGATTTCTCCGCCGCCTTTCCGGGCGTCGATGTGCGCCCCGACCGCTATGTCATCGACGGGCCGGTCTTCACCTCGGGCGGTGCCTCGCCCACCTTCGACCTGATGCTGCATCTGGTCCGCACCCGGCTCGGCATGGCGGCCGCGCTCGATGTGGCGAGCGTCTTCATCTACGATCAGACGCGCGCGGCGACCGACGCTCAGCCGCTGGTCTCGCTCGGCCGGCTCGACGGCTACGATCCGCGCCTGGCGCAGGCGATCCGGCTGATGGAAGCGCATGTCGATGAGCCGCTGACCATCGATGCCGTGGCCAAGCGCGCCGGCGTCACGGCGCGAACACTCGAGAGCATCTTCCGCAAGTCCATCGGCGAGACGCCGGGCGCCTATTATCTGCGGCTGCGGCTCGCCGCCGCCCGACGTCTGGTGGTCGACACGCGCATCGCCATGGCCGACATTGCCGGGCGTACGGGTTTTTCATCAGCCGCGGCGTTTTCCAGGGCGTTTTCCCGCGCGTTCGGCGAAGCGCCGGTCAGGCTGCGGCGCGGCTGAGGATCCAGTCCACCGCCGCGCTGAGGTCGTCGACCAGCGCCGTGGGCGCCGGGTCGAAGCGTATCTCGTCACCAGGGCGATACTTGCCGGTGCGTACGAGCAGCGCCGCGCCGAGCCCGGCGCTGAGCGCGCCGGCGACATCGCTTTCCGCGTCGTCGCCGACCATCACCGCGTCGGTCTGCGGGCAATTCAAGCCGGCAAGCGCCGAGAGGAAGAAATCGGGCGACGGCTTGCCGAGCACGACAGGGCTTCGCCCGCAGGCGAATTCGAGCGCTGCCACGAAGGCGCCGGCGTCGAGGCTGAGCTCACCGTCGGCGTCCTTGAAGCTGCGGTTGGTGGCCAAAGCCAGAAAATCGGCGCCGGCAACGAGTTCGCGGAACGCTCGGTTTAGGCCGGCATAGTCGAAGGCCTCGCCGGCGTCGCCGACGACGACAGCGCGGCTCTTGCCGCCGTCCAGGCCGGCAAACTCGGCTTCGAGGTTGGGATGGACGAGCAGGTGAGGTTGGCGGCCATGCCTTCGCAGCCATTCGAGCGCGGCGCGCGCCGGCGTCAGCAATTCTTCATCCCTGACTTCGACGCCCAGCGCGGCGAGCTGCGCGATGATTCTGTGGCGCGGCGAACGTGTCGTGTTGCTGACGAACCGGAGCGGCAGTCCGGCCTTGCGCAAACGCTCGACCGCAGCCACAGCGCCGGCGATCGGGGTGTCGCCATCATAGACGACACCCGCGAGATCGAGCAGCACCGCGCGTATCATCGGTGCAGGATGGAGAAACAGTCTCCGTTCGTCAAACTGCCGAAAATAGGCCCACGGACACAGGGGCCGAAGAATCAGGCGGCGTCGCGGCCTTCGCGCACAATGCGCGAGCGCATGCTCTTGGCCAGCGCCGTTTCCAACCGCGCGGCGACCGCGCGATCCCATTCATTTGCTTCGCTGGCGCCATCCTTCGGATGCGGCAGCGCCATCAGCCGATCGATGATCGAACCAGCCTCGCCGGAAGAGAGCAGGGCGTCGATTTCGCGTTCGTGCTGCATACGTTTCGCCTCCTTCTTTCCTTCCCGCCGCATGTCGACAATATACGCGATTCGTGACGGCTGTTTGAAGGCAAGAGCGCGGCGATTGAGAGGCAGCGCGGGGCAAAACCTTGTCGTGTAGGTTCACCCCGCATGGAATGCAATTTCAGCTCTGCGGCGCTCGATTCGGGCGCCGCAGGAAAGCCTCAGACGTAGCGGTTGACGATGTTTTCAAGGAGCTCCTGCCGGCCGGAGCGCGGCTGCGGCTCGATCTTGTCCGCCACCACGCGTTCGGCGATCTCCTCCAGTGTACGCTTGCCGGAAAGCATCGCCTTGCCTTCGGCCGTGTTCCAGCCGGCATAGCGTTCGTTGAGCGGGCCCGACAGCGCCTTGTCTCCGATCATCCTGGCCGCCGCCTTGAGCCCGCGCGCGCAGGCGTCCATGCCGCCGATATGGCCGATCAGCAGATCCTCCGGGTCGAGCGACTGGCGGCGCAGCTTGGCGTCGAAATTGGTGCCGCCGGTCTTGAAGCCGCCACCCTGCAGGATCTGGTAATAGGCCAAAGCCATCTCCGGCACATTGTTGGGGAACTGGTCGGTGTCCCAGCCGGACTGATAGTCGTTTCGGTTCATGTCGATCGAACCGAAGATGCCGAGCGCGTTGGCCAAGGCCAGCTCATGTTCGAAGGAGTGGCCGGCAAGGATCGCATGGCCCTGCTCGATGTTGACCTTCACCTCCTTCTCCAGCCCGAAGCGCTTCAGGAAGCCGTAGACGGTGGCGACATCGTAGTCGTACTGGTGCTTGGTCGGCTCCTGCGGTTTCGGCTCGATCAGGATCGTGCCCTCGAAACCTATTTTGTATTTGTAATCCACGACGAGGTTGAGGAAGCGGCCGGCCTGCTCTTGCTCTCGCGCGAGGTCGGTGTTGAGCAGCGTCTCATAGCCTTCGCGCCCGCCCCACAGCACATAGTTCTCGCCCTTCAGCTTCTTGGTCACGTCGATGCATTTCTTCACCGTCGCCGCCGCGTAGGCGAACACGTCCGGATCGGGATTGGTGGCGGCACCCGCCATGAAGCGGCGATGCGAAAAAAGGTTCGCCGTGCCCCAGAGCAGCTTGACGCCGGTCTGGTTCATTTTGGCCGAAAAATAATCGGCGATCTCGTCGAGGCGCGCCGCGCTTTCGGAGAAATCCTTGCCTTCCGGGCGAACGTCGGCGTCGTGGAAGCAGAAATAGGGGACGCCGAGCAGCGAGAACAGCTCGAAGGCGACGTCGGCCTTCAGTTTCGCCAGTTCCATCGTGTCGATGCCGCCGGGCCTGGCGAACCAGGGGCGGTCGAAGGTTTGGCCGCCGAACGGGTCGCCGCCCTGCCAGGCGAAGGAATGCCAATAGGCGACGGCGAAGCGCAGATGGTCCTCCAGCCGCTTGCCACCCACCACTTCGTCCGGGTTGTAATATCGGTAGGCCAGTGGATTGGTCGAATCCGGCCCTTCATACTTGATGGTCTTGATGTTGCCGAAAAATCCGCTGCTCATGGTTTCCTTCCTCTCCAACTGCTTTCGCCGATTACCTCAGGCGTAATTGGTTTGGCGCTTCCGTGGGTCCAAAAGGGTCATGTCGAAACGATCCAATGAAGGATGAAGACCATGACCGACCTCAACACGATCGCCCGCAACTACATCACCGCCTGGAACGAGAGCGATGCGGCGCGCCGCAAGACCCTGCTCGAGGCCGCCTTCACCAGCGACGTCAGCTATCGCGACCCGATCATGCAAGGCGACGGCCACGACGGCATCGCCGCGCTGATCGACGGCGTGCAGCAGCAATTCGCCGGCTTCCGCTTCTCGCTGAAGGGTGAGCCGGACGGTTTTGCCGACCGCATCCGTTTTTCGTGGAATCTGGGCCCCCAAGGCGCAGAATCCGTCATCGAAGGCACCGATATTTGCGTCATCGAGAACGGCCGCCTGAAGAGCGTCACCGGCTTCCTCGACAAGGTGCCGGCGCAGTGAGGCTAACTGGGTAAGGGAGGCGCGAGGCACCCCCCTGTGGCCTGCCGGCCATCTCCCCCGCAAGCGGGAAGATCGGCTTTCATCTAGGATTTCGCCAATCTCCAACGCTGCAAAAGGGAGCGAGGCGCCCAAGCTGCCAATCTCCCCCCTTGAGGGGGAGATGCCCGGCAGGGCAGAGGGGGGTGCCTCGCGCATACTCACGCGGTTACCGCCCTGATCGCCGGATAGAGCGCACGATAGCGTTGATAAGCATCTGCATACGCCCCACCAAGCCCGGCATCCGGTTCGATCGTCGCATCGGTCGCCGGCGCGGTGCAAACGGCAAGCGGATCGGCGCCGGTCGCGGCGATCAGCCCGAGACGCGCCGCGCCGAAGGCGGCGCCGAAATCGCCGTCGGCCGGGATGTCGACCGGCAGCTGCAACGCGGTGGCGATCGCCTTCAGCCAGTAGCGCGAGCGAGAGCCGCCGCCGATCGCCGTCACACTGGTCAGGGTCGTGCCGGCCGTTTTCAGCGCCTCGAGGCTGTCGCGGAAGGCAAACGCCACGCCTTCGAGCACGGCCTGGGTCAGCACGGCGCGGCTCGATTGATGCGCGAGGCCGGTGAAGGAACCACGAATGGCCGCATCATTATGCGGCGTGCGCTCGCCGGAGAGATAGGGCAGGAAAGCCACGCCTGTCGGCGCCTTGAGCTTGTCGCCGAGCTCGCCGGTCAGGTCGCCGGCGCCTTTGCCGGTGATCTCCGACAGCCAGTTGAGCGAATCGGTGGCCGAGAGGATGACTCCCATCTGGTGCCAGGTGTTGGGCAGCGCATGGCAGAAGGTGTGCACCGCGCTTTCCGGATTGGGCAGATAGGAGGCGTTGGCGGCAAACAGCACCCCCGACGTGCCGAGCGACACGAAGGCGTGGCCGGCGCCCACGGTGCCCATGCCGCAGGCCGACGCCGCATTGTCACCGGCACCGCCGGCGACGGGAATGCCTGAAGCAATGCCCCATTTCGAGGCAAGCTCGCCGCGCAAGCCGCCGGCCTTTGCCGTGCCTTCGACCAGCGACGGCATATGCTTCTCGTCGAGCGTTGTCGCGGCAAGCAGTTCGGAGGACCACCGCCGCTTGCCGACGTCGAGCCAGGATGTCCCCGCCGAATCCGACATCTCCGAAATATGCTCGCCGGTCAGCCAGAGCCGCAGATAGTCCTTGGGCAGGAGCACCTTGGCGACAGCGGCAAAAACACTGGGCTCGTTGTCCTTCACCCACACCAGCTTCGGCGCCGTGAAGCCCGGGAAGACGATGTTGCCGGTGAGCTTGCGGAAACGCGGGTCGGCGTCGAGCGCCGCTGCCTCGACATGGCTGCGGGTGTCGTTCCAAAGGATGCAGGGACGCAGCACCTTGTCCGAGGCGTCGAGCAGGGTCGCGCCATGCATCTGGCCGGAGAGGCCGATACCCTTGACCGATGCAAGCTCCTTGGGATGGGAAGTCTTGAGCTCGGCAATCGCTGTCTGGCAGGCTTCGATCCAGTGCGCCGGATTCTGTTCGGACCAGCCGGCATGCGGCCGCGAGACGTCCAGCGAGCCGTGGCCGGACCCGACGACCGTCTGGCGATCATCGATCAGGAGCGCCTTGACGCCCGAGGTGCCCAGGTCGAGGCCGAGATACATGATTTCCTCCCGATGCCGTTAATTTTTTCGGGTCTCGAAAAAATCTGGCTTGGCCAGTTCTTAAGCCAAGATCCGCCTCCGGTCAATTCTCTGACAAATCGGCCGCGCGGCGCGAGAACAGCGCCGACAGCGGGCTGTCCGGCCGCGCCAGCTGACGCTCGGCGGTCAACGCCCGTGCCAGTGCGCTGTCACCGGCACGCAGCGCCGCCTCGATCAGCATCAGGTCGATCACGTCGCGTTGTGCATGGCTGCCGCCGAAGCGGTGCGCGATCCAGCGGATTGGCCGGATCAGGCGCACCACTTCTCCGTAGTTGCCCTCGCCGAATGCTTTGATCGCCAAGGTCAGAGGGTGGCCGACGTCGCGCGTGAATGCGGCGTTATCGTCATCGCCGCGCATTGCTTCGCGCTGCGCTTCGAGCAGGGTCTGGGCCGGCGCGTGCAGCCCGGCGCCGACAAAGGCCATCATCGCATGCGCATCGTTGAAGGCGTAATTGCCGGCGACCGCCTTTGGCGCCCAGTTCGCCGCAAGCGCCGCCCAGCGGTCGCCGACATCGACGCCGTGGAGATAAAGTCGCCACAGGATCGCCGAGGCGTCGACCATGTTGAGCGCCAGCGTCGAGCGGTCGCCGTAGATCGGCCCGTCATAGAGCCGGAGCACCTCGTTTGTCTCGCCGAGATCGTAGTGGAACAGCGCCAGATGCCACCAATTATGGATCTTGAGGAAGCTGTCCTTCGTCCACGCCTCCGGATTGGCGCGCATCCAGGCGATGCCCTCCCTTTGCCGGCTTTGCATTTCCATGACATGCGCGACCGCGTGCTGCGCCCAGCCGTCGCGCGGCTCGATCTCGATGGCCTGCCGGCCGAAGGCTTCGGCGCGCGCATAGTCGCCCATTTCCTCCAGCCCGAAAGCCTGCATGCCGAGAACGGCGTGGTAGCCCGGCATGTCCTTCTCCCAAGCCGGCAACGCCCGACCGATGCGGTCGCGCAGCATGCGCGCATTGCCGATGAAGAAGTCGATCTGGTGGCCAACCTGCAGCGCCACCGCATCGAGCGGATTGTCGATGGCGATGTCCTCGAGGATGCGGGCGGCGTCATGCCAGCGGCCGCTGGCAAGATGGCCGAGCGCCGCGACATGCGCCCGTTCGCGCGCGGTGCCGGCGAGCGGCAGCGCCGCCGCATGGCAGGTTTGCGCAATCGCCGTCGCCTCCCGCTCGGTGGCGAGGCCGAACAGATAGCCCTTGAACACATGCGCCATCACGAAGCTGGGCTCATCGGCGATCGCGCTATCGATGGAGCCGACCGGGTCGCCGATGAAGCACTGCAGCTCACGGACGGCTCTGGCGTAGGACGAAAGCCCGGCTTCGGTCGCGCCCGAGTGCGTCAGGCCGAATGCGTCCTTCAGCGCCATGCCGCGTCCTTTGATGCCTATTCGTCCGGTCGGACCGATGCGATCCTAGAACATCGACCGTCGGCCCGCCAACCGGCGAGGGCTTCGACTGTGTCGAACCGGACTTCTCCTCAATTCCCCGAACGCATCGCCACCGTGGCGATGCCGGCGCCGACAAGCAATGTCCCGCCGGTGCGGTTGAAGATACGGATCGCCCTTGGGTTGCGCACGATGGCGCGCGCTCGTGAAGCAATCAGCGCATAGCCGAAGGCATTGCTGAATGCGAGCGCCAGGAAGGTCGCTTCGAAGATCAGCATCTGCGTCCAGAAATCGGCATGCCGGTCGAGAAACTGCGGCAGGAAGGCGACGAAGAACGTGATGCTCTTCGGGTTGAGCGCCGTGACCAGCCAGGCATGCGCCATCATCCTTGCCGCCGACACGGCGTCGGTGCGCGGTTCGGCCTTCAGCGCGCCGCCGGCGCGGAACAGTTTTATGCCGAGATAGATGAGGTAGCCGGCGCCGATCACCTTGAGCACGGTGAACACAGTGGCCGAAGCCGCAAGCAGCGCGCCGATGCCGAGCATCGAAAGCGTCATGGCGGTGAAATCGCCGAGCGCGACGCCGACTGCCATCGGCAGCGCCGTACGCCAGCCCTGGCCGAGCGCATAGGAGACGACCAAGAGGATCGTCGGGCCCGGGATGACGAGGAGGATGGCGGAGGCGGCGGCAAAGGCAGCCCAGTTTTCGAAGGACATTTCCCTACTCCTTGAGCGCAAAGAACAGGATAAATCCTGGGGTATGCGAGATTGTAAAGAGGCGTTGGAGAAAATCTTCGGCGCCGGCCTGCCCTGGCGCCTGGCCCGGACAACGCCTTGTCAGGGTTAAGTGCGGGCAAAGTTCTTTCACCCTTTTTCAACCATGACTGACGAAAATTGCAGCCATTCGGCCGGACCGTGCTTCCCGCCGACAGCGTAGGGTTTGGTGTATGCGCGAGTTGCCGCAAAGTCTGACGCCGCCTTCGAGCGGCGAAACTGTCGAAACCGAAGTTCCGCTTTCCCGCCGCGCCATGCTTTCAGGCATGGGCGCCATGGCGCTGCTCGGCATGGCCGGCTGCAGCACCACCGACACGCTCGACCTGCCGCAATTGCAGATCGACGACACCACCACCGGATCGGTGCCGATCCGACCAGCGATCAGCGTCGACAAGAACATCACTGGTCCCGACGTGATGTATGCTGCCTTGACCGACAACGGCTTCCAGGTCCCGGCGGTGCCCTACCAGAAGGTCAAGCCGGAGTTCCGCCGCCAGATCGTCGTCGACAAGACCGGCGAAGCGCCCGGCACCATCGTCGTGCATTTGCAGGAGCGCATGCTCTATCTCGTCCAGCCCGGCGGCGACGCCATCCGCTACGGCGTCGGCATCGGTAAGGACGGCTTCCGCTGGTCGGGCCGCGCCAACATCCAGTACGGCAAGGAATGGCCGGTCTGGACGCCGCCGCCGGAGATGGTCAAGCGCAAGCCGGAACTGGTGAAATGGCAGGGCGGCCAGCCCGGCGGCCTGACCAATCCGCTGGGCGCCCGCGCGCTTTACATCTACCAGAACGGCAAGGACACCGGTTACCGCATCCACGGCTCGCCCGAATGGTGGACCATCGGCCAGGCGATGTCGTCGGGCTGCGTGCGGCTGATCAACCAAGACATCATCGACCTCTACAACAGGGTATCGAAGAAGAACCCGGTCGTCGTCGTCTGATTTTTTCGGCGGTCAGCACGGTCACTATTTTTTCGGGATCATGCTCCTCCTTTCTCCCGTTGCGTGATGCCGCAAGACAGGCGAAGGTGCTCTGAAAAGCTTCGCCTCGGGAGAGAACGATCATGGCCGGAACCTTTGTCATCGCGCAGGGCGGCGGCCCGACCGCCGTCATCAATCAGACGGTCGTCGGCGCCACGCTGGAGATCCGCAAGCGGCATCCCGGCGCCAAGGTGCTCGGCTCGATCCATGGCGTGCGCGGCATCCGCGACGGCAACTATGTCGACCTCTCAGCCATCCCCGAAGATCGGCTGCGGCTGATCGCAGGCACCCCGAGCGCCGCCCTTGGCTCGACCCGCGACAAGCCAGACGCGGCCTATTGCGAGGTCATCCTCAACGGCCTCAAGAAGGCCGGCGCCGATGCCTTCATCTATATCGGCGGCAACGACACTTCGGGCACCCAGCAGATCCTGACCGACGCCGCCGGCGGCGCGATCGCCTTCGTGCATGCGCCGAAAACCATCGACAACGATCTCGAGGAGAACGACCATACGCCGGGCTTCATCTCGGCGGCCGAATTCGTCGCCGGCGCTTTCCTGTCGGTCGATTTGGATTTCCGCGCGTTGCCCGGCATTTATGTCGGCATCGTCATGGGCCGGCACGCCGGCTTCCTGACTGCCGCGGCCGCCGCCTGGCAGCTCGATCCGGATAGCGGTCCGCATCTGGTCTATGTACCGGAGCGCGCCTTCTCCGCCGAACGTTTCATCGATGATGTCCGCAGGACGCTCGACCGCCACAAGCGCTGCATCGTCGCCGTCTCGGAAGGCGTCAGCACCGCCGACGGCAAGGCGTTGGTCGAGAGCCTGGTGCCGCCGGAAAAGCTCGAGCGCGACCAGCACGGCAACGTCAAATTGTCGGGCAGCGATCTGCCGGCGGCGCTCGAACGCGCTTTGGCGGAAGGCCTGCCGGGCAAGCGGGCGCGCGTCGATGCCCTGGGCTATATGCCGCGCGGCTATGTCGGCGCGATCAGTCCCGTGGACGCCAAGGAAGCCTTCGAAGCCGGCGCGTTCGCGGTTGCCGTTGCCGGGGAGGGTGGCGGCTCGGTGGCGCTCCAATATGACGGCACCAAGACCGTGCTGAAGAAGGTGCCGCTCGAGGCGGTGGCTGGCAAGACCCGCCACATGCCGGACAATTTCATGAAGCCGGACGTCAACCAGTTGTCCGAGGCCGGCATGGCCTATCTGAAGCGGTTGGTGCCGGAAAAATACAAGGTCGGAAAGCCGTTCGTCTGATGGGCGACCTTGTGGTGGGCGACTGGTTCGGCAAATCCATTGTCGATGCCAGAACGACGATGCTGACCGAGCCATTCGTGCACGATTTCGTGCGCGCCAATATTTGGCATTTCAAGGGCCGGGACGCCGACCTGCTGGTCGACACCGGCATGGGCATCTGCCCGCTGGCGCCCGAGATCGACAGCCCGGCCGGCAAGCCGCTGATCGTCGTCGCCACCCACATTCATCTCGACCATGTCGGCTCGCTGCACGAATTCCCGCTCAGGATGGGGCCGAAGGTCAGTGCGGCGGAGTTCGATGGCATGGATGATGCCGTCACCTACGCCAACATGTTCCACAATCTCGATGATGCGGTGTCCAAATTGCCGGCGCCCGGCTGGAAGGCGGCTGACTATCGCATCCCTTCCGCACCGTTGACGCGAATGCTCGACGAGGGCGACATCGTCGACCTCGGCGATCGGAAATTCCGCGTGCTGCATCTGCCCGGACATTCGCCGGATTCGATCGCGCTGTTCGATGAGGCCGACGGCCTGTTCTTCGCCGGCGACGCCATCTATGACGGCATGCTGATCGACGACCTGCCGGATTCGGACCGCGCCGCCTATTGCCGCACCATGCAGCGGCTGCTCGACCTGCCGATACGCCTCGGCCATGGCGGCCATGGCCCGAGTTTCGGCCGCGCGAGGATGGGAGAGATCGCGTCTTCCTACCTACGCCGCCGAGAGCGCTTCGTGAGCGCTCTCTGAATTAAATCTTTGTAAGGTCGCGCCAAAACCCTAATTCGGACCATTCCACGCCCTAAATGCGTGGCTGTCGATCCGGCCGGCTGCCAAGCATGGCGAGGCGGGCAATCCCGGCCGTCGACACGCCGACGGGCGCGTCCTTGGAGAGAGCCGTCCGCGGCGCCGGATCAACTCTCGCCCGGACAGAAACGACCATGTCACCATTTAGCATTCTTCGCAGACATCGCGTCGCGGCCCTGCTGGGCGCTGCGCTGATCATCTCCCCCGTCGTTGTTTCCTTTGCGCAAAATCCCGGCAATGCCGGCCTGAGCAACTTGGTCGCGACGACACAGACGCCGGTCGCCGGCATTACCGCCCCGAACGGCTCGTTCGCGCCGGTTGTCGCCACCACCAAGCCGGCAGTCGTGACCGTGACGACCGTGATGAAAGCCCAGCCCGGCGCGACGGACGACGGCTCGCCTTTCGACGGCAATTCGCCTTTCGACCAGTATTTCCAGCAGTTCTTCGGCGACCAGGGCATCCCGATGCCCAAGACGCCGCCGCAGCAGGCGCCGCGGCAGGAGGCTTTGGGCTCCGGCTTCATCGTCGGGTCCGATGGCACCATCGTCACCAACAACCATGTCATCGACGGCGCGACCTCGATCAAGGTGACGCTCGACGACGGCACCGAGCTTCCCGCCAAGCTCGTCGGTCACGACGCAAAGAACGATCTGGCGGTGCTCAAGGTCAAGGCGAGCAAGCCGCTGCCGACCGTCAAATGGGGCGATTCCGACAAGCTGATGACCGGCGACCAGGTGCTGGCGATCGGCAATCCGTTCGGCATCGGCACCACAGTCACCGCCGGCATCGTCTCGGCGCGCGGCCGCGACCTGCACAGCGGGCCGTTCGACGATTTCATCCAGATCGACGCGCCGATCAACCACGGCAATTCCGGCGGCCCGCTTGTCGACGTGAAGGGCAATGTGGTCGGCATCAACACGGCGATCTATTCGCCCAATGGCGGCAGCGTCGGCGTCGGCTTCGCCATTCCTTCGGACCAGGCACAAAAAGTGGTCGACAAGCTTATGAAGGGCGGTGACATCGAATACGGCTATCTTGGCGTGCAGATCCAGCCGGTCACGCAGGACGTCGCCAGCGCCATCGGCCTCGACCATCCGGGCGGCGCGCTGGTCGCGGCGGTCACCGACGGTTCGCCGGCGGCCAAGGCCGGCATCGAGACCGGCGACGTCATCACCGGCTTCGCCGGCCAGGAGATCAAGGACCCCAAGGATCTGTCGCGCGCCGTCGCCGACGTCTCCCCCGGCAGCAAGGAAACGCTGAGTGTCTGGCGCAACGGCAAGGCGATGCAGATCTCGGCCGATGTCGGCCGCAATGCCGAAGACCAGAAGACCGCCTCGAATGACGAGGGCGGCAAGCCATCTGGCGAACAGGGCCTGCGCGTGCCCTCGCTCGGCCTTGGCCTTACGGACCTCACGCCGGACATCCGGGAGCAGCTCAACCTAGCCGACAACCAGCGCGGCGCCGTGGTCGAGCGCGTCAACCCGGACAAGGCGGCCTCCGCGGCCGGCATTGAACCCGGCGATGTCATCGTCGCCGTCGACCGCACGCCGGTGAAAAACGCAAGGCAAGCGAACCAGGCGATCGCCGAGGCCGGCAAGTCCGGCAGGAAGTCGGTGCTGCTGCTGGTCGATCGCGGCGACGCGCAGATATTCGTCGCCGTGCCTTTCGCCGCCGGCTGAGAAAACTTCCAAGGAGCCTGCCGGCCTCTTCGGCAGGCTCCGCCGACAAGATTTCGGTTGCCCGCAAACGAGGTCGACTTCCGCGACGAGTTGACTGAACTGGACGATCGTCGCGACGGCTTCGATCTGGTGCTGACGCTGACGCGCGAGCAGGCTCGGCGCCCGGCCGGCGCGATCCTTCCAGATCGGAGAGAAGGACGCTCAGACGAGGCTGCGCCCAGAGTTGCCGACGCCTTTGACCCGTGGGCAGCAACGCTCCCGAATCAAACCGGTAGGTCCAAAATGGTCAAGCGGTATCGGAAAGTGACTATTAGGAGATTCTAAAATCGAACCGAACAGTTCGTTTCTGTTGACGGTGCGTGCAGGACGGGGTGAACATCGGCGCGCGTATACACTTGGTGAGCCAAATGGATAAATGCGATAACTAACTGATTCAACAGTGTAAAAACCGATCGTGGCCGGCGATTGGTACAATTTCAAGATGGGGATTCATAGGCCAGCCGAAACAACTTCGTGATTGGAATCCGGCAGCCGGCTCACCCACATCGGGGCTGTCCGAACGACGCGATTTTCACTCCCAAGACACGCCGCTAGTCGGACGAAAAAACATACTGGAGTACCAAAAATGAAAAAGATTGTTCTCACTGCCGCCGCCCTTCTGGCCATTTCCGGCAGCGCCTTCGCTGGTAGCGACAACTACGGTTCCAACGCCGCCAATCAGCCGGCCGCCGCGGTCGACACTTCTCGCACGGCCTCGACCCACAGGTCGGAAGCGGCCGCTCAGAAGCCCGTCACCCAGGGCGCGGACCACAACCTCTTCGGCAACAACTAAACTGCCGAACCTGGCCATGATCCATGAGGGGCCATGGCCGACAGGAGACAGACGGTGGGTTCACCCGCCGCGTCCCCAAGGCATGTCGCCCAAAAGTGTACCCCAGTTTTGGAAACGACATCAGGTTAAGAATTCAGGAGTATTGAAATGAAGAAGATCGTTCTTGCCGCAACGGCCGTTCTGGCCCTCTCCGGCGCAGCTTTCGCAGGCAGCGACAATTACGGCTCGGCTGGCGCCAGCCAGCAGGCCCCTGCCGTCGACACGACCCGCACTTCGTCGGTGGGCACCGACTCGCCGGTCTACAAGCTGCTGAACTCGTCGAATGACGTGCACAAGTCGGCCCCGCAGGGCAGCGACCGCAATCTGTTCGGCCGCTAACAGCCGCAGGCAGTTGACGAAAAAGAGCGGCTAGGGCAAACCTCGCCGCTCTTTCTTTAGCCGGACCGTCTCGCGCCTCTTGGCCGAAACGGCAGCACCGCGCGTCAGGCCGCCTTCGCCTCGTCGCGATGCAGCGTGAAGGAATGTCCCTCCGCGTCGAAGATGTGCAGATCCCCGGCGCCGGCATTGAGCCGCAGCGTCTCGCCGCGCTTGACCTCGACATTTCCCGGCAGTTTGGCCACCAGCGGCAGATCGGCGCGGCCGATGTCGACATAGACGAGCTGAACCTCGCCGAGCTGCTCGATATAGTCGACCTTGCCTTCGAACAGGTAATCCGTCCCGGTCGCGATCGCGAGATCCTCGGGCCGCACGCCGAAGCTCACCGCCGCGCCGTTCGCCGAAGCGGGCGTTGTGATCGGCACCGTCGCCTTGCGGTCGCCGACATGGCTGACCACGGTCGGATTGCCGGCCTTCTCGATCTTCGCCGGCAATATGTTCATGGCCGGCGATCCGATGAACTGCGCGACGAAGAGATTGCCCGGCCGCTTGTAGAGCTCCATCGGCGTGCCGACCTGCTCGACGACGCCTTCCTTCAGCACCACGATGCGGTCCGCCAGCGTCATCGCCTCGACCTGGTCGTGCGTGACGTAGATCATCGTCGTGTTCGGCATCGATTCCTTCAGCTTCGCGATCTCGATGCGGGTGGCGACGCGCAGTGCCGCATCGAGATTCGACAGCGGCTCGTCGAACAGGAACACCTTCGGATTGCGCACGATGGCACGGCCGATGGCGACGCGCTGGCGCTGGCCGCCCGACATCGCCTTGGGCAGGCGGTCGAGATACTTGGTGAGCTGCAGGATCTCGGCCGCCTGGCGCACGCGCTTGTCGATCTCGGCCTTGCTTTCCTTACCGATCTTCATCGAGAAGGCCATGTTGTCGTAAACGGTCATATGCGGATAGAGCGCATAGGACTGGAACACCATGGCGATGCCCCGCTTCGAAGGCGGCACGTCGTTCACAACTTCGCCGTCGATCTGGAGCACGCCGGAGGTGATTTCCTCGAGACCGGCGATCGACCTCAGCAAGGTCGACTTGCCGCAGCCCGACGGCCCGACGAACACGATGAACTCGCCCGATTTGATGTCGAGGTCGATGCCGTGGAGAATGTTGAGGTTGCCGTATGATTTCTTCACCTGGTTCAGCGTGACATCGGCCATGGTTTCCTCTCCCAGTGATTGTCTGTTCTCAACTCAGTCGATCCGCCCGAACCAGGCGCCATAGCCGCCAAGGCGGATGGGCCCGCTGCCACCTTGTCCCGAAAAGCCATGTCCCGGCAAGGTCTGCAGCGAGCCCTTGCCGAGATCGACTTCGGCCGGCTTGCTGCCGAGGTTGAAGACGCAGGCGATGCGCTCGTTGCCTTCGCGGCGCGTGAAGGCGACGGTGTCGCCATCGCTTTCGATGAAGTCGATGGCGCCCTTGCCCAGCGCCGGATGCTGACGCCGGAAGGCGAGAAAGCGCCGGTAGTGCTCGAGCAGCGAGCCCGGATCGCCCTGCTGCACATTCACGGCTTGCGCCAGATGCTTGCCCGGCACCGGCAGCCATGGCTTGGCGGTCGAGAAGCCGCCATTCTTGGCCGCCGCATCCCACACCATCGGCGTGCGGCAGCCGTCGCGGCCCTTGAATTCCGGCCAGAAACGGATGCCGTAGGGGTCTTGCAGGTCCTCGAATTTGAGTTCCGCCTCGCCGAGGCCGAGCTCTTCGCCCTGATAGATGCAGACCGAGCCGCGCAGCGACATCAACAGCGCCGAGATCACCTTGAGATAGGCGCTCGGGTCGGCTTCGTTGGCGGCCCAGCGCGAGGCCACGCGCATCACGTCATGATTGGAGAAGGCCCAGCACGACCAGCCGTCGCTGGCGACCCGGCCGAAGGCCTCCAGTACCGCCCGCACCTTGGCGGCGCTGATCTTTTCCGGTGCCAGGAAGTCGAAGGAATAGCACATGTGAACGCGCTTGCCGTCGGCGGTGTAGGCGGCCACCACCTCCAGCCCGCGCTGCGAATCCCCGACCTCGCCGACGGCGGCTTGCGCCGGATATTCGTCGAGCAGCGCGCGGAAGCGCTCAAGGAAACCGAGATTCTCCGGCCGGCTCTTGTCGTAGATATGGTCCTGGTAATTGTAGGGGTTCACGGCCGGCGCCGTCTGGTCGTTGCGCTCTTCCGGCGGCAGCGGCGGGTTGTCCTCTAGCCCCAGGCTGTGGAAGTAGAAATTGATGGTGTCGAGGCGAAACCCGTCGACGCCGCGCTCCAGCCAGAAGCGGGTGATGTTGAGCAGCGCGTCCTGGACCTCTGCGTTGTGGAAGTTGAGATCGGGCTGCTCGGCCAGGAAATTGTGCATGTAATATTGCTGGCGGCTTGTATCCCATTGCCAGGCCGAGCCGCCGAAGATCGACAGCCAGTTGTTGGGCGGCGTGCCGTCGGGCTTGGCGTCCGCCCACACATACCAGTCGGCTTTCGGATTGGTCCGGCTGGAGCGGCTTTCCTTGAACCAAGGGTGGATGTCGGCGGTGTGCGACAGCACCTCGTCGATCATCACCTTGAGGCCCAACCGATGGGCTTCCGCCACCAGCGCGTCGAAGTCGGCCAGCGTGCCGAACATCGGATCGACGTCGCAATAGTCCGCCACGTCGTAGCCGAAATCCTTCATCGGCGATTTGAAGAAGGGCGAGATCCAGATGGCGTCGACGCCGAGCGAGGCGATGTAGGGCAGCCGCCGGACAATGCCTTGCAGGTCGCCGATGCCGTCGCCGTTCGAGTCCTGATAAGAGCGCGGATAGATCTGGTAGATCACCGCGCCCCGCCACCAGTCGCGGTCTACGGCGGGGTCCGGTCTCGAACTCGTCTTCAAAGCCGATTGCATTGTCTCAACCTCCTTTCACCGAGCCGGCAAGCAGCCCGCGGACGAAATAGCGCTGCAGTGAGAAGAACACGATCAGCGGCACGATGATGGTGATGAAGGCCGATGTCGTGAGGATTTCCCAATTGCCGCCTCTCGAGCCGAGCAGCGCGTTGAGTTGCGCCGTCAGCACGATCTGGTCGGGCGCCGTGCCGAGGAAAACCATCGCCACCAACAGATCGTTCCACACCCACAGGAATTGAAAGATGGCGAAGGAGGCAAGCACCGGGAATGACAGCGGCAGCACGATCTTGACGAAGATCTCGAAATCGCTGGCGCCGTCGATCCGTGCCGATTCCATGATCTCGCGCGGCAGGCCGGCGATATAGCTTCTGAGCAGGTAGATGGCGAAGGGCAGGCCGAAGCCGGTATGCGCCAGCCAGATGCCGAGATAGGTTTTCGACGGCACGCCGAAGAAGGTCCCGACGCCGTTATAGAGCTTGAGCAGCGGGATCAGCGACATCTGCAGCGGCACCACGAGCAGGCCGATGATCACCGCAATCAGCAGCGCCCTTCCGGGAAAGCGCATCCAGGCCAACGCATAGGCGGCGAAGGCGGCGATCAGGATCGGGATCACCGTCGCCGGAATGGTCACGGTCAGCGAGTTCATGAAGGAGCGGCCGATGCCTTGCGACAGAAGCACGTTCTCGTAGTTTTCCGTGGTGAATTTCGGCGGCGCCGAGGAGGCATAGTAGACACGCTGGCCGCGATCGCCTTCGAAGGGCTTCGGCGAAGACAGCACGAAGGTGCCGTCGGCGTTGACCTGCAGCGACACCCCATCGCCGAGATCGGCAGCCGTGCCGGCCTTGTATTGTGTCGGCGCCGCCGCCTTGGTGCCGAAGGCGCTGATCGCACGCTTGGCGCCGTCGCCGAAGACGTTGCCTTCGATGACGTATTTGCCGTCCTTCTGGGTTTGTGCGGACGCAGCCGGCAGACGCCCAGCCTCGGTCTGGCTGGAGCTTGAGAAGGAGTTCCACCAACCCGACGCGATGATCTGGTCCTTGTCGCGCAGCGACGACACGAGGATGCCGAGTGTCGGGATGGTCCAGATGACGACGAAGACCAGCACGGCGAGATGAACGCCGAATCGGCCGACGAAGGACTTTCCGCGGGTCGCAGCCATCTCAGTGTCCTCCCGTCTCTTTGTTGGCCTGGCGAATGTTCCAGACCATGATCGGGATGACCGCGATCATGATGATGATGGCGATCGTGGCACCGCGGCCGAAATCGCCGCCGCCGCGGAACATCCAGTCGAACATCAGATTGGCGAGCACCTGGCTGTTCCATTGGCCGTTGGTCATGGTCAGCACGATGTCGAACACTTTCAGCACCAGGATGGTGATGGTGGTCCAGACAACTGCGATCGTCCCCCAGATCTGCGGCACCATGATCTTCCAGAAGATCTGGAACGGGTTGGCGCCGTCGATGATGGCCGCCTCCAGCGTCTCTTCCGGAATGCCGCGCAAGGCCGACGACAGGATCACCATGGCGAACCCTGTCTGGATCCAGATCAGGATCACCATGAGGAAGAAATTGTTCCAAAACGGCAGCGATATCCAGACCTGCGGCTGGCCGCCGAAATACTGGATGATGGCGTTGAGCAGGCCGATCTGCACCTGGCCCTCGCCGCGATACTCGTAGATGAATTTCCAGATCACGCTGGCGCCGACGAAAGAAATCGCCAGCGGCAGGAAGATCAGGCTCTTGGCGATCGTCCCCCACCAGATCTTGTCGGTGAGCACGGCGATGATCAGGCCGAGGAAGGTGCAGGCCGCCGGCACAACCGCCAGCCATAGGATGTTGTTGAAGATCGAGTTGCGGAAATCCTGGTCGCTGAACGCCCATTCGTAGTTGGCGAGGCCGACGAAGTGCTCGCCGCCGCGGTCGAGAAAAGAGAGCCGCAGCGTCTCGATCACCGGATAGATCAGATAGATGGTCAGGATGATCATCGCCGGCCCGACGAACAGCCATGGCCGCACCAGCCCTTGCCGGCGCAGATTGTCGACGGCGGCGCTGCCGGAGACGCCGCGCGACGGAAAGATGAGATCTAGCAGCTTGTTGGCGCCCCAGAAATACGCGACACAGCCGCCGACGCCGATGATGATGACGAATATGGCCGAGAAAATCTGAGCCGCCATGGGTCCCTCTCCCTGGGCATGACCGGCCGGCCAAGGCTGGCAGCCGCATGCGCCGACTTTCAGTTATTCGGAACGCGAAGGCTTCCGGCGTGGGCTGCCGGTCGGACCCGGGCCGTAGCCCGGATCCAGTAGGAGGATGAGAAAAGTCTCGGGTCGCGCGCGGCGGCCTACTTGATGGCATCCCAGCTCTTCTGGATATCGGCGGCGACGTCCTGCGCGGACTTGCCGCCGACCAGGTCGATCATGCCGGTCCAGAACGAGCCTGCGCCGACCTTGCCGGGCATCAGGTCCGAGCCGTCGAAACGCACCGTGGTGGCCCCGACCAGGATCTCGCCCTGCTTCTTCAGCGCGTCGCTGCCATAGGCGTCCTTGTTGGCTCCCTTGAAGGGCGTGACGAAGCTCTTCTGCGCCATCCACAGTTCATGCGCGAGCGGCATCTCGAGGAACTTGATGAACTCACGCGAAGCCTTGGAATCCTTGGTGATCATCACCAGCGTTCCGGCCACTTCCAGCGGCGTGCCCAGTTCCGGCTTCGAGGCGTAGGGCGGGTAGGGGAAGAAGTCCGCATCCTGGCCGAGCTTCACATTCTCCGGGAAGAAGGAAGGAATGAACGATGCCTGATGGTGCATGTAGCACTTCGGCGGCACCGTAAAGAGGCCCTTTGGGCTGTCGCGGAAGTCGGTTGCCGCGACGGCCTTGGCACCGCCGTCGACCATCTTGTCGTCGGTTGCGATCTTGCCGAAGATGTCGAGGGCGTTGACCACGGCCGGATCGGTGAAGGGAATCTCGTTCTTCACCCATTTGTCGTAGACTTCCGGCGGCTGGGTGCGCAGCATGATGTCCTCGACCCAGTCGGTCGCCGGCCAGCCGGTGGCGCCGCCCGAACCCAGCCCGATGCACCAGGGCTTGCCGCCGTCGGCAATGATCTTCTTTTCGAGATCGGCCAGTTCCTCCTGGGTCTTCGGAACTTTGTAGCCGGCCTCCTCGAAATTATCTGGCGAGTACCAGACCAGACCTTTCACGTCGATCTTGTAGGGAAAGGCATAGAAGCCCGGCTTGCCGTCTTTGCCCGTATAGGTGCCGAGCTTGGCCCAGGAGTCGCCGGCGGCATAATTTTCCTTGATCCAGGCGGCGACGTCGTCGCCCAGCGGGGTCAGCACACCCTTGGAAGCGAGATCCTGGATCAGTCCCGGCTGTGGCAGGATGGCGATGTTGGGCGGGCTGCCGGCCTGAGTGTCGATGACAATCTGCTGCTCATAATTCTCCGACGAGGAGTATTTGACCTCTGCTCCCGTCGCCTCGGAGAAATAGTCGAGCACCGAACGCACGAGCGTCTCGTCCTCGCCGCGCCACGGACCGAAGATGGTCAGCGTTTCGCCCTTGAGGTCGACCTTCTTGAGATCGTCGTAATTCGCCCAATGAAACTTCGAATCCTCGCCCGGCTTGAATTTCAGTTCGGCATGTGCCGGCAGGCCAAGGGTGAGCGCAGCGAACGCAGCACCCAAGAGAAGCATTTTCTTCATGGCAGTCCTCCCAGTGTTGAGACAGTTCGGACGAAACCTCCATCTCGTCCGCCGACGCCCACGGAACTGTGACTCAGCGAGAAGGCAACCGCAACCTTTCGAAGAGTCTTCCAAAGCGCTTTGGCTAATCTGATCTCGCCATTGAATCAGGCGGAAGTCAAGGGGTCGGCCGTGCTAATCGATTTAAATCCGCTGGCGAGAAGAGAAAAAGGTGCAATGCAGCAAGCTTTTTTGGCGCTGCAGCAGCAATTTCGGCTTCAATCCGTCTTTGGCCGCCCCTAAGGTCATGACGTCGGGCGATGGTGCGGGCGATCATCGGATCGATTCAAATTGAAAGCGCTTTGAGGCTGGAGGCCTCCGATGAACCTCAAGCAACTCTCGCACATGCTGTCGCTTTCGCAGACCACGGTAAGCCGCGCGCTGAACGGCTACCCGGAGGTCAGTGAGGAGACGCGGCGTCGCGTGATGGATGCTGCTAAGCGCCACGGCTACCGGCCGAACCCCAGCGCGCGGCGGCTAGCCACCGGCAAATCGGGAATGATCGGCTATGTGCTGCCGACCGGCAACGCCGTCGACATCGATCCGCATTTCGTCGAGTTTCTTTCGGGTCTCGGCGACTATGCCCGCTCCCACGAGCTCGATCTGGTGCTCTCGCCGGCCGATGCCGACGACCAGGAGACGACTTATCGGCGTATCGTCGCCAACCGCCAGGTCGACGCCGTCTACATTTCCTCGCCACGCCCGGCCGACCGGCGGCTGGCGCTGGTCAACACGCTGGGCATCCCCTTCATCGTCCATGGCCGCAGCGAGGGTTTTGAGTTCGACTATCCCTATCTCGATATCGACAACGAGGGCGCCTTCCACGAAGCGGCTAGGCTTCTCGTCCAGCTCGGCCACAAGCGGCTGGCGCTGATCAACGGCGATGACCGCGAGACCTTCGCCATCCATCGCGAGCGCGGCGTGCGCCGGGCGCTTGCCGCCAGCGGACTGACACTGGGCGAGCGCCACATCTGTTCCACGACCATGACCGAGGAAAACGGCTATCGCGCCGCCCGCCGCCTGCTCGAAGAAAGCGGAGCCCCGACGGCGATCGTCTGCTCCAGTCTCATCATGGCGCTCGGTGTCGTCCGCGCCGTGCGCGATCTCGGCCTGACCATTCCGGGCGATCTGTCGCTGGTCGCCCATGACGACGTCTTTCCCTGGCTGCGGCCGGAGAATTTCCCGGTGCCGCTGTCGACCACGCGCTCCTCGATCCGCCTTGCCGGCGCGCGTGTTGCCGAGCGGTTGGCGGCGCGGATATCAGGGCTGGAAGAGGGCGCGCGCGGCGAGGTCTGGCCGGTCGATCTGGTGGTGCGGGGGTCGGTGGCCGGCGCGCCGGTGTAGGTCAAACCTCAATTCTTCCGACGCGACCGAGTCGACCTTCAGAACGGACTGAATTCTCTGTCCAGCAGCCCCATAATGATGTCATCCTGCCAAGCCCCGCCGACGAATGCGGCTTCGCGCTCGCGACCCTCCTCCACAAATCCGCACTTGCGATAGCAGGCGATCGCGCGGAAATTGCTCGATAAGACCCTTAGCGAAACTCGATGCAGGCCACGACCGAACGCATGTTCGAGCACAAGCCTGATCGCTTCGGTACCATACCCCTTGCCTAGATATGCTTGGTCGTCGATGCCGATGGCCAAGGCTGCCCTCTTGTCCTGCCAATCTATGCTGTGCAGGCGGACATGGCCGACAAAGGAACCGGCATCAATGACCCAGGCACAGTTCTGTTGCTCGATGAAGCGAATGGCAGCCTCGGCTTCTCCTCGGGTAAAGGTTGTGTTTGGGCCGAATGTCCGACCATAGGCTTCAACGATCTCGCGATGCCGACCAAGCGCTAGCCGCGTTTCCACATCTTGGGGAATTGGTCTGCGAAGGATGAGGCGAGCGCCCCGAAGTTCGGGAAGATCGGCTATCATTTGTAGAAGCTAAGATGTTCGTGCCTATTTGTCGAACGGCCGACTCCGCTCATCGCGGTCATTTGCGATAGCCAATTGATTGAGTTGCAACAGAAAAGCATCGGGGCATGAGCCTCAAACACGAGACTCACTCCTTTGCCGCCCCGGCCGCCTTGATATCCAACAGCCCATAGCCGAAGTCATTGTCCCGCCCCTTCGGGCCGAGATCCTTGGCCGTGGCCGCCAGCGCCTTCTCGATCTCATCGGCCGAGCGGTCGGGCGCGGCATGGATCAGGTTGGCGATCGCGCCTGAGACGATCGCGGCGGCGAAGGAGGTGCCGGTCACCACGTCCGAGCCGGTGCCGCTCGGCGCAACCATCTCAACGCCCGGCGCCGAGAGGAAGACATAGGCGCCGCGATTGGCTTGCGGCATCAGCCCGTCCTTGGCGTCGGTCGCGGTGACCGCGATGACCCCGTCGAAGGCTGCCGGATAGCCGTAAGGCGCTTTCGGCCCGTTGTTGCCGGCCGCTGCGACCAGCACCATGCCGAGCGCGCGCGCATTGCGGCAGGCGGTGCCGAGGAGGTCGTTCTTCGGCCCGACGAAGCTCATATTGATGATGCGCACGTCCTGTTCCGCCGCCCAGTCGAGCGCCGACAGGATGACATCCATACTCGACTTGCCGCCCTCGAAGGCCCGTGCGTGATAGATCTTGGCGCCCGGCGCGATGCCTTCCAGCGCGCCGACGCCGGCGATCAGCCCGTCGACGGAGGTGCCGTGGTCGCGCTTCTTGATCGGCACGTTCGGCATGGCGTCGAACTGGCCGGCGATCACGCCTTTCAGTGCTGGGTTGGTATCGTCGATGCCGGTGTCGATGACGGCAATGCGCACGTTCTCGCCGCTCGCCTGTTTCGAATCGAGCGCGATGCGCTCGAAGGCATAGTTCACGATGCCGGCGGCCTGCTGCAACGAATAGATGTGGTTGGGCTCACGCCGCTGCGTACGCCCGTCGGCGGCAAGCTGCGCCAGCACGACGCCGACCGGCCGTCCGTCCGGAATGCCGTAGCGCACCAGCGTTGTGCCGAGCAGCCGCGACTGGCGCTGCGAGCGCACCTGCAGGCCCAAGGTGGTGGCGATCCGCTGCACCGCGCCGGCATCGCCGGCGACCGTCACCAGCACCTCGTCGGGCACGAACTCGCCACTGACCGCACGCGGCGGCGCGGCGAGATTGAGCCCGGTAGGCGGTGTGATGGGGCCGCTTGGCGGCGGAGCGGGCGCCGCTGAGCTTGTTGGACTCTTTGGAGGCGCCGGCTGCGTTGGCGCAGGCGTTGGCCGTGCAGGCGGATTCGGGAACAGGTCGACGATCAGCGACGGCAGGAACACGGCGCCGCCGACGGCATTGCCCGCGCCGGATTGCCCGCCCCCATTCTTGGCGCCGTCCTCGCAGTCAGCGCCGGCCGCCGTCGTGCGGCTGAGGCAGTCGATCTGCTTTTGCGAGAGGTTCGGATCGTTGGTCTGCGCAACGGCGGGAGCGCCTACAAATGTCGCCGCCAGCATTGCCGCATGAAGAACGACCGCCTTAGCCGCCATCGACCGGTTTCCTTCCCTGCACCACAGCTTCCGCGAAAGGCTGGGCGGCAATAAGGCCGACGAGCTTGTCGTAGTCGGCCGCCGTGCTGGCCGGGATCGTCACGTGAAACACATTGGCGGCGGTCGGCCCGCCGGCGATCTTCAGCCCGTTCTGGCCAAGGAAGGCGGCGATGTCCGACATCTTGGCATCCGGCTTGAACTTCACCAGGGCGAAGGGCAGGTTTGGCAGATCATCCTGAGCGCCGGCGATTTCAAAGTCGTTGCCCTTGCCGCCCGGCCGCTCGAAAGACTGCGCCACGACCAGCGCAAGCAGCGCCGCGGCCGCCGTCCAAGCGACACCCGAGGGGATTGCCGTGACCCGGCCGAAGACCTTCGCCAGCCATGACTGGCCGGCGGGCGCTCGCGCCGCACCGGCCTCGGCGTCGAGCGCCCTTGCAAAGCGCGAGAGCGCGTCGGCCGGCGGTCGGATCGCTTCGTTGGCGGCGGCGGTGCCGGAGAATTCGGCTTCCGCCTCGCCGAGCGCGGCCATCGCCGCAGGATCGGAGGCCAGCCATTCCTCGACGGCTTCGAGTTCGGCGCCTTCCAGCGAACCGTTGAGGTAGAACGGCAGCAGCGTCTCCATCTCGTCGCGGCGCGACATCTTTTCAGCGGCGCTCATGGCCACCCCCTGTCGTAACCGGCCGCCTTGAGGGCTTCGCCGAGTTTCTTGCGGGCGTAGAACATCCTGGTCTTGACGGTGGCAACCGGGATGTTGAGCACCTCGCCGATCTCGGTCACCGACTGGCCATGGTAATAGGCAAGATCGACCACCGTGCGGTGTTCGTCCGGCAAGGCATCGACAAAGCGGCGCAAGGCGGCGGCCTTGTCTTCCTTCATGGTGACCACTTCCGGCGTGTCGGCGCTGTCGGGAACCTGCGCCGCGGCATCGTCGTCGATCCAGTCTTCCTTCTTCTTGCGCAGCAAGGACAGTGCCTTGAAGCGGGCGATGCCGAGCAGCCAGGTCGAGACTTCGGAGCGGCCTTCGAAGCTCGGCGCCTGGCGCCACAATTCGAGAAAGACCTCGTTGGTGATATCGTCGGCCATCATTTCCGATCCCGTCTGGCGCGCCACGAAACGGTAGATCCGCGCGTGGTGACGCATGAACAGGAGCCGCACGGCGGCCCGGTCGCCCTTCGCGACCCGGTCTACAAGCGCGCGATCGGTTTCGGTCGCCGCGTTCATGGCCGGTCGAGCCGCCTGGCTCCTCGTGGCTCTGTCGCTGGTCGGTCCAAAAAGGTTCATCCTCCGCCAAGGAATTTTCGGAAGCTAACCGAAGAAGATGAGCGTTGCCAGAGGTGGCGCCCCCTTCTCCCCTTGTGGGAGAAGGTAGATCGGCGCGGAGCGCCGAGACGGTTGAGGGGTGTTCCAGCGGAGTGAGACGTTGGCGTTCACTGGAACACCCGTCATCCGTCGCCTTTGGCGACACCTTCTCCCACAAGGGGAGAAGGGGGAGCTAAATCAAAAACACCTCCCCCTTCATCGTCGCCGGCACCTCCACGCCGAGCCGGCTCAGCACCGTCGGCGCGAGCTGCAGCTGGTCGAGCAGCGCGTCGGCTTCTGGACCCTTCGCCGGCCCGAAATAGTAGAGCGCGAAATCCTGCATCTCGTCGTCATGCCCGCCGTGATGGCCGCGGTCCGTCTGGCCGTGATCGGCGGTGACGATGACTTCATAGCCGGCTTCGCGCCAACCGGGCAGGAAGGCGGCGAGCATACCGTCCATCGCGTAGCAGGCATGATCCATCTCGTGGCAGTTGTGGCCGAAGCGATGACCCATCGAGTCCAGCGTGCAGCTGTGCAGGATGCCGTAGTCGATGCCGTGGCGGCGGGTGAGCATGGTCAATGTCGCGAACAGGTCGACATCGCTCGGCGTCATCTGGTTCTTGAGATTGTAGCCGGTCATGGTGTGGAAGCGGCCATGCGTGATCGGCCCGCCAGGCTCGTCGAATTCCATGTCCTCGACCAGATCGAACGGATGGGAGCGGAAGAATTCCGACCAGTAGGAATGCGTCACCGCCCCGGTTCTGCCGCCCGCCTTGCTGACCTCCGAGAAGATATCGGGCTGCCTGACCCGGAACCGGTTCTCGTTGGAGAGGATGCCATGAACCTGCGGCGTGACCCCGGTATGGATCGAGGCGTAGCAGCAGGCCGATGTTGACGGCAGCACGGAGCGCATTCTCCACACTTGCGCCTCACCCGATTGTACCCAGCCTTCGAGATTGCCCATGAGCCGGCGCCAGTTCCGGTAGGGCACGCCGTCAAGGATGATGAGCAGCAATTTGGATTTAAGCGCCACGGCAATTCCATGCGGTCTTGCGGGAGGATCAGCATCGAGGGCTTGACCGACCCGGCCAAGTCCCAGAAGCACAGAGAAGAGCAAGCCAGCTTAGTTGCCGGCGCTTTCCATGCGCCGGCCGGCGATCGCCTTCTCCAGCCAGCCGATCTCCATTTCGGGGACGGAGGACAATAGAAGGTCGGTATAGGCATCGAAGGGCGGCGCCAGCACCTTGCTCTTGGAGCCGTAGCGGACGACCTCGCCGCGATACATGACCGCGATCGAATCGGCGATCGACTTCACTGTCGCGAGGTCGTGGGTGATGAAGAGATAGGCCACTTTCTCGATCTGCTGCAGGTTGAGCAGCAGCTTGAGGATGCCGTGGGCGACCAGCGGATCGAGCGCCGAGGTCACCTCATCGCAGATGATCAGCTTCGGCTTGGCGGCCAGCGAACGGGCGATGCAGACGCGCTGCTTCTGGCCGCCCGAAAGCTCGGCCGGATAGCGGTCGATGAAGCCCTTGCCCATCTCGATCTGGTCGAGCAGCTCGGCGACGCGCTTGTCGCGCTCGCGGCCCCTTATGCCGAAATAGAACTCGAGCGGCCGGCCGATGATCGTTCCCACGGTCTGGCGCGGGTTCATCGCCACATCGGCCATCTGGTAGATCATCTGCAGCTGGCGCAGATCCTCCTTCGGCCTATCGGCGAGCCTGTTGCCAAGCGTTCGGCCGTCGAAGAAGACGCTGCCCTGCTCGGGCGGCAGGAGGCCGGTGATGGCGCGCGCCAGCGTCGATTTGCCGGAACCGCTCTCGCCGACGACGGCCAGCGTCTGGCCCGGGTAGATGTCGACCGAGACGTTCTTCAGCACCTTGACGAGGCCGCCGCCATAGGCGGCCGTCACGTTCTTCACCGACAGCATCGGTGTGGTGCCGGGCTGCTGTTCGTTGTGCTCGATCTCATGCACCGAGACCAGCGCGTTGGTGTATTCCTGGCGCGGCTCCTTGATGATCTGGCGGGTACCGCCCCATTCGACCAGCCGACCATGGCGCAGCACCATGATCTCGTCCGCGACCTGCGCCACCACGGCGAGGTCGTGGGTGATGTATAAAGCCGCCACATGGGTATCGCGGATTGCGTCCTTGATCGCCGCCAGCACGTCGATCTGCGTCGTCACGTCGAGCGCCGTGGTCGGCTCGTCGAAGACGATCAGGTCGGGCTCGGAGCAAAGCGCCATCGCCGTCATGACGCGCTGCAACTGGCCGCCGGAGACCTGGTGCGGGAAGCGCTCACCGATCGTTTCCGGATTGGGCAGGCTGAGCTTCTTGAACAGCGCGACGGCTCGCTTCTCGGCCTCGGCCCGGGTTGCCGTGCCGTGCAGAAGCGTCGCCTCCACCACCTGGTCCATCAGCCGGTGCGCCGGATTGAAGGCCGCCGCCGCCGACTGGGCGACATAGCACACTTCGCGGCCGCGCAGCTTGCGCAAGCCCTCCTTGCCGCCCTTCAGTATGTCGCGGCCGTTGAGGATCACCTCGCCGCCCGTAATGCGCACGCCGCCCCGGCCATAGCCCATGGAGGACAGGCCGATCGTCGACTTGCCGGCGCCGGATTCGCCGATCAAGCCGAGCACCTTGCCCTTCTCCAGCGTCAGCGAGACATCATGGACAAGGGTGATGGTCTTCGGCGCCTCGCCGGGCGGGTAGACGGTCGCCTCGATGCGCAGATTGCGGATGTCGAGGAGTCGGCCGGAGTTTGCTTTGCTGTCAGCCATCACCCGCGCCCTCCCTTCAGGCTGGTCGTGCGGTTGAGTACCCAGTCGGCGACAAGGTTGACCGAGATCGCCAGAGCCGCGATCGCCGCCGCCGGGATGAGCGCCGCCGGGATGCCGAAGACGATGCCGTCCTTGTTCTCCTTCACCATGCCGCCCCAGTCGGCGTCCGGCGGCTGCACGCCGAGGCCGAGGAAGGAGAGCGTCGACAGGAAAAGCACCGCATAGATGAAGCGCAGACCGAGTTCCGAGACCAGGGGCGACAGCGCGTTCGGCAGAATCTCGCGGAAAATGATCCAGCCGCTGCCTTCGCCGCGCAGTTTCGCGGCCTCGACATAGTCCATGACGTTGATGTCGACCGCCACCGCGCGCGACAAGCGGTAGACACGGGTCGAATCGAGGATGCCCATCACCAGGATCAACGTCACCAGGTTGGACGGCAGCACCGACAGGACGACCAGGCCCATGATCAGCGTCGGGATCGACATCAGCAGGTCGACGAGGCGCGACAGCATCGTGTCGAACCAGCCGCCGAACACCGCCGCCGAGAAGCCCAGAATGGCGCCGAGCGAAAAGGACAGCGCGGTGGCCAGCACGGCGATGAACAGCGTGATGCGGGCGCCATAGATCATGCGGGACAGGAGATCGCGGCCGAGATTGTCGGTGCCCAACAGGTGCACCGATGACATCGGTTCCCAAGGGACGTCGCTGACGATCTCGGCATTGCCGTGCGGGGCAATCCATGGCGCCAAGACCGCGGCCAGCACGAACAGTGTCGTCAGCACAATGCCGATCAGCGCCGCGACAGGAGTGCGTCTGATATCGAGCATACCGGCGCCCCCTACTTCGGATGCCTGAGCCGCGGATTGGCGACGATCGCCGCAATGTCCGCGATGATGTTGAGGGCGATATAGACGGCCGCAAAGATCAGGCCGACCGCCTGGACGACGGGAACGTCGCGCTTGGTGACGTGGTCGACGAGATATTGCCCCATGCCCGGATAGACGAAAATCACCTCGACCACGACGACGCCGACCACCAGATAGGCGAGGTTCAGCATGACGACATTGATGATCGGCGCGATCGCGTTCGGGAAGGCATGCTTGCGGATGACCGCGAAAGCCGAGAGCCCCTTGAGCTCCGCCGTCTCGACATAAGCCGATTGCATGACGTTGAGGATCGCCGCTCGCGTCATGCGCATCATGTGGGCCAGCACCACCAGCGTCAGCGCCGCCGCCGGCAGCGCGATCGCCTGCAAGCGCTCGCCTAACGACATTCCGTCATAGACGGTCGAGATGGCGGGGAACCATTGATGCTCGACCGCGAAGTAGAAGACCAGCAGGTAGCCGATGAAGAATTCCGGGAACGAAGTCGAGGCGAGCGCCACCCCGGAGATCATCTTGTCGACCCAGCCATTGCGGTAGCGCACCGCGATCAGGCCAAGCGTGATCGCCAGCGGAATGGCCACGATTGCCGCCCAGAAGGCCAGGAACAAGGTGTTCCACAGCCGTTCCTTGATCGATGTCGCTATGTCCTGGCCGCTCGACATGGCAGTGCCGAGATCGCCGGTGAGCACGCCGCCCAGCCAGTGGAAGTAGCGGATATAGGCAGGCTGATTGAGTCCGAGCTGTTCGCGCAGATTGGCGAGCGACTCCGGCGTCGCCGATTGTCCGAGGATGGCTTGGGCGACGTCGCCGGGCAGGATCTGCGTGCCGGCGAAGATCAGGACCGAAACGGCCAGCAGAAGGAGGATGCCCAGCGCAACGCGCTGGGCCACCAGTTTCACGACGGGTGAGGACATCTCCGCAAGGCCGGACCTTAGGCTTCCATCCAGCACTTCGCCAAGGCGTAGCCGTTCATCAGCTCCTGATGCGGATCGTCCACCCAGCCACCGACTTTGGGACCAGTTGCGTCGATGAACTGGTTGAACATCGGCAGAATCAAGCCGCCCTCGTCACGCACCATCACAGCCATGTCATGGTACATCTGCTTGCGCTTGGCCTCGTCGAGCTCGGCGCGCGCCGCCAGCACCATCTTGTCGAAGTCCGGCCGCTTGAACCGCGTGTCGTTCCAGTCGGCGCTCGACAGGTACGCGGTCGAGTACATTTGGTCCTGCGTCGAGCGGCCGCCCCAATAGGAAGCGCAGAAGGGCTGCTTGTTCCAGACTTCGTTCCAATAGCCGTCGCCGGGCTCGCGCTTGATTTCCAGCTTGATGCCGGCCTTGGCCGCGCTCTGCTGATAGAGCTGCGCGGCATCGACCGCGCCGGGGAAGGCGACATCCGACGTCCTGAGCAGGACGGCGCCGTCGTGACCCGACTTCTTGTAGTGGAACTTGGCCTTGTCGGGGTCGTATTTGCGCTGCTCGATCTCGGTGAACAGCGGGTAGGAGGCGTTGATCGGGAAGTCGTTGCCGAGCGAGCCGTAGCCGCGCAGCACCTTGTTCAGCATCTCTTCGCGGTTGATCGCCAGCTTCAGCGCCATCCTGAGGTCGTTGTTGTCGAACGGCGCCGTGTTGCAATGCATGATGAACACGTAGTGGCCGGGACCGGAGTGGTTGCGGATGGTGACGCCCCGCACGCGCTTGATCAGGTCGACGATCTTCGGCTCGACGCGGTTGATCATGTTGACCTGACCGCCCTGCAGGGCCGCCGTGCGCGCCGTCGCGTCGTTGATGACGACGACTTCGACTTGGTCGGCATGGCCCATCTTGTCGCCCTGCCAGTAGTTGGCGAAGCGTTCGCCGACATGGCGCACGCCGGGCTCGTTGACCTTGACCTTGTAAGGGCCGGCGCTGATGCCGGCATCGGGTTTGTCCTTGCCGCCATTCGGCTGGACGATCAGGTGATAGTCGCTGAGCAGATAGGGAAGGTCGGCGTTGGCTTCCTTCAGGGTCAGCACCACTTCCTTGCCGTTGGCCTTGATGGTCTCGATGCCCTTCATGTAGCCGAGCGCGCCGGACTTCGACTTCTCGTCCGAATGGCGCTCGAGCGTGGCTGCCACGTCCTGGGCGGTCACCGTCTTGCCGTTGTGGAATTCGATGCCGTCGCGGATCTTCAGCGTCCAGACCTTGGCGTCGTCGGAAGAGCCGATTTCCTCGGCGATGCGGTTCTCGAGCTTGCCGTCGGGCGACAGCTCGACGATCATTTCGCCCCAGCACTTGCCGAAGGCGAAGGGCACCTGGGTCATCATCAGCGCGGGGTCGAGGCTGTTGGTGGATTCACCGCCGACCAGGCCGGCCTTCAACGTGCCGCCCTTGACGGGGCCGGCAGCCCGGGCAGCGCTCGAAAGCAGCGAGTTGGCGAAGGGCGCGGTGACGCCGAGCGCGGCGGCGCGGCCAAGGAAGTCGCGGCGGCTGAGCTTTCCGGCAGCGACGCGCCGGCTGAGATAGTCGAGTTCGTTTGTCATTACGGGTTCCTCACTCTGATGGTACGACCATGTGGTCGGTTCTTGTTCTTGTGAGGGATAATGAGCGCAACGGAAAGCTGTAAGCAAGACCGAATGCGACATGCCGTGGCGTAAATGGCGCGTCGCATTTGGACCAATCTTGTCAGCGCTCACACGAGAGCGCGGGGAATCGTCTGTTTGAAATCGCGCTCGAACACCAGTGTTTCGCCCTCATAGGCCTCGATTCTGGCGCTGAGGATGAAGTCTTGCGCGTCCGAGCGCATCTCGGCGAAGGTCTCGGTCCGCACCGACCATTCATTTCGCGACAATGTCTGCGTCCAATGCGTGCTGCCCGTCGCCGACAGGGGATCGTCGGGTTGGATCGCCCATGTCTCCCTGACCATGCTGCCGTGGACCAGCCCGTGCTCCAGGTCGCGCACCTCGCCGAAATCGTCCGTTACGGCAAGCGTGACGACGCCGGTCTTTTCGTTGCGGTGGATATGCCGTTCGGAATTGGTCGGCCTGATCGTCTCGGTCGCCCAGGGCGTAGCCCCTTCCGGTTCGAGGAACGACGCCTCGTCGGCCGTCGCCGGCGGGCGCAGCGGCAGCTTGAGCGTCGCGGCCGACAGTTCGAGCGTCGCCGGCTCCGGCGACGGCCAGATCATCGGCCAGTAGGCCGTCGAGACGGCGACCCGCAGCCGGTGCCCGGCCGGCACCCGGTAGGCGCACTGATCGAGCACGACGCGTGCCGAGACCGTCTCGCCTGGCACCAGCGCTTCCGGGAACTCGTGCGAGTTGCGGTGGGTGAGGTTGAGCACGCCATAGGAGATCAGCTCCGAGGCGCCGTCCGGATGCACGTCACAGAGACGCACCGCGATGTTGGCCTGGCGGCGGTCCGAGGCGACCCGTACTTCGACTTCCGGCGCGCCGACGATGTCGATCGCCTCCTCGAGTTCGACCTGGTCGAAGCATACCGAAAGCGCGTCGTCGGGGCGCTGGTCGCCCGGCAGTTCCGGACCGGAGGTGAAGGGAAAATACTCGCCGCCCGCAAGCCCGCAACTTTGCGGCGAGGCGACGATTGCCGGCCCGGCGCCCTCGGGAATGAGCTCGGTTGCCTTGATCTTGATGTTGGGCGAGGGCCATTGCTGTTCCGCAATCCAGCGGCCTGGCCGTTCGGGATGCCAGCGGGCCGGACGCACGCTGTCCATCACATAGGCGCGGTAGTCCGGGTCGGCCTCGACGCCGGTCGCCGCGCCCTTCAGCCAGCGGTCCCACCAGCGCAGCGCCTCCTGCAGGAAGCCGATCGCCGGATTGGGTGCCGCGTAATGCGGATATTTGTGGATCCAGGGGCCGACGATGCCCTTCACCGGCGCCTGGATGTTGGTGACGAGATTGGAGATCGTGTTGCGGTAGCCGTCATGCCAACCTCCGATCGACAGCACTGCCGCCTTAACGGCCGAAAAGTCCTCGCAGATCGAGCCGCGTTTCCAGTAGGCATCGCGATGCTGGTGGCTGAGCCATAGCGGCGCGAGAAAAGCCTGGTTCTCCAGCCGGCTCAGCCACAGATCGCGCCAGCGGTTGCCGCCGGCGATTTCCGGATCCGGCGGCCGCGACGAGTAGGAGAGCATCGTCGAGGCCCAGCCGAAATTCTCGAGCAGCAGGCAGCCGCCCTTGTAGTGGATGTCGTCGGCATAGCGGTCGACGGTCGAGCACAGGCTGATCACCGCCTTCAGCGCCGGCGGCTGCTTTGCCGCGACCTGCAGGCAGTTGAAGCCGCCCCAGGATATGCCCATCATGCCGACATTGCCGTTGCACCAGGGCTGCGCGGCCGCCCAGGCGATGACGTCGCAGGCGTCCTGCAATTCCTGCTCGGAATATTCGTCGTCCATCAGCCCTTCGGAATCGCCGTTGCCGCGCATGTCGACGCGGATCGAGGCATAGCCGTGTCCGGCGAAATAGGGATGCGTCAGCTGATCGCGGAAGATGGTGCCGTCGCGCTTGCGGTAGGGCAAATGCTCGAGGACCGCCGGCACCGGGTTGTCGCCGGCATCCTCAGGCATCCATATACGCGCCGACAGCCGGCAGCCATCCGGCATGACGATGCCCATATCGGGAAATTCGACGACCTTGCGAGGGAATTCTGTGACGGTTTTCATGCAAGGCACATGATGGAACCGTCGCCGAGGCGTCGTGGGCCAGCCGGCGAAATCGGCTGGTCAATAAGCGTCTGTTCAAAGCGTCAGTTCAGCGGAATGTCGTTGTCGGCCTTGCTCGCCTGGTATGTGCCGGAGAGCTCGTCATAAAGGGCGGAGATTTGGCCGATGCGCGCCTCCAGCCGCCTGCGTTCCGACCCGGGCAAAGCGCGCACCAATCGGCGTATGGAAAAGCTCTTCCAGTAGGCGTTCTCGGCATTGTAGCCGCCGGGATCGAGTGTGAAGACCTCTTTGAGAATCTTCAGGTCATGCGGGATGGCGAAGCTGTCGCGCGAGTCCTCGTGGCTGAAGAGGTAGTAGAAATTGTCGAAGCCGGTCCAGGTGATCGCCGACAGGCACAGCGAGCAGGGCTCGTGCGTGGCCAGGAACAGCGCATCCCTGGTGTCGACGCGCTGGGCCCTGGGCATTTCGTAAAATCGCTTCAGGCAGTGCATCTCGCCATGCCAGAGCGGATTTTCGATTTCGTTGTTGGTTTCGGCGAGCACCAGCGAGCGGTCGTCTTTCCGCAGGATGGCGGCGCCGAAGAGTTTGTTGCCATGGGCAACGCCTTCAGCGGTCTTCGGCACGATATCGTGCTCGATAACGTCGAGCAGGCGGTCGATCAGCGAAATGTCTGTCATCGGGAAAAACTGGCAGCTTTCAGGGAAGATGGATCTCGTAAGGGTGCGAGAAATGGCACTCTTCGAGGTTGGCGCCGTCGCCGCCGCGGTCGACGATGAGGAAGTCCTGTTCCTCGCCGATCGGCGTTAGCACGCCGTGCCAGAGGTTGCGCCGGTAGTTGATGCCCTGCCCGGGCGCGGTGATGAAGGCGTGCGGCTCGCCTGGGCCGTCCAGAGTGTCATGGCAGACGACAACCAGAAAGGGCCGCGGCGACAGCGGAATGAAAGCCTGGCTGCCGAGCGGATGGCGCTCGACCATGGTCAGTTTCAGCGGCATCTCGTAGGGGGTGCCGCGCACCATCGAGATCAGCACCTTGGCATCCGGCCCGGTGGCCTCGGCGGTGGCGAGATCGTGGTAGCGCATCGCCTTGCCTCCATTGATCGGGTAGCGGTTCTCGCCGCCCATATCGATCACGTCGCCAAACGGCGCGAAGTTTTCGCGTGTCAGCGGCTGGGCCACGATTTGGGTCATCGCGCGCGAGCCCCAAGGGCGCCGCCAAGCTTGGCGTGCCGGTTGACGTCCTTGTAGAGCAGGTAGCGGAAATTCCCGGGACCGCCGGCGTAGCAGGCCTGCGGGCAAAAGGCGCGCAGCCACATGAAATCGCCGGCCTCGACCTCGACCCAGTCCTGATTGAGGCGATAGACTGCCTTGCCTTCGAGCACATAGAGCCCATGCTCCATGACATGGGTCTCGGCGAAGGGGATGACCGCGCCGGGTTTGAGCGTGACGATGGTGACATGCATATCGTGGCGCATGTCGGCCGGGTCGACGAAGCGCGTCGTCGCCCAGTGGCCTCCCGTGCCGGGCATCGGGCTCGGCTCGACCTCCTTGTCGCTGCTGAAGAAGGCTTCCGGAACGTCGAGGCCGTCGACCGCCTCATAGGCCTTGCGGACCCAGTGGAAGCGGACCGCACCGCTGCTCTCATTGCGCACCGTCCAGCCGCTGCCCGGCGGCAGGAAGGCGAAGCCGCCTGGGCGAAGCACATGGTTCTTGCCGGCAAGCGAGACCGTAAGCTCGCCCTCGACCACGAACAGCACGCCCTCGGCTTCGGGGTCAAGCTCAGGCCGGTCGCTGCCGCCGCCGGGCAGGACCTCGACGATGTACTGCGAAAAGGTCTCGGCGAAGCCCGAAAGCGGTCTTGCGATGATCCAGGCCCTTGTCTTGTCCCAGAACGGCAGCGGGCTGGTGACGATGTCCTGCATCACGCCCTTGGGGATCACCGCATAGGCTTCGGTGAAGACGGCGCGGCCGGTCAACAGCTCGTGCTGACCGGGATGGCCGCCATGCGGCGCGTAATAGGTTCGCTCGGCCATGTTCATCCTGTCCATGTGTTGAAGCCTATTTTGGAAGCAAGTCTTTCAGCCGAAGCAGCGCGATGCGCTCGACTTGTTTGCACGCGGTGTCGAATTCATTGCTGCGGCTGTTGCCGATGCGAGCCTCGAACTCCGCCAGGATCTGGTCCTTCGTCTTGCCCTTGACCGCGATGATGAAGGGAAAGCCGAAGGTCGTGACGTAGGCGGCGTTGAGCTTCGAAAACAGCTCGCGCTCCTTGTCGGTCAGCGCGTCGAGCCCGGCGGAGGCCTGTTCTTTGGCTGATTCCGCCGTCAGCCGCTTGGCCGCCGCCAGCTTGCCGGCAAGGTCGGGATGGGCGTTGAGCACGGAAAGCCGCTCGGCCTCGGTCGCCGCGCGGAAGACGCGGCAGAGCGCGTTGTGCAGGCCGCCGGCGCTGTCATGGGCCGGGCCGAGCTCCAGTTCGTAGGCCCGCTCGGCGATCCACGGCGAATGCTCGAACACCCCGCCGAAGGCATGCACGAATTCCTCGAATTCCATCCGAGACGGGCGCAGCGCCGGCGCCTGGTAGGGGTGCGTCTCGCGCCAGTGTTTTGCGATATCGATGCGCCGGGTCAGCCACACCCTGTCATGCGACTTCACATAGTCGACGAAGCGCTTCAGCGCCGCCACGCGGCCCGGACGGCCGATCAGCCGGCAATGCAGGCCGATGTTCATCATGCGCGGCCGCCCCGCCTTGCCCTCCGCATAGAGCGTGTCGAAACTGTCCTTCAGATAGGCGAAGAACTGGTCGCCCGAATTGAAGCCCTGCGGCGTGGCGAAGCGCATGTCGTTGGCGTCGAGCGTATAGGGGATGATGAGCTGCGGCTTCTCCAAACCATCCCGGTCGAACCAGTAGGGCAATTCGTCGTCATAGGTGTCGGAGACGTAATCGAAGCCGCCTTCCTCGGCGACGAGTCGCACCGTGTTGACGGAAGTGCGGCCGGTGTACCAGCCGGTCGGCCGCGCGCCGGTCACTTCGTAATGCAGACGGATCGTCTCTTCGAGGTCGCGTCGCTCGTCCTCCGCGCTATGATCGCGGTAGTCGATCCATTTCAGCCCGTGCGAGGCGATCTCCCAGCCGGCCTCCTGCATCGCCGCGACCTGATCGGGGGAGCGTGCCAGCGCCGTGGCGACGCCGTAGCAGGTCACCGGCACCTCAGCTTGCGTGAACAGCCGGTAGAGCCGCCAGAAGCCGGCGCGGGCGCCGTATTCATAGATCGATTCCATGTTCCAATGGCGCTGGCCGAGCCAGGGGGCGGCGCCGACGATCTCGGATAGGAAGGCTTCGGAAGCCTTGTCGCCGTGCAGCACGCAGTTCTCGCCGCCTTCCTCGTAATTGACGACGAACTGCACCGCGACATAGGCGCCGCCGGGCCATTTCGGGTCCGGCGGATTGGCTCCGTAACCGCGCATGTCCCGTTCGTAACGCATGATCGCTCCTGCCCGAATGTTGAGATGAAGATATCGAAAGGAGTGCTCGTGCATTCCCCCGAAAATTTTTGAAAGTGCTTTTTGCCGCACTCCGCTCGACCGGGGCTTATGCATCGCCTTTAATTGGCGCACAATTGACCT
This sequence comes from Mesorhizobium sp. WSM3864, assembly GCF_002294955.1. Classification (NCBI taxonomy): domain Bacteria; kingdom Pseudomonadati; phylum Pseudomonadota; class Alphaproteobacteria; order Hyphomicrobiales; family Phyllobacteriaceae; genus Mesorhizobium; species Mesorhizobium sp. WSM3864. The sequence continues at coordinate 92,122 of NZ_NSGD01000005.1, forward strand.
GAAAACGTTCGACTACTTGGGATGGGAGGCGGCCAGTGGCAGAAACGTCGAAAGCCGATGGCGGGCGTCTGACGACCCATGTCCTCGATACCGCGACCGGCAGGCCGGCAAAGGGCCTTTCGATCGGGCTTTTCCGCCTCGAAGGCCAGGCCCGCACGCATTTGAAGACCGTCACCACCAATGATGACGGCCGCTGCGACGCGCCGTTGCTTGCCGGCGCCGACTTCCGCACCGGCGAGTACGAGCTGGTCTTCGCTGCCGGCGATTATCTGCGCGGGCAGGGCGCCAGCCTGCCGGAGCCGGCTTTCCTCGACACCGTGCCGATCCGCTTCGGCATGGCGGAGGAGCGGCATTATCATGTGCCGCTCTTGATCTCGCCGTACGGCTACTCGACCTATCGCGGGAGCTGAGACATGGCCGACAAGACCCGTAACCAGATACGCTTCATCCTGAACGGCGCCGATGTCGCGCTGAACGACATCGCCCCCGACGCGACCCTGCTCGCCTGGCTGCGGTTGAACCGCTCGCTGCGCGGCACCAAGGAAGGCTGTGCCGAGGGCGATTGCGGCGCCTGCACGGTGCTGGTCGGCAAGCTCTCGGTCGAGGGCCTGGTCTATGAAAGCGTCAATGCCTGCATCCGCTTCATGGGCTCGCTCGACGGCACCCATGTCGTCACCGTCGAGCATCTGCGCGGCAATGGCGAACAGCTTCACCCCGTGCAGCAGGCGATGGTCGATTTCCATGGCTCGCAATGCGGTTTCTGCACGCCTGGCTTCGTCATGTCGCTCTATGCGCTGTGGATGAAGACGCCCAACCCGTCCGACGCGGCGATCGAAAAGGCGCTGCAGGGCAATCTCTGCCGCTGTACCGGCTACGAGGCGATCATGCGCGCCGCGCGCGCCATATCAAGCTACGGCAAGGCGGCGAAGGACTCGCTGGCAGTGGAGCGCAAGGATATCACTGCACGGCTGGGAGCGCTGCGCGACGGCGCCAGGGTCGAGGTCGGTTCGGGTAAGGAGCGGCTGATCGTGCCGGCTGACGTCGACGATTTCGCCATGGCGCTCGAGAAGGAGCCTGGCGCCACCATCGTTGCCGGCTCGACCGATGTCGGGCTGTGGGTCACCAAGCATATGCGCGACATTTCGCCGGCTATCTTCATCGGTGGCCTCGACGGCTTGCGCACGATCTCGGAGGCCGATGGCGTGATTACGGTCGGCGCCGGCGTGACTTACAGCGAAGCCTTCGCAACGCTTTCCAGGCGCATCCCGGCCTTGGGACCGCTGGTCGACCGCATCGGCGGCGAGCAGGTGCGCAACATGGGCACCATCGGCGGCAACATCGCCAATGGCTCGCCGATCGGCGACACGCCGCCGCCGCTGATCGCGCTCGGCGCGCGGCTAACGCTCCGCAAGGGCAATGCCCGACGCACGATCCCGCTCGAAACCTTCTTCATTGCCTATGGCAAGCAGGATCGGCAGCCCGGCGAATTCGTCGAGGCCGTCCATGTGCCCGTGCCGGCAGAGGGCACGAAATTTGCCGTCTACAAGGTCACCAAGCGCCGCGACGAGGACATTACTGCTACCCTCGGCGCCTTCTATCTGACCGAAGCCAAGGACGGCACCGTGGCGGATATCCGTATCGCCTATGGCGGCATGGCGCCGACGCCGAAGCGGGCGACTGCGGTTGAAACCGCCCTTATCGGCAAAGTCTGGAGCGAAGCGACTGTCGAGGCCGCGATGGCCGAATATGCCAGCGACTTCACGCCAATTACCGATATGCGTGCAACCGCCGAGTATCGGGGGCTGGCGGCGAAGAATCTTTTGCTGCGCTTTTATGTCGAAACCACCGGCACCAGGGCGCCGTTCCAAGTGACCCGCAACGAGGCGGCCTGATGAACAAGCACGCCACTCCCAACCTCAAGGCCGAAAAAATCGTCGGCGGCGTCGCCACCGAGCAGCGGCACGATTCCGCGCACAAGCATGTCAGCGGCGCCGCCGTCTATATCGACGATATGCCTGAGCCTGCCGGCACGCTGCATGTCGGCCTTGGCCTCGCCAAGGTCGCGCACGGCACGCTGAAGAGCATCGATTTGTCGGCGGTGCGATCGGTTCCCGGCGTCGTCGATGTGCTGACCTGTGCCGACGTGCCCGGCGAGAACGACGTCTCGCCAAGCAACATGCATGACGATCCGGTGCTCGCCGAGCACAAGGTGCTATTCTACGGCCAGCCGATCTTCGGCGTGGTAGCCGAGACACGCGAGGCGGCGCGCCGCGCGGCACGCCTGGCTAGGATCGAATATGACGAGCTTCCGGCTGTGATCGACATCTGGGACCTCGACCCGGTCAAGGACAAGCAGGTCACCACGCCGCTGATCCTGAAGCGCGGCGATGCGGCCGCGGCGATTGCGGCGGCACCCCGCCGCATCAAGAACCGCATGTGGCTTGGCGGCCAGGACCATTTCTACCTCGAGGGCCAGGTCTCGCTGGCGATCCCCGGTGAGGACGACGAGGTGATCGTCTATTGCTCGACGCAGGGGCCGAGCGAGACGCAGCATCTGGTTGCGCATGCGCTCGGCGTGCCGAGCCATGCGGTGACGGTGGAAGTGCGCCGCATGGGCGGCGGCTTCGGCGGCAAGGAGACGCAGGCCAACCAATGCGCGGCCATAGCCGCCATCGCGGCCAAGAAGCTGGGGCGCGCGGTGAAGATCAGGCTCGACCGCGACGAGGACATGACCGCCACGGGCAAGCGGCATGATTTCGCCATCGACTACGAGGTCGGCTTCGACGACGAAGGCAATATCCTCGGCGTCGATTTCACCTATGCCCTGCGCTGCGGCTTCTCCGCCGACCTGTCCGGTCCGGTCGGCGACCGGGCGCTCTTCCATTGCGACAACGCCTATTTCTATCCGGCGGTGCACGCGAAATCGGCGCCGCTTTTCACCAATACGGTCTCGAACACCGCCTTCCGCGGCTTTGGCGGCCCGCAAGGCATGGTCGGCGCGGAGCGCGTCGTCGACGAAGTGGCCTTCGCGGTCGGCAAGGATCCGCTCGAAATCCGCAAGCTCAATTTCTATGACCCGATGGATGCGATCGGCGAACGCTGCCTCACGCCCTATCACCAGAAGGTCGAGGACAACATCATCCACCGCATCGTCGCTGAGCTGGAGGAAAGCGCCAATTACGCGCGGCGGCGGCGCGAGATCAGCGCCTTCAACAACAACAGCCGCTTCATCAAGCGCGGCCTGGCGCTGACGCCGGTCAAGTTCGGCATTTCCTTCACAAAGACCGAGGCCAACCAGGCCGGCGCCCTGGTGCATGTCTATGCCGACGGCTCGGTGCATATGAACCATGGCGGCACCGAAATGGGCCAGGGCCTGCATCTCAAGGTGGCGCAGGTCGTCGCCGAGGAATTCCAGATCGATCTCGACCGGGTCAAGATCACCGCCACCACCACAGCCAAGGTGCCGAACACCTCGCCGACGGCGGCATCTTCCGGCGCCGACCTCAACGGCATGGCGGCGCAGGATGCCGCTCGGCAGATCCGCAAGCGGCTGACCGATTTCGCGGCCGAAAAATACCAGGTGCCGCTCGACCAGGTCGTGTTCCTGCCCAACCGGGTGCGCATCGGCAACCAGGAAATCGCCTTCAACGATCTGGTCAAGCAAGCCTACATGAACCGCGTCCAGCTCTCGGCGGCTGGCTTCTACAAGACGCCGAAGATCCATTGGGACCGCAGCAAGGGCCGCGGCCATGCCTTCTACTACTACGCCTATGGCGCGGCCTGCTCGGAAGTCTCGGTCGATACGCTGACCGGCGAATATGTCGTCGAGCGTACCGACATTCTGCACGATGCCGGCCGCTCGCTGAACCGCGCGATCGACCTCGGCCAGGTCGAGGGCGGCTTCATCCAGGGCATGGGCTGGCTGACGACGGAAGAGCTTTGGTGGGACAACGGCGGCCGGCTGCGCACGCATGCACCGTCGACCTACAAGATCCCGCTCGCTTCCGACCGGCCAAAAATCTTCAACGTCAAGCTGACCGACTGGTCGTCGGCCTACGAGCCGACCATCCATCGCTCCAAGGCGGTCGGCGAGCCGCCGCTGCCACACGGCATGTCGGTGCTGCATGCGCTCTCCGACGCGGTGGCGAGTGTCGCCGATCACAGGATCTGCCCGCGCCTCGACGCCCCGGCGACGCCGGAACGGGTGCTGTTGGCGATCGAAAGGCTGAAGCGGGAAGCCGCAAAGCCGGCCTGAACGGGCCAAAACGTGCAATTCGAGGCGCGAAACGCTATATTTCCTGGGTGGAAATGCAGACGATGAACTCGAAAGTGCAAAGCCTGAAGGCGTTTCTCGGCCAGGCAGGCCGGGCCGCGCTCGTCGAGGTCGCGGCCACCAAGGGCTCGACCCCGCGCGAAGCCGGCGCCTTCATGCTCGTCTCACCATCGGCGATTTTCGGCACCATCGGCGGCGGCCAGCTTGAATTCATGGCGATCGACAAGGCGCGACAGATGCTTTTCTCCCCCCTTGAGGGGGCGATGGCCGCGAAGCGGCCAGAGGGGGTGCTCTCAGAAGGCGAGAGAGCGCCGAGCACTGCGCCGGCGACCCCACCCGATGGCTTGGCCGCCACCCTCCCCTCGAGGGGGAGGGAAGCCCGCATCGAGGTCGACGAAACCTGCGCGACCCTGGATGTTCCACTGGGTCCTGAAATCGGCCAATGCTGCGGCGGCCGAGTCGAGGTTCTGATCCGCTTGGTTGACGCTAGGATCGAACAGGAACTGATCGCCAAGGCCGAGGCCGAGGAGGCGCATCTGCCGCATGTCTATGTCTTTGGCGGCGGCCATGTCGGCCAGGCGCTGGCCGCGTCGTTGGCGCTGCTGCCCATTCATGTGGAGGTCGTCGAGACGCGGGCCGATGCGCTGGAAGGCATGCCGGAAACGGTTGAGACGCGGCTGACGCCGATGCCCGAAGCGGTGGTGCGCGAAGCCCGGGCGGGATCGGCCTTCGCCATCCTCACCCATGACCATGCGCTCGATTTCTTGATCGTCGCCGAGGCGCTGAAGCGCGACGACGCCGCCTATGTCGGCATGATCGGCTCGAAGACCAAGAAGGCGACGTTCAAGAACTGGTTCCTGAAGTCCAACGAGGGCAGCGAGGCGCAGTTCAACCGCCTCTTCTCGCCGATCGGCAGCAATACCGTGAAGGACAAGCGCCCGCCGGTGATCGCCGCGCTCGCCGCCGCCGAAATCATGACGGCGCTGGTGTCGCATGCGGCCCAGGCCTCGGCCGCGCCCGCAAAGGCGATGGCCGGCTGATTCAGCCGGCCATGGGAGGAGCCTAGCCGGCTATTCCTTTTCCTGCGTATGCGCTTCGAGGAACCACAGCAATTTGTCGAGCGAACGCGAGTAGGCGGTAAAGATGTCGGCGGTGTCGGCATCGCCGGCGTCGTCCGCCTCGTCGATCGCCTCACGCGCCAGCCTGGCAGCCGTGGCATAACGGTCGATCAGCGCCGCCAGATGATCCTTAGTCTTGTGGATGTCGGTTGGATAGGGCTGGAGCTTCGTTGCCCTCGACACGTCCTGCGAGGTGCCGTGCGCGGTGCCGCCGAGCTGCACGGCGCGTTCTGCGATGATGTCGACATGGCCGTCGATCTCCTCGCGGAATTCGTCGAGCATCTCATGGATGGCGATGAACTGCGGTCCCTTGACGTTCCAGTGCGCCTGCTTGGTGACCAGCGCTAGGTCGATGGCATCGGCAAGCCTGGCATTGAGAAGATCGATCGATTCCTTCTTGGCGTCGGATTTGAGGTCGTTCTTGGTGACAATGGCGTCCATGGTCGGCTCCTGTGGCGCTGGGTCGCTGCGAAAGCTGGGGACTGGTCTCGAAGGGCGGCCGTGCAGCCGCCAATCGCCAGAACGGGGACGGAGCGGGTTTCGTTCCGCATCGGATCGAGGGGCGCACACTGGCGAAGGTATGACTGATGCTCACAGCTGCTCGTCGCTTTCTTCGTTTCCCAAACCGGATTGAACCGTGTTTTCTGCACGCCTGACGAACACGAATGACGAACACGGGACGAGCGACGTGGATGTTTTGCGCATAGCGGCGTTTTCGGACGGCAACAGCGGCGGCAACCCGGCCGGCGTGGTGATTGGCGAGGTTCTGCCCGACGCCGCAGACATGCAGCGCGTCGCTGCAGAGGTCGGCTTTTCCGAGACCGCCTTTGCCGCACGTGAAGGGGAAGGCTGGCGTGTCCGCTACTTTTCGCCCGAATCGGAAGTGCCGTTCTGCGGCCACGCCACCATCGCGCTGGGCGCGGCGTTGGTCAGAAGGTTCGGCGACGGAATTTTCAAGCTGCTCCTGAACCAGGCCGCCATCACCGTCGAAGGGTTTCGCGACGGCGCCAATTTTGCCGCCGCCCTGCAGTCGCCGCCGACGCGCAGCCGGGCGGCCCCGTCGGAGCTGGCCGGCGAAACCCTGGCGATGTTCGGTTACCAGGAGGGCGATCTCGATCCCGCCATTCCGCCCGCGCTGGTTCATGGCGGCGCCGACCATCTGGTGCTGGCCTTGAAGTCGCGCAAGGCGCTCGCCGCCATGGCCTATGACCTGAAACAGGGGCGGGCCCTGATGCGGCGCGAGGGACTGGTAACGATCCTGCTCGCCTATGCCGAAACGCCGCGTCTCTTCCACACGCGCAATCCCTTCGCTTCCGGCGGCGTCTATGAGGATCCGGCGACCGGCGCTGCCACCGCCGCCTTTGCCGGCTATCTGCGCGACATTGGCTGGGCGCATGGCGGCGCGGTCGACATCGTTCAGGGCGAGGATATGGGCATGCGCTCGCGGCTGCATGCCGATATTCCGCCCACCCCGGGCAGCTCGATCCGGGTATCCGGCACAGCCCGCCTGATGGACGAAGACTGAGTGTGGTCACCCACGCGAAGGCGCGTGCCCGCCAGCCTACTTGCCGGCAAGAATGTCCTTGATCAGCCGCTGGCAGCGATCGGCCATGAAGTCGAGCAGCAGGCGGACCTTCGGATCCTGCAGCTTCTTGTGCGGATAGACGGCGGCGAACTGGACCGGCGTCGGCGGCGTCTTTGCCAGGATCACTCTCAGCCGCTGGTCGCGGATGAACGGCTCGACCTCGAAGCGCGGCTTGTTGATGATGCCGCGCCCCGACAGCGCCCAGCCTGTCAGCACATCGCCATCGTCCGTATCGTAGGGTCCATGCACCTCGAATTTCTGCGGACCGTTCGGCGTCTGCAGCGTCCAGACATATTCGCGCGTGCCGGAATAGCGCAGCATCAGGCAATCATGTTTCTTGCCGATCAGTTCCTGCGGCTCGACCGGCTCGCCGCGCGCCTCGAGGTATTTCGGCGCCGCGACCAGCACGCGCTCGCATTCCATGATGCCGCGCATCCGAAGGCTGGAATCCTCGATGATGCCAAGCCGGAAGGCGACGTCGATGCCTTCCTTCATGATGTCGACATTGTGGTCGGAGAGTCTCAGCCGCACCTCGATATCGGGGTATTTGTCGTGGAAATCCGGAATGCCCGAGGCGATCAGCCGCCGGCCGAGGCCGAGCGGCGCCGTCACCTTGATCGTGCCGCGCGGCTGGCCGGAAAGTGCTGCGACCGCGGCCTCCGCCTCGGTGATCGCGTCCAGCACCTGCTTGGCGCCGGTGTAGAACACCGTGCCGTGCTCGGTCGGCATCAGCTGCCTCGTGGTGCGGTTGAACAGCCGCACGCCGAGGTGCTTCTCCAACTCCTTGATGCGGTTGGAGGCGACCGCCGGCGAGATGCGCATGTCGCGCCCGGCCGCCGACAGATTGCCGAGCTCGACGACGCGGACGAAGACGGCGATATTGTCGAGATAGGCCATGCGACGGTCGTGGCTCTCAAATGGCTGCGTGGGACGACCCTAGTATTTTCCATTTTTTTTTGAAAGTCATCGCGCGCCCCGCCTCTTTTCGTTTGCGCTCCAGACCGTAAAGTCGCCTGATCGGCAGGGACGATTTCCCAGGGGCGACTCGATGATGGATTTTGCGATTTTCTGGGACTGGCTGAGCTTCGCCGTCCGCTGGCTGCATGTCATCACCGGCATCGCCTGGATCGGCTCGTCCTTCTATTTCGTCGCCCTCGATCTCGGGCTGCGCCAGCGTCCCGGCCTGCCCGCCGGCGCCTTCGGCGAGGAGTGGCAGGTGCATGGCGGCGGCTTCTACCACATCCAGAAATATCTCGTGGCGCCGGCCGAAATGCCGGAGCACCTGACCTGGTTCAAATGGGAATCCTACGCCACCTGGCTGTCGGGCTTCGCCATGCTTTGCGTGGTCTACTATGCCGGCGCCGACCTCTTCCTGATCGACCCCAACGTGCTCAACATCTCGGTGCCCGTCGGCATCCTCTTGTCGCTCGCCACGATCGGCGTCGGCTGGATCGTCTACGACCTGCTCTGCCGCTCGCCGCTCGGCAAAAGCGATACCGGCCTGATGCTGGTGCTCTACTGCGTGCTGGTCTTCATCGCCTGGGGGCTGACCCACCTCTTCACCGGCCGCGCCGCCTTCCTGCATCTCGGCGCCATCACCGCCACGATCATGTCGGCCAATGTCTTCATGGTCATCATCCCCAACCAGAAGATCGTCGTCGCCGACCTGATCGCCGGCCGCAAGCCGGACCCGAAATACGGCAAGATTGCCAAGCAGCGCTCGCTGCACAACAACTACCTGACCTTGCCGGTGCTGTTTCTGATGCTGTCGAACCACTACCCGCTGGCCTTCGGCACGCAGTTCAACTGGGTCATCGCCTCGCTGGTCTTCATCATCGGCGTGCTGATCCGGCACTATTTCAACACGGTGCACGCGAGGAAGGGCAACCCGACCTGGACCTGGCTGGGTGCCGCCGTGCTGTTCATGATCGTCATCTGGCTGTCGACCGTGCCCAAGGTGCTGACAGCGGAGCCCAAGGCCTCCGCCGCATCCGCCGCTGCCCAGGTCTACATCGCCTCGGCGCATTTTCCGGCCGTGCGCGACACCGTGCTCGGCCGTTGCTCGATGTGCCATACCGAAGAGCCGGCCTATGAAGGAATCTACCATGCGCCGAAGGGCGTGTTGCTCGACACCGACGCGCGCATCGCCGAGCATGCCCGGGAGATCTACCTCCAGGCCGGCCGCGCGCATGCCATGCCGCCCGCCAACGTCACTCAGATAACCGACCAGGAACGGGCCCTTTTGGTGGCCTGGTTCGAAGGCGCCGGAAAGTAAGCATGACCTCGAAACTCCTGCGCGGCCGCACGCTCTCCTTCCTGCGCTGGCCCGAAGCAATCGACGACCATTCCGCCTGGCGCTACGAGGAGGATGGCGGGCTGCTGATCGACGACGGCAAGATCATTGCCGCCGGTCCGCATGCCGAGATCGCCAAGCGTGCCGGCGCCGGCGTCGAGACGATCGACCATCGCCCGCATCTCATCCTGCCGGGCTTCATCGACGCACATGTGCATGTGCCGCAGATGCAGATCATCGCGTCCTACGGCGCCGAGCTGCTCGACTGGCTGAACAAATACACCTTTCCGGAGGAGTCGAAATTCGCGAACGCGCAGCATGGCCGCCGCATCGCCAGGCTCTTCCTCGACGAGATGCTGCGCCAGGGCACGACGACGGTCGTCGCCTATTGCTCGGTGCACAAATCGTCGGCCGAAGCCTTCTTCGCCGAATCGCACGACCGCAATATGCTCAACATCGCCGGCAAGGTGATGATGGACCGCAATGCGCCGGAGGGCGTGCTGGACACGCCCCAGACCGGCTATGACGACAGCAAGGCGCTGATTGCCGAATGGCACGGCAAGGGCCGCCAGCTCTATGCCATCACCCCGCGCTTCGCCATCACCTCCTCGCCCGAGCAGATGGAGATGGCCGGCGCGCTCTGCCGTGAGCATCCCGATCTGCACATGCAGACGCATCTGTCGGAAAACCACGCCGAGATCGCCTTCACCCAGGAGCTCTACCCCTGGTCGCGCGACTACACCGCCGTCTATGAGCATTACGGCCTGCTGGGCAAAAAGAGCCTTTTCGGCCACTGCATCCATCTATCCGAGCGCGAAGCCGATGCGCTGTCGCAATCGGGTTCGATTGCGGTGTTCTGCCCGACCTCCAATCTCTTCCTCGGTTCCGGCCTGTTCGACTACCAGCGCTACCGCCGTCGCGAAAAGCCGCTCAGGATCGCTGCCGCCAGCGATGTCGGCGGCGGCACCAACTATTCGATGCTGCGGACCATGGACGAGGGCTACAAAGTCATCGCGCTGAATGGCGAGAAGCTCAACCCCTTCCAGTCCTTCTGGCAGCTGACACGCGGCAATGCCGAGGCGCTGTCTGTCGCCGAAAAAATCGGCACGCTGGAAGAAGGCACGGATGCCGACATCGTCGTGCTCGACGCCAACGCCACGCCGGCGATGCGGCTGAGGATGGAGACGGTGGAGACCCTGGCGGAGGAGCTCTTCCTGCTGCAGACGCTGGGCGACGACCGCGCCGTGAGCGAGGTCTATGTGGCGGGCCGGCCGGCCAAGAGCGCGATTGTCGCATAGATTAAACGTGCTCGTCGCTTGACCCCGCGTCAGCCATCGGCCAAAGCGTGCGTCGACATTGACAGGGGAAACGCCATGGCTGCCGCCGACGACATCGCTCTGATCAAGAAACAGGAAGCCACGCTGGTCTTTCCGGCCTTCGACGAGGCCGTGGCCTTCCAGATAGGCGCGGCGATCAGGGAGCGGGCGCTCAACGAAAACTTGCCGATCATCGTCGACATCAGGACCTTCGACCGTCCCCTATTCTACGCCGCCATGCCGGGCTCCAACGCCTCCAACCCCGATTGGGCGCGGCGCAAGATCAATGTCGTCAAGCGCTATCTCACAAGCACCTATCGCATGGTGCTGGAGCAGCAGCGACCCGACCGCACCTTCAAGGTCGGCGAAGCGCTCGACATCGCCGACTATGTGCTGGCCGGCGGCGGCTTTCCCGTCGCGGTGAAGGGTGCAGGCGTGATCGGCGTCATCGCCGTCTCCGGTCTGCCCGAACGAGAAGACCACGGTGTCGTTGTCGATGCGCTCTGCGCCCATCTCGGAGTCGATGCGAGCAAGCTCAAGTTGCCACCGGAAGAGCGATGACCGATCCAAAAACTTTCCTTACGTCGATCTTCAACGCCGCCGTCGCCGCCGCCGATCCGGAAAAGACGATCCGCAATCATTTGCCGGCAAAACCGAAGGGCCGCACCATCGTTATCGGCGCCGGCAAGGGCTCGGCGCAGATGGCGGCGGCCTTCGAGAAGGTCTGGGATGGTCCGATCGATGGGCTGGTCGTGACCCGCTACGGCTATGGCGCAAAATCCGAGCGCATCGAGATCATCGAGGCGGCGCACCCGGTGCCGGACGCCGCCGGCCTCGAAGCCTCGCGTCGGCTGCTGGAGAAGGTGCGGGGATTGACCGCGGACGATCTGGTCGTGGCGCTGATTTCGGGCGGCGGCTCGGCGCTGCTGCCGTCGCCCGCTCCCGGCCTGACTCTTGCCGACGAGATCGCCGTCAACGAGGCGCTGCTCGCTTCCGGCGCGCCGATCGCGGCGATGAACACCATCCGCAAGCACGTCTCGACCATAAAGGGCGGCCGGCTGGCCGGCGCCGCTCATCCGGCCCGGGTCGTATCGCTGGTCGTCTCCGACATTCCCGGCGACAATCCGGCGCTGGTGGCCTCGGGGCCGACCGTCCCCGACACCGGCAGCCGCGCGGATGCGCTGGCGTCGATCGCCGCCTACGGCATGAGCCTGCCGGATGCGGTCATGGCGCATATTCAGTCTGCCGCAGCCGATGCGCCACGCTCCGACGATCCGCGCTTTGCCGGCAATGAAGTGCATCTCATCGCTTCGGCCGGCGTCTCGCTGGAAGCCGCGGCCGCCGCAGCGAAGCGGCAAGGCATCGAGGCCGTCATCCTGTCGGATTCGATCGAGGGCGAGGCGCGCGAGGTCGGCGGCGTGCATGCCGCGGTTGCCCGCGAGGTGGCGACCCGTAACCGGCCTTTCGAGAAGCCGATGCTGATCCTCTCCGGCGGCGAGACGACGGTAACGCTGCGGGCGAAAGGCAAGGGCGGCCGCAATTCCGAATTCCTGCTTGCCTTCGCCATCGGCATCGATGGGGTCAGCGGCATCCATGCTTTAGCCGCGGACACCGACGGCATCGACGGCTCCGAGGACAATGCCGGCGCCTTCGCCGACGGCACGACCGTGGCGCGCATGCGTGCCGCAGGCGTCGATGCCAAGGCTATGCTTGCCGGCAACAATGCCTGGACCGCCTTCAACGCGGTCGGCGATCTGTTCGTGCCCGGTCCGACCGGGACCAACGTCAATGATCTAAGGGCGATACTCGTCCGGTAGCGCAATAAACGCTGAAGTCGTCATTCCAGGGCGAAGCAGGAGCGAAGCTCCGTCGCGGAGACCCTGGAATCCATTCCGTGACCTCGGGCATGGAATGCAGCGGAGCAGAATTGTGCATCGTTGCGACGCCTGCAGGTAACGGAATGATCCTCGGGTCTGCGCGCGCGTCGCTCCGCTCCTTGCTTCGCCCGTGGATGACGAGGCGACGGGCATCTCGCCCAATTCTCCCCAGTCGCACGACTCGTACAACAGCATCCGTCCGCGCAAGTCCCGTTCAGGCGCGCGATCGGTCAAGCAGCCATCAGCTGCTTCACCTTCTTCATATCGGTGAGAAACCGCTCCCTCTCGGCCTCCTTGTCCTCGTGCTCGCGGATGCGCAGGATGAAGGAGGGATGGATGGTGACAAAGACGCGCAAGCCGTCCTCGCGCTGGATGACATCGCCGCGCATCCTGGTGATCGGCACCGCCTTGCCGAGCAGCGACTGCGCTGCTGTCGCGCCGAGCGCCACCGCAAGATTTGGCTTGATGATGTCAAGTTCCTTGTCGAGCCACCAGCGGCAGGCACGAATTTCGCCGGCATTGGGCTTTGAATGGATCCGCCTCTTGCCGCGCGGCTCGAACTTGAAATGCTTCACCGCATTGGTCACATAGACCTTGCGGCGGTCGATCTCGGCCTGGTCCAAAATGCTGTCGAACACCTTGCCCGCGGGCCCGACGAACGGCTTGCCGGCAAGGTCCTCTTGGTCGCCGGGCTGCTCTCCAACAAACACCACGTCGGCATTCTCCGGTCCCTCGCCGAACACGGTTTGCGTAGCATCGCGCCAGAGCGGGCAACGCCGGCAACCGCTCCCCTCTTCGCGCAATGCCGGAATATCCGTACTTTCGGGCGCCACCACATCCGCCGGCTCCGGCGAAGGCCAGTGTTTTGCCTTCACTTTGGCGTGGTGCGGCGCTGGGGAGGTTGGCATCCGGGCGATCATGGCTGTCGCGGCTCTGTCCGCTCCTGCTATCAGGTCTGGAATGAGCGAGGCCTCGGGAAGGTTCCGCCAATATTTCTTCGGCATCTCCTTCTGCATCGCCTTCACCTTGAGGCGGGCCGGGTTGAAGATATTCTCGAAATAGGTCCGCCACAGCGTCTCGGCGTCGTCTTCTGCCGGCGCGTCGCGCTTGCCGGCGCCTGGGCCGATCGCCAGCCGCTCGCCGTCCCAGTCGGCCGAGGCGTGCGGCGTGAGAATCGTCCAGCGCATGCCGGCGAAGCGGCGCACGAAGAAATCGGCATTGCGCTCGACGATGAAATGGTCGGGCTCGAACCAGGCGACATAACGTTCCTCCGCGCCGTCGCCGATCTTCCGGAAGCGCACGAAGGCGCGCATCTTGTGAATGTCGCGCCGAACCGCCTTTTCCATGAACTCGAGCCTGCGGATATCCGGGTCGGAAGCGATCGACAGCAGCTTCGGTTCGACGCGCAACCGCCAGAGCAGCCGATAGAGGAAGTTGAAACGCTCGGGGTCCGAATGACAGATGACCGTCTCTGCGCGTTCGATGAAGTCGCGCGGCACGACAAGCCGCGCATCTTGTCGGCAAGCCGGCAAATCGTTGGCGCGATCATCATCGTCGTGGCCAACCTGCCAAGCCACGTCTTCCGGCGGAATATCATTCGTGGCCAGCCGGCGCGCCGCATCGCGCCAACCGGCGAAATCGGTCTCGCTTTCAAGCCGGACGAGATGAGATGCGAGGCTGAGCTGGGTCCGTGCCATGGTCAAAACAGCGAAAGCTGCTCGCAAGAGCGGGTGATGATCTGGCGCAGGCCCGACTTGTCGGTGAGCGCGCCCGGCGACCAGCCTTCCGCAGTGATGAAGGGGCGTACCTTGGCGACCGAATGGCAGAGCCGTCCGACATCTTCGAGACGCAGCCGGCGATGGCGGCGCGTCTGCAGAATCCTGTCGACGACCTTCGTGCCCAACCCCGGGACACGCAGCAGCGCCTCCCGATCGGCGCGGTTGGCGTCGACCGGGAACCGGCCGCGGTTGCGCAGCGCCCAGGCAAGTTTGGGATCGATGGCAAGGTCGAGCATGCCGTCATTGCTGCCGGCCAGGATTTCAGGCTGCGAGAAGCCGTAGAAGCGCATCAGCCAGTCCGCCTGGTAAAGCCGGTGCTCGCGCATCAAGGGCGGCTTCTGCAACGGCAGCGCCGCAGACGAATCCGGGATCGGACTGAAGGCGGAATAATAGACGCGGCGCAGATGGTAGCTGCCATAAAGCCGGGCGCTGGCGCGCAGGATGCCGTCGTCGGACGTTTTGTCGGCGCCGACAATCATCTGCGTCGACTGGCCGCCCGGCGCAAAGCGCTCGCGTTTGCGGCTCTGCAACGTTGGTTCGGCCTTCTCTTCGATCTTGCGGCGCAGCTTGGCCATGGAAAGCCGGATCGTTTCCGGCTTCTTTTCCGGGGCCAGCTTCTTCACCCCTTCGTCGGTCGGCAGCTCGACATTGATCGACAGGCGATCGGCATAACGGCCTGCTTTTTCGATCAGTTCGGCTGACGCTTCGGGAATGGTCTTGAGGTGAATATAGCCGCCGAATTTCTCCTCGATCCTGAGCCTTCGCGCCACCTCGACCATCTCGCCCATCGTCTCGTCCGGCGAGCGGATGACGCCGGAAGACAGGAACAGACCCTCGATGTAGTTGCGGCGATAAAAATCCATGGTGAGCCGCACCACCTCGTCGACGCTGAAGCGGGCTCGCCGCACATTGGAGGAGGAGCGGTTGATGCAATAGCTGCAGTCGTAAGTGCAGAAATTGGTGAGCAGGATCTTCAGCAGCGAAATGCAGCGCCCGTCCGGCGCGTAGGAATGGCAGATGCCCGAGCCCTCGGTCGAACCGATGCCGCCCGATTTCAGCGAATCGCGTTTCGCCGAACCGGACGATGCGCAGGAGGCGTCGTATTTAGCGGCGTCGGACAGGATCGCCAGTTTCTCGCGGACGGAAAGCACAGCCATGCGTTCATGATATGTTCCAGAAAGTCGCCTGGCTATAACTTTTGAGTGTCGCGGCGAAACGTGATCACTCCGTCTGCGAGGCCAAGTCCTCAGACCTCGTGGAGGTAGAGGTGGTAGTCGAGTTCGCTGACGGTGCGTGCGACGCGCAGATATTCCGCCTGCTTGATCGCCACGAAGGTCCGGTGCAGGTCGGGACCGAGCGCCGATTTCAGGAATTCGGAGCCACGTGCGGCCTCGATCGCGGCGCGCCAATCGGTCGGCATGGTGGAGGCTTCCGTTGTCTGCTCGTAACCGTTGCCGGTCGTTTCCGGTCCGGGGTCAAGGGCCTCGTCGAGGCCCTTGACGATGCCCGCCAGCACCGTCGCCGCCACAAGATAAGGGTTGGCGTCGACGCCGGACGGCCGGTGCTCGATACGCCGGTTCATCGCATCGCCCGCCGGCACGCGCAACGCCACGGAGCGGTTGTTGACGCCCCAGGTCGGCGCCACCGGCGCATAGGATTGCGCCACGAAACGCCGCCATGAATTGGCATGCGGCGCAAACACCAGCATCGATTCCGCCATGGTGTGGATCAGGCCGCCAAGCGCGTTGAGCAGGCTGGGCGACCATTTCTCGCCGGCAGATTCTGTGAAGACGTTGCGGCCGGCATCGTCCTGCAGCGAGACGTGGAAATGCATGCCCGAACCGGCATAGGCCTCGATCGGCTTGGCCATGAAGCAGGCGGTGACGCCGTGCCGGCGCGCCTGCGCCCTCACCAGCCGCTTCAGCATGACCAGGTCGTCGGCCGCCCGCATCACGTCCTTGCGGTAGTTGAGCGTCAGCTCGTACTGTCCGGGCGCATATTCGGAAATCACCGTCTCGGCCGGAATGCCTTGCGCCCTGGCGGCGGCGTAGATGTCGGAAAACAGCGGCTCCATGCCGTGCAGGTGGTCGACCGAATAGACTTCCGTTTTGCCCGAGCGGCGGCCGTCGAGCACCGCGCGCGCCGCCTGCACCTTGCCGTCGGCGTCGCGCTCATTGGCGAGCAGAAAAAATTCCAGCTCGAAGGCGCCGGCCGGATGCAGGCCGCGCGCCGCCAGGAGCTCGACTTGCCTTGCCAGCACCAGCCGCGGATCGGAGGTCATCGGCTGGCCGTCGAGACGATACATCGCCATCAGCACCTGGCCGCGCGGCGGCTTGGTGCCGTGCAGCGGCACCAGCGTGCCTGGGACCGGCCATGCCCTGAGGTCGCCGTCGCCGGTGTCCCAGATCAGCCCGGTCTCGTGGACATCCTCACCGGTGATGTCGAGGCCGAGGATCGAGATCGGCATATGCCTTCCGCCCTCGAAAATGCTCATTAGCTCGTGCCGGCGCACGATCTTGCCGCGGCCGATGCCGTTGGCGTCGGTGAGCACGATGTCGAAGGCCTCGATGTCGGGATGGGCGGCGAGAAACGCTTTCGCCTCGGCCGGCGTCGAGCCCGAAGGGGAGGTCACAACTGTGCTCGGATTGTCCATAGCCGCTTGTCTCATGCCGTAAGCCTGGCGGCAACCGCGGCGAAAGCCGCGATCAGGCGGCTTACCTGCGCCGCGGTCGTCGCCGGCGAGATCAGCATCATATTGTGGAACGGCGCGATCAGCACGCCGCGATTGACCAGCGCGACATGGACGGCGGCTTCGAGTTCCGGCGCATGTGCCGTCTCCGCCTCGCCGCCGTTCTTGAGCGGCCCGGGCGCGCAGATGAACTCGACGCGGGCGCCGACGCGCGCGACATGCCAAGGCAGCTTGTTTCGCTCGATGACGTCGGAGAGCCCCGCGTCGAGGCGGCGCGCCAGCCGGTCCATATGCGCATAGGCTTCCTCGGTCATTACCTCTTCGAGCGTCGCCCGCATCGCCGCGAATTGCAGCGGGTTGGCCGACAGCGTGGTGCCCATGCCGGAATAGCCGGGCTCCTTGCTGCGATTGTAGGCGCCGTAGCGCGTCGCCATCTCCTCGCTCATGCCCCAGATGCTGGCCGGCACGCCTCCGGCCACCGGCTTGCCGAGCACGAACAGGTCCGGCTCCAGCCCGTGCCGTCGCGTGTAACCGCCGGGCCCGGTTGAAATGGTGTGCGTCTCGTCGATCAAAAGCAGCGTGCCGGCGGCGCGGGTGAGGCGCCGCAGCGCGTCGTGGAAGCCGGGTTGTGGCAGCACCATGCAGGAATTGGTCAGCACCGGTTCGGTGATCACGCAGGCGATATCGCGGTCGCCAAGTGCCGCTTCCAATGCTGCAATATCGTTGAATTCGATAACCTTGGTTGCCCGTGTGAGATCGCGGAACTCGCCTGCCAGCCCAGGCCGGTTGACCGGCTTGCCGTCGATCATTCGCACCATCGTCTCGTCGACCGAGCCGTGATAGCAGCCGTTGAACACCAGGATCTTTTCACGCCCCGTCACCGCGCGGGCGACCCGCAAGGCGAAGCGGTTGGCATCGGTGGCGGTGGTGGCGATCTGCCAATACGGCAGGCCGAAGCGCTGCTGCAAGAGCGGACCGATCGCCAGCGCATCCTCGCTGGGCAGCATATAGGTCAAGCCGCGTGCTGCTTGCCGGCGGATGGCGCGGGCGACCGCCGGCGGCGAATGGCCGAGCATCGAGCCGGTGTCGCCGAGGCAGAAATCGTCGAGCTTGTTGCCGTCGACATCGATAATCGTGGCGCCCTTGGCGCTGTCGACCAGGATCGGGAAAGGCGTCGGCCAATCGGCCATCCAATGCATCGGCACGCCGCCGAGGAAGCCGGCCATGCCGTTGCCAACCTTGGCCTCGGACTTTGGCCGCGCCTTGCGGAAGGCGGCCGCCTCCGTTTCGCGCAGTTCCGCGATGCGGGCGGCGGCGATGCCGCCGATGGAAGTCCGGTCGATTGAATGCATGAAGCCCCTCTTTCTCGCGCGGCACTCTGCCAACCGGTCGGCAAAACCGCAATTGGCCGCGCAGGTGGCGGGCGTTGGCTCAGGCAGTAGGGATTAAGGGATTAAGGAAGTAGGGGAGTAGGGCATTGGGAAGACAGCGGAGGAAGGCTCTCCTTCCCTATTCCCTTGCCGCCCTATTCCCCTAATCCCTTAGGCAGTGATGTCGATCACGCCGCAATCGCCGGCCGCGCTGCCGAAGACGATGCGGCGCTCTTCCTTGTCCCACATCATCGAGGTGATGGCGCCTTTGCCGGGACGACGCAGCAGCACTTCCTTGGCGTCGGCGAAGCGGGCCGCGATCACCATGCCGTCCTCATAGCCGATCGCGGTGACCTCCTGGCTGGGATGGCAGGCAACGCACGTCACCATGGTATTGCCGCGCGTGCCGAGCTCCAGCGGCGCCTTGCCCATCGGCCCGTCCTTGCTGGCGAAAGGCCACACGATCGCCGCCGGCGCGCCGGAGCTCGCCAGCCATTTGCCCTTCACGCTCCAGGACAGGCTTTTGACCTTGCCCGGATAGCCGCTCATGCGCATGTGCTTGCCGTCCGCCAGCTTCCAGCCATGCAACGCGTTTTCCTGCATGGTGGTGATCAGGAAAGCGCTGTCCGGCGAAAAGCTGATCCCGGTATGGGCGCCGGCCCATTCGAGCTCGACCGGCTTGCCCTCAGCCGCAGGGAAATGCAGCGTCGCGCCATTGTAGCGGGCAACGCCGAAGCGCATGCCCTTGGGCGAGAAGGCGAGCCCTTCCACCGAGCGCGGATGGGCGAATTCTTTGATCTTGCCGTCGGCGAAACGGACGAACGCCGTCTTGCCCGAGGCATAGGCGACCGCACCCTGAGGGCCGGCGGCAACGCTGGTGATCCATTTTCTGCCGGCGCTGGCAAGTTCGCTCGCCTCACCGCCGGCCTTGACCGCAAACACCTTGCCGTCCTCGCCGCCGGTGATCAGGCGGTCGTTCGCCGCATCGTGGAAGGCGGCGAGCAGCCCGTCATTCGCCTGTACGGTCTTATGCCCATTGTCGAGCCGATGGATCGCGCCGTCGGCCAAAGCGAAATGCGGCACGTCGCCGAGGAAGACGGCGGCGACGCAATGGCCTTCGAGATCAAGCGGGGCGACTGTCGGCATGGGGATGATCCATTCGATTTCCGCCCATCCCTTAAGGGGTTGAGCTACGGGTCTCAACCCGCTTCGGGTCGCAAACGAGGAATGGCGCCAGCGTTGCGGCTCTCCCTTCTCCCACAAGGGGAGAAGGTCAGGGCGGCCAAATTAAGCCGCCTGGCAAGCTTCAAAACTCTTCCTGAGGCGCTCGGCGTCGAGATCGCGGCCGATGAAGACCAGCCGGCTTTCATGCTTCTCGCCGTCCTTCCAGGCGCGCTGGTGGTCGCCTTCGAGGATCATGTGCACGCCTTGCAGGACATAGCGGTCCTCGTCGCCCTTCAGCGCGATGATGCCCTTAAGCCTGAGGATGTTCGGCCCTTCCATCTGGGTCACCTTCTCGATCCAGGGGAAGAACTTCTTCGGATCCATCTCGCCGCCGCGCAGCGAGACCGACTTCACCGTGACATCGTGGATGTCGGAAGGATGGCCGTGGTGATGGTGATCGTGCCCGTCGTGATGATGGTGGTGGTCGTGATCGCAATCCGGACCGCATTCATGGTCGTGATCGTGGTCGTGCGCCTCGAGGAAATGCGGATCGTTCTCCAGCGCGCGTGAGAGGTCGAAGGCGCCGCGGTCGAGCACTTCGCCGAGCGCCACCCCGGCGCGCTGGGTGCGATGGATCCTGGCCGCCGGGTTGATGGCGCGGATCGTCGCCTCGACCTTTTCGAGCTCTTCCGGGGTGACGAGATCGGTCTTGTTCAGCACCACCACATCGGCGAAGGCGATCTGGTCCTCGGCCTCCTTCGAGTCCTTCAGGCGCAGCGGCAGGTGCTTGGCGTCAACCAGCGCCACCACCGCGTCGAGCTTGGTTTTGGAGCGCACATCGTCGTCCATGAAGAAGGTCTGCGCCACCGGCACCGGGTCGGCCAAGCCAGTGGTCTCGACCACGATGGCATCGAAACGGCCGGGCCGCCGCATCAGGCCCTCTACGACGCGGATCAGGTCGCCGCGCACCGTGCAGCACACGCAGCCATTGTTCATCTCATAGATTTCCTCGTCGGATTCGACGATCAGATCGTTGTCGATGCCGATCTCGCCGAACTCGTTGACTATGACCGCGTAACGCTTGCCGTGGTTCTCCGACAGGATGCGGTTGAGCAGCGTCGTCTTGCCCGCGCCGAGATAGCCGGTGAGAACGGTTACGGGGATCTGCGTCTGTGCATCGCTCATGGCCTGCCTCGAAAAATCTGTGCCTCGAAGGATTTGTCGGCCTCATATAGGATGCGAGCCGCGCTTTTGCACGCGCCAAACCGATGGGCCAGCCGGTCCCGATCGGGGCAGCCGCAGTGGGTTAAAGGAACAGGGCAGCCGCACGGCATCAGAGCCCCTCCGGGATGTTCCGCTGTGAATGCCGGCGGGCCAAAAGTCGTTTGTCATCTAACTGAAATAAACATCTGGCATCACCTGCGCGGGCACCGCAATGCTTGCCGGCAAAGTGTTTGCAGGCCGGACTCGTTAAATCGTCATTTGCCAGCCGCCGGACAGCCTCTATGCTGCCCGCGCCGGTTCGGCCGAAGAGGGAATGACCATGGCCAAGGCGGACAGAACAGCGACTATGAGCCGGCTGCATTCGGCAGCGCGGCTGGCGCGCACGGCGCTTGCTGCGCGGCTTCTGGCACATGGCTTCTACGCCGGCCAGGACCAGATCATGCTGGCGCTCGACCGCGAAGACGGCCAGACACCCGGCAATCTCGCCGACAAGCTCGGCGTACGTCCGCCGACGATCACAAAAACCATCAACAGGCTGCAGGCGCAGGGTTTTCTCGAAAAGCGCGCCTCCAACGCCGATGCCCGCCAGGCCCATATTTTCCTCACCGGCTCCGGCCGCGAAACCATCCGCGCCATCGAGAAATCGGTCAAGAAGACCGAGAAGCAGGCGCTGAGGGGTCTCGACAAGAAAGACCAGAAGGCGCTGTTCAAGCTGCTCGCCCGCATCGAGGCCAACCTGTCGAACGAGGACCTGATCCTCATCGACGACGACGCCGAGCTGGATGAAGCGTGACGCGCAGCGTCATCGCTCAACCCAAGCGCGATGCGCCGCATCGTCGCTTAGTCGCTGGGCATTGGTGACCCACGAGCGACGCGTGAGCGCGATGCGCAGCATCGTCGCTTAGCCGCTGGGGCGTTGGTGGCCACGAGCGACGCGTAAGCGTCGTCTCGAGCGACGCAAGCGCGATGCACAGCGTCGTCGCTTCAGCCACCACCCAAGCATCGGCAGCTTATCGGAAAGGGCGACGACGCTACGCGTCGCGCACCAGCGTCGCCCAGCGTCCCGGCGTCAGCCCGAACGCCTTCTTGAAATGCCGGTTGAAATGGCTCTGATCGCTGAAGCCGGCCGCAACAGCGGTTTCGGCAAGCGGCTCTCCCGCTTCGATCATGCGCCGTGCTCGCTGCAGCCGACGCATCAACAGGAAGCGATGCGGGCTTGTCGAATAGGTCGCGCGGAAATGGCGCGACAGCGCGTAACGGTCGAGGCCGGTAACCGCCTCCAGCTCGTCGGAACGCACCGGCCGTTCAGCGTTTTCTTCGAGATAGTCGCGGGCCAGCGCGGCAGCCCGCCACGCGATCTTTCCCGCTGATTTTGCCGGTTGTCCGGCATGGCGTTTCAATTGCTGCGCCAGCTGCGCGATGAAATCCGCCACGAACAGGTCGTCGAGCTCCTCGGTGAGCGGTGTTAGCGCCGACAGCAGCGTGCCGCGCAACTGAGGGTCGCTCACCACAGCATCCTTAACGAAGGGGAGCGGCGATCCGTGGAGGCAGTCGAGCAGCATCGACGGCTCGAGATAGAGAATCCTGTATCGTAGGCCGTGCTCGGTGCCGGCGCCGCCGTCATGCAGTTCGTCGGGATGCAGAACGATTGCCTGGCCGGGGAGGCTGTGCCGAAGCGCGCCGCGATAGTGGAAGCGCTGCACGCCGTCGAGCGTCACGCCGATGGCGTAGGTGTCGTGGCGGTGCAGGTCGAAAGCATTGCCGTGGAATCGCGCCTCGATGCGCTCGAGGCCCGTGGCGCCGGGCGCCGAAACGATCCGGTCGTCCTCAGCGCACGAACGTTCAAGACCTCCCAGCGCCTCATTGCCTACATCGTGCGCCATGGTCCCTGATCCACATCTCGGAGAGACATTTTGGTGTTCGACACGAAATTTGCAATCGTGCTCAAGGAAGATCTCGCCGTCTGGCAGAAGCTCAACGTTACCGCTTTCCTGACCAGCGGCATCGTCGCGCAATGTCCTGAAATCATCGGCGAGGCCTATCGCGACCGCGCCGGCAATTTCTTCAATCCGCTCTCGATCCAGCCCGTTATCGTGCTGTCGGCAGACGGGTCGACGCTTGCCGCGATCCACCGCCGGGCCCTGGAGCGCGGCGTGACGACATCGGCCTATGTCGAGGAGATGTTCTCCACCGGCCATGACCTGGCCAACCGCGCCGTCTTCGCCGAATTCGCGCCGGACGACGCCAAGATCGTCGGCATCGCGCTGCGCGCCGAAAAGAAGCTCGTCGACAAGATTACCAAGGGCGCCCGCATGCATGCTTGATTCTCCGGGAAGGATGCTCTTGGTGACTGATTGACCATTCGTCCGGACGACGTCGCGCACGTTCGAGATTGGCCGCGACCTCCCTGCTTCGCCAGCCTGGGGTCTGCGAGCGTCGCGTCGCTCCTTGCTCCGCACGGGATGACGAACCAGGAACGTTCTGCTGATCGCCAAGGCACTGCGCTCTAAGCCTGTCGGCACGTCTTGTTGGGCCAGTCGCTTTTGGCTTGCCGGTCGGCGGCGATTGCCGCAAAAGAATGGCGTCTACCTCTCCTCCGGCCCGATTTTGAGCGTTCCCAAAAATCACGACGACAGCGCGACGCCGCCCGCGGCGATGCTGTTGATGCTCTGCGTCTATGTCTGCTTCACCTTTCTCGACACCTCAAGCAAATATCTGGTGCTCGCCGGCGTCTCGGCGCTGATCGTCGCCTGGGCCCGCTTCATCGTGCATGTCCTGCTTGTCGGCGTTTTCCTGCGCGGCTGGCGCGAGCCGTCGCGCTTCCGCGCCAATAACCTGCCGGCGCACATTCTGCGCGGATGCCTGCTTTTCGGCTCGACTATGTTCAACATCCTGGCGCTCAGGACGCTGCAGCTCGCCGAGACCACCTCGATCTATTTCTTCGGCCCGATGGTGATCACCGCATTGGCCGGCCCGCTGCTCGGCGAGTGGGCGGGCTGGCGGCGCTGGCTGGCGATCCTCACCGGCTTCGTCGGCGTCCTCATCATCACCCGGCCCGGCGTCGGCGTGTTCGGCATGGGCCATCTCTTCGCGCTGGGCTCGATGCTGTCGAATTCTTTTTACGTCATCATGACCCGGCGCATGTCGTCGACGGAGAGATCCGAGAGCCTGATCCTGTTCTCGGCGCTGGCGCCGGCGGTGCTGCTCCTGCCCATGCTGCCCTTCTCATTGTCCCTGCCGCAGGACGGCTGGCACTGGGTGATCCTTTTGATGCTCGGCGTCTTCGGCGCCGGCGGCCATTGGCTCCTGGTCCAGGCCTATCGCCTGGCGACGACGACGGCGCTCGCGCCTTACCCCTATTCGCAGATGGTTTGGATGATCATCTCCGGCTGGCTGATCTTCCACCAGTTTCCCGACCGCTGGACCCTGCTCGGGGCGGCCATCATCGTCGTCAGCGGCCTGTACATCATCCACCGCGAGCACAGGCTTCGCCTGCGCAATTCCGCTTCCTTGGACACAGAAGCCGAGAGCTTGGCAAAAAAACTTTGATTTGCCCTCAATCGATGGCATAAGCCCCATTTAAACAGTTTAAAGGCCTCGGGGACCAAGGCTGGCACAGAAGATCAAGCTTTCGACGATCGCGGATGCGCTTGGCGTATCCACGGCAACGGTGTCGCTGGCGCTGCGCGACAGCCCGCTGGTCGCGGGCTCGACGCGCGAGCGTATCAAGGAGCACGCGCGCGCCATCGGCTATATCTACAACCGACGGGCCGCGTCGCTCCGCACCTCGCGCTCCGGCATTGTCGGCGTCGTCGTGCACGACATCATGAACCCGTTCTTCGCCGAGATTCTGCGCTCGATAGAAAGCGAGCTCGACCGCAGCCGCCAGACCTTCATCCTGTCCAACCATTATGACCAGCTGGAAAAGCAGCGCACCTTCATCGATACGCTGCTGCAGCTCGGCGCCGACGGCGTCATCATGTCGCCGGCCATAGGCACGCCGGCCGAGGACATCATCATGGCCGAGGAAAACGGCCTCCCGGCGGTGCTGATCGCGCGCACCGTCACCGGCGCCGACGTGCCGGTCTTCCGCGGCGACGATGCCTATGGCACGGCACTCGCGACCAACCATCTCATCTCGCTCGGCCACAAACGCATCGCCATGATCGGCGGCACGGACCAGACCTCGACCGGCCGCGACCGCTACCAGGGCTATGTCAACGCCATGGAGGCGGCCGGGCTGGAGGTGAAGCCGTCCTGGCGCATTCCTGGACCGCGCACCAAGCAGGCTGGTTTCGAGGCTGCAGGACAGTTCTTGGCGCTGAAGGACAAGCCGACCGCCGCCTGCTGCTGGAATGATCTGGTTGCGATCGGGCTGATGAACGGCATCGCGCGCGCCGGCCTGGTGCCGGGCGTCGATATTTCCGTCACTGGTTACGACGACCTGGAGGAGGCTGCGATAGCAACGCCGGCCTTGACCACGGTCTGGAATGGCCAGCGCGAGGTCGGCCGCCGCGCCGCCAGCGCGCTGCTCGACAAGCTGAACGGGCAGGCCGTGCGGCCGTCGCAGGAATTGATCAAGCCGGAGCTGCACGTGCGCCAGTCCACCGGCAAGCCGGTGGAGCGTCAATGACACAGACAGAAGCGAAGTCGCCGGTCGCCATCCTGGTGCCGGGCCGTTTCAACGACCATGCCATCGGCCGGATCGACAAGGCGTTCAAGCGCGTGCGGATCGAGCGCGCCGATCCGTCGCTCGTCACCGGCGAGATGCGCGAGAGCGTGCGCGGCATCGCCTCCTTCGGCGGCATCAGCGCGGCCATGATCGACGCGCTGCCCAATCTCGAGATCATCGCCAATTTCGGCGTCGGCTATGACTCCGTCGACGCTTGTCACGCGGCCGCCCGCGGCGTCATGGTCACCAACACGCCCGACGTGCTGACCGAAGAGGTTGCCGACACCACCATCGGCCTGTTGATCAACACGGTGCGCGAAATGTACGCCGCCGAGAAATGGCTGCGCGACGGCGACTGGGTGAGGAAGGGTGACTATCGCCTGAGCCGGCTCACCTTGCGCGGCCGCCGCGTCGGCATCTTCGGCATGGGACGCATCGGCCTTGCCGTCGCCCGTCGCCTCGAGGCTTTCGGCCTGCCGATCGCCTATCACAACCGCCGCCAGGTCGATGGCCTGTCCTACGAGTACCATGCGACGCTGAAGGGTCTGGCCGAAGCGGTCGACACGCTGATTTGCATTGCGCCGGGCGGGGCCGCGACGGAGAAAGCCATCGACGCGGCGGTCCTGGCGGCGCTCGGCCCGAACGGCGTCTTCGTCAATATCGGCCGCGGCAGCACGGTTGATGAGGCGGCTTTGGCTGCGGCACTCTCCAATGGCACCATCGCTGCCGCCGGGCTCGATGTCTTTGCCGACGAACCGAATGTGCCCAAAGCGCTGCTCGATGCGCCCAACACCTCCCTTCTGCCGCATGTCGGATCTGCGTCCGACCACACCCGCCGGGCCATGGCGGATCTGTGCGTCGATAATCTCATCTCCTGGTTCGGCGAGCGCCGGCCGCTGACCCCGGTGCCGGAGACGATCAACGTCAAGCCACGCGCCTGAGCGGAAGGCCGGCCACATTTATTAACGCCTGCTTAACCATCATTCTGCATACTTCGTTATGCATGTTGTCCAAATCGGCGCGTGGTTTGGAGACCGGCATGGCACGGCAAGCCAGGATGTGGAGAGGCGGAGTGAAGCTGTTAGCCGGGTTGATTACGTCAGTCGCCTTATACGGGGGCGTTCAGTCCCTGCACGACGGCAACGGCCAAAGCGCGGTCGAGCAAGCCGGCCTCTCCAACAGCTATCGGCTGACAGCCAATGGCGACGAAGCGGCCTGCGCAATCAAGCGCGGCGCCGAGGTCTCGGACGGCCTGTCGCTGCTGACAATTGCTCCGAACTGCAGCAAGCTGATGCCCGGCATCGAGCGTGTGAAATTCTGGCGCGAGCAGGCCGACGGCTCGGTCGCGTTCAGCGAGAACGGCATCGATCCGATCGTCACCTTCGGTGTTGCTGATGGCGACGGCTACGAATCCTATGCGCCGGCCGCCCCGCTTTTGGCGCTGAACGCGACGACCAGCGACTGAGTTCGGCTATTCCGCCGCCGCGCGTGCACCGGCCTTCGCCGCATGCAGGCGCACGGCATCGCCGAAGGCGCGGAAGATCTTTGCCGAGTTGCTGTCCGACTTCACCCAATATTCGGGGTGCCACTGGACGCCGACGGCGAAGGCGCGGGCCTCCTTGACCGAGACGGCCTCGATCGTGCCGTCGGTCGCCAAAGCCTCGACCTGCAGTTTCGATCCGAGCCGGTCGATCGCTTGGCGATGCAGCGAGTTGACCTTGATGTCGCCGGCGCCGAACACGCCGGCGAGGCAGGTTCCAGGCTTGATCGAAATCGTCTGGTGGATGCCGAAGCGCTCGTCCTGATTGTCGCTCACCGGCGCGCGGTGATCGAGCGAGCCTTCGCGCTCCTGGATCTCGGTGCCGAGCGTCCCGCCCAGCGCCACGTTGAGCTCCTGGATGCCGCGGCAGATGGCGAGCAGCGGCACGCCGCGCTCGATCGCCTTGCGGATCAGCGGCAGCGTGGTGGAGTCGCGCGCCGGGTCGTAGGGACCGTTGGCCTCGCTGGGATCGCCGCCATAGAGCGAGGGATGCACGTTGGATTTCGAACCCGTCACCATGACGCCGTCGACCGAGGACAGCAGCTCGTCGAAATCGAGCCGGTCGCCGAAGGACGGCACCAGGAGCGGGAACACGCCGGCGCCGGCGATCGCCGCCTCGATATATTGCTGGGGCGCGGCATGCCATGTGTAGTTGTCGAACTGGCGGACATCGGTTGAGACGGCAACGAGCGGCTGCTGCATTTTGGATACGGGTTCCATCGAGGGCTAACGAATTATTCTGCCTACAAAATAGGCGATCAGTCGGCACTTTGCCATGGCAAGTTTCGGTTCTCCGAATGGGCCAGGACGGTCGGCGTTAGACTATAGTTGCACGTTGCCCGCGGTGCTGGACTCGACATCTTGCCCGTGTATTGTTTCGCGCAGCCGATCAGGGCACCGCGGATGTCCGAGCATCGGTCTGTTGGTTCTAAACGGGAGGAAAATGCATGGATCGTCGTTCGTTCATCCGTAAGGCCGGTGCATCCGGTGTTGGTGTCGCGGCAGCGGCCGCCGCGCTTGCCACGCCGGCGATAGCCCAGTCCAATCCGAAAGTGACCTGGCGGCTGGCATCGTCCTTCCCGAAATCGCTCGACACGATCTATGGCGGTGCGGAAGTGTTCTCAAAAATGCTGTCGGAAGCGACCGACGGCAATTTCCAGGTTCAGGTCTTCGCCTCGGGCGAGCTCGTTCCCGGCCTGCAGGCGGCCGACGCCACCGCCGCAGGCACCGTCGAGGCATGCCACACGGTGGCATATTACTATTGGGGCAAGGACCCAACCTGGGCGCTGGGTGCCGCAGTGCCGTTCTCGCTTAACGCGCGCGGCATGAACGCTTGGCACTATCATGGCGGCGGCATTGACCTCTTCAACGAATTCCTTGCAACGCAAGGCCTGTTCGGCCTGCCGGGCGGCAACACCGGCGTGCAGATGGGTGGCTGGTTCCGCAAGCAGATCAACACGGTCGCCGATCTTTCCGGCCTCAAGATGCGCATCGGCGGCTTTGCCGGCAAAGTGGTGCAGAAGCTCGGCGTCGTGCCGCAGCAGATCGCCGGCGGCGACATCTACCCGGCGCTGGAAAAGGGCACGATCGACGCCGCCGAATGGGTCGGCCCTTATGACGACGAGAAGCTCGGCTTCTACAAGGTCGCGCCCTACTACTACTATCCCGGCTGGTGGGAAGGCGGCCCGACCGTGCATCTGATGTTCAACAAGGCAAAATACGAGGAATTGTCGCCTGCCTACAAGTCGCTGGTGCACACGGCCGCGCAAGCCGCCGACGCCAACATGCTGCAGAAATACGACTACCTCAATCCGGCGGCGGTGAAGCGGCTGGTCGCCAGCGGCGCCAAGCTGGCTCCTTTTAGCCAGGAAATCATGGCCGCCTGCTTCGAAAAGGCCAACGAAGTCTATGCCGAAATGGAGGCCAACAACGCGCCGTTCAAGAAGATCTGGGAATCCATCAAAGGCTTCCGCAAGGAGCACTATCTCTGGGCCCAGGTCGCCGAATACAACTACGACACCTTCATGATGGTGCAGCAGCGTAACGGCAAGCTGTAGCCGGGGTCTACGCCCTCTCCCCTATGGTGACGGGGAGAGGGCGCTGTCACCGCCGGTTTCGCCAATCGCCAACGTTGCAGGACTTCAGGTCCGGCCCGGCACGACCAGCACCTTGACCTCGCCGGGGGCGGCTGGGTTCGAGATCACCTGCGGGGCCTCTTCGAGTGGCACCTGCCTGGAAATCAGCTTGTCGATCTCGATCGCGCCGGACGCGATGAGGTCCGCGGCGCGTCGATGCGTGAAGGGATTGATGAAGGACCCGAGGACTTTCAACTCCCGGAACAGCACGTCGAAAGGCTCGAAAGCCACCTTCTGCCCCTGCGGCATCACGCCGACGATCACCACCGTACCTCCGGCCTTGGCAATTCGCATCGACTGCTCGATCGTGTCGCGAACCCCGGCGCATTCCAGCACCACGTCGACGCCGCCCGGCACAAGCCCGGCTTTTCCGGCGATGGCCTCGATGGGATCGACGGCGCTGGGATCGACCGTAGCGGTCGCGCCGAGTTCTTCGGCCAGCGCCCGGCGCGAGGCCTGCCTGGTCGATAGGATGATGGTCGCGGCACCGGCAAGCTTCGCCAATTGCACGGTGAGCAGGCCGATGACGCCGCCGCCGAGCACCACCACCGAGCCGCCGGGCCTGATTCCGGCGAGGTCGATGCCGTGCAGGCAGCAGGCCAGCGGCTCGCAGAAGGCGCCATGCGTCGGCTGAAGGTTGCCGGGCAGGAGGAAGGCCTGGCCTTGCGGCATCACGACATAATCGGCGAAACCGCCGTCGCGGTGGATGCCGATAGCCCTGAGATTGCTGCACAAATTGACGCGGCCGGCCCGGCACTGGCTGCAGCGCCCGCAGGCGATGTTGGGGTCGCCCGTGACCCGATCGCCGACGGCGATGCCGGACACCGCGTCGCCGACCGCCTCGACGATGCCGCAGAATTCGTGGCCGAGCGTGACCGGCGGCGTGCACGGGAATTCGCCATGGAACAGGTGGCGGTCCGTGCCGCAGACGCCGCAGGCTTCGATCCGCACCAGAACATCCTCCGGCCCCGGCGCAGGTTTGTCGACCTCACGAAGGGCGATGCCGCCGATTGCTTCCAGCCGTACGGCTCTCATGACTTGGTCACCTCAGTTGAAACTCGGCGGATTGGAAAGATCGGGCGCCGGCGCCGCCGGCTTGGCGGGGGCCGTATCGCCGAAATTCGGCGGCTGTGACAAGTCCGGGGTGCCAGGCGCGGCGGGCGCCGAGCCGCCACTGGCGGGCGCCGCACCATTGTCGGCCGGCGGCGTGCCGAGCGGCGCAAGTCCCGGCATGTCCGGCAGCTTGAGGTCGATCGTGCTCGGCTCGACGGCGGTGCCCTTGTAGCGCATCACCATTTGCGGGAAGGCGATGGTAAGCCCGATCATGATCACCTGGATACAGACGAACGGCACCGCGCCCCAATAGATCTGGCCGGTGGTGACCGGCGCGATCTGTTTGCCGGTGATGCGGTCGAGATAGGGCACGCGCGCCGCGACCGAACGCAGGTAGAACAGCGCGAAGCCGAACGGCGGATGCATGAAGCTGGTCTGCATGTTCACGCCAAGCAGCACGCCGAACCAGATCAGGTCGATGCCGAGCTTGTCGGCGGCGGGCGCCAGCAGCGGCACGATGATGAAGGCGAGCTCGAAGAAGTCGAGGAAGAAGGCGAGCACGAAAACCAGCACGTTGACGCCGATCAGGAAGCCGGTCTCGCCGCCCGGCAGCGAGGTCAAGAGATGCTCGACCCAGATGTGGCCGTTGACGCCGTAGAAGGTGAGCGAGAAGACGCGCGCGCCGATCAGGATGAACAGCACGAAGGCGGAGAGCCGCGTCGTCGAGGCCAGCGCCTGCTTGATGACGTCCATCGTCAGCCGCCCCTTGAAGCCCGCCATGATCAGCGCGCCGACGGCGCCCATGGCGCCGCCCTCGGTCGGGGTGGCGATGCCGAGGAAGATGGTGCCCAGCACCAGGAAGATCAGCGCCAGCGGCGGGATCAGCACGATCACCACCTGCTGTGCCAGCTTGGACATCATGTTGATGTGGAGGCGCTGGTCGGCGATCGCCACGATGTAGATGGCGATCACGCCCACGGTGGCGCCAAGGATGTCCGCATTGTCGCCATGCGTCGGCGCGAGGTAACGATAGGCCGCATAGGAAATCGCGCCGGTCACCATCAGCGCCACGATCAGCGAAATCACGCCGTGGCCGAGCGTGCGGGCCTCGAGCGGCAATGCCGGCATCGCGTTCGGCCGGACGATCGACATGATCAGGATGTAGAGCATGTAGATGCCGGTCAGAACGAGGCCGGGGATCAGTGCGCCCGCATACATGTCGCCCACCGAGCGTCCAAGCTGGTCGGCCAGCACAATCAGCACCAGCGAGGGGGGGATGATCTGGGCCAGTGTGCCGGAAGCCGCGATCACGCCCGAGGCGAGGCGCCGGTCGTAGCCGTAGCGCAGCATGATCGGCAGCGAGATCAGCCCCATGGCGATGACGGAGGCCGCCACCACGCCGGTCGTTGCGGCAAGCAGTGCGCCGACGAAGATCACCGCATAGGCAAGCCCGCCGCGGATCGGGCCGAACAGCTGCCCGACCGTGTCGAGCAGGTCCTCGGCCATGCCGGATCGCTCCAGCACGATCCCCATGAAAGTGAAGAATGGAATGGCCAGCAGCGTGTCGTTCGACATCACCCTGGTGCCGTAGAAATTATCCGGCAGCGCATGCAGCAGCGGCCAGGCGAGGTTGATCGAGCCGCCGGAATAGGGCGACAAGAGCACGCCGATGAAGAAGAACAACAGGCCGTTCGCAGCGAGCGAGAAGGCGACGGGGTAGCCGATCAAAAGGAAGATGATCAGCGAGGCGAACATGATCGGCGCCATGTTCTGCGCGATGAACTCGATCATGAGCGCACCTCGCCGGACAGCGCCTTGGCTTCTTCGGCAAGCGCTTCGGCCTCGAGCTTGGCCTGGTCGTGGGCCGACACATAGGGAGTGGGATCCTCCATGTCGCCGCGCATGATGGCGATCTTCTTGATGATCTCGGAGACGCCCTGGATGGCCAGCAGGAAGAAGCCGACGAGCAGGATGGCCTTGGCCGGCCAGACGATCAGCCCGCCGGCATTGGTCGACATCTCGCCGCTGCGGAAGGACAGCGACACGTAAGGCACGAAGTAGATCACCATCAGCACCACGAACGGCATCAGGAAGAGGAGATGGCCGAGGAGGTCGATCCAGTGCTGCACGCGGCGGGGGAACATGCCGTAGACGATGTCGATGCGGATATGGTCGTTCTGTTTCAGCGTATAGGCGGCGGCCAGCATGAAGGCGGCGCCGAACAGATACCACTGCAGTTCGAGCCAGGCGTTGGAGGAGATGTCGAACACCTTGCGGATGACCGCGTTGCCGGCGCTCACCAGGATCGCAAGCAGGATCAGCCACGAGACCCAGCGGCCGATGAACTCGTTGATGCGGTCGATCGTCGTGGATAGAGCGAGCAGCCCTGCCATGCATTTCCTCCCTCGCGCACCGGCCCCGAGAATCGCGTTCGATTTCGGAAAGCACGATGCCTAACTCAAAGTGCTGGCGCCGCGCCCGAGTCCCCCTCCGGTGTCGCGCCGCTTGGCCCAACGGTATGCAGTGCGTGGCCCGGATGGTCAACATGGCAAAGCACGTGCCGGCGACCCACGCGGCGAGCAACGGTAAAAACCGGTCACCTCACGGCGCGTCATGCAACCAAAGTCTGATGGGTTTCAGGCGACCTTGGCCTGGTCGCGGCCGGCGCCGATCAGCACCAGCATGGCGACGAGAAAGAGGTATATCCAGCCGTCGCGCCATTCGAGCGGGAAATAACCGGCCCACAGCGATTCGGCCATGCCGAAGGCCGCGGCACCGAGAGCAGCTTTGAGCGGCGACATGTAGCCGCCGACCGCCGTCACGAACAGGATCTTGAGGCCGTAGACGAGGCCCGTGCCGAAGCTGATGTTGCCGTAGTAGATGCCGGCGAGCATGCCGGCAAAAGCCGCGCAGAAGCCGCCATAGAGCACCGCGCGGCGGAACACCGCGGTGACGTCGATGCCGCACATCGCGGCCGCCTTCGGGTCGTCGGACACGGCCCGCCAGGCCCGTCCGAAGCGCGAATGCGAAAACAGCCAGGCGGCCACTGCCACCATCGCCATCACCGCCGCGCAATCCAAGAGCTGGATAACGGTGAGCGTCACCTTGAAGCCGGCACCCTGCGCGAAGACGACGGGTTGGGCGAGCATCGGCGGCAGCCAGAGATCATGCGTGTCGGCGGCGATGCGGCTTGCTTCCGACAGGAACAGCAAGATGCCGAGCGTCGTCACCACGATCGCATTAGGCGACCGGTCCGCCAGCCTCTCGAACACGCTGCGCGACAGCACCTGGCTGATCAGCACCGAATAGAGCAGGGCAGCAACGATACCTAGCGCGACCGAGGCAAACAGCGTCAGCCACAGCGCCTGATAGCCGAAGGCGGCGGTCAGGATCATGGTGTGGCCGCAAAAGGCAAACAGCGCGCCATAGGCAAGGTTGGTGCGGTGCAGGATGCCGTTGGTCAGCACGTAGCCGAAGGCGAGCAGCGCATAGAGCGCGCCCGAATGCAGCCCGTTCAGCACCTGCTGATAGAAATAAAGCATGGAGCATCCCTAGGGCCGTGCGAACTGGCCCTCGTTTGGAGCGTTGCATCCGAAATCTAACTTGTCAAATACGTTTTATCGGTTAGATTTCTGGCATGACGGTATCCTGGACCCCGCACCGCTTCACCGGCGGCATCCTCGCGCTCGACACGGCGAACACGGTCGTCCTGCGCAATGACCCGGAAAAGACCTTCGACCGTTTCGCTGATCCCGCCGAGATCGCCCGCTTCGCCGAGGCGGCGAGCGGCTTTCGCGCCGCCGAGCTTGGCGGCCGGCGGCTGGAGGCCCCTCAGCCGGGCGGCATCGCCGCGGTCGTGCTGTCGATCCGCGAGGCGACGGACCGCCTGTTCCGCGATGCCATAGCGAAAGGCGCGATCGCCGCCGGCCATCTGCCGGATTTCCTGACCGCCTGCGCCAACGGCCTCTCCGGCAGCAGCACCGAGATCGGCGCGCCGGGCAGGCCCTTTGGCGATCCGGCGACGCCGATCGCTTTCGAGGCGGCTTTGGCCGTCTCGGCGCTTTCGCTGCTGCGCGACGACACCGTTGCCAGGCTCAGGATCTGTCCGAACTGCAGCTGGCTCTTTCTGGACCGCAGCCGCAACTCAAGCCGCCTCTGGTGCGACATGGCCGTCTGCGGCAACCGCCAGAAAGCGAACCGCTATTATCGCCGCCGCACGGCGGCCAGGGAGGCCACCAATGCTTAGAAAATTCCGTTCGATCGCTCTCGGCGCGGCCCTGATCGCCGCGACGGCGCTCGGCGCCTGCCGCGACACCGGCAAGGAGCAGCTCTTCGCCATTTCCGGCAAGCTGTTCGAGTTCAACTACCGGCTTGGCATCGCCACCTATGTCATCACGCTGAGACCGCTGCGGCCGATGGGCGAGGGACAGATTGCGGTGGTGAATTTCCAGAATCCGGCCGGCGGCGACCCGCTCATCGTCAACCAGAAGATCTGGCCGAAGCTCCCGCATATCACCTTGACCAGCCCGCCGCTCACCTGCGTGGTCAAGGACAAGCCCTATTCCGTGACGATCCGCATCGAGGATTCGAGCGGCACGTTGCTTCAAAGCCTCGAGACGACGATGACCTCCTCGGCGGACCAGACCATGCTGCCGGACCGGCCGCTGGTGATCGGGCCGAAATACGAGCTCAACCCGGACCTTGCCGGCCATCCCGACGGCAAGCTGCCGGATGCGCCCAAGCCGGATTGCTCGAAGGCGGCTTGAGGCCCGTTGACCGGTCAAAATTTTCGTGCGCTGCAAAGCGTTTAGCGTGCGATTGAATGCGGCGACCGCTTCCAGCGGGACCGTTTGTTGCGTGCGCTCTGGTCGCTGCGATTTCGTTTGACCTGTCCCGCAAGGGAAGAAAGACTGCGGCCTCTCACTCCGACGTTGGCCGCCGATCCACGGCGCGCCTCCGCAGAGGACATGCCTGATGACGCTGCATGACGTCGCGCTCGACGACAAGTTCGACCTTGGCAAGGAGCGCGTTTTCCTGTCCGGGGCGCAAGCCGTCGTGCGCATGCTTTTGATGCAGCGCGAGCGCGACCGCCGCGCCGGCCTCAACACCGCAGGCTTCGTCTCCGGCTATCGCGGCTCGCCGCTGGGCGGCCTCGACATGCAGCTGTGGAAGGCGAAGCGGCAGCTTGCGCAGGCCGACATCGTCTTTCAGCCGGGCCTCAACGAAGAGCTCGCCGCCACCGCGTGCTGGGGCTCGCAGCAGACCGAGTTGCTCGGCGAAGGCATCCATGACGGCGTCTTTGCCGTCTGGTACGGCAAGGGGCCGGGCGTCGACCGCTCCGGCGACGTTTTCCGCCACGCCAATCTCGCCGGCTCGTCGAAAAATGGCGGCGTTCTCGCCCTGATGGGCGACGACCATATGGCCGAATCCTCGACCAACGCGCACGCGACCGAATTCCTGTTCGTCGACACCATGGTGCCGATCCTCAACCCCGCCGGCGTCCAGGAGATCATAGACTACGGTCTCTTGGGCTTCGCCATGTCGCGTTTCGCCGGCACCTGGGCGGCGATCAAATGCGTCAAGGACAACATCGAATCGACCGCTTCGGTCGACGCCTCGATCGCGCGGCTGAACATCGTCATTCCTGATTTCGACATGCCGCCCGGCGGTTTGAACATCCGCCACGAGATCGACATGCTCGGCCAGGAGGAGCGCCTGCATGAGCACAAGCGCGCCGCCGCTTCCGCCTTCATCCAGGCCAACGGGCTCAATCGGACCGTCTATTCGGGCGGCAGCAACCCGAAGCTCGGCATCATCACCATAGGCAAGAGCTATCTCGACGTCCGCCAGGCGCTGGAGGATATCGGGATCGACGAAAATGCGGCCAATCGCATAGGCATCCGCCTGTTCAAGGTCGGCTGCCCCTGGCCGCTCGATTATCAGCATATCGCCGACTTCGCCCGCGGCCTCGACACCATCGTCGTCGTCGAGGAGAAGCGCTCGTTGATCGAGGTCCAGTTGCGCGAGAACCTCTACGGTTCCGCTATTCAGCCTGCCATCGTCGGCAAGAAGGACGAGCGCGGGGACTGGCTGTTTCCGGCCAAGGGCGCGCTCGACCCGAACGAGATCGCGATCGCGCTCGGCGAGCGTATCTTGCGTACCATCGGCCCCTTGGAGGAGATCGCGGCGCGCGTGGCGAAGCTGCGCCAGTTCCAGGCGATGCTCGCCGATACCGTCGACATCGGTTCGCGCACGCCGTTTTTCTGCTCGGGCTGCCCGCACAATTCCTCGACCAAGGTGCCGGAGGGCTCGCTTGCCGCCGCCGGCATCGGCTGCCACTTCATGGCGCTGTGGATGGACCGGAACACGGTCGGCTTCACCGCCATGGGCGGCGAGGGCGCGCAATGGGTCGGCCAGGCGCCGTTCTCCAAGCGCGGCCATATCTTCCAGAATCTCGGCGACGGCACCTACAACCACTCCGGCGCGCTGGCGATCCGCTTTGCGCTCTCCTCAGGCGCCAACATCACCTACAAGATCCTCTACAATGACGCAGTCGCCATGACCGGCGGCCAGCCGCACGAAGGTGGCCTCACCGTCGATATGATCGCCAGACAGGTGCGCGCGGAGGGCGTCGAGCGCATCGCCGTCGTCACCGACGAGCCGGCTAAATATGCCGGCAAGGCCGATTTCCCGCCCGGCGCCACGATCCATCACCGCGACGACCTCGACCTCGTCCAGCGCGAGCTGCGCGAGGTCAAGGGCGTGTCGGTGCTTCTCTATGACCAGACCTGCGCCGCGGAAAAGCGCCGGCGCCGCAAGCGCGGCACCTTCCCCGATCCCGACAAGCGCGTCTTCATCAACGAACTGGTCTGCGAAGGCTGCGGCGATTGCGGCGTGCAGTCGAACTGCGTCTCGATCCAGCCGGTCGAGACCGAATTCGGTCGCAAGCGCCGGATCGACCAGTCGAGCTGCAACAAGGATTTTTCCTGCCTCAACGGCTTCTGCCCCTCTTTCGTGACGGTGCATGGCGGCAAGATCAGGAAGGCCGAGGGGATTGCCGGCAAGAGCGATCCGCTCGAAGGCGTGCCGTCACCCGCCGAATTTCCACTCGGATCTCAGGGCTGGGCGGCGATCATCGACGGTGTCGGCGGCACCGGCGTCGTCACCATCGGCGCGGTGCTGGGCATGGCTGCCCATATCGAGGGCAAGGGCTGCGGCATGATCGACATGGCGGGCCTTGCCCAGAAGGGCGGCTCGGTCTTCACCCATGTCCGCATCGCCCCGACGCCCGAGGACATCCACGCCATCCGCGTTTCCGCTGGCAAGGCCGATCTTGTGCTTGGCTGCGACCTCGTCGTCTCCGGAGCCAAAAAGGTGCTCGCCGCGGTGCGCGAGGGCCATACCATGTTCCTCGCCAACACCGCCGAGATCATGCCCGGCGAATTCACCCGTTCCGCGGATTTTTCGCTGCCGGTCGAGCGGCTGAAGAAGGCGATCCGTGCCGCCGCCGGCGACGACAAGACCCACTTCTTCGATGCCACCCGCACGGCGACCGCGCTGTTCGGCAATTCGCTCGGCGCCAACATGTTCATGCTCGGCTTCGCCTTCCAGCATGGCGGGCTGCCGCTCTCGGCCGAAGCCGTTGAAAAAGCGATAGAATTGAACGGCGAAGCGGTGGTGATGAACATCGCCGCCTTCCGCTGGGGCCGTCGCGCCGCGCACCAGCCGGATTTCGTGCGCGGCCTGGTCGGTCGTACCGGCAAGCCGGCGTCGGCACCCGAAACGCTCGACGACATTGTCGCCCGGCGGGTGGCTTTCCTCACCGCCTACCAGAACGCCGCCTATGGCAAGCGCTATTCCAACAGGATCGCGGCCCTGCGCGCAGCCGAGGCGAGAGCGGTTCCCGGCTCAACGGCCGTCACCGAGGCGGCCGCGAAAAACCTGTTCAAGCTGATGGCGATCAAGGACGAGTATGAGGTGGCCCGGCTTTACACCGACGGCAGCTTCGCCGCCGATCTCGCAAGGCAGTTCCAAAGCTACGAAAAGCTGGAATTTCACCTCGCGCCGCCGATCCTCGGGCGGCGCAGCAATGACGGCAAGCCGAGGAAATCGAGTTTCGGCCCGTGGATGATGAAGGCATTTCGCCTGCTTGCTGCCATGAGAGGCCTGCGCGGCACCGCGTTCGACCTGTTCGGCCATACCGCCGAACGGCGCGCCGAGCGGCAACTGCTTGGGCAATACGAGGCCGATCTCGATCTGATCGCCGGAGCACTTGCGCCGGGCAAGGTCGAGGCCGCCGCCGCTCTGGCCTCCGTTCCGGCGCTCATCCGCGGCTATGGCCATGTCCGGCAGGCCAGCACCGCAAAGGCGTCCGAAGAGCGCTCCAGGCTGCTGCAGCGGCTGACCGAGGCCGCTCCGGTGCCCGTTCTCAGCGCTGCCGAGTGATTGCGCCAGACCAATCCCGAAGTTTTCGTCGGTCGCCTAAAGTGCCTCGCGTCGAAATGGATCCAGGCGAGGCGCTTTAGGCCTTTGTTCGATGCAGGTCGTGCTCCCAAAAACCGCTGCGCACTTGTGGGTGACATGCGTTAGGTCCTTTGCGACTTGGCGGGCAGACCGAAGCCGCTGCTCAAGACGGTTCTGTTCTAAGCCTTTCTTAAGGCGGTTGTGTCATGACAAGGCTTAGCGTTGGGCCGACCCTATGGGCAAAACAAAGACCGAAAGCATCCCCGCGGATGTTTATATCCAATTTGTGCGGTCGTTGTTCGACAACGCGCACATGTTGTTGATCGGTGGCGCGTGCTACTGGATCCTCGGATTCATGATCTATCTGCGCACCCACAATCCCCTGTTCCTGGCGTTTTCTTTTGCCCTGCTTTCCGTCAGCCTTATCCGTTACTTCGGCATTCGCGGCTTCCTGAGGACAGGCGGCGCGATTGCCGATGTCGAACACGCGCAGCGGTTGGAGCGCAGCTACATCCTGAAGGGCTGCCTTCAGGGTCTCGGATTGGGCGCGCTGTGTTTCGTGTCGATCTACATATATCCCGAACCGTTCGCCGAGCTGGCGGCAATGTCGCTGACGCTGGCGACCCTGGTCACCGTTGTCGCCCGCAACTATGGGTCGCCCCGCATGGTGCGGATCTTTTCCGTGACCTTCATCGGTCCGGCGGCTCTCGCGCTCCTGCTGCGCATGGATGCGCCCTCCGTCGTCCTCGGCCTGATGATCATCCCGATGACGTTCATCACCATCACCGGCGCCGATCATGTCCGCAACGTGCTGTTCTCGGCGGTCATCGGCCACAAGCAGGCGAGAAACCTGACGCGCAGGTTCGACCGCGCGCTCAACACGATGTCGCACGGCCTGGTCATGCTCGGCCCCGACGGGCGCGTCGCCGTCGCCAATGCCGAGGCCGCCCATCTGATGTCGCTGAAATCGGCCGACGCGCTGCTGGGGCGCTCGATCCACGGCCTTCTGATGCGCGGCGTCGCCGGCGGCATGCTGGCACCGAAGGATTGCCGCTACATCGAGGCGCAGCTGACGCGCGCCTTGCGCGAGGGCCGGGACCGCAAGGTGCTCGTGTCGCTCGCCAATGGCCAGCACTACGAGTTCTCCGCGCGCGAAGGCAGCCAGGAACTCGGCGTCATCACCTTCGAGGACGTCACGGCGCGCGTCGAGGCGGAGGAAAAGATCCGATTCATGGCGCGCTACGACAACCTCACCGGCCTGCCGAACCGTGCCTACTTCCACGAGCTGGTCGGCGAAGCCATGGCGTCCGGCGACCGCGACCGGCTCTGCGGCCTGGCGGTGCTCGACCTTGATGATTTCAAGAGCGTCAACGACACGCTCGGCCACCCGGTCGGCGACGGTTTGATCTACGCCGTAGCCGAGCGGCTGGCAGCGGTCGCCGGGCCGGGCATCAATGTCAGCCGCTTCGGCGGCGACGAATTCATGATCTATTTCGACCGCATCGAGGATGAGAGCCATCTCAGCAGCCTGCTCGACGAGATCTTCGCCGGCCTGCAGGGCGAAGTCGACGTCGCCGGTCACGGCCTGCGCATCCAGACCAGCGGCGGCGCGGTGTTGTCCGTGGTCAAGGACACCGACGTTGACGGCATGATCGTCAAGGCGGACCTCGCGCTCTACAAAGCCAAGGAGCTCGGCAAGAACAGCTGGCGGCTGTTCGAGGCATCGATGGACGCCGCCTTCCGCAATCGCCAGCTGATGAAGGCCGATCTGCGCAGCGCCGTGCAAGCCAAGGAGTTGCGCGTCGTCTACCAGCCGATCGTGTCGATGAGCACCATGCGCATCGCCAGCTGCGAGGCGCTCTGCCGCTGGGATCATCCCGATCTCGGCCCGATTTCGCCGGGCGTCTTCATTCCGCTGGCCGAGGAGATGGGCATCATCTCCGAGATCAGCTCTTTCGTGCTGCAGGCGGCCTGCGCCGAATGCGCCAAATGGCCGGCCCAGACCAGCGTTTCGATCAACCTGTCGGCCAAGGACTTCCGCAACCGCGACGTCGTGCAGAAGGTGCGTGATGCCCTGGCGGCGTCGGGCCTTGCGCCGCACCGGCTCGAGATCGAGGTGACGGAGACTGCCCTGCTCGACGACAAATCGCTGACCCGCGAGCTGATCGAAGAGCTGAAAGCGCTGGGCGTCCGCATCGCGCTCGACGACTTCGGCACCGGCTATTCCAGCCTCAGCTACCTGCACAAGCTGCCGCTCGACAAGATCAAGATTGACCGCTCCTTCCTCATCGACGTGACCCAGAGCCCCCAGTCGCTCGATCTTCTGAAGGGTATCGTCGGCTTGACCCGGACGCTGGGCCTGGTCGTCACGATCGAAGGGGTGGAGACTTTCGAGCAGCTGAAGATATTGGTGCGTTCGGTCAAGCCGGACCTCGTGCAAGGCTTCCTGTTCGGCGCCGCGCTCAGCGCGTCCGGCATCGAGACGATGTCGAACGTCACCTGGCCGTTCGCCGCGGACCTGCGCCTCGCCCCCAGACGGTCGGCCAGGTAGGGAATTTCATCAAGCAGGATTGAGAATGCGCGTTGCTTTGGCTACGCAGCCATTTTCGCCAAATCGGAAGGTTTTCACCCGAGTTTTCAGGTTCAACAGCTCGCAATTGTTTTCTCTAAGCAATTCAATACAGCCGAGTATTTTGGCCAGATGTCCTATATTGCTGTCAGCTGCGGCGGCCCAGTCCTATCAGTTCTGGCAGCTGTGTACTCTTTGATATCGGATGCAAGCCAAGGTCCGGGCGCCAGGTCGACTTTTCCATGCAACCCTTTCCGGCGCATTGTTAAGGTTAACGGAAGGTAAACCAGCAGTATCGAATTTTCGGCTTGTGTCTCATTTTGACTCGAATAGCCTGTTTACAGGCGGATACGAGGACTTGAGAATGGATGCTGCAAGAAACGATGCGCAGTCTGGCGCCGGCGCAAATGCTGGCTCGGCGCTGAATCGTTCGATCATGCAATTGCTGGAGCATGTCGATTATCGTCTGATCACGGGGGGCGAAGATCTGGAGGCGATCTACCGTCTTCGCTATCAGTCCTACCTGCGCTCAGGCATGTGCGGCCCGATCGCCAGCGGGATGTTCGAGGATCGCTGGGACAACCTGCCGAATTCCTACCGGTTCGGCGTCTATTTCGATGGCCACTTGGTCAGCACGCTGCGGCTCCATTACATTTCCCGCGAGCACCCCTATTCGCCCTCTGTCGACGCCTATCCGGAAATCTTGGCCGAGCGGCTTGCCCGCGGAGAAACCTTCATAGACGGAACCCGGTTCGCAACCGACGCGGATAGCGCGCCCGCGCCCGGAGTCCTGCCTTTCCTGACGCTGAGGCTCGGCATGGTGGCTTCCAGCTATTTTGGCCAGACGGCCGTGCTGACGCCGGTCAAGGTCGAACATTCCGCTTACTACGCCCGCATCTTCCATGCCGTGCAGCGGACAGAAGGCAAGGTGTTTCCGGGTGTCCTTGCGCCGATCGCCTTGTTCGAGATCCCCTGTGGTGAAAACTTGCGCCAGACGCTCGACCGCTTCCCTTTCTTCAAGTCGACGCCGGTGGAGCAGCGGATGATGTTCGCCAATCCGGCCATCAACCGGCTCACCCCGCTGTCGATCGTACCGACGGCCAAATACTATCGCGATGCCGCCTGAACGGGCGTCCTTCCGTGCCTCGTGAACCTTCCCCGCCGCTCCCGCGTTACGAGTACCGGCGTCACTGATCATCGGCGGCGCCGCATTCTTGCCCCCCAGGCTTGTCGCCGGCTCAAATCGGGTTTTTCACGGGAAGGAGTACGATTATTATGACCATCCACTCGCTTGCGCTCACGCCCCTGATCTCGCTGATCGCCGGCATATTGATCCTGGTGATGCCGCGCCTGCTCAATTACATCGTCGCGCTCTATCTGATCGTGGTCGGCCTGCTCGGCCTGTTTCCGCACCTCGCCGCCTAATGCATCTCGCCCGGAACCGTGCAGCGGTTCTGGGCAACGGCACCCATCAAAAAGAGCTTTGAAGCGTCTCGCCTGAATCCGATTCAGCGCGACGCGCTTTAAAGGCCTACGACGCCCCTCGCCACGGCGAGGGCCTCCCATCGCAATTTTAGCTTCCGCCCATTTCAACTTTCGTTTGAGGCTGTTGTCGCCGGCCGTGCGGCAATAGCGCCATTGCTCTTGCTCGGGCTTTTCGCTATGTGCCTCGAAGGCATTTTCGAAGGGGTATTCCTATGGCTGATCACACGCCGACCGGTCCTGTCGAACTGGGCGCGCAGATGGACTATGCCGAGCATGATCGCACCTACAACGCATTTCTCACGCTCGCCAAATACGGCTCGCTCGTCTGCGCTGCCATTCTGCTGGCCATGGCCTTCGGCTTCTTCGCGGGCGGCTTCTTCTCGGCGACCATCCTGTTCATCGTGATCATGGCCGTCGGCTATTTCATTCTGCGGTAGACTTTCCAAGCCATTGCGTTCGACGTTTCGCCGGAGGTCCCGGCCGACGCCTTGCGCAGCAAGGTTCCAGCCGAAAGGATCATGCGGTGGGGCAGACGGTATTCATCCCTCGTGAGCTTGACGCGAACGAGCCGAGAGTCGCGGCCTCGCCCGAGACGGTGAAAAGGCTGGCGGGCCTGGGCTTCGAGGTGATCGTCGAGAAGGGCGCCGGCCTGGGCTCGCGTATCACCGATCAGGAATTTGCCACCGCCGGCGGCACGATTGGAACTGCCGGGGACGCCAAGAACGCCGATGTGGTGCTGAAGGTGCGCCGGCCGACCGATGCCGAGCTCAAGGGCTACAAATCGGGCGCGGCCGTCATCGCCATCATGGATCCTTACGGCAACGATGCGGCGCTTGCCGCGATGGCCAGTGCCGGCATCACCGCCTTCTCGATGGAGTTCATGCCGCGCATCACCCGCGCGCAGGTGATGGACGTGCTTTCCTCGCAGGCCAATCTTGCCGGCTACCAGGCGGTGGTCGATGCGGCGGCCGAATATGATCGCGCGCTGCCGATGATGATGACGGCGGCGGGCACGGTGCCGGCAGCAAAAACCTTCATCATGGGCGTCGGCGTCGCCGGTCTGCAGGCGATCGCCACAGCGCGCCGTCTCGGCGCCGTCGTCACCGCCACCGACGTGCGTCCGGCGGTGAAGGAGCAGGTGCAGTCGCTCGGCGCAAAGTTCCTGGCGGTCGAGGACGAGGAGTTCAAGGCGGCGGAGACCGCCGGCGGCTACGCCAAGGAAATGTCGAAGGAATATCAGGCCAAGCAGGCGGCCCTGACCGCAGAGCACATCGCCAAGCAGGATATCGTCATCACCACGGCGCTGATCCCCGGCCGTCCGGCGCCGAAGCTGGTGTCGGCCGCCATGGTCGCTTCGATGAAGCCGGGTTCGGTGATCGTCGACCTCGCCGTCGAGCGCGGCGGCAATGTCGAAGGCGCGGTGCCAGGCAGGGTCGTGACGACGGAAAACGGCGTCAAGATCGTCGGCCATCTCAATGTGCCCGGTCGTGTCGCTGCATCCGCTTCGCTGCTCTACGCCAAGAACCTCTACGCCTTCCTCGAGACGATGGTCGACAAGGCGACGAAGACCCTTGCCATCAAGCGCGATGACGAGTTGGTCAAGGCGACGATGCTGACCGATGCCGGCCAAATCGTGCACCCCAGTTTCGCCGAGGCCGCCGGGC
This sequence comes from Mesorhizobium sp. WSM3864, assembly GCF_002294955.1. Lineage (NCBI taxonomy): Bacteria > Pseudomonadati > Pseudomonadota > Alphaproteobacteria > Hyphomicrobiales > Phyllobacteriaceae > Mesorhizobium > Mesorhizobium sp. WSM3864. The sequence continues at coordinate 136,390 of NZ_NSGD01000005.1, forward strand.
AGCCGCGCACCGAGCCGGCTGCGATCCCGGCCACGGTCCTGGTCGCGGATGCCGCCGACAAGAAACCGGCGCCCAGGAGGAGGGCCGCGGCCAAGTCACCCTCGCCTAAGCCAGAAGGGACCGCGTGATGGAACAGCTGCAGAAAGCCCTCGACCAGCTCGATCGGGCGACGGCTGCCGTACGCCTCGCGGTGCAGGATCTCGCCAATGCGCCCGCCGGCGCCGAGGTTGCCGGCAACGCGGCGCACGCGCTCTCGGGCGGCGCCATCGATCCCTTTGTCTTCCGCTTCGCCATCTTCGTGCTGGCGATCTTCGTCGGCTATTATGTCGTCTGGTCGGTGACGCCGGCGCTGCACACGCCGCTGATGGCCGTCACCAACGCCATCTCCTCGGTCATCGTCGTCGGCGCGCTGCTCGCCGTCGGCATCGCGGCCTCCGGCCTTGCCGCGGGCTTCGGCTTCATCGCCCTGGTGCTGGTGTCGGTCAACATCTTCGGCGGCTTCCTCGTCACTCAGCGCATGCTCGCCATGTACAAGAAGAAGGAAAAGTGACGTGACCGTCAATCTCGCTTCCTTCCTCTATCTGGTCTCCGGCATCCTGTTCATCCTGGCGCTGCGCGGCCTGTCGCATCCGACCACCAGCCGACAGGGCAATCTCTACGGCATGATCGGCATGGGCATTGCCATCGCCACCACGCTGGCACTGGCGCTGCCCTCGGCTGGCCGCTTCGGCCTGATCGTGCTGGGGCTTGCCATCGGCGGCGGCGTCGGCGCCTATGTGGCGCGCCGCATCGCCATGACCTCGATGCCGCAGCTGGTCGCCGCCTTCCACTCGCTCGTCGGTTTCGCTGCCGTCATGGTGGCGGCGGCCGCCATCTACGCGCCGGAAAGCTTTGGCATCGGCACGGCCGGCGACATCCATGCCCAGGCGCTCATCGAGATGAGCCTCGGCGTCGCCATCGGCGCCATCACCTTCACTGGCTCGGTCATCGCCTTCCTCAAGCTCGACGGCCGCATGTCCGGCAAGCCGATCATGATCGGCGGCCGCCACCTGATCAACATCGCGCTTGGCGTAGCCCTCGTGGTGCTGATCGTGCTGCTCGTCACCACCGAATCCAAGCTCATCTTCTGGCTGATCGTCGCCGCCTCGCTGGTGCTCGGCGTGCTTCTGATCATCCCGATCGGCGGCGCCGACATGCCGGTCGTGGTGTCGATGCTGAATTCCTATTCCGGTTGGGCGGCGGCGGCGCTCGGCTTCACGCTCGGCAATCTAGCGCTGATCATCACCGGTGCGCTGGTCGGCTCTTCCGGTGCGATCCTGTCCTACATCATGTGCAAGGGCATGAACCGCTCCTTCATCTCCGTCATCCTCGGCGGCTTCGGCGGCGAGACGGCTGCGGCTGCCGACGACGGCATCGAGCGCACCGTCAAGCAGGGCTCGGCCGACGACGCCGCCTATCTGATGATGAACGCGCAGAAGGTCATCATCGTGCCGGGCTATGGCATGGCGGTGGCCCAGGCCCAGCACGCGCTGCGCGAGATGGCCGACAAGCTCAAGGCCAATGGCGTCGAGGTAAAATACGCCATCCATCCGGTCGCCGGCCGCATGCCCGGTCACATGAACGTGCTGCTCGCCGAGGCCAATGTGCCCTATGACGAGGTGTTCGAGTTGGAGGATATCAACTCCGAATTCGCGCAGGCCGATGTCGCCTATGTCATCGGCGCCAACGACGTCACCAACCCGTCCGCGCGAGATGACAAGAGCAGCCCGATCTACGGCATGCCGATCCTCGACGTCGACAAGGCCCGCACCTGTCTCTTCGTCAAGCGCTCGCTGGGTTCGGGCTATGCCGGCATCGACAACACGCTGTTCTATAAGGACGGCACCATGATGCTGCTCGGCGACGCCAAGAAGATGACCGAGGAAATCGTCAAGGCTTTTGATCACTGATCCGGCTCGCCATCTCAAAGACCGAAAAGCCCGGCCGTGAGCCGGGCTTTGTCTTTCAATCACCGGATGGTTCAGTCTAGCCTTTGGACAGGAAAAGCGCCTCGTCTTCGTCGCGCTGCTTGCCGCCGAGAGCTGCGGCAGCGCTGGCGATGAATGCGCCGATGACCAACGCCAAGGCGCCGATCAGGGCAAATGAGGCCGTTGCCTTCCTGGCCGTGTCTGCCGCCTGCTTGGCCTTGGTCTTAGCCTCCTCCACCTTTGCAAGCACCGCATCGACACGGGCCTTTGCGTCAGCTTCCGGAAGGCCTGTGCGGGCAATCACAAGCTGCGCCAGGTAGGTCTTGTCGTCGGCCGACACCTCACCGGAGGCGGCACTTGCGACCAGGATGCGAGACGCTTGCGCCGTGGTCGCCGCGTCGTTCTGCGGATTGGCGGCTGCAAGCTTGCTCGCATCCGCCGGACGGAACAGCGTGTCGACGAAATACGATGTCGCATTGTCGACCGAGGCGCCGTTGGCGTTTGCCGACGCGCCTGCCGAGGCACCCATCGCGGCGCCCGACGCGACAGTGGATGCCGCCTGCACGCCCGTCCCAACTGCAGCCGACAGGACCGAGCCGAGAACACCGGCGACAAGCAACGTGGCCAGCGCCCAGGCAAGGAAGCCGTGGGTGGTGTCGCGGAAATAGACCTCGTCAGTGTGGACGCCAACCCATTTGGTCCGCAACCGCCCGGCAAGATAACCGCCTAGGCCCGCCGACAGCCATTGCACGACGATCAACCAGGCGCCGGTGGTAGCCGCGAAGGTGGTGACCGAAGGATTTGACGCGGACCAGGGCGAAACCATCGTCAGCCCGAGTCCGGAGCCGAGCAAGGTAAGGATGAGAGTCAAAGCCGAGGCTGCGAAAGCGCCAGCGATGATCGGCCCCCAACTGACGGCGGTGGCGGAGGATTCTAGCGTACCGGGAGCATCGGTTGCCGATAGGGTGGGCTGCATCGAAGCCTCCTAGCGGGCAAAAAGCATAATGAGAATGATGATCGGAATCGGAACCCCGAGCAACCAGAGCAAGATACCGCGGCCCATCGAAACCTCCTGAAACAAGTTGTGATCGATCTGTCACAATGTTTCAGGAGACCTTCTGTTCCGGTCGGATCACCCCATCCGCCACGGATGGCGGACCGACGGCAGGCTGAGAGGGCCGATTGGCACGGTCCTCAAATATCCAGATTGGCCACCGACAGCGCATTGTCCTGGATGAACTCGCGCCGCGGCTCCACCTCGTCGCCCATCAGCCGTGAGAACAAGCTGTCGGCGTCGGTCGCGTCGGCCACCTTGACCTGAAGCAGCGAGCGCACATTCGGATCCAGCGTGGTTTCCCAGAGCTGTTCGGCGTTCATCTCGCCAAGACCCTTGTAGCGCTGCATGGTCAGTCCCTTGCGGCCCGCCGCGAACACCGCGTTGAGCAGCGCCAGCGGTCCGGAAAGGAGCTCGGAAGTCTCCTTGCGGCGCAGCGTCGGCTGCTCGCCATAGACTTCCGCCAGACGCGCTGCATAGCGGTCCAGCTGGCGCGCATCGGCCGAATTGATCAGCCCGGCATCGAGCTGGACCGCGTCCTTGACGCCGCGCACGGTGCGTTCGAAGACATAGCCGCCCGACCCGTCATTGGAGGTCGACAGCCGTCCGCTCCAGCCGCGCTCGGTCTCCTCGGCGATCATGTCGAGCCGCCTGGCGACGTGTTCGGCCATGGCGGTGGCGCGGCCGAGATCGGCGAGCACGTCGGCGTTGAGCGCGCCGGCGATCGCCGCCTGCTCGACGACACTGCGGTTGTAGCGCGTGTGCAGCCCGTTGATCAGGTGCCGCACCGCCAACGCGTCGTCGACCGCCCCGCGCAGGTCCTGTCCGGTCCGCACCTCGCCGGAGGCGAGCGTCAGTGAAGCCTCTTCCAGCCCGGACTCGATCAGATATTCCTCATAGGCGCTTTCGTCCTTGAGATATTGCGAGCTCTTGCCTCGTGTCACTTTGTAGAGCGGCGGCTGGGCGATGTAGAGATGGCCGCGCTCGATCAGCTCCGGCATCTGCCGGAAGAAGAAGGTGAGCAGCAGCGTGCGGATATGGGCGCCGTCGACGTCGGCGTCCGTCATCAGGATGATCTTGTGGTAGCGCAGCTTGTCGGCGTTGAACTCGTCCTTGCCGATCGAGGTGCCGAGCGCCGTGATCAGCGTGCCGATCATGTCGGAGCTGAGCATGCGGTCAAAGCGCGCCCGCTCGACATTCAGGATCTTGCCCCGCAGCGGCAGGATCGCCTGGTTCTGGCGCGAGCGCCCGCCCTTGGCCGAGCCGCCGGCCGAATCGCCCTCGACGATGAAGATTTCCGATTTCGCGGGATCGCGCTCTTGGCAGTCGGCAAGCTTGCCGGGCAGCGAGGTGACGCCGAGCGTGCTCTTGCGGGTTATGTCGCGCGCCTTGCGCGCGGCTTCGCGCGCGGCGGCCGCCTGGATCACCTTCTCCACCACCACCTTGCCTTCGGTTGGATGCTCTTCCAGCCAGGTGCCCAGCGCCTCGTTGACCAGGCTTTCCACCACCGGCCGGACTTCCGAGGAGACCAGCTTGTCCTTGGTCTGCGAGGAGAATTTCGGATCCGGAACCTTGACCGACAGAACGGCCGTCAGGCCTTCGCGGCAGTCGTCGCCGGTCAGCGAAACCTTTTCCTTCTTGGTCTGGCCGGAGGACTCGCCATAGCCGGTGATCTGCCTGGTCAGCGCGGCGCGGAATCCGGCCAAATGCGTGCCGCCGTCGCGCTGCGGGATGTTGTTGGTGAAGGCCAGCACATTCTCGTGGTAGCTGTCGTTCCACCACATCGCCACCTCGACGGTGATGCCGTCGCGCTCGGCGCGAATGGCGATCGGCTTCTCGATCAGCGGCTTCTTCACCCGGTCGAGATATTTCACGAATTCCTCTAGGCCGCCGTCATAATGCAATTCGTGGCGCACGAGGTCGGCATGGCGCGCGTCGGTCAGCACGATGCGCACGCCGGAATTGAGGAAGGCGAGCTCGCGCAGCCGGTGCTCGAGCGTGTTGTAGTCGAATTCGACCATGGTGAAGGTTTCGGCCGACGGGAAGAAGGTGATCTCGCTGCCGCTGCGGCCTTCATAGGTCCCCGGTCGCTTGTCCTGCTCGTAGGTGCCGGTCACCTTCAGCGGAGCGTCGGCATTGCCGTGCGTGAAGCTCATCTCGAAGATTTCGCCGTTGCGACGGATCTTGAGCTTGAGCCATGCCGAAAGAGCGTTGACCACCGAGACGCCGACGCCGTGCAGGCCGCCCGAAACCTTGTAGGAGTTCTGGTCGAATTTGCCGCCGGCATGCAGCTGGGTCATGATCACTTCGGCCGCCGAGACGCCCTCGCTGGGATGGATATCGGTCGGAATCCCGCGGCCATTGTCGATGACGGTCACCGAGCCGTCGGGGTTGAGCGTCACCGAGACGAGGTCGGCATGCCCGGCCAGCGCCTCGTCGATGGCGTTGTCCACCACCTCATAGACCATGTGATGCAGGCCCGAGCCGTCGTCGGTGTCGCCGATATACATGCCCGGCCGCTTGCGGACAGCATCCAACCCCTTCAAAACCTTGATGGAATCGGCGCCATACTCGGCTTCCGCGCCAATGGCGCTTTCGGTCTGATCGCTCATAAATACCTGTCTGATTGATGTCGCTGATCCGGCGCGGAAAAATGGTCCCGAATCGCGCCGTTTTGATGTCTTAGATATAGGCGCAAATGGCCGTTTTTCCAAGGTTTGCAGGCGTTTTGCCGGCTTGGCGAGCGGCCTTTCGCAGGCCGGGCTCAATGCACCGGGGGAAAGCGGGCTATGCCGGCGCGAACGCCTCGCCCGAGCGCGGCGTTGCAGCAGTCATATCGGGACGTCTGCTATTCTGCCGTGAGGCCGGCGCGCAGTGCCTTCAGTGCCTCGCTCCAGCGGAACAACTCGTCCAGCATGGTCTTTGCACCGCCCAGAACCTGCTCGCTCGGATGATACGCGCCCTCCTTGTCGAGCAAGGTCCTGTAGGAAGGCAGCGCCACGCCTTCCGGAATCGGCATGACGCCGACGGCGGTCAGCAGCGGCTTCAGCGCCTGTGCCGCGCGCAGGCCGCCGGACACCCCGCCATAGCTGAAGATGGCGGCGGGCTTGTAGCGCCACTCCTTGAGCAGATAGTCGACGGCGTTAACAATCGCCGGAGCGGCGAAGTAATTGTATTCCGGCGCCACGAAGATGAAGGCGTCGGCGGCGTCGATCGCCGTCGACCAGGCCTTGGTGTGGTCGTTCTCGTATTTGCGCAGGCGCGGATGATGCGGCTCGTCGAGCAGCGGCAGCTTGAAGGCGGCAATATCGGCTTGCACCGGCTCGAACTTGCCGTGCTGGCGCGCGAACCCCTCCATCCACTCGGCGAAGATCGGTCCGGCACGTCCCGGTCGCGTGCTGCCGATGATGATGCTCAACTGGTGCTTCACGGGGTAGCTCCTCGATTGACGGTATCCGTTGGCGACTAAAGGAACCGGTCACCGTCAACAAGCAGCCATCGAAGGGCGCCGTTCACATTCAGGCGAGGCGGTCTCTCCATGGGCTTTCCGTTCGGTCACATGGACGCCGGCTTTGCCGCGCATTACATTGCCGTCGTAGCGGAGCATCCGATGGACACAAAGCCCGCCCCCTTCGTGCCGCCTGCGCCGAAGCCGCGCACCCAGCCGCCCTCGACGCTGGAGATGATGCGCATCGTCTACCGCAACCCGCTCGAGCTGTGGGGCGAGCATACCTACAACGAGCCCTGGATCTCGGTGACCGGTATCGGCGGGCCGCTGGTCATCGCCAACGATCCCGGCCTCATCCGCCACGTGCTGATCGACAACGCCAGGAACTACAAGATGGCGACGGTGCGCCAGCTGATCCTGCGCCCGATCCTGCGCGACGGCTTGCTCACCGCCGAGGGCGAGGTGTGGAAGCGCTCGCGCAAGGCGATGGCGCCGGTGTTCACGCCGCGCCACATCTTCGGTTTCGCCGAGCCGATGCTGAAGCGCACGCTGGAATTCGCCACCCGCTACGAGGCCGGCGGCACGACCGACGTCGCCCGCGACATGACGATGCTCACCTATGACATCCTGGCCGAGACGCTGTTTTCCGGCGAGATCGCCGGCGAGCCCGGCAGCTTCGCCAAGGAGATCGACCGCCTGTTCGAGACCATGGGCCGGGTCGATCCGCTCGACCTGTTGCGCGCCCCGGAATGGCTGCCGCGGCTGACCCGCATCCGCGGCCGCAAGACCATGGCCTATTTCCGCAACATCGTTGCCAACACGGTGAAAATGCGCGAGCAGCGGCTGAAGCGCGATCCCGACGGCGTGCCGCAGGATTTCCTGACGCTTCTCTTGAAAGCCGAGGGGCCGGACGGCCTGACCCGCGCCGAAGTCGAGGACAACATCATCACCTTCATCGGCGCCGGGCACGAGACCACGGCGCGCGCGCTCGGCTGGACGATCTACTGTCTCGCCGAAGCGCCTTGGGAGCGCGACAAGGTCGAGCAGGAGATCGATGCGGTGCTGGCGCGCGAGCCCGATCCGACAAGGTGGCTGGACGCCATGCCGCTCACCCGCGCCGCCTTCGAGGAAGCGCTGAGGCTTTATCCGCCGGCGCCCTCGATCAATCGCGAGCCGATCGAGCCGGAGACCTGGAACGGCCTCTATATCCCGAGATACGCCGCCGTGCTGGTGATGCCCTGGGTGGTGCATCGTCATCGCAAGCTATGGGACAGGCCGGACGCCTTCATGCCGGAGCGCTTCCATCCGGAGAACCGCGAACGGATCGACCGCTTCCAGTATCTGCCTTTCGGCGCCGGGCCGCGCGTCTGCATCGGCGCCAGCTTCGCCATGCAGGAGGCGATCATTGCTTTGGCCATCCTGTTGTCGCGCTTCCGTTTCGACGTAACGTCACAAACTCGGCCATGGCCGGTGCAGAAGCTGACCACGCAGCCGCAGGGCGGCCTGCCGATGCAGATTTCCCGCCGCGCCTGATTGGAACGGGTCCCGATCGGGAACAGTCTACCGGTCGGCGATCGGCCGGCGCTGCTGGAACTGGCCGGCGGCGCGGAAGCGCCAGAGATAGCTCGGCAGGATCGCGGCGATCGCCTGCGGCTGGATGCCGAGGCCATTGATCGTTCTGTTCGCCTTGGCGGCGGCTTCGGAGACGACGTTGTGCTCGCGCAGCTGCAGCACCTGGTCCTTGGTCAGCAGCGGATTGGGCAACAGCTGCAGGATCGAGGCTTGGATATTGGCCACCCACCACGGCACCGGCACCAGGAGGCGTCTGCGGTCGATAACGGCGAGCAGCTCCTGCATGCATTCCTTGAAGGTCAACACCTGCGGGCCGCCGAGCTCATAGGTCTGGCCACGCTCGACCTTGCCGTCGACCGAGCGTGCCACCGCCTCGGCGACGTCGCCGACATAGATCGGCTGGAATTTCGTCTCCCCGCCGCCGATCAGCGGCAGCACGGGCGAGAAGCGCGCCATGTTGGCGAAGCGGTTGAAGAAGGCGTCCTCGGGTCCGAAATTGATCGAGGGCCGCAAGACGACGGCGTCGGGCACCGTCTCGAACACTGCTTTCTCGCTGAGAGCCTTGGTGCGGGCATATCCCGACGGCGAGTTGAGGTCGGCGCCGAGCGCCGATATATGGGTGAGGCCGGCGCCGACCGATCGCGCGGCCTCGGCGACGGCGCGCGCGCCGAACTCGTGCACGGAGCCGAATTTCTGCCGGCCGCTCTCATGCAGTATGGCGACGAGGTTGACGACGTGGTCGGCGCCCTGAACGGCGCGGTCGACCGACCAGCGCACGCGCACATTGGCCTGCACCGGCTGGATCTGGCCGACATTGCCGAGCGGCTGCACATGGCCGGCAAGGTCGGGCCGCCGGCAGGCGACCCGGATGCGATAGCCGCGCTTGGCGAGCGCGCGAACGACATGACGGCCGACGAATCCCGAGCCGCCGAACACGACGACGAGCTTGGGGGTCTGCAGGATTTCGGTCATGGCTGGCTCCGCGCGCAAATGCTTGGCTGAGCCGCTTCTTAATCCGTTTCACGTCAAAGGCAAAGAGCGATCGGAGGTCGCCGCCGCCTTGTTTTTGAGCAATTCCAGGAAAGTGTGGAGCGGTTTTCCGTGCCGAATTGCGTCAGGGTAAAAGCCGCTCAGAACGCCCGGCCGATGCGCGCGTCTGCCGAATGCCGGTTGCCGCCTTGGATGACGAAGAAGGCGAGGATTGCCGCCCAAAGCAGCGACTTTTCCGCGCCCGAAAAGCCCTGGCCCATGGTGACCCAGTGGAACCATACCGTGACCAGAAGCACGATCAGGCCGGCGAAAGCGGCCGGGCGGGTGACGAGGCCGATGGCAATCAAAATGCCACCGAAGAATTCGGTGCAGGCGAGCAGCGGCGACCAGAAGACGCCAGGATAGAAGCCCAGACCTTCGACCATTTCCGTGGCGCCAAACGGATTGACGATCTTCTGCGAGCCATGAATGGCGAGGAAGGCCCCGGCAACGGCGCGCAGCAGCGTTTCGGCCGCATTGTTCAGCGTCGCATAGAGTCCGCCTAGGGCCGGAACGATAAGCCTTGGTCTGGACGTGTCGGTGCTGGCGAACATGCGGTCTCCTTTTTGCTGATTTGACGGACGCAAAGGCGTCCACTCCGTCAAATAGAATAAACCTGACGAACTTTCGCATGTTTTATTGCCGCAGTGAGAAACAGAAAACCCCGCCGAGGCGGGGTTTTCCGGGCAGTGAGCGCACCGAAACAGGGTCCAACGAGGCGGCCTGACCTGAGACGGTATCAAGGCGGCGTGAAGCAAGCACGCCCGCCCCGGCCCTGGACGCCCGGCGCGACGGCTGCCAATCGCAAGCCGCGACCCAAGCCACCCTTTTGCGGCTTGCGATGTGGGGTGCCGCTGATGGGTCGCTGCCGGGCTAAGAAAGGTTCAAAGCGGCGCGAAGCAAATGCGCGCCTTGTTGCCGGGCGATGCCTCGATCAGGCCGAGTAGCGTTCGGCGAATTCGGAAATGCGCTGCACGACCGCCTTCGGGATATCGACACCGCGCGCCGTCGCCTTTTCAGCGGCCTCTGCCCGGGCACGGCCGGGGATGTGCACGCCGTAGCGTCGCCGCAGCCGGTCGAGCTGGTCCTTCATGCGCTGCTCAAAATCCGGATCGACCAATTTGGGCTCGATAGCGAGCACGAAGAGCCCGGTTCCGGGGCTGTCCGGCCCGCCGGAGAACCAGGGTGCGTCGAGCGACCAGTTGGCGCCGGAAATCCCCGCCGCCAGCACCTCGACCATAAGCGCGATGTTGGCGCCGCGCTGGCCGCCGAAGGCGAGCATCGCGCCCTTCATCGCCGCCGCCGGATCGGTGGTCGGGTTGCCGCTGGCATCGAGTGCCCAGCCCTCGGGGATTTTCCTGCCGTCTTCCGCCGCCTTGCGGATGTTGACGAAGGCGGTGGCGCTCGACGATTGGTCGATCACCAAAGGCGGCCCGTCCGCAGCGGGCGCGGCAAAGGACATCGGGTTGGTGCAGTAGACCGGCTTGACCGAGCCCGAGCCTGCAAGCACTGCCGGCCCGTTGGTGGCGGCGAACGAGACCAGCCCCTGCGCTGCCAGCCGTCCGGTGAAATAGCCGAGCGCGCCGCAGGTATAGGCGTTCCTCTGCGAGAAGATGGCGACGCCGAACAGCCTTGCTGCCTTGACGAGGTCATCGATAGTCCGATCGAAGCCGGTATGGGCAAGCCCGCCGCGCGCGTCGGAGAGGTAGACGGCCAGCGCCGGCCGGGTGACGACCGGATCGGCATTGCCGTCGATGCGGCCGTCCTCGATCGCCTCCAGATAGTCGATAAAATGCGACAGGCCGACCGCCGACAGGCCTTCTGCTTGCGCGGCGACGATCGAGGCAACCAGCGACTGCGTCGCCTCCTCGTTGGCGCCGGCGCCGAGCGCCGCCATGCGGCAGAGCCCTGTTGCCTGGTCGAGAGTGAGTTGCATCGGAGCCGTCCTGAGGGAGTAAGGGAATAAGGGAGTAGGGGGAAATTGTGGAGCAATTAGCGAATGGGGATGGAAATGTGAATGCGGATCGTGGCTGAACACTCCCCTATTCCCCTATTCCCCTATTCCCCTATTAACCGATCTTGACCGGAATCCGGGCCTCGATGCGGCTGAAGATGAGAACCAGGATGCCGGTGATGGTCATGTAGATCAGCGCCAGCAGCAGCAAGGGCTCGTAGGTGAGATAAGTGTCCTGCCGCACCTTGGACGAGACGGCGAAGATATCGATGACGCTGATCGTCGCCACCAGCGGCGTCGACTTGAGCTGCAGCACGGTTTCGCCGGTCAGTGTCGGAAGCGCGCGGAAGAAGGCCTGCGGCAGCCAGATGCGGCGGAAGATCTTGAAGCGGCTCATGCCGAAGGCGCGCGCGGCTTCCAGCTGGCCTTTCGGCACGCCGGCGAAGGCGCCGCGCATCACCTCGCCTTCATAGCCGGCAAATGACAAGGTCAACGCCAATACGCCGTAGGGCCAGGCTTGCCTGAGATAGGGCCACATCCAGGACTCGCGGATCCATGGATATTGCGGAAAAAGCGATCCAAGCCCGTAGTAGAGCAGCCACAGTTGCAGCAGCAGCGGCGTACCGCGGATGATGGTGCAGAAGATCTTGGCCGGTGCGGCGAGCCAGAACGGCCCACCGGCCTGCGCCAGCCCAAGCGGTACGGCCAGTATAAAGCCCAGCGCGCAGGTCACGACGAGGATCCACAGCGACCGCCAGATGCCGAGCAGCCCCATCTGCCAATATTGCGGCAGCCAGTCCCAGCGCATGAAGAAGGCCGCGCAGAGGACCAATCCCAGCGCGATTAGGATCAGCACGATGCGGTGCGGCTTCAGCCAGAGCGAGGCACGCGCCGCCATGTTGATCGCGGTCGCTTCCGCCGACATCAGCGCGCCTCCTTGACGGAAGGCATGCCGCGCCGCGACCAGGCCTCGACGCGGCCGATGATCACGTTGGAAAACAGCGTCAGCGCCAGATAAAGCGCGCCGGCAGCAAGATAGAAGACCAGATAGGCCTTGGTGACGCCGGCCGCCTGACGCGTCGCCAGCGTCAGTTCGAAGAAGCCGACGACGGCAAGCAACGCGGTGTCCTTGGTGGCGATCAGCCAGAGATTGGCAAGGCCGGGAATGGCGAAAGGCAGCATTGCCGGCAATGTTATGCGCCTCAACATCAGGCCGGGCGGCATGCCATAGGCGCGGGCGGCCTCGATCTGGCCTTGTGGGATGGACAGGATGGCGCCGCGGATGACTTCCGTCGAATAGGCGCCCTGCACGACGCCAAGGACAAAGATGCCGGCGGCCAGCCCGCTGATGTCGACGCGCTGGTAACCCATAGCGGTCAGCAGCTGATTGATGAGATCGGTGCCGGCGTAATAGAGCAGCAGGATCAGCACCAGTTCCGGCACGGCGCGCACCACCGTGGTGTAGACGGCGAGCAGATCGCGCGTCACCGGTCCGCCGTAAAGCTTGCCCCAGGCGCCGCCGGTGCCGATCAAAAGGCCAAGGCAGGTGGCGCCGATTGCGATCTCGATCGAATGCAGCAATCCGACCAGCAGGGTGCCGCCCCAGCCGGGCGGCACGGGCGACAGGAGTTCGATGATGCCGGCCGCCGAGGCCGGAAGAAAGGCATTGATCAGCTTCGCCCCCGAATTGCTGGCAGCCGCCGACCGCAGCGTTCAGCGGCGGGCTTGCGTGGCAGGGTTTGGGCCAAGGGGCATGGCGCTGGCCATGCCCCAATATCAAATGGAGGCGTCAGTTCGACTGCGTGGCGCCGCCATAGATGTCGAAGTCGAAGTATTTCTTGGAGATCTCATCGTACTTACCGTTGGCGCGGATCGCCTTGATGCCGGCGTTGATCTTTTCCTTGAGCGCGGTGTCTTCCTTGCGCACGCCGGCGCCCACGCCCGGTCCCAGCACCTCGTCGTCCGGCGCGACCATGCCCTTCAGATCGCAGCAGGCCTTGCCCTGGTCCGTCTTGAGGAATTCGCCGAGCGCGATGGAGTCGGCCTGCACCGCATCGAGACGGCCGGCGGCGAGATCGTTGTTGGCCTCGTCCTGCGTCTGATATTCCTTGATCTCTTGCGCGCCGGTGAAGTGCTTCTTGGCGTAGACGGCATGTACGGTCGAGACCTGAACGCCGATCACCTTGCCTTTAAGATCGTCCGGCGTGGCGCCGAACTTCTGATCCTTCGGTCCGATGATTGCTGTCGGCGTGTTGTAATACTTATCCGAGAAGTCGATCGTCTTCTTGCGCTCTTCGGTGATCGACATCGAGGAGACGATGAGGTCGATCTTCTTGGTGGTGAGCGCCGGAATGATGCCGTCCCAGGCAACAGGCGTGATGACGCAGTCGAGCTTCTCCTCGGCGCAGACGGCGTCGATGAAATCGATCTCCCAGCCGACCCACTTGCCCGTCGCGTCCGGCGAGGTGAATGGCGGATAGGGCTCGGCGGCGACGCCGATCTTGACCTGATCGGCCTTGGCCACGCCCATCGCGGCGACGCCGAACAGCAGCGCCGCGGCGAAGGTCTTGAGAACAGTCTTCATTTCAGGACTCCCAGTTTGTTGTCGTTCCCGGTTTTCGCTCCGCTTGACGCCGGCCCTAGCCGACATTGCGGAGGAATTGCTTGAGCCTTTCGGATTTCGGCGCGCCGAACAGCTGTTCCGGCGGGCCTTCTTCCTCGACCAGCCCGTTGTAGAGGTAGACGACATGGGTCGCGACCTCGCGGGCGAATTTCATTTCATGCGTCACCAGCACCATGGTGCGCCCCTCGCGCGCCAGGTCGCCGATCACCTTCAGCACCTCGCCGACCAGCTCCGGATCGAGCGCGGAGGTCGGCTCGTCGAACAGCATGACGCGCGGATTGATCGCCAGCGCCCTGGCGATCGCGGCGCGCTGCTGCTGACCGCCCGACAGGAACGCCGGGTAGACGTCGCGCTTCTCCGCCAGCCCGACCCGGGCGAGCAGCTTCTCCGCCTGGGCGATCGCCTCGTCGCGCTTGACGCCGAGCACGTGCACCGGAACCTCGATGACGTTCTCGATCAGCGTCATGTGGCTCCACAGGTTGAAGTTCTGGAACACCATGCCGAGTCTCGAGCGGATGCGCTCGATCTGCTTGCGGTCGGCAGGCACCGTATGGCCGTGGCTGTCGGCCTTCAGCTTGATCTCTTCGCCATTGACGCGGATGATGCCGCTGGTCGGGTTTTCCAGGCAGTTGATGCAGCGCAGCAGCGTCGACTTGCCGGAGCCCGAGCCGCCGATGATGGCGATCACCTCGCCGTCGCGCGCCGACAGCGAAACGCCCTTCAGCACATGCAACTGGCCGAACTTCTTGTGCAGGTTCTCGACATGGATGGCTTCGGCGGCGCCGCTCTGCGCTTGGCCGGCTGGGACGGCGGCGGCTTCCACCGCGCTCACCGGGTAACCTCTATAGGGGCGACGGCAGTTCGTCGAACGTCCATCCGGCTCATCAACATACGCTGTACCGTCCCGCTCCTCACTTCAGCATGGACCCGGCAGCGCGAGCCCGTCAATCCCGTTCATTACGGCACTTGCGACCTTGTTGCGCAAGTGTATAAATAGCCTTTCATGAAATTTTTTCGGTTTTTTTCATCTTAAAAGGGCATTGATGAGCGCTTTCGGATCACAATCCATGGCGGCGCCGCTGCGGCGCGTGCTCATGCGATCGGCGGCGAACGCCATGCGCGACGCCGACAGAGCTCAATGGCACTATGGCCCCGGGTTCAACCCGGCGAAGGCAGCGTCGCAGCACGCGGCCCTTGCTGAACTGGTAGCGGCTTCCGGCGCCGAAATCGAATGGATCGAGGACAAGGCCGACGGCCTTTCGGATTCGGTGTTCACGCACGACCCATCGCTGATGACCGAGCACGGTGCGCTGATCCTGTCCATGGGCAAGCCATTGCGCGCCAGGGAGCCCTCCCTGCATGAGGAAACCTATAGAGGGCTGGGTATTCCGATCCTCGGCCGCGTCGAGGCTCCTGGCCAGGTCGAAGGCGGTGATTGCGTATGGGTGGATGCCCGCACGCTGGCGATCGGGCGCGGGGTCCGCTCCAACCAGGAAGGCATCCAGCAGGTTTCGAACCTGCTGACGCCGCTGGGAATTTCCGTCTACGGTTTTGATCTGCCGCTGTGGCAGGGTGAAGAGGCGTGCCTGC
Source organism: Mesorhizobium sp. WSM3864 (assembly GCF_002294955.1). Taxonomy (NCBI): domain Bacteria; kingdom Pseudomonadati; phylum Pseudomonadota; class Alphaproteobacteria; order Hyphomicrobiales; family Phyllobacteriaceae; genus Mesorhizobium; species Mesorhizobium sp. WSM3864. Next base: position 151,627 of record NZ_NSGD01000005.1, read on the forward strand.
ATCTGATGTCGGTGATCAGCCCGCTGGCCGACGATCTCGCGCTGGTCTATTCGCCGCTGTTGCCGGCCCCGTTCTATCAGATGCTGAAGGCGCGCGGCATCAGGCTGGTCGAAGGCGACGCCGGAGAATTCGCCGCTTCCAACGGCCTCAGCCTGAACGTGCTGCCGACCAGCCCGCACAACGTCATTGCCGTTGCGGGCTTTCCCAAGACCAAAGCCGCGATGGAGGCCGCCGGCTGCACGGTTGAGATTTTCGAGGCGGATGCGCTCTGTATCGCCTGTGAAGGCGGGCCGACATGCCTGACGCGGCCGATTCTGCGCCGATGACGGCGCGCCGCAAGTTCCGTCGCGAGGGCGAGGAGCGGCGGCGGCAGGATCTGATCGAAGCGACTCTGGACTGCGTGGCGGAATATGGCCTGCAGGGCGCCACTTTGCGCACCATCGCATTGCGTGCCGGCGTCACCGCCGGCCTGATCCGGCACTATTTCCCCGGCAAGGAAGAATTGCTGCAGGGGGCCTATACGGCGCTGGTCGGCCGCATGACCGAGCAGGCGAAAGCGGCATTGGTCATGGAAGACGCGTCGCCTCGCCAACGCCTTGCAGCTTTCGTCACCGCCAATCTCAGCGCGCCGATCATCGACCAGCGGGTGTTTTCGCTCTGGGCGACCTTCATCGGCCGTGCCGGCGCGGATCCGACGCTCGCCCGCGCTCACCGCGAAGGCTATCTTGGCTTTCGCAACGAGGTGGAAGCTGTCGTCGCCGAGGTGCTTGCCGCCGAACAGCGCGGACCGGACGCAAGTCAGCTGCGCCGTCATGCCATCGCCATCAATGCGATCATCGACGGACTTTGGATCGAAGGCTGCCTGGCCGGTGAGATGTTCTCGCCCGGCGAGTTGGCGGCGATTGGCATCAAGGCTGTCGAGGCCGAACTCGGCCTCGCACCGCTGAAGCATGATCCCGAAAAGTAGGACCCGGTTTTCGGAGAAAGATCATGCTCAACAAAGGTTAGATCGGGATGGCAATTCAACGAAACGCCATCACGGGCCAGAGCAATTCCAGGAAAAGGTGAAAAGCGGTTTCCCGTCCGGGATTGCGTAACAAACAAAGAGATAGAGCAAATCACCGTTTCCGTTAAACGGTGATCCGCTCCAAAGGGAGAAAACCAATGACCACGCTCGGCGAAGCGCTCATCACCTTGCTCGAGGCGCATGGCGTCGACACCGTCTTCGGCATTCCAGGCGTCCATACGGTCGAGCTTTATCGCGGCTTGGCGCGTTCGAAGATCCGCCACATCACGCCGCGCCACGAGCAGGGCGCCGGCTTCATGGCCGACGGCTACGCGCGCGCCGGCGGCCGGCCGGGCGTGGCTTTCGTCATCACCGGACCCGGCCTCACCAACACCATCACCGCGATGGGCCAGGCGCGCGCAGATTCGGTGCCGATGCTGGTGATCTCCGGTGTCAATGCCACCGATACGCTCGGCAAGGGTTTGGGCTTCCTGCACGAACTGCCGGACCAGCGCGGCATGATGGAGAAGGTGGCGCTGTCTTCTGAGCGTGTCACCGAGGCCGAGGAACTGCCGGGTGCGCTCGCCCGAGCCTTCGCCGTCTTCTCCTCGTCGCGGCCGGGTCCGGTTCACATCGAGATCCCGACAAACGTCATGGTGAAGCCCGCCGAGGGGCTCGCGCCGGTGCTCGGCAACGCCGCGCCGCCCGCTCCGGACGCGGCGGCTGTTGCCGAGGCTGCGAGGTTGATCAAGGCGGCTCGCCGTCCGCTGATTCTTGCCGGTGGCGGTGCCAAGAAAGCCGACGCGGCGCTGACGCGTTTCGCCGAAGCGCTCGGCGCGCCGGTGGTCGAGACCGCCAATGCGCGCGGCCTGCTGCATCGGCACCCGCTCTTGGTGCCGGCAAGCCCAAGCCTCAAGGCGGTGCGCGCGATGATGGCGGACGCCGATCTGGTGATCGCCGCCGGCACCGAATTCGGCCCCACCGACTATGACGGTTATGGCGATGGCGGCTTCGTGCTGCCGCCGAGCCTCATCCGCATCGATATCGGCGCCGACCAACTCGCGCGCCGTCCGGTGACGGTTGGCATCCACGCCGATTGTGCCGAGGCGCTTTCTGCCCTGCTGGCTGCACTCGGCGCCGCTCATGTCGCCGCGAAAGACGGCGAAGCCCGCGCTGCCGCAGGGCGAGAGGCCGCGCTGGCGGAGCTGCGGCCAGACTATCTGTCGCAACTGCGCGCGGTGGAGACGATCCGCGGCGCGCTGCCCGGCGCCATCATCGTCGGCGACTCGACGCAGCCGATCTACGCCGCCAATCTCTATTACGACCACGACCGTCCGGCTGGCTGGTTCAATGCCGCGACCGGTTTCGGCGCGCTGGGCTACGGTCCGCCGGCGGCGATCGGTGCCGCCCTTGCCGTGCCCGAAGCGCCGGTCGTGTGCCTCACCGGCGACGGCGGCTTCCAGTTCACCTTGCCGGAGCTGGGCGCGGCGCTCGACGCCGAGGCGCCGGTGATCTTCGTCGTCTGGAACAATCGCGGTTATCGCGAGATCGAGACCTCGATGCTTGATGTCGGCGTCGAGCCGGTCGGCGTGTCGCCGGCGCCGCCGGATTTCTGCAAGCTCGCCGAGGCCTACGGCATCGAAGCCGAGCGGCTGACAGGGGTCGGCGACCTGGTCGGTGCGCTGAAGCGCGCGCGAACTGCCGGCAAGCCGCGGGTTATAGAAATCACCGTCGATTGAAGGTCCTGGCGACCGTCCCATCCGGCCGAGACGCAGCCGCGTCACGTTACGCGGCTTTGTCTCGACGCATGCAAAGACGGGACGCCTGCCATGTCGATATTTCAATTGAGTGACAACGCGAAAGGCGCGACGTTCGAGGCTGGGGCGGCATAACCATAAGAATACGACAGGAGCAGTCGAAATATGACGGAAACGCTTAACGGCAGGCATGTCGTGGTGACGGGCGGCACCGGGGCGCTCGGCGGCGCGGTTGTCGGCAGGTTGCTGGAGCAGGGCGCGATTTGCCACGTGCCCAATGCGCATGCCGCGGCTCCGCCGCATTTTCCCTACGCGGCTCACGCCAGCGTCCATCTGGCGCACAATGTCGACCTGTCGGACTCCGCCAAGGTCGAGGCCTTCTACCATCAGGTTCCGGAGCTTTGGGCTTCGATCCATCTCGCCGGCGGTTTCACCATGGCGCCGGTCGAAAAGATCGAGACGGCATCCTTTGCCGAGATGATGGACACCAATGCGCGGACCACCTTCCTTTGCAGCCGCGCCGCGGTGCGCTCGATGCTGACGTCGGGCACCGCGGGGCGCATCGTCAACGTCAGCGCGCGCGCCGGGCTTGATCCCAGGCGCGGTGCTGGAATGGTCGCCTACGCCGCGAGCAAGGCGGCGGTCGCCGCGATGACCCAGGCGATGGCCGAGGAACTGAAGCACAAGGGCATCCTGGTCAATGCGGTCGCGCCCTCGACGCTCGACACGCCCGCCACCCGCGCCGACATGCCCGACGCCGATTTCACCAAATGGGTCAGCCTCGAGGCCGCCGCCGAGGCGATCGCCTATCTCGCTTCGCCCGCCAATCAGGCGATGAGCGGCACGCTGGTGCCCCTCTACGGGCGAACCTGACCTCATAGATCAAAGTGCAATGAAAAACCCCGCCGGATCGCTCCGGCGGGGTTTTTGCTTTCGGTAAAGGAAGGAGCTTAGTTGCCCTGCTTCTTCAGCGCCGCGCCCAGGATGTCTCCCAGCGAGGCGCCGGAGTCGGTCGAGCCGTACTGGGCGACCGCTTCCTTCTCCTCGGCGATTTCCAGCGCCTTGATCGAAACCTGCAGCTTGCGCGTCTTCTTGTCGAAGGCGATGACGCGGGCGTCGACCTTCTGGCCGACGGTAAAGCGCTCGGGGCGCTGCTCGTCGCGGTCACGGGAAAGGTCCGAACGCTTGATGAAGGTATCGAGGCCGCTGTCGACCAGCCGCACTTCCAGGCCGCCATCCTTCACCGCGGTGACCTCGCAGGTGACGACGGCGTTCTTGCGCAGCTCGCCGCTGCTCGCCGCCTCACCGACCGTGTCGCGGGCCAGCTGCTTGATGCCGAGCGAGATTCGCTCCTTCTCGATGTCGACGTCGAGCACCTGCGCCTTGACCATGTCGCCGCGATTGTACTCTTCGATCACCTGCTCGCCCGGACGGGTCCAGTCGAGGTCGGAGAGGTGCACCATGCCGTCCACGTCGCCTTCCAGGCCGATGAACAGGCCGAACTCGGTCTTGTTCTTGACCTCGCCCTCGACCTGGCTGCCGACCGGATGGTTGCGCGCGAAGGCTTCCCACGGGTTCTCCAGCGTTTGCTTGAGACCGAGCGAGATGCGGCGCTTGGCCGGATCGACCTCGAGCACCACCACGTCGACTTCCTGCGTCGTCGACAGGATCTTGCCGGGATGCACGTTCTTCTTCGTCCACGACATTTCCGAAACGTGGATGAGGCCCTCGATGCCCGGCTCCAGCTCGACGAACGCGCCGTAGTCGGTGATGTTGGTGACGGTGCCCTTGATCTTCTTGCCGATTGGGAACTTGGTGCCGATATCCGACCACGGATCGCTCTCGAGCTGCTTCATGCCGAGCGAGATGCGGTGGGTTTCCTGGTTGATGCGGATGATCTGCACCTTGACCGTCTGGCCGATGTTGAGGATCTCGGTCGGATGGTTGACGCGGCGCCATGCCATGTCGGTGACATGCAGCAGGCCGTCGATGCCGCCGAGGTCGACGAACGCACCGTAGTCGGTGATGTTCTTGACCACGCCCTCGACCACCTGGCCCTCCTCGAGGTTCTGCACGATTTCCGAACGCTGTTCGGCGCGGCTCTCCTCGAGCACGGTGCGGCGCGACACCACGATGTTGCCGCGGCGGCGATCCATCTTGAGGATCTCGAAGGGCTGCGGATTGTGCATCAGCGGCGAGACGTCGCGGATCGGACGGATGTCGACCTGGCTGCGCGGCAGGAACGCCACGGCGCCGTCGAGATCGACGGTGAAGCCGCCCTTGACCTGGTTGAAGATGACGCCTTCGACGCGCTCACCCTTGGTGAACTTCTCTTCGAGGCGCACCCAGCTCTCCTCGCGGCGGGCCTTCTCGCGCGACAGCATGGCCTCGCCAAGCGCGTTCTCGATGCGCTCGACATAGACCTCGACGGTGTCGCCGACCTTGAGGGAGGAGTCCTTGCCCTTGGCGCCGAATTCCTTCAGCGGCACGCGGCCTTCGACCTTGAGGCCGACATCGATGATGGCCATGTCCTTTTCGATCGCGGTGATCGTGCCCCGGACAACCTGGCCCTCGCCGGAATGGCCGGCGGTGAATGATTCTTCGAGCATGCTCGCGAAATCATCGCGAGTGGGATTTGCAGCTGACATTGTTTCTCCTGGAATGCTTCGCACAACAAGCGAAGCGGGCGCCGTGGGTTAGCGTTGCGTGAGCCTGCCGGCGTTCCGGGCTGAAGAGCCCTCGGCCGCTTAAGCGGCAAGTCCGGCGCATAGAGAATGCTGGCAGGCTGGTTCGTGCCCGATATGGGTATTTTCATCGCCTCCGGCAACGGAAAACACGAGGAAAACCCGCATCAGGCCTTGTTTCTCTTGGCCAGCAGTCTTTGATGGTTAGCCATGGCCGCCAGAAACGCGGTCTCTATAGACACTTCGCCGGTGTCAGGCAAGTGCGCGTCGCGGCGGTGCGCGTGCTCCGCCCGAATGTTTTTGCGATTACGCGTTCGCGGTTGCAGTTCTTTTTTGCCGACATGGATTGTCACGGGGAGCATCACCATGCAGTCAAGCGCCACTTTCAACATCTTCCTGCCGGTTGCCCTCGTCATCATCATGCTGGGGCTTGGCCTGTCGCTCAAGCTCCAGGACTTCTTGCAGGTGGTGCTGCGACCGAAGGCCCTCCTGGTGGCTCTTATCGTGCAGATACTGGTTCTTCCCGTCCTTTGCTTCGGCATCGTGTCGGTTTCGGCTTTGCCGCCTGCCATGGCGGTCGGCATGATGCTGCTCGCGGCCAGTCCCGGCGCCCCGTCCGCGGTTCTCTTCACCCACCTTGCCAAGGGCGATACGGCGCTCAGCCTGACGCTGACGGCGATCAGCTCAATGGTGGCGCTTGTGTCGGTGCCATTGATCACCAATTTTTCGCTGCTGCATTTCTATGGCGCCGGGCACGTCATCCCGCTGCCGATCGAGAAATTCCTGCAGTTCTTTGCCGTTGTGCTTGTCCCGGTTTCGATCGGAGTTGCCGTCCGGCACCGCTACACGGCCCTGGCCGAGCGCCTGGAGGGGCCCGTCAAGCTACTGGCGACGCTTTTTCTTGCGGCGGTCGTTATTTTTGCCGTCGTCGATCAGCGGCAGGTCATCGTGACCTGGGGGCCCATTGTCGGCTTTGCCGCCTTTGCCTTCAACGTGGTGAGCATGGCGCTCGGCTACGCCGTTCCGTCGCTGCTGCGCCTGGAGAGGCGGCAGGCGGTCGCCATCACCATGGCAACGGCCATCCACAACGCCGCGTTCGTCATAGCCTTGGCGCTTAGCGAATATCTCCTCAACAACGCCGAAATGGCGATCCCGCCAGCGCTTTACGCCTTGATTGCCTATGTCACCGCGGCGGTTTTCGTAGCCGTCCTGAGCAGGTCAGGCAGACCTGCGATCGAAGGGACGATCAGGTCGTGACCGCCAAGCTCAGGCGAGGTCTTTCGCGGCCATGGCGCGGTCAACGATTGCCATGGCCGCCAGAAACGCGGCCTCGATTGCCATGTCGCTGGTGTCGAGCAAGTGCGCGTCCGCCGCCGGCTTGAGCGGGGAGTCGGCACGGCCCATATCGCGCTCGTCGCGGCGCTCGATGTCGGCGAGGATCGTGGCAAAATCGGCGCTGCCGCCCATGCTTTCGATCTCGGCCAGCCGGCGCCTTGCCCGCACTTCCGGGCTCGCTGTGACATAGAGCTTGATATCGGCGTCGGGACACACGACCGTGCCGATGTCGCGTCCGTCGAGCACCGCGCCCGGCGGCGCCTTGGCGAACTCGCGCTGCTTATCGACCAGGATGCGCCGGACCGACGGAATGACGGCGACCTTTGAGGCGGCTTCGCCCACCGCATGCGCCGAAAGCACCGTGCGGTCGAGGTTCGAAAGATCGACTTGGCGAGCCGCGGTTTCCGCCGCCGAGACATTGTCGAGCGGCAGACCGAGCTCGAGCAGCTTATGGGCGACGGCGCGATAGGTGAGGCCGGTATCGAGCAGGTTCAGCCGGTAATGATCGGCGAGCCGGCGAGCGAGTGTGCCCTTGCCGGCGCCCGCGGGGCCGTCGATTGCGATGGTGAAGGGGGTGCTCATTGGCTCGCCTCGAACGATAGGCGCAATGAACAAGACGAGCGCCGCGATCCTTCGCGCCCCCCTCTGTCCTGCCGGACATCTTCCCCGCTTGGGGGGAGATCAGCCGTCATCGCGGCTTGCGCCAATTGTCTATGTTGCAGGATTGAGCGGAGCGCCGGAGCCGCCAATCTCCCCTGTTGCGGGGGAGATGTCCGGCAGGACAAAGCGGGGTGCTGTTCCGCTTGCATCTCGGTTCGGCTCCAACCCATCGCCCGTCACTCGATCTCGGCGCCGAGCCCCTTCATCAGCCCCATGAATTCCGGAAAGCTCGTCGCGATCATGTTGGCGTCGTCGATGGTCACCGGCTTTTCCGTCGCCAGCCCCATCACCAGGAAACTCATGGCGATGCGATGGTCGAGATGCGTCTTCACCGCCGTGTCCTGACCGTTGGGGTGAGCGCCCAGGCCCTTGCCGCCGGGCTTGCCGCGCACGGCGAGCGAGGCCTCGCCCTCGCTGCAGTCGACGCCGTTGAGCTTCAGCCCGTTGGCCACCGCCGACAGCCGGTCGGATTCCTTGACGCGCAATTCCTCCAGACCCTGCATCAGCGTCTCGCCTTCGGCGAAAACAGCGGCAACCGCCAGCACCGGATATTCGTCGATCATCGACGGCGCCCGCTCCGGCGGCACGACGACACCTTTGAGGTCGGAGGAGCGCACGCGCAGGTCCGCCACGTCCTCGCCGCCGGCATTGCGCGGGTTGAGGATGTCGATGCGGCCGCCCATCTCCTGCAATGTCAGGAGCAACCCGGTGCGGGTCGGGTTCATCAGCACGTTCTCGATCACGATATCCGAGCCCGGCACGATGAGCGCCGCCACCAGCGGGAAGCCGGCGGAGGAGGGGTCGCCGGGCACGGCGATGGTCTGCCCCGTCAGCTTGCCCTGGCCTTCGATGAAGATGTGGCGCACGCCGCGCTCGTCGGTCTCGACGGTCAGGTTGGCGCCGAAGCCTTTCAGCATCTTTTCGGTGTGATCGCGCGTCATCACCGGCTCGATGACGGTGGTGATGCCCGGCGTGTTGAGGCCGGCAAGCAATACCGCCGACTTCACCTGGGCGGACGCCATCGGCACGCGATAGGTTATCGGCGCGGCATGCTTGGGGCCGCGCAGCGTGATCGGCATGCGGTCGCCGGGCGCCGCTTTCAGCACCTGCACGCCCATCTGGCGCAGCGGCTCCAGCACCCGGCCCATCGGCCGGCCGGAGAGCGAGGCGTCGCCGATAAAGGTCGTCTCCATGTCATAGGTGCCAACCAGGCCCATGGTGAGCCGCGAGCCGGTGCCCGCATTGCCGAAATCGAGCGGGCCTTCCGGCTCCAGCAGCGCGCCGTTGCCGGTGCCGCGGATCACCCATTCGGCGCCCGTCTTTTCGATATGCGCGCCCATCGCCTTCATGGCGGCGCCCGTGCGCATCACATCCTCGCCTTCCAGCAGGCCGGTGATGCGCGTCTCGCCGGAAGCCAGGCCGCCGAACATGAAGGAGCGGTGCGAGATCGACTTGTCGCCCGGCACCCGCGCCGCGCCGGCAAGGGCAGGGGATTTGCGGGCCGTAGCCGGCTTCGGGGCGGCAGCGTGAGACATTGTCTGTTCCAAATGCGGGCGCCGGCGGGCCGGCTCAATTCGTCGTATTGCGGCGGTCTCGTATCACGGCGCGCCGCAATGGTCATCCCCTCACGCGGGCCTTCGAATGCAAGGTTTTGCGATGCCGGCTTTTGGCTTTGACAGCGCGGAAAACTGCGGTTAAGGGGACCATTCTTTTTTTGACGAGGCTTGCTGTGGCAAAACCTGAACTTGGCACAAAACGTGTCGACCCCGAAACGGGGCGGAAATTCTACGATCTGAACAAGGACCCGATCGTCTCGCCCTACACCGGCAAGAGCTATCCGCGCTCCTATTTCGAGGAAGGCAAGATTTCCGCGATCGAGGACGATGAGGACGTCGCCGACAAGGAAGTCGACTCCGAGGAGGAAGAAGGCGCCGAAATCGTCTCGCTCGAAGATGCGGACGAGGAGACCAAGGGCGGCGGCGACGATCTGCCCGATCTCGGCGACGACGAGGATGATGTCGATCTCGGTGACGATGACGATGACACCTTCCTTGCCGACGAGGAGGAAGAGGACGACGACGTTTCCGATATGATCGGCGTCGGCGACGACGAGGACGAGGTCTGATTTCGGCCCCGGCGCGATTGTTTGCCGGCCATTTTGACCTGTGACGAAAAAGCGGCTTTTCAAGGCTTGATCTTGACCGAAGGCGGCGCTAGAAGCCGCCAGCACTAAACGACGGCGCGGTGCCCAACCGCGCCGGATCTCTTCGCCGGAAACGGCGCCGGCTGACTGCCGGGAGTGGGGCCATAGCTCAGTTGGGAGAGCGCTTGAATGGCATTCAAGAGGTCGTCGGTTCGATTCCGATTGGCTCCACCAAACAGTCTTTCTGTGATGCTCGGTTTCGCGGCATTGGCGCTTGTCGCTTGTCAATCGGTATCCGAGGCCCCGCCTCCTCCTCCTCAACCTGCCCCGGCTGCTGTCGCGGCTCCCGCTGTCCCGGACACTGCGGTGCTCGACCAAACCGTGGCGATCACGCCTCCGGGCAAGAGTGTCCCCGCCCGATATGCGGCGTTTTCAGGCATTTGGGCGGGACGGCTGGATGGCACCTTTGAAGGCAAGCTGGCCGTGCTGACCGTTTCACCGGCCGGGCAGGTGACGGTCAGCTACGCATGGGGCGATATGGCCGACAACAAGCCGGGGATCGCCGATGGCGCCGGCAGGATCGCCGGGAACACATTAAAGCTTGGACGCCTGCCGAACGGCGCAGACATCACGTTTACGATGCAGCCTGACGGAACGCTTGCCGGCACCTACACGCTTGCCGGCCAGACCTATAGGGGCCAGTTCGCCAAGCAATAGCGGCGGCGGTCGCGTCGCCTTCTGCCGTGTAGGCCGGGCTCGAATCGGCTATGCCTCTCCCATGCAGGAAACGTCCCTCTATGCACCGGTGAAGCGGTTCCTCGAGAGCCTCGACTTCACCGTCAAAGGCGAGGTCGGCGGCTGCGACATCGTCGGGTTGCGCGAAGGCGAGCCGCCCGTGGTCGTCATCTGCGAGCTGAAGCTGCAGTTCAATCTCGAGCTCGTTCTGCAAGGCGTCGATCGGGCGGCGGCCTGCGACGAGGTCTGGCTCGCCGCGCGGATGTCGGCGCGCGGCAAGGGCCGCGAGCACGATCGACGTTTTCGCGCGCTCTGCCGGCGGCTCGGCTTCGGCCTGCTCGCGGTCGACGGGAAAGGCAAGGTCGAGTTGCTGCTCAGCCCGGCCGCCGTGCCGCCGCGGCGCGACCCGAGGCGGCGCTCGCGGCTGGTCGAGGAGCATCACCGCCGCAAGGGCGATCCCTCCATCGGCGGCAGCACGCGGCAAAAGCCGATCATGACCGCATACCGCCAGGAAGCGATTGCCTGCGCCGCCGCCATGGCCGACGGCCCGAAGCGGCCGCGCGATTTGAAACTCGTTGCCCCCCGCGCGGCCAGCATCCTGCTGCACAACTATTATGGCTGGTTCGCCAGGGCCGAGCGCGGCATCTACGCTCTGACCGAACTCGGGCAGGAGGCCGCACAATCTCATGGGATCCTAGACGATCCGCTGCAGGTCGAGCAGCTTGGAGCGAAGCTCGGCGCGTGACCGGCCGACGCCGCCCGCGCACCCTCGGCTATCGATCGAAATCGCCGAATCGGACCTGCATGGTTGACTCACCTCTTCGTTCATGCAGAAATTGGTTGGACCATTGGACCACTTTCGGAATTCACCAGCGTGACCGACCCTCTCCCGCCGATCCAGACGACGGCCCGCGATGATGCGGTCCTGAAGGCGTTGGCCGGCTTCGTGCGGCAGGAGGCGCTGGGTCCCGGTGAAAAACTGCCGACCGAGCGCATCCTGGCCGAGCGCCTCAAGGTCAGCCGCAACACGGTTCGCGAGGCACTCACCCGCTGGGAGGGGCTGGGCCTCGTAGAGCGGCGCCAGGGCAGCGGCACTTACCTCAAGGCGGCGGTTTCGCCCGACATGCTGCACATGCCGCTGACCCTTGCCGGCGGCAACGACTTTGCCGGCCTGATGCGCACCCTGGAGATCCGCCGCGCGCTGGAGGCCGAGGCCGCCGCTCTTTGCGCCGTCCGCGCCGGCAAGGCTGAGGTCGCCGAGATCGAGCGCAAGCTCGACATCATGGAAGAAGCCTTCCACAGCCGCGCCGGCATGTCGTCGGAGGAAGACTGGGAGTTCCACCAGTCGGTCTACCGCGCCTCCGGCAATCCGCTGTTCGAGCAGATCATCAGCGCCATGCACGAGCTGTTCCACCGCTTCTGGGAGCATCCGCTCGGCGTGCGCGATTTCGGCCATGCCAGCTTTCCCTATCACCGCACCATCTTCGACCGCATCGCCGCGCACGACCCGGAGGGAGCCCGGGCCGAAGCGCTGAAGCTCATCGCTACTGTCGAAAACGACTTGAAGCGCGGCGCCGCCAACCTCAAGCTTTTGGATCGCAAATGAACGAGCATCCCACAGGGTTCGACCCGGCTTCTTTGGCCAGCGACTATCTCGGCGAGGCGGCGACTCTTCTCGCGCATGACGATCCGTTCCCCGGCGGCGCTGTGGTGCCGCCGATCTACCAGACATCGCTCTTCACCTTCGACAATTACGCCGACATGGCCGACACCTTTGCCGGCAGGCGAAGGCAGCCGATCTATTCGCGCGGCGACAACCCGACGGTGATGGAATTCGAGGCGCGCGTCGCGGCCTTGGAAGGTGCGGAAGCCGCGCGGGGCTTTTCCAGCGGCATGGCGGCGATCAGCGCCACCGTGCTCGCCTTCGTCGGCGCCGGCGAACGGATCGTTGCCGTACGCAACTGCTATGGCGACGCTTACCGCCTGTTCGAGCGCCTGTTCCCGCGCTTGCAAATCAAGGTCGACTATGTCGACGGCTCGGACCCCGATGCGGTGGCGGCAGCGCTTCCGGGCGCCAAGCTGCTCTACCTCGAAAGCCCGACCTCGATGATGTTCGAGCTGCAGGACATTGCGCACCTGACCCGGCTGGCGAAGGAACGGGGCATCGTCACCACCATCGACAATTCTTGGGCGACGCCCGTCTTCCAGAAGCCGATTTCGCATGGTGTCGATCTGGTGCTGCACTCGGCCTCGAAATATCTCGGCGGCCACAGCGACACCGTCGCCGGGGTGGTGGCGGGCTCGGCCGCGCATATCAAGCACATCAACGAGCAGACCTATTCATCGCTTGGCGGCAAGCTGTCGCCTTTCGAGGGCTGGCTTCTGCTGCGCGGCCTGCGCACGCTGCCGCTGCGGCTGCCGCATCATATGAAGAGCGGTCTCACGCTCGCCGAGCGGCTGAAGGCGCATGGCAAGGTCGAGCGGGTCAACCATCCCGCCTACTCCAATCATCCCGGAAAGAAGACGCTTGCCGGCTATGCCGGGCTGTTCTCTTTCGAGGTCGCGGAAGATGTCGACATTCCGGCTTTCGTCGATGCGCTGAAGCTGTTCCGCATCGGCGTCAGCTGGGGCGGCCATGAAAGCCTGGTCGTGCCGGCCAAGGCCTCGCTCGAGCAGACGCCGGGTCTGAATTCGATGGCGCGCTTCGGCGTCAGCCCCCGAACCATCCGCTTCAATGTCGGATTGGAGAACGTCGAGGACCTCTGGGCCGACATCGCCCAGGCCTTCGACAAGGCAAAAAAATAAGGTGTTCAAAATGGGAGTTCCGAACATGAAAAGACTGACAATCCTGCTTGCCGCCGCTGCCGGCCTGGCGATTTCCGCCGGGGCCGCGCTGGCCGACACCACCATCAAGATGGTCGAGGTCATCACCAGCCCGCCGCGCACCGAATTCCTGAAGAAGCAGATCGCCGAATTCGAGCAGGCCAATCCCGGCATCAAGGTCGAGCTCGTCTCGCTGCCTTGGGGTCAGGCGTTCGAGAAGTTTCTCACCATGGTTCAGGCCGGCGACACGCCCGACGTGGTCGAGATGCCGGAACGCTGGATGGGCCTCTATGCCAACAACGGCCAGCTCGAGGATCTCGGCCCCTACATGGCCAAATGGGACGACGCCAAGACGCTCGGCGACCGGGCCAAGCAGTTCGGCTCGACAGTCAACAACACCCAGTTCATGATCCCTTACGGCTACTATGTGAACGCGCTGTTCTGGAACAAGAAGCTGTTCAAGGAAGCGGGTCTTGACCGTCCGCCGGAAAACCTCGACGAGTTCGTCGAGTTCTCCAAAAAGATCTCCGCCATCCCCGGCAAATACGGCTATTGCCTCCGCGGCGGTCCCGGCGCCTTCAACGGCATGCACATGTTCATGAACATCGCCGCCGGCAAGGGCGGCTATTTCACCGAGGACGGCACTTCGACCATCAATGACGAGGGCTCGGTCAAGGGGCTGCAGATGTTGGCCGACATGTACAAGAACGGCCTGGCGCCGAAGGATTCCGTGAGCTGGGGCTTCAACGAGACGGTGACCGGCTTCTATTCCGGCACCTGCGCCATGCTCAACCAGGATCCGGACGCGCTGCTCGGCATCGCCGACAAGATGAGCGCCGACGACTTTGCGGTCGCGCCGCTGCCGGTCGGCCCGAGCGGCAAATCCTATCCGACGCTGGGCTATGCCGGCTGGGCGATGTTCGCCAATTCGCAGCACAAGGACGAAGCCTGGAAGCTGATGGCGACGCTGCTGTCGCCCAAGGACAATCTGGAATGGGCCAAGGAAGTCGGCGTCGTCCCGATCCACAACGGCGCCGATCAGGACGCCCACTTCAAGACCGAGCAGTTCAAGGGCTGGTTCACCGAGCTCAACGACAGCTCGAAATATGAAATGGTGACGCCGCCGACGCATCTGGAAAACCTCGGCAACTTCGTCGACCAGGTGGCGATCAAGAACTTCCAGGAAGTGCTGCTTGGCCAGAAGCCGGCCAAGCAGGTGGCCGACGAGTGGGCGGCGTTCCTGACCAAGGAGCAGCAGGCCTGGCTGGCCAAGAACAAGAAGTGACCTTTCTTCCTTCTCCCCGCTTGCGGGGAGAAGGTGTCACCCGATGAATGTCGCCCAAAAGTGCGAAGCGGTTTTGGGAGAACGACATTCACGGACAAGTGACGGATGAGGGGCAGCGCCGAATCCTGAAAGTCGGCTCCGCTCCTCATCTGCCTGCCCTCCTCCGCAGCAGCTGCGCTGCAGCGGAGGGTGAACCGGCATCTTCTCCCCGTAGAATGGGGAGAGGGACGCTGTCGCCACGCTGGCCTCACCATCACCCGTAGAGCCAAATCCATGACCTACGCAGTGTCCGAAGTCCGATCCACCGGCCGGCCGCGCAAGAAGCGGCTGAGCAAGGCCGCGATCGAGCCCTGGCTCTATCTTTCGCCGGCTATCGTCCTGCTGGTCGTCGTGCTCCTGGTGCCGCTGATCATCGGCATCAGCTATTCCTTCCGCAAATTCTCCGCCTTCAAATCGGAATATGTCGGGCTCGGCCAGTACCAGGCGATGCTCTCCGACGCGGTGCTCGGCCAGGCGCTGGTCAACACGCTTTGGTGGACTGCCGCCAGCCTGTTCTTCCAGTTCTTCCTCGGGCTTGGTCTGGCGCTGCTGCTCGACAAGCCCTTTTATGGCCGCAAGGTCGTGCAGGCCGTGGTGTTCCTGCCCTGGGCGGTGCCGTCCTTTCTTTCCGGCCTTACCTGGGCCTGGCTGTTCAACCCGATCATCGGCCCGCTGCCGCACTGGCTTTTCGCGCTCGGCCTGAAGGCCGAGCCGACCAACGTGCTTTCCGATCCGGCGACAGCCATGTGGGGGCCGATCGTCGCCAACATTTGGTTCGGCATTCCCTTCTTCGCCATCACGCTGCTTGCGGCGTTGAAGTCGATCCCGTCGGAACTGCATGAGGCGGCAGCCATCGACGGCGCCTCGCCCTGGCAGCGCTTCACCAAGGTGACGCTGCCGTTCCTGGCGCCGACCATCGTCATCACCGTAATGCTGCGCACCATCTGGATCGCGACCTTCGCCGACTTGATCTTCGTCATGACCGAGGGCGGACCGGCAGGCTCGACCAGCACGGTGCCGGTCTACATCTATGTCAGCGCCTTCAAGTCGCTGGACAAAGGCTATGCGTCCGCAGTCGCGGTGCTGCTGCTGGTGCTGCTCATTGCCTATGCGGTTGGCCTGATAGCCATCCGCCGCACACTTGTGAGGCATGTCTGATGATCGCCGGCCGTTCCACCTCTTCGCGCATCGCCGGCGGCATCGGCCTCTACGCCGCGATCGCCGCCTATGTCGTCTTCGCGCTGTTCCCGATCTTCTGGACGCTGAAGATCTCTGTGACGCCGGAGCGGCTGCTCTATTCCGAAGGCATAACCTTCTGGCCATCGGAAACGACGCTCAAGAACTTCGACACCGTGCTGGAGGCTTCCGACTTCCCGCGCTACTTCTTGAACAGCGTCATCGTCTCGGTGTCGACGGCGGCACTGGTCACGGTCATCGCCACGCTTGCCGGCTATGCGATGTCGCGCTTTACCTTCCGCGGCAAGGCGACTTTAGCGATCCTGCTCTTGCTGACCCAGACTTTCCCGCTGGTCATGGTCATCCCGCCGATCTACCGCATCATGGGCGATCTCGGCCTGACCAACAGCCTGACCGGGCTGATCATCATCTACACCGCCTTCAACACCGCCTTCGCCACCTTCCTCATGCAATCCTTCTTCGACAGCATTCCGAAGGATCTGGAGGAGGCGGCGATGATCGACGGCTGCACGCGCGCCCAGGCGATGCGCCGGGTGATCGTGCCCCTCACCTTGCCCGGCATGGGGGCGACGCTCGGCTTCGTCTTCACCGCCGCTTGGAGCGAATTGCTGTTCGCGCTGATGCTGATCTCCAGCGACGAGCAGAAGACCTTTGCCGTCGGCCTGCTCACCTTCATCGGCAAGTTCGCCGTCGACTGGGGGCAGATGATGGCGGCCTCCATCCTGGCGCTGATCCCGGTCTGCATCTTCTTCGCCTTCCTGCAACGCTATCTCGTCACCGGCCTTACCGCCGGCGCTGTCAAAGGATAATCGATGGCTTCCGTCACCCTGCAACATGTCGAGAAGGACTATGGAGCGCTGCGCATCCTGCACGGCGTCGATCTCGAGATCGCCGACGGCGAGTTCGTCGTGCTGGTCGGCCCGTCCGGCTGTGGCAAGTCAACGCTGCTGCGCATGATCGCCGGCCTGGAGGAGGTCACCGGCGGCGAGATCCGCATCGGCGAGCGGCTGGTCAACGATGTGGCGCCGAAGGACCGCGACATCGCTATGGTGTTTCAGTCCTATGCGCTCTACCCGCATATGGACGTCTCCTCGAACATGGGCTTCAGCCTGATGCTGAAGAAGGCCGAGAAGACGACGATCGACGGCAGGGTGGGCGCCGCCGCCAAGCGCCTCGGTCTGGAGACGTTTCTCGGCCGCCTGCCGCGCCAGCTTTCCGGCGGTCAGCGCCAGCGCGTCGCCATGGGCCGCGCCATCGTGCGCGATCCCAAAGTCTTCCTGTTCGACGAGCCGCTGTCGAACCTCGACGCCAAGCTGCGCGTCCACATGCGCGCCGAGATCAAGGCGCTGCACCAGCAGCTGAAGACAACCTCGGTCTATGTCACGCACGACCAGGTCGAGGCGATGACCATGGCCGACCGCATCGTCGTCATGCATGACGGCTATGTGCAGCAGGTCGGCCATCCGCTGGAGCTCTACGATCGTCCCGCCAACACTTTCGTCGCCGGGTTCATCGGCTCGCCCGGCATGAATTTTTTGCCGGCAAAGGTCGCCAAGGGCGGCAAGG
Source organism: Mesorhizobium sp. WSM3864 (assembly GCF_002294955.1). Taxonomy (NCBI): domain Bacteria; kingdom Pseudomonadati; phylum Pseudomonadota; class Alphaproteobacteria; order Hyphomicrobiales; family Phyllobacteriaceae; genus Mesorhizobium; species Mesorhizobium sp. WSM3864. The sequence continues at coordinate 168,857 of NZ_NSGD01000005.1, forward strand.
TCGATGCCGTGCTGGCCGACGGCCAGAAGCTGAGGCTGCCGGACGGATTGCCGCTGAAGGATGGCGATGCGCTGACCGTCGGGCTGCGGCCGGAACACATCCGGCTGGCCGACGACGGCCCGCTGAAAGGCCAGGTCGAGGTCGTCGAGCCGCTCGGCCTGTCGACGCAATTCTATGTCAGGCTGGCCAACCAGCAGATCTGCGTCTTCGTCATGGGCCGCAGCAATGTCAAACCGGGCGACGCGATCCGGCTCGCCGCCGACCCAGCGGCGCTGCATCTGTTCGATCCGGCAAGCGGCGCTCGCATCGGATAGGTCAGCGCCGGCGGAAGGCGTCCAGAGTGTAATCGGGCCACGCGCCAGGCTCTTGGAACAGTCCGGTCAGGTCGCCTGATAGTCGGCCAATATCCCGGACAAGACCAGCCTCGTCGCCACGCCTGCACCGACCTCGCCTGCGCTGTCGTGATCGACGCGAATCCTTCTCTCCGAGATCGTCGGCGAGAACCTCTTGAGGAAGACGGCGATCTGGCGCAATTGTGGACCGACAACATGGAATTGGCCCGCCATCCGCGCCTCTTCATCGACGTCGGCCGGGAGACGGCCCGGCGCAAGGCCGAACTCGTCTCGGCCTCGCAGAAGCCCTGACGCTTCGATACTGCCGCGAGGTGAATTGCGGTTTTCTGCGGCCGCGCTCTGCTAGACTCCCGTGATTCGTCTCGACAGGGAACGGCATGAGCAAGGCTCTCGGCACATTCGCATTGGTCACGGTTCTGAGCGCCTTGCTGATGGCGCTCTCGCTGGCGGTCGCCAGGCACGGCTACCCCCAGGGCGCCTTCGGCGTTAAGCGTCTCGACGGCATTGCCGACGCGGGTTCGTTCCTTGCCATCGCCGCCATTTATTTCTTCAGCGCGCTGTTGATGATGATCCTGCCCATCCGCGCCGCCGGGGTTGTGCTTACGCATGCCGCCGACGCGATCTTCTGGGCGACGATCGTGCTGTTCGCCGCCATTGTCGGTTCGCTTCTCGCCCGATGGGCGCTCGGCCAGCGCGAGGTGCCTTGGACAATTCTCAACTGGCGCTTCCTGTTCGTCCCGGCGATCGTCGGCGCGCATCTCGCCATGAATGAGCTTCGCCGCAACATCCTGCTCAGAAGCCTGTTCTTCGTCATCTTCGCCGCGGCAACGCTCGCCTGCCTGTTCTGGTCGTTCTCCCTCTGAAGGAGGCCGTCAGGCCTTTGTCGTGAAGGACGAAGCCGGTGGACTTCCACCGCCGCGCGCCTACCTTTATCGAAAGCTCTCGGGTAGACGTTTCCGCCGACCATGGCTATATCATTTGTCTGACAAATGATCGGCGCTTTGCCACGCCAGCCAATCTCGAACACACTTGCCAATCTCGAAGGAATGAAGATGACCGTGCTCCGCAAGAACCTGATCGACGGCGAGTGGCTGGGCGAGGCCGGCTCGCGCAACATCAACCCGTCGAACACCAACGATGTGGTCGGCGAATACGCCTCGGCAGGGCCGGAGGAGGCCAAGCAGGCCATCGCGGCCGCCAAGGCGGCCTTCCCGGCCTGGTCGCGCTCCGGCCCGCTGGCGCGCCATGCCGTGCTGAAGAAGACTTCCGACGAGATCATGGCGCGCAAGGACGAGATCGGCCGGTCTCTCGCTCGCGAAGAAGGCAAGACCCTGGCCGAAGGCGTCGGCGAAACCATCCGCGCCGCGCAGATCTTCGACTTCTTCGCCGGCGAGACGCTGCGGCTGTCTGGTGAGCTTGTGCCGAGCGTGCGCCCCGGCGTCGGTGTCGAGATGACCCGCGAAGGCGTCGGCGTCGTCGGCATCATCACGCCGTGGAACTTCCCGATCGCCATTCCCGCCTGGAAGATTGCGCCTGCGCTGGCCTACGGCAACACCATCGTCTTCAAGCCGGCGGAACTGGTCCCCGAAAGTGCCTGGACCATCGTCGACATCCTGCATCGTGCCGGGCTGCCGAAGGGCGTGCTCAACCTCGTCATGGGCAAGGGCTCTGTCGTCGGCCAGGCCGTGCTCGACAGCCCGGACGTCAACGCCATCTCCTTCACCGGCTCGGTCGGCACAGGCAAGCGTGTCGCCGCGGCGAGTGTGGAGCATATGCGCAAGTTCCAGCTCGAGATGGGCGGCAAGAACCCGCTCGTCGTGCTCGACGATGCGGACCTTGCGGTGGCCGTCGATTGTGCCGTCAACGGCGCCTATTTCTCGACCGGCCAGCGTTGCACCGCGTCCTCGCGCCTCATCGTCACCGAAGGCATCCATGACCGTTTCGTCGACGCCATGAAGGAGCGCCTGGACAAGCTGGTCATCGGCGACGCGCTGGACGCCAAGACCCAGATCGGCCCGGTCGTCGACCAGACCCAGCTCAAGCAGGATGAGGACTATATCGCCATCGGCCGCCAGGAAGGCGCCGAGCTCGCCTTCGGCGGCGAGCGGCTGGAGCGCGAGACTCCCGGCTTCTATCTCAGGCCGGCGCTGTTTACCGGCGCCACCAATGCCATGCGCATCTCGCGCGAAGAAATCTTCGGCCCGGTCGCCAATGTCATCCGCGTCAAGGATTATGATGAGGCGCTGACTGTGGCCAACGACACGCCGTTCGGCTTGACCTCCGGCATCTGCACGACAAGCCTGAAGCACGCGACGCATTTCAAGCGCAACTCCGAAGCCGGCATGGTAATGGTCAACCTGCCGACGGCGGGCGTCGACTTCCATGTGCCGTTCGGCGGCCGCAAGGGCTCGAGCTACGGCCCGCGCGAGCAGGGCCGCTACGCCATGGAGTTCTACACTACCGTCAAGACTGCCTATACGTTCGTCGGCTGACGGGCAGGCTTCATGACCTCTGACTTTGCCGGAATGGCCTGGCTCAACCCGCCGCCGCACCATGTGTTCGGCGACGGGACGCTGCATGTCCGCACCGGCAAGGAGACCGACTTCTGGCGCGAGACTTTCTACGGCTTCCGCCGCGACAACGGTCATTTCCTCTATCGTCCCGTGGCGGGCGACTTCAGCGCCGAGGTCAGCGTCAAGGGCAATTACGAGGTACTCTACGATCAGGCCGGGCTGATGCTGCGGCTCAGCGAAACGCACTGGATCAAGGCCGGCATCGAATACACGGACGGCCTCGCCTATTTTTCCGTTGTCGTCACCAACGACACCTCCGACTGGTCGCTGGTCAGCATTCCGACAGACCCCGACGGCGTACGGATCCGTCTGACCCGCCACGCCGAAGCCATTCGCGTTCAGTACCTCGAAGCCGCGGACGGCCGCTGGAAACCGGTGCGGCTGGCCCATTTCCCGGTCTCGCGGAGCGTCGACGTCGGCATGATGTGCTGCTCGCCGCAGCGCGAAGGCTTCGAGGTGATGTTCTCGGGCTTCAGCGTTGGCCCGCCAATCGCGAGAGAGTTGCACGATTGATGGTGGCGCGCGGCGCTGCCCGCGCGCACCTGCGACGCTGCCCTCCGCGGCCGGCCGTTTCTGGAGGGAAACTGGGAACGGGGCCTCACCAGGGGACGTGCTGTATCTCCAGCCGCGGCAGTCCGATCGGCCTGATACCGAGATCGTTCGCCAGGGCGCCGAAACCCTCGGTCTCGATCAGGTCGCGATAGGGGATCTCCGGAAAGCGAAGGCCGCCGCGATGCAAGGCGGCATCGACCAAGAGCATGGTGCCGCCGACACCATCCAGGCCGATGCTGTCGAGGTGGCGGACGTCGCTCATATGCAGCCTTGCATGGGTGTGCCGCGGAGGCTGATAGAGACCGTCGTGAACATGGCGGAAGTAGCTATGGTCTTTGTTGTGCCGCACCGTGACGAAACTGTTGAGGTCGAAGCTGTCGCCACCTGGGACTTTTACGCAGTGCGGCGCGACGATGCGGTGCCCCCTTGCAATCAGCCGGGTCACGACGTCCGCTGGAAAACACCAGACATCGATGTCGATCCACAGCGCCCAGTCGTCCTCTTCGGTCAGCCCCTTATCGATCAGATGGTTACGCACCTTGGCGATGCCGCTGCGCCTGACGCGTTGCAGCTGCCGGTTCGCTCGCTTGTCGCGGTCAAGCTCGGTGCCGAGTTGTTTCCGCAGCAGCACGACCTCACGATAGTCCTTGCCCAGGGCCGCAGTGGCGCCTTGCAGCCGCTCCCAGCTGTCATCTGAACTGTCGCCTTCGCAAAAGACGAGCTTCATCCTATTTTTTGGGTAGTCGAGCTGCCGCAACGCGGCGAGGAATGGCTCTATGTGTTGGGCCGCATCGCGCAGCGGCACCAGCACGGCGAGGTTGGATCCCGATGGTGGCCGCGCTGCGACGGCCGCTTGGCTGACGCTTTGCCGGGCGGCTTGCTCATCGGAAACAGTCCCGCGCGTCAGGCGGTGCCGGGCCTGGTAGATCAACTTGCGCAGCCTATGCCGCAACCGGGCGGGCTTCTCCGGCGTCCACCATGTGCCCGCCCAGTGGTGGATCGACAACGTCATGCCGCCGCTGCCCGCCCGCTTTCCCGACGAATCGAGAGGCGAGTACAACTCGGCCGGATGGATCGCAAACGCCGTCTGGTCTGGATAGCCGAGTTGCGCGGAGGTAAGCACGCACGGCCCGGTGGCGTCGATCGCCTGTTTTGCGCGGACGAGCCCGGGCAGGAACGACAGCAAATGAAGCCAGAATGGGTGCCCCGGCGGGCTGGCCATGGTCCCGTTGAACAGAAGGTAAGGCAATCCGCGAAAGTCCGCCTGCACGCGTGCGTGGGCGTCCGGCTCCGTGCAGAACACGATCCGATCCTCGCCCAGGATCGGATCGAACGGCGCCACGCATTCGCAATCGATATCGGCATAGACGCCGCCGAAATGGTGGAGAAGCAGATAGCGGCCCGCGTCGGCGCGCAGGATACCATACTCGTAGCTGCAAAAGGTCGGCAGGAAGCTGGGATAGTGTGCGGCCACGAACTCGAGCAAAGTCCGATCGTTCCAGAACATCATCGTCCAGTCCGGATGATGCCGCTTCCAGCTGTCGACATAGCCTTGGAAACGGGGTGGGACGATGTCGGTCTTCCACGTCTGGTGCAGGATTTTCGGGATCATCCGCGGCTCACGGCTTGAACTTGGTCACAGTCGGCGGCGAAGGGCGTGCCCAGGCCCTGACCGACGGCATCGCGGATCGCCTGCGGCCCGAACCGCGACCACGCGGCCTCGTGGGCCCGGGCGCGAACGCTGGCCATGCGCGCATGGTCGGAACAAAGTCTGACCGCTATGTCGGCCAATCCCTCGTCGGTGTCCGACAGAAGCACCTCGTCGCCCTCGATCAGGTTGAGACCCTCGGCTGCCAGCGGCGTTGCAATGACCGGGACCCCCCAGGCCATTGCTTCGAGGATCTTGATGCGCGTGCCGCCGCCCATGGCAAGCGGGACGATGCCGAGATGGGCAACGGACAACAGAGGTCTGATATCGTCCGGATCTTCGACCAGACTGACCCCATCCAGTCTTGCCAGGGCGCGAACGCGCGACTCGGGCGAACGGCCGGCAAGAACGAGCTTCGCGGTCGGCAGCGTCTGGCGAATGCGGGGCAAGATGGTGTGCCCCAGCCGCTCGGCGGCGTCGACGTTCGGCTGATAGCCCAGATGCCCAACATAGAGGATAAGGGGAAACGCATCCGAGACGGCTCGCTGCAGCGGCAGTAGCCGCGGCAGCTCGTCCGCTCGCGGGATGCCGTTTGGCACGATGTGGACGGGGACTTGCGGCCGGACAAACGCCTCCAGCCGCTGACGATCCCGTTGCGAGCACACCCAGATACGGTCGACGATGGCTGCCGCCTTTCTCTCGAGCGCCCTGAGGTCTGAGGAAAACGGCCGCCAACGCTTCTTGCGCGGCAACTGACCGGCGAGATCCGATTCGACATTGTGCATGTCCAGAACGAGTTGCCGGACAATCGGCCGCAACGGAGCGAGAAATCTGAACAGACCAACGCCTTCGACGACAATAGTATCCGGGCGAAAATCCGCCACGAGCGCCTTGAGCCGCGCCAGCGCCGGAAGCGGTATCCGGCTCTCGCCCTTGGCCCTCCAGCGGGCGAGCGAAGGCGCTCGCGGTTCGGACTTGATCATGAGCTCAGTCACGCGCATGTCCGGCCCGGGAGGTTGGACGTCGCTGCTTCGCGGCAGGAGCGAGGCCAGGCAGACCGGGCCGAACGCGGCTGCCGCCATGGCGTTGCCGAAATTCCTGAGATCGGCGCCGGACCTCGGCGGAAACGGCGGATCGTGGCATATGATCAGCGTGCGGCGCGACGTCGCTGAATTGGGCATTGGCGACATCCTAGCCTCAGTCTCGGTCAGTCGCCCGATTCGGATCCTGGCCAGATATCGCATCGCCTTCCAACTGCGGCCCAGCTCCTTATGCGCTCGGACCGCGCGCATCATGCCGCCAGCATCGGCGAACTTGCGGTGCCTGATCAACTGTCGGGCAATCCGCTGAGCTATCCAGGCCTTGCGCCACTGCAACGCCTCCCGTTCGACCCCGGCGGCAGCCAGCCCGTTCAGTTCCAGCGCTATGGCAAGGAAGGTACTGCGCGGTGCCGTGATGAAGCGGCGCGCCATACGTTCTTCGTCATGGTGGTAGAGCAGCACCGGGGTCTCGACGGTAACCACGTCGGCACGGGCCAGCACGGCGGTCCAGTAGCAGGTGTCCTCATCGAGGCCGATCGTTTCCGGAAAGCGGAGGTTTGCGGTCGCCCAGCCGGCGACCAGGGCGCTTCCCATCGCGATTGGCCACACTTCGTTGCGAAGGTAGCGCCGCACATTCTCTCGCCGGTCCGTGCCGTAGCCTTGCGGTGCCTTGAGCTTGTCCGGCCGGCCTTTTGTCCGCCGTATGCTGGCCCCGACGGCAAGGCCGGCGCGAGGCGGGCCTGCCAGCGCCGCGCTCAGCCGCGACAGGCTGCCGGGCATCACCTCGTCGTCGGCATCGAGAAAGAATATGGATCTGCCGCTTGCCCGCTCGAGTCCGACATTGCGCGCGGCGCCCGCTCTGCCCAGTCGAACGCTCACCACCTCCAGCGGCAAGCCGTGACGGTGCGCGCTTTGCCTCGCCATGGCAGCCGTCTGGTCGTTCGACCTGTCGTCGATCACGAGAATCTCGCGAATGACCGCTCTGTCGGAGGCCAGACTGCCGAGTGCCGCCACGATGGTTGCAGCCGCGTTTCTTGCCGGGATAACCACGGTGATGTCAGCCGCCACAGGTGAGCCGCTCATTGCTGTTCGAAGAAGCCACGCTTGAGCAGCCGGTCATAGCAATGCTTGAGCACCGACACCGGGCGCAGCGAAAGACTGTCAAGATTGCCCACCACCTGAGGTTCCATGTCGAATGGCGACTGGCCTTCGATCCAGCTGTAGGAGGAGCCGTCCTTCAGCTCCGATGGGCAGCCCACGACATAACCGCCCAGCGCCTTCGCGTGACCCACCCGGCGCAAGCCGAAATGGAGGCTGGAAGAGACCACCGGTTCCCGCGTTCTTAGATAGACATGAAATCCGCTCGGCGATTTTGCTATTGGCGTGCCGTTCGCAATTGCCTTGTGACTGGACCGCCAAGCACGGTAGCCGGCGTCGTCATCGAAATCGAGGATCATCAGGTTCGCAAATCCACCCAATATGCCGACATTGCCGGCAAAGTCGCCAAACCAGCGCGCGATGTCGCTGCGGCCCGGCGGCTTCTGCGCCAGTTGGAAGGTGATGGAGGTGAACGCCAGTTCCTTCAGGTCCTTGCGCAACGTCCGCAGGTGCAACGGATCATACTCCATGGCCGCGAGGTCGAGATGCTTGCCGCCGGCACGAAGCGGCAGGCAGATATAGCCGCGCTCGAACAGCCTTATGGCATAGTCGGTCAGTGCCCCAGCCTGCATCCGCCAAATGTTCCGGGATCGAGACGTTCCCGGCAATCTGTTGAGCCGAACGGTCCGTTCGTCAAGCGCCGGCGCCTTCGCCGCACTGTCGTCAGACATTCTTGATCGACTTCCAGTGACTTAGCCGTTCTGCGATCAACTCCACGCGCCGCTGATTGTCGTTCCCGTCCAGGATGGTTAAGTCCTGCGGATCGGCGCGCAGATAGACGCCGGACGTTCGCGCATTCACCTCCGGATTCGTGTCCGAACGTGTCGTGAAATATCCGGACGCGCGCTCGGCGGATTCCAGCCGGATTTCGCCTGTCCCGTGCAGCTGCGGCGCGTTCGCGTCCAACGGCCGTTCCCCGTTCCAATAGTAGAAGATGCCCGAAGACTCTCCTTTCTCCTTCGACGCCTCGCTCCAGTATCTGGCCGACAGGCTGCCATTCTCTTGCCATGAGCGGCCGTTCAGCTCCAGCGCGCCGTTGCGGTCCCGCGAGATCCTCAGCAGACTGACCGCGGAAGGCTCCCTTGCCGTGCGCTCTGACAGGGAGAACTGCCACCAAAACCCCTCTATGCGGGCGACTCGCCCCTCATTTTCGATGGCATTTCGCAGTTTTTGATTGATTGCTCTGGTCTCCGCGGCGGTCGCTGCCTCGCCGTAGCGTACCGACGTCAGGCCGAGCAGATCGCTGGGAAGCTTGGCACCATTCGCATGCAGGATGAAGGTCCGGCGCATGCCGAGAACCCCGCCGAACAGGCCGGCCTCGAAAACCACATTGTCTCGCGGAGAAGCCTGGGCGGGAACAGTGGTGGTCGATTCCGGCTGGCTCGCGCTCGTCCAGTCGTCCTGGGCGAACACGAAAGCGGCGAAGTCGACCTCGCGCGTCAGCTCCAGGAGACGCCCCAGCGTTGTCGTCCCGGGATTGAAGGATGTCGTCCAGGGTTCGACATTGGCAATATCTTCAAGGCCACGCTGCAGCGCCTGCAACAGCTTCTTCTGTTTTCCTGAGGAGCCCAGGAAGATTCGCGGCTTGGCCATTCGTTTCTCTCCAGCGCAATAGACTCCTCACAGCGTAGGCGGTTGTCCTATCTCATTGCAACGACCGCATTACCAGACACGCCTCCAGCTACACCTCCGCGCGGTTCTGGAAGAACTGCAGGAAGAGCTCGCGCTCGGTGGTGATGCTCGGGGACCTGTTCTCGCATGAGCCGATAATCGAAATCGATTTTCGGGAAGGATCATCCGCCAACGAGCAACAGGCCGCCCCATTCCGGCCTTTTCGCTGTGCAATATGCCTGTGATAACGCCTCTTTGCCCGTGGCAACATTTCCGGTTGAGCCACCGGCGATAGGGCGATAGATTATGCTGCAGTGCACAATGAACCCGGTAGGGCCGAACATCGGCTCGTGCCGGCTATCAGACACTGAACCGCGCTAACTGTTGTTTACGCAATTCCCGACGAAAGACAGTCACACACTTTTCCTGGAATTGCTCCAAGGCTGAACGGACGAAAAATCCGGCATGAAGATTCCAAAATCCATTCTGCTCGATCCGGAGGCAAACAAGGCCTATGGCGCCTTTGCCGTCGCGGTTTCCGTTCTTGCCTTTGCCTATTCCAGCAATTTCGGTCAGGTCCTGATCCTCGCCTATTACGCGGTCTGGCTGCCGCTGTTCTTCGTCGACTACCGGCGTTTCACCTGGAAGCTCTCGAACGCTTGGCTGCCGATACTCTTCGCGACCTATGTCTGCCTGTCGGTCTTCTGGTCGCAGGCCGCCGGCATCAGCGCGCGTGCGGCGGTGCAATATTCCTCGCATATCGTCTGTGCCTATATCGCGGCCCGCACCATCAGCGTGCGGACGCTGGTCCTGGGATCGCTGATCGGGATATTCGTCGTCCTGCTCTACTCGCTGAAAGTCAACGCTTACGCGCTGGACATAATGGACGGCACTTTCAATTTCGTCGGCGCCTTCGCCTCCAAGAACCAGGTCGGGTTCTTCTCGTCGTTCGGCATCTTTTTGTCTTTCGTCTTCCTGATGTTTTACCGGCGCAACTGGCTGAGCTTCTTCTGGACCGCGCCGATCATCCTGATGTCGGCATACATGCTGGCAATCTCCCACTCGGCGACATCCGTCGCCTCGCTGCCGGCGGTGCTCGGCATCGTCATCTTGCTCACCATGAGCAGGGTCCTGTCGCGGCGCTACCGCCGCGTGCTGTTCGTGGTCGGCGGCGGCGCGTTGGTAGCCGGCGTGGTGGCCGCGCTGAACCTCGGCCTGCTGGACGTCGTGCTCGGCATCTTCGGCAAGGATTCGACGCTGACCGGCCGCACCTATCTCTGGCAGCAGGGCTGGGAGGCGGCGCAGCTGCACCCGCTGCTCGGCTACGGCTATGCCGCCTACTGGGTGCAAGGGTTCGCCGATCCGGAACGGTTGTGGGCGGAGTTCTACATCACGACCCGCACCGGCTTCCATTTCCACAACACCTATATCGAGACCCTGGTCGAGATCGGCTTCGTCGGCGTCACCATGCTGGCGCTGATCATCCTGCGCGCCTTCTACGGCCATATCTCGAAGGTGGTGTTCGGGGTCTGGAGCGCTGATTCGGTGGTGCTCGCCGGCGCCGTCGGGCTGATGCTGATCCGCTCCTTCTTCGAGGTCGAGATCCTCGGCCCTTATTTCATGGCCTCCTTCATCGTCTATTATGGCCTGTTCAAGCTGACCCCGCTGCCGGTTGCCCGGCGACGGCGGGTTGCCATTCCTGTCCAGGATGAAAAGCCTGCCAACGGCCACATGCCGGCGCCGGTCTGATCGCGGTTTTCGCCTAGTCCCCCGAAAGCGAGAACCGATTTCGGGTCAAAGACATGCTTAAAATCAAAACCTAAAAGGGCATGGAGCAAATCTGAAAGATTGCGACGCGCTTTAGGCCACGGCTCGCGAGCGCTGCATTTGCCGTTGCAGGAAGCGGCGTACCGGCTCGTCATAGATGCGGGTGGCAATGTCGGCGATGACGATGACTACAACGGCCATCACGATGCCGAACCAGGGATGATGCGCGAACGGGTCGACCGACGCCGCCTTGCCGGCCCCGGCGATGATCATCAGCATCGGCGTGTGGATGATGTAGATCGGGTAGGAGACCCGCCCCAGCCAGCCATAGAAGTTAGCCAGTCGCGGCGCCGTCGGTGCCACCGCGCCGGTCACCACCATCAGCGGGAACACGACGGCGATAGAGGCGAGGTCGTAGGCGACACGCCCGGCAGCACCCGCAGGCGCGATGGCGAAGACGATCAGCGTAAGCAGGATCGCGGCCTCGACCCACCAGCCGCGCCGCAGAAAGCCGAGGCCATCCTGGTAGCGCGCCATCGACCGGCAGAGCAGCACGCCGAGGAAGAAGGAGAACGACACGCGCGGGAGCCCGCTAATGATGGTCTTGCCGGTCATGCCGAAATCGAGCGTGCCGGCAAGTGCTGAGGCGACGATCAGCAGCACCAGGCTGACAGCTACCAGCGCCGTCAGCACACGTTTCGACAGCAGGAAGAAGACGGCGGCATAGGCGATGTTGACGATCAGCTCGAAGAACAGCGACCACGAAGCGGGATTGAGCGGAAAGATCGTATGGTAGGCATCGCCGACCAGCGGAATGAAGAGCATGCCTGTCGTGAGCTGCGTGCCGATCTCCGACAACGGCATGTATTCCGTCGCAATCAGCCTGTTCTTGACGAGCAGATAGAAGCAGCCGAGCAACGTGCCGACGAGGTAGAGCGGGTAGAGGCGGATCAGGCGGATGGCCAGGAAGGTGCCGAAGCCCATGCCGTTCTCGATCTTGCGGTCGTAAGCGTGGGCGATGACGAAGCCGCTGAGCAGGAAGAACAGGTCTACCGCAAGATAGCTCGACGGCAGCACTTTGCCGTCGGCTAGAAAAGGCGAGAAGTGATAGAGCATCACGCTGATCGCCGCGACGCCGCGGATGGCGTCGAGGTTGAGGTAGACGTGACGCGGAGCGGCAGGCTGCATGCTATGCCTTCAAGCGGTCCAAACAGATTGCTCGCCCGCACCTTGGCGCGAACGAGCCTGACTTGTTCCTCCCGCGGACCGCGCTGAGCGAGGCCCGGGCGCCTGGCTACTGGCTGGCCATGGGTGGGCCGCCGGCACTCGGCGCCAGCTTCACCTTGATGACGTCGCCCGGCAGCACCGGCGTGTCTTCCTTGGCGTCGATCTCGCTGGTCTTGCCGTCGGCAACACGCACCAGCGAATACAGCAGGGCCGGTTCCTGGCCCCCTGTTATGGCAGCCGCCATTGCGGGATCCGAGGCCGCGGCGATCAGGCCCTTCTGCATGGCAGTCCTCAGCGTCGCCTCGTTCAGGTCGGCCTCGGCCTGCTGCCGGCTCGCGGCCAGGTTGGAATTGAGCGTGTTGCGGGCATCGATGGCGTCCTGATCAGCTTTGCTGATCGACTGCTTGGCGGTGAGGATGGCCGTCTCATAATCCAGGATCTTGCCCTGCAGGTCCGCCACCGACTGTTTCGAATCGAGCAGTCGCGCATTGGCGACAAGGCCCTTCTGGGCCAGCGGACCGATGCTGGTGAGCTGCTGCTGCGCCAGATCCACTTGCTGCTGCTGGTTGGCGATTTTCTTCTGCAGCGATTCGATCTCGCCTTCGAGCACGCCTTTCAGGTCATCAAGCGCGTCCAGCTTCAGCTTCAGCGCCTTCTGGTCGGCCGTGAGGATCTGCATTTCGTCGGCAACGATGGCCTGCGTTCTCGGGTCGTCCGCAGCCTCCTTCGGAATCTCGAAGCTCGTCTTGCCGGCAAGGTCTGCGTCGATGCGGGCACGCTTTATGATCAACCGCAGCCGCTGGTCGTCATAGATATCGAAACTGCCCTTGGCGGTGACCAGGTCCTTGCCGAGCTGAGGGCCGTAATCGGCGTTGCGCCGGATGCCGCCGGCGATGCTCACCGCCTTCAGTACCGTAAGGTCCGGCACGTAGGGGAATTGGCCAGGGTTCTGCACTTCGCCCGAAATGTAGAATGGCCGGAACTGCGCCATCTCGACCGAGGCTTCAGGCTTGTCGGGCAGTGCCAGCTTGCGCTGCAGCGCGAGACCGATCGCGGCAGCGATCTCCGAGGTCGTCTTACCGGCCGCCTGCATCTCGCCGACGAACGGTACCGAGAGCGTGCCGGCGGGGCCGACCGAATAGTCGCCGTTGATGGATGACCAGTCGCGGAACGTGCCGTCGACCGTCTGCCACTCGGCAATGCGGATGTTGAGCTTGTCCTGCGGCCCGAGACGATAGTCTCCAGCCACCGCCATGGTGGGAATCGCAAGAGACAGGGCAAGCGCCACGGCCGCAAATCGGCTGGGCGCCTTGGAAAGGAGTCCGAGGGGGTGGTTTTTCAATGAACGTTTCCGATCCGCGTTAGCCCCATCCGCCCGATGAGATTACTGCCGGACGCCTGTCCCGAGATTGGCGGGACAGGCCTGGCGGTCAATAGCTGCCGCGCGCCATCCACACGGCAGGCACGGTTTTGACGATGATGCGAATGTCCTCGACCATCGACCAGTTCTCGACATAGTGGCGATCGAAGGCGACGCGCGTGTCGTAGGACACGTCGTTGCGCCCGCTCACCTGCCACAGCCCGGTGAGGCCCGGGCGCGACTTCAGATAATAGACTGCGGCGCTGCCGTAGATCTCGAGCTCGTCGCGTACGACAGGGCGGGGCCCGACCAGGCTCATGTCGCCCTGCAGGATGTTGATGATTTGCGGCAGCTCGTCGAGGCTGAGCTTCCGCAGCACCGCGCCGACACGCGTCACGCGCGGATCGTCCTTCAGCTTGCGCGTCGCCGCCCATTCGGCGGCAGCATCCGGATTGGCCGCCAGGTGCGCGGCGAGCACCTTCTCGCCATCCTGCACCATGGTGCGGAATTTGAGGCAGGCAAAAATCCTTCCGCCGCGACCGATCCGCTTGTGGCCGTAGAAGATCGGGCCGCGGTCGGAAAGCTTGACCAGCAGGGCGACCATCAGGAAAAGCGGGCTGAGCAGGACCAGACCCGCCAGGGAACCGACGATATCGAAACTGCGTTTGAGCAGACCGCCGATGGGGGGTGGAAAATCAATGCCGGCCTGCGAAAAACCCGCATTAGCCGGCTTGGCGACGTCCCTCATGCAAAAGCTCCATACGTTGAACGGATGGTTTACGGCACGATACCAAAAAAATGCTGCAGCGCAACACACAATTTCCCATTCGCGTGAAATGTTCCCGTCATGAATTGATCAAATAATAAACCTGCCCTGCCCAAATTTTGGCCTTTGTGGCATGTTTATGACAAGGTGAGAGGTTTTTTGGGAGATGTAGTACAGCTTTCAGGCTGATTTTGGGCAATGCATTCTTTGCTGCAGACGAACGACGGTTGCACGTCGTAGGAATCACTCGCGCAGGTAAGTTCTTCGCATTAAATACTGGTTAATGTTTCGGGTTCTACTGTCGAGGATTTCGCTATAGTGAATAGGTGGCGATGCAGGGGTGTGCGCCGCAACATGGCAGAGTCGATGCCGCGAAACCCTTGACTTGATGTGCATTTGGCCTTGCCGCAAAGGTCTCGCCTTAATAGAGTGGCAAACTGTTGCTGTCATAGTCTGGATGGGTCGGAAAGGCCGGAAGCAACCGGTCGGATTGGGCAGCCAGAAATAGCTCTCTGGCGGAACGGGGAGTTACGCGGGTGGGTAAGCCACAGCCTTTGCATGCGCGTGCCGGTTGACGGGCCGACGAGCATGTCTTTGCCAAAGTTCATCGTCGGGATGATATTCACGCTCGCTGTTGTAGTCGGCTGGTCCTGGCTCGACGGCGAATCGCTTGGCACCATCATCATGCGCGCCGTGATTTGCGCTGTCGTCATTCAGGTGGGGTACTTCGTTCTGGTGTTCGCCATGATCGCCAGGAGCGGGCCGATACCCGCCGACAAGGCGCGGCAGGCCGACCGTGGCATCAACAAGGTGCCCGATGGCGAAAAGCTAACCGCGCGGCGCGGCAGCCTCCGCTGATCGTTCAGCCGGCGCAGGGGGCGGCGCATTGTAGGCCCATGTTGCGGTTTCCCGTTCGGCCCGTTCGCCGGAGAGCATCCTGGCCAGCCGGCTGCCCGACTTTGCTTTCAGCCGCTGATATTGCCCGACCTCGACGATGCGGCCGCCCTCGATGGCCACGACCCAGTCGGCAAAGGCGATCATCGACGGCCGATGCGCGATGGTGAGGATAGTCATCTTGCCGCGCAGTTCCTCGATCGATTGAGCGATCAGCGACTGATTCTGCCAGTCGAGCGCGCTCGTCGCCTCGTCGAGGATGAGCAGCGAGGGTTCGCGCAGCAGCGCCCGTGCCAGCGCGATGCGCTGACGTTCGCCGCCGGAAAGCCTGACGCCGCGATCGCCCACCACCGTTTCGAGCCTCCGGTCGAGCCGCTCGACGAAGTCGGCCGCATGAGCCTTGCGCAGCGCCGCCCACAGCTCCTCGTCGCTGGCCTGCGGCGCCGCCAGGCGCAGATTGGCGCCGATGGTGTCGTGCAGCAGAAACACGTCCTGCGGCACATAGGCCACCTGGCCGCGCCAGGCCCTGCGGTTTTGCGCGGTGATCTCGACACCGTCCGCCAGGATACTGCCCTGGCTCGGCTCGAGCAGCCCAAGCAGCATGTCGGCCATCGTGCTCTTGCCCGAACCGGACGGGCCGATCAGCGCCGTCACCTCGCCGGCGGGAAGGCCGAAGCTAATGCCGCTCACCACCGGCCTTCCATCGCCGGCGCCATAGGCGAACGAGACGTCGCGGATATCGAGGCCCCTGTCGAGCGACAGCCTTGCGTTCTGCGCGGCATCGCCGGGCTCCATCTCGCGCTCGGCATCGAAGCGCGCCTGCAGGGCCTGCATGGCGGTGTAGGCCGGCAGGTTGATCAGCATCTGCTGCGCCTGCACCTGCATGTCCATGAAGCGGGGCGCGACCCGCATGAAGACCAGGAGCAACACGACGATTTCCGCAAGGGAGAGATGGAAGCGGACCAGCGCGATGTAGATGAACAGGCTGAGCCCCATTACGCTCGCGACCTGGAAAAGCGCGGTGCCGATGGTGCTGTTGCGGACATAGGCGACATTGTCCGCCTTCATCTTGTCCAGCGTCGCGCGGAGTTGCGCGAAATAGCTCGCCTCGACATTCAGGCTCTTGGCCACCTTGATGCCGCCGAGGAACTCCGACACCGTGCGGTATTGGTCCTGGCGGCTGCCGGTCAGCACGCGACCGTAGGCGGTGGCGCGCGCACGGAAGGGCTGCAGCGCGATGAACAAGAGCACGCCGATCAGGATGGCGAAGCACGTCATCACCGGAGAGATGAACAGCGACACCACGAGATAGCCGGCAAGCAGCAGCGCCGTCTGGGCGAGCATCAGCAGCGAGAAGGCTGCGGCCTGAACGCGGTCGATGTCGCCGGTCATGGCGTGGTCGAGATCGGAGCTGCGCATGCGGGTGAAGACGCCCCAGCGCGCCTTGCCGATGCTCTCGAACAGGTTCATGCGCACCCGGTTGACGAAGTCGTAGAGCAGCCGCGCCATGTAGAGCGACTTGAAGCGGTTGAACATCGCCTGCAGCGCCACCAGCGCGACGAGCAGGCAGAGCACCGTCGCCAACGAGAGCGTGCCGCCCGGCACCAGCCAGCGCAAGGCGCCCGGTACGCGCACGGCGAAATCCTGGTCGGCACTGCCGATCAGATGCAAGAGCGGGATCAAAAGCAGGATCGAGAGGCCCTCGGTCAGACTGCCGAGGACCAGGAAGGCAAGCGCCGTCAGCGTGCGCTGCCCGCCGATATGCGCCATGACACCACCGAAGCCGGCCACATCCCGCAAAAGTGTCAGGCGAAGTTTCGAGGACCAGGCCATGCCGCTGCTCACCTTGCCCGAGAACCGGCGGCCAGATCGCGCTCGATCAGGGTGACGGCCTCGTCGATCCGCTCCAGACCTGCCGGCACTTCGAGCCGGCTGGCGCCGATCCGGCCGGCCAGCTGCGCGCATTGACCGAGATGCGTGGACGCGAAATCGCCGACCAGCGCCTGCCGGCCGAACCGCGTGACATAGGAAAATTTGATGATCGCCGGCAGGGCGGCGGCGCCCTTTAGCGGTGTGATCGCCGCCTGCCCGTCGCGCTCCAGCACATAGATCCGGGCCGCCGGCACGGCCTCGCCGGAGAATCCGTCTCGCAGGCGATGCTGCGCCTTCTCGATCTGCGGATGCACCTGCGGCCGCACTTCCGCTCGGCCGATCCTGATGGCCTTCGCGGCATCCGCTGCAAGCTTGAGCTGCGGAAAGCCGGGCAGGATCATCGGCCGTGAAGGATCGGACAGGTCCAGCGCCACGACATCGTCGGTAAGCAGAAGGTGACCGGCGCGGATCATCGCGCCCGCCGTGGTCGACTTGCCGGCACCCTTGTCGCCCATGAAGATCACGCTTTGCCCGCCAACGGCGATCGCGCTGGCGTGCAGGACGAGCAGACCGCGCTGATGCAGCGTGAGCGCCAGCACCGGACCCAAAAGTGGGAAGGCAAGCAGCGGATCATCGACGCCCGGCGCCGGATCGACATCGATCCGGGAGGCATCGCTGATCAGGAAAGTGCCGACGGCTTGCCAGGACAGGTACTGGCGTGTCGGCTCGAAGCGAAAGGCCGCGGCGTTAGCCAATGCAGCCTCCGGAAAATCGATCGGCCCAACAGCGATCTCGATGTCCGGTGCTGCCGGCGCGGTCGGTTCCAGTTCCGGCAAAGCCACCTCCGACCCGATCGTCAGGCCGTACGCCTTGTAGAACCGACGGGCACGCCCGTTTCGAGGGGCCGCTTCGATGGCGGAGCCGGGCCTCGCGGCAAGAGAAGCGGCTGGAGAGTTCATGCAGGGCTTCCATGCTGTTGGACCTGCCGCAGCCATAGCGACAGTGAGGCCGAACGCCAGATATGCTGGACGTCGGGCAGCGTCGCCTGCTCGGGCCGCTGCAGCATGCGCGCATAGACCGCGTTCACCTCGGGCAGATTGACATAGGGGGCGATCAAGTCGTTGTCCGACACCAGCAGCCGGTCCAGCAGATCGCGATGGTTGACGATCATGCCTTTGACCAGGCTGGCGGTGAAATCGATCTTGTCGCGCCGCCACTGCACCGCCGGCGGCAGCACGCCTTCCATCGCCCGGCGCAGCACATGGCGGCCGAAGCCGTTGCGCAGCTTTTCCTCGCCCGGCAATGCCAAGCAGAATTCGACCAGCGGCTTGTCCCAGAACGGATAGCGCGGTTCGACGCCGAAATTGGCGGCGGCCTTGTCGAGAACCTCGAAAGCATGGGGCACCAGCCCGGTGGACAAAAGCCAGCGATGGGTGAGCGCTTCGCTGGTGCTGACATTGGCGGGCATATAGGCCGCGCAATGGAAACGTTCGGCGAGATCGGTACGCCTGGCAAGCTCCGGATTGACCAGTCCTGCCCACGCCGCGCGCGGTGCATGGGAGGGTCTGCGCCGCAGTTTTCCGAGAAGGCGCCTGGCCTTCGCCCTCATCCTGGCAATCCGCCAGGCCGGCCCGTAGGCGGCGAGGAACTTGAAGTACAGAGGCAGCATCCCGTCGCCATAGGTGTTGGCGGCACTGTGCAGCTCGCGCCACAGCTCCAGCCACCTGCCGCGATGGGCGAGCTCATGCAGATACCCATGACCTTGCGATACGACCTCGTCACCGCCGTGGCCGTCGAGAAGCACTGTGACGCCCTTAGCGCTCGCGGTGCGATAGACGCTGCGGGTCAAGGACAGACCGGGCGCCAGGAAGGTCCCTTCCTGTTCCTCCAGAATGCGATCAAACTCGGCGAAGGGCGCATAGTTGCCGACCGCGATCAGCGTGCCGTCGAGCCCATATTGCTCCAGCACTGCATCGATGAAGGGCCGCTCGTCCATCGAAGACCCCCTCTCGAAGACCAGCGAGAAAGTTTTGAGCTTCGGCTTCTGCGTCGCCGCAGCTTGAAGTCCGGCCATGCAGGCGATCGAGGACGAATCGAGCCCACCACTCAGCATGGCACCGACGGACGGATTGCCCCGCATCCGGTTTTCAACCGATCGCGCGAAAAGATGCAGGAACTCGTCCGCTGCATCCGAACGCAGCGGCCTTTGTGACGGCTCAATCTCCCAGTAGCGGCTCAGCACGACCTGATTGTTGGTCACCGTCATGCTGTGCCGAGCGGGCAAGCGAAAGATCTCCGCATAGAGCGTGGATTGCGGATCGTCCGGCAGGCCGGCGAGGAAGCCGGAAATCTGATGCTCGCTGAGCGCCCTGCCGACACCGTCCAGCGCCAGAAGTGGGCCGATCTCCGATGCGAAGGCAAAGCGCCTGTCGGCGCAGTGGTAGTAGAAAGGTTTGACGCCGAAATGGTCACGCGCGCAAAAAAGCGCCCGGCGCTCGGCGTCCCAGACCGCGAAGGCGAAATCGCCTTGCAGGTAGGTCGGACAGGCCTCGCCCCATTTGAGATAGGCGTGCATCAGCAGTATGGCGTCGGCGGCCGATCGGTCGCGCACACCGAGCCGCGCCAGAAGCTCCTCGCGGTTGTCCAGCCGGCAATCGGCCGTAATGGCGAGCTTGCCGCCGGCCATTGTCAGCGGCCCAGGGCCCTGCTCGCCGGTCGTGTTGAGCCAGGCATGGCCTAGTGCTGCGTGTCTGTCCGTCCACCATGAGCTGCCGTCGCGCGCCCGGTGGCGCATGCGCGCCAGCATCTGCTGGATGTCGGCCGCCGCCGCTGGGCTGCCATCCTGTCTGAGCAGAATTCCGGCGACGCCGCTCATCGCCTAGTGTCCGTGATCGACAAGATGGGCAAAGCCGTTGATGGAGCCGCCAAGCACGATGTGGTCGCCGCTGATCAGCCAGGCATGCGCCTTGAGATCGGCGCCGGGGTCGCGCGCGATGCCGATGCTGATCGTGGAGGCCTTGCCCTGGCGGGCAAGCAGATACTGTCCGGCGAGCGCCTGGGTAAGGCAGCTGGCGCCCGGCACGTATCGCGCAGCAGCGGCAACGCCCCATGCGACGCGCCGCAGATCGGCGATGGCAGCGTCATTCCTCGCTTCCAGTCGAGTCACCAGAGCGCGCATGCGATTATAGGACGAAAGCGTAAGCCCCAGCCGCACGAGGCTGACCACTGCCAGGCAGCGCGCCAGAAACAGCGCCTCCGGCCCGCTAAGCGAGCGGACCCTAGGCCAGTTCCTCATGGTGGAACCTCGCAAGCCCGGCTTCGATCAGTCCCTTGAGCAAGCCCTCGACATCGGCCTTGCAGCGTTCTGTATCGACATCATAGCGGGCGAGCACCGCGCTTGTTATGTCGGGGATCGGTCGTGGCTCCTGGATCAGCTCCCAAATGTAGGCGCCGACGCCGTTCAGGCTGTAGTAGATGTTGGATTTAAGATGGAGCAGCGCCAGTCCGTTGCCGAATTCACAAGCCACGGCATCGCCGCTCGCGACCACGCGGTCATGGTTCGATGGGTTCCAGTGCATCCTAAAACCTCATTGTTGAACGCTTGCGTGACCTCGACCGGGATCGGTTGCCTGCGATCCTTAGGGAGTCCAGGTAGCCCGGGCAGGAGGCCCCGGCTCAGTGTTCGAAGAAAGGGAACGCCCGGAGCCCCAACTGTGACAACTCCGGGCGCTACAAGCTCAGGAGAAGGTGAGCTCACCGACCGGTGTGTGCGCGGGAAATGCCGCGTCAAGCGCCGTCGTCCCGGAGGCACCCTGCGTGATCGTTTCGATCGAACCGTGAACCGTCAGGCTTGGGGTCTCGTACTCTTGCTTTTCAACATTCTGTTCCATTCTATTCTCCAATTAAGACTGGAAGCGGCGTCGGAATGCCGCCAGCATATTGCTATGCTGCATCGCAATTGCTGCACGGCAACATTTATGAGTCAAGCCTGATTTACCAGGTAGTAATCAATTCTTGGTTGCGCA
Organism: Mesorhizobium sp. WSM3864; assembly: GCF_002294955.1. Taxonomy (NCBI): domain Bacteria; kingdom Pseudomonadati; phylum Pseudomonadota; class Alphaproteobacteria; order Hyphomicrobiales; family Phyllobacteriaceae; genus Mesorhizobium; species Mesorhizobium sp. WSM3864. The sequence continues at coordinate 189,703 of NZ_NSGD01000005.1, forward strand.
TGCCCGCGTCGGTGATGACGTCGCCGGCTTTTGCATCTCGGGCGAACAGCACTCGAACGTTCAACATAGCCTTTTTGCCGTCTAAGTAAGCATATGATTTGATTGAGGTAAGTTCGAGAGCTTAAGTGGCTATGTAGGAACTTGCGGAGAAAACACTCCAGGAATAGCAATTGCCAGCTCGCCTCGCCGCCACCGGATTTGTCTTCAAAAGTGATCGGCCATGAGCGAATATGAACGCTCAGGTTGCAGGCGCGAGGCGGCTTGGGATGGGCCTGGATGGGGCTCCTGATTTTTTGGCGATGCTTTTCTTCGCAGTTGCGGTATAAGGCCCCCGCGGGCGGTTTTGCGGAGAGACGACAACGGGCATGACCGTGCAGGACGCTTCTTACGACAGGCTGCGTGCGACCGGCAGTGCCGACGAAGTCGCCTATGTGCAGGCCTGTCTGCGGCTGTTCTTCAATCCGACAGCGCGCGCGGTCGACCATGGCGGTATGCCGGCTCCGGCAATCTGCGTGGCCGACATTACCGACATTGCGAGGTTGAACAAGGTCGCCGTCTTTATGCTCAAGGCTCTCTCGCATGGGGCCACCGGCGCGACGCCTCCCGAATTGCTCGCATGGCTCGATGGCTATCGCCGGCGTACCATGTCGATGAATGCCGCCTGCATCGGCGATTCGATCGCCATCCATCAGGTGTTGCAGGACAGGCAGATCGACTTCGTCTTCCTGAAGGGACCGCTCCAGCAGCAATTGCTCTACGGCGACCATTTCATGAAGCCGTCCGGCGACGTCGATATTCTGGTTTGCCCGTCCGGCTTCGCTGCCGCCCGCGAAGCCCTTCGCTCGGCCGGCTACGAGGTCGCCGGCAAGTCCCGGTCGGTCTGGTGGGTGCGTTTCCTCGGCGAGCAGCACATGGTCCGCGACGATGGCGTGCGGGCCGCAACGGTCGATCTCCATTATCGGCTGCAGCAGCCGGGCTCGCCGAGCCCGCGCGACATCGACGGCTTCCTGCGCCGCAAGCGCGAGGTCAAGGTTGCGGGCGCCTCCATGCCCCTGATCTCGGCGTCCGACACGTTGCTCTTGTCCTGCATCAGCGTCGCCAAAGCCTTCTTCAACCGCGAGCCCTGCGCCGGCTATGTCTGCGACGTCAGAGCCGCCGCCCGCAGGCTGAACGAAGCCGAGCAGCAGAAACTGCTCGACCATGCTGCGGAGCAGGGCCTTGCCGACACGCTGCTGCTTGGTTTGCGCGCGGCCGACGTTCTGCTTGGCGGTACCGCCACGCTGCTTTCGGAGCGCGCCACCCGGATCCTGGCGCGCATCGACAATGCCGACCTCTTCCACATGGTGATCGCGCCCTGGCTGTCCTCGTTGCGCTGGCCGCAGCGGCGAACGGTGCTGTGGGAGCTCTGCGGTCGCGAGCCGGTGCGCTATCTGGCGGAGGCCGGCTGGGCGGCTTCCGCCGATCTCAGCCGGCGGATCTTCGAGCGGCCGGCCGCGGCCGCGCCGGTGCGGGGCAACGCATGAAGATTCGGTTTTGCATTCATAGGTGGGCGGTCACTCATGCAATCGAAAGGTGAATCATGGCCGTGACGACCCCAAGGGTCTGCGTCATCATCGCCGCCCGCAACGCGGCGCGGACCATACCGGTCGCCATCGCTTCGGCTCTGCGCGAGCCGGAGGTGGCGGAAGTCGTCGTGGTCGACGACGCCTCCACCGACGACACACAGAACGTGGCGCGCGCCGCCGATGATGGCAGCGGTCGGCTCAAGGTGATGCGTCTCGACGTCAACCATGGTCCGTCCTTTGCGCGCAACGCCGCGATCAAGGCTTCCGTTTCGCCTTTCATCAGCATCCTCGACGCCGACGATTTCTTCCTCGAAGGGCGTTTCCGCCGGCTGTTTGCCAACGCCGACTGGGATTTCGCGGCGGACAACATCATGCTGATCAGGGACGATGCCGCGACCGACCCCACCAAGGTCGCAGCTCCGTCCTTCGCGCCAGAACCGCAATTCCTCGACTTCGAGCGTTTCATCGAAGGCAACATTTCTCGCCGCCGCGTGCTGCGCGGCGAACTGGGCTTCCTCAAGCCGGTGATCAGCCGGGCGTTCCTCGATCGTCACGGGCTGAGCTACGATGAAAAGCTGCGGCTCGGCGAGGACTACGAGCTCTATGCGCGCGCGGTCGCCTGCGGCGCGCGTTTCAAGATCATCAAGTCCTGCGGCTATGGCGCGATCGTTCGTGCCGACTCGCTGAGCGGCCGCCACAGGACGCAGGACCTGAAGCGGCTTGCCGATGCCGACCTGGCCTTGCTGGCGCTGGGCAACCTGCCGGAGGGCTCGAAGGCCGCGTTGCGGCGCCACGAGCGCCATGTGCGCGACAAATACCGGCTGCGGAATTTCCTTGACGTGAAGGCGGAGCGCGGCCTGGCATCGGCCGCCGCCTATGCCTTGGCCAGCCAGTCCAATCTGATCCCGATCGTTCGCGGCGTGGCGGCCGACAAGCTGGACGCCTTGCTCCGCCGCGCCGGCATTGCTGCAAAGCAGGTGCCGCCGATGCGCTTCCTGTTGCCGGCAACAAGTGCCGCAACGGAATGATCCGACAAAAGCGGTCAGCGCGGGCGCCGTTCCCAAAAAAATCCGCTTTCCGAAACTACGAGGTTGCCTACTTGCCCCGAGAATGGCAAGCTATGCTGCGGTGCAGCAATTTCGAAAGGCCGATCGAATGGCTTCGATTTTTGGCTTCAGATCCAGGGATCCGGCTCGTGACCGGCAGACCGATCTCCAGTGGCTCGACCGTCTGGCGAAGCTGTTCGACCAGATCTCTGCCGAGATCGAAGCGGAAAAGACCGGGCTGGAGAACCGCTATCGGTCGACGGCGACCAACGCCGCTTTCCTGGTCGAGGCAATGGAGAACGGCTCAGCGTCGACAGACAAGTCGTCGGATGTCAACACGATGACCGGCGCGATCCTGAATTACGAGCGGCGCATCGCCGAACTCACGCGCCAGAAAGGTCTGATGAAGGAACTGCGTCATTCGCTCGACGCGATTGTCGACGAAAGTGTCGGGCAACCCGGTTCGCAGGGCGCACAGGCAAGGTCTGCGGGCAGAGGCTGACAGCACGTCCAGGCGCGGTCATAGCTGCAAAACATTAGAGGGGTAAGAGGCGGAGGATCAGAAGCGGCTCTCTGGAGGCGGGCCAGGAATGACTTTGGGTTGGGGCGGACAGCACAAAGGTAAGTTTGTCATGAACGCATATCCGAACGACACCTCCACCGCGGCTGCTTGCAGCATGCCGCGCGCGAATTCGAACAGGTCGAAGACGCTTAAGCTCCGGCTCGCCGGCGCATTGCTTGCGGCCGCGGCCGCTATTGTGGCACCGCCCCATAAGGCGCATGCCGAGGAGATGCAGAGCGCGCCGTCCTTCGTCGACAATTTTTCGAATTTCGACCGTTCGCGCTGGTTCGTCTCCGACGGCTGGAGCAACGGCAATCATCAGAACTGCACATGGTCGAAGGACCTTGTCCGGCTTTCGGACGGCGTGCTGTCGCTGAGCTTCGAAAAGCGCAAGCTGAAGGATCGCGAGTTCGCCTGCGCCGAGGTCCAGACCAAGCAGCGCTATGGCTACGGCGTCTATGAGGCCCGGATGAAGACCGATACCGGATCCGGCCTCAATGCCGCCTTTTTCACCTATATCGGACCGCAGGACAAAAAGCCCTGGGACGAGATCGACTTCGAGGTCCTCACCAAGGACCCGACCAAAGTCCAGGTGAACAGCTACATCCAAGGCAAGCCGAAGAACGGCAAGCTGGTCGACGTCGAAGGCGGCGCCGATAAGGGCTTCAACGACTATGGGTTCGTCTGGGAGAAGGACCGGCTGCGCTGGTATGTCAACGGCAAGCTGGTCAACGAGGTGACCAACCCGGACGAATTGCCGACCAATCCGCAAAAAATATTCTTCAGCTTGTGGGGCAGCGACAAACTGACCAACTGGATGGGCGCCTTCGCCGATCCCGGCCGCAAGGTGACCATGCAGGTCAAGCGCATCGCTTTCACAGCGCTCGGCCAGCCGTGCCAGTTTCCGGAGTCGCTGGCATGCACCATAACCAACAGCAACTAGGCATGTCCCCCAAAGTAGGAACTGGTTTTGGGATGCGGATCATGCCGAATATCTAGGCCTCCATACAGGGCCTGGGGGACATCTTAACTGGCCGGGCCGTCTTTGCGGCCCGGCCTTAAACAGGAATAGAACCAAATGAATTTGACAGTGTTTGGAATTGGCTATGTCGGTCTCGTCCAGGCCGCGGTGCTTGCGGAAGTCGGGCACGAGGTGGTGTGCGTCGACATCGACGAAGCGAAGGTGGAGCGGCTCAACCAGGGTTTCATCCCGATTTTCGAGCCAGGACTGGAAGCTCTCGTCAAGGAGAACCACGCCGCCGGCCGCATCCGCTTCACGACCGACGCGGCCGCGGCGGTCAAGCATGGCCAGATCCAGATGATCGCGGTCGGCACGCCCCCTGGCGAGGATGGCTCGGCCGACCTGAAGTACGTGCTTGCCGTCGCCGAGGCCATCGGCCGCGAGATGGACGCGCCCAAGATTGTCGTCGGCAAGTCCACCGTGCCGGTCGGCACCTGCGAGAAGATCAAGGAAAGGGTCGCCCAGACGCTGAAGGCGCGCGGCCGCGAGGACCTGACTTTCGACGTCGCTTCGAATCCGGAATTCCTCAAGGAAGGCTCGGCAGTCGCCGACTGCATGAAGCCGGACCGCATCATCGTCGGGACGTCGAGCGAGGCCACCGAGGCGGTGATGCGCGAGCTTTACGCGCCGTTCAACCGCAACCACGAGAAGATGATCGTGATGGATGTCCGCAGCGCCGAGTTCACAAAGTATGCGGCCAACTGCATGCTGGCGACCAAGATCAGCTTCATGAACGAGATGGCGAACCTCGCCGAACAATTGGGCGCCGACATAGAGGAGGTGCGCAAGGGCATCGGCAGCGATCCGCGCATCGGCTACCACTTCATCTATCCCGGCCTCGGCTATGGCGGCTCCTGCTTTCCCAAGGATGTGCGCGCGCTGATCAAGACCGCCGAGGGCGTCAAGTTCGACGCCAAGCTGCTGCGCGCCGTCGAAGAGCGCAACAACGCGCAGAAATCGGTGCTGTTCGACAAGGTCAACCGCTATTTCCAAGGCGCCCTCAAGGGCAAGACATTTGCGCTGTGGGGCCTGGCCTTCAAGCCGAACACCGACGACATGCGCGAGGCTCCGTCGCGCACGCTGATGGAGGCGCTTTGGGCCGCCGGCGCCAAGGTGCAGGCTTACGATCCGGAGGCCATGCAGGAGTGCCAGGCCATCTACGGCCAGCGCGAGGACCTTCTCTTGTGCGGGACCAAGGAAGCGGCCCTGCGCGGCGCCGACGCGCTTCTCATCTGTACCGAATGGAAGAGCTTCAGGGCTCCCTCCTTCGACGCGCTCAAGGACGCGCTGTCGACACCGGTCATCTTCGACGGCCGCAACCTCTACGACCCGAAGGTCATCGCCCGCTACGGCATCGAATACCACTCGATCGGCAGGATGGCGGCATGACAGTGTCCGCCGCCAGCTTCCCGCCGCATGGCTCCGGCGAACGACAGTGGGACCGACAATGATGGAGGGTCGATAATGATCGTGCGCGTTTCGGGAGATTCGATCTGATGGTGATGGACGTTCAGCCCGAACAAATCGCCAACGAGCATTTCGACCTCGTCGTCATCGGTTCCGGGTTCGGTTCAGCCTTTTTCCTGCATGAGTTCCTGAAGCGGCGCAAAGCCCGGGTCTTGGTGCTGGAATGGGGCCGCCACAACACGCATGAATGGCAGCTTGACCAGAACGCCAACACCGACATAGACGACGAGAGCACTTATAAGACCGACAATGCCGACAAGCCGTGGAACTACACGATCGGCCTCGGCGGTGGCACCAACTGCTGGTTCGCGCAAACGCCGCGTTTCCATCCCAACGACTTCAGGCTGAAGAGCACATACGGCGTCGGCAACGACTGGCCGATCAGCTATGACGAGCTGGAGCCGTTCTACTGCGACGCCGAGGAGGTCATGTCGATCTCCGGCGACCCCGACATGGCCCGGATGCTGCCGCGTTCGCGGCCGTTTCCGCAGCCGCCGCACCGCATGTCGACGCCGGACCGGATGATGAAGGCGGCGCAGCCGGAGCAGCATTTCGTCATGCCGACCGCCCGCGCCCGCGTCGCGACGGCGCAGCGCAACTCATGCTGCGCCAACCTCAGATGCTGGCTGTGCCCGGCCGACGCCAAGTTCACCGCCAACAATGGTTTGATGCACGTCTTCCAGCACGCGGACGTGTCGGTTTGCTTGGGCGCCGAAGTGCGGCGGCTCGACCGTTCAGCCGGCTCGGTGCGTTCGGTTGCCTTCTTGCGCGACGGCAAGGAATACTCGGTCAGCGGCGATCTCGTCATCCTTGGCGCCAACGCCATCCAGAGCCCTGCAATCATGTTGCGCTCGGGGCTCGGCGGCGAATTCGTCGGGCTCGGCCTGCACGAATCCTATGGCTGGAACTACGAGGTCTATCTCGACGGCGTCGACAATTTCGACGGCAGCACCATCACCACGGGCCTGAATTTCGGCCTCTATGATGGCCCGCATCGCGCCGAGCACGCGGCGGCGCTGGTCTATTTCGAGAACCGCTGGCAGCACGGCATGCGAGCCGAGAAGGGGCGGCTGCGGCAGGCGCTGCCGCTGGTCATCGTCACCGAAAACCTGCTCGACCCGGAAAACCGGGTGATCCTCGACAAGAACGAGAACGCCTTCGTCAGCTTCAAGGGTGCCTCCGACTATGCAACCAAGGGCATGGCCAAGGCGCTCGAGAGGCTGCCGGCGCTGCTCAAGCCTCTTCCGGTCGAGCAGATATTCGATCGCGGCATAAGGCCGACCGAATCGCATGTGCAGGGCACCTTGCGGATGGGCACCGGCCCGGCCGACTCGGTGGTCGACCGCGACATGATCCACCACCAGCTCCGGAACCTCGTCGTCGTCGGTACCAGCACCTATCCGAGCTGTTCCTGCGCCAACCCAAGCCTGACCGCCGCGGCGCTTTCGCTGCGGGCGGCGAGCCGGCTGGCATGAAGGAGGGGTCGATGAAGATCACGCGACGCACCGCATTGGCCGTTGTTGCCGGCGGCATTGCTTCGACCGGCATCGCCGCTGCGGCCGTATCGTCCTTCTCGGATGAGGATCTGGTCCGCATCACGCTCGAGAAATACTTCGGCCCGCTCAACATGCGCATCGAGCACCTGCAGCAATTCGTGCTCGAATTCCGCAACCGCAACCCGTGGATATTCCCGAGCGAAAAGCTGGCGGACGCGGTGACGCTTTTGGAGACCGTGAGGCTCGACAGGGCGCGCGAATTGCTGCCCAGGCGCAAGCAGCAGGATGTCGGCAATTTCGAGCGCTGGGTCATCGCCGAGTTCCACATGCTGACCGATTATGCCTGGCGCAGCTCGCCCAATGATCCGATCCGCTTCACCGGCTGGCATCCATGCACCAATCCGTTCGCCAATCTCGAGCAGCAGACTGCCTGACACTGCCCGCCGGCATGTTTGCCGGCAAGCCAGGAAAACTGGCCAAGAAAAATGTGACAAGGAGCCGAACCATGAAAGTTCTCTTCGCAGGCGGAAACGGCTATCCGCCGCAATTCAGCGGCGGCGTCCAGTCGAGCACCCATCATCTGGCGGAACAGTTGATCGAACACGGTCATGAGGCATCGGTGCTTGCGGCTTTGTTCGGGCAGGGCATGTTCGGATACAAGGCGCGCGCCAAGATGAAGCTCCTCGGTCAGCGCGCCGTCCTCGACAATTTCCCCGGCTATCCGGTGGTGCGCGCCTGGTTCCCCTGGGAAGCGGTCGCCTTTGCCGTAAAGAAGCTGCAGCCGGACGTAGCGGTGGTGCAGTGTCACAAATCGGTTCCGCTCGGCAAGGCGCTGGAGGCCGAGGGCGTGCCGCTGGTGGTCTATCTCAGGAATGTTGAATTCCATGAACTCGGGGGCGATCTGCGCGAGCTGAACTCGGCGTCTTACATCGCCAATTCCGAGTTCACGGCGCGCACTTACAAGCGCGAGTTTGGCATCGATTCCACGGTGATCCCGCCGACGATCAATCCGGCCTCTTACAGCACGCCGACGACGGGCGAGTACGTCACCTTTATCAATCCCTACGAGGAAAAGGGTTTCGAGCTGGCGGTGCGGATCGCGGCCGCCTGCCGGGAGATCCCTTTCCTGTTCGTCGAGAGCTGGAAGCTGGATGACGATCACCGCGCCCGCATCGCGGAAACGATCGCGCCGTTCTCCAATATCAAGCTCGAAAACCGCACCGACGACATGAAAACTCTCTACGGCCGCACCAGGATCCTGCTGGCGCCGAGCAAATGGGAAGAGGCGTGGGGTCGCGTTGCCTCGGAGGCCCATTGCAGCGGTATTCCCGTCGTCGGCTCGCGGCGCGGCGGCCTGCCCGAAGCGATCGGCTCGGGCGGCGTCGTGCTGGACTATGACGCGCCGCTCGAGGACTGGGTCACGGCGCTCAGGCGGCTGTGGAACGATCGCGAGGAATATGAGCGGGTCTCAGAAGCCGCGCTCACGTTCTCGCAGCGCCCGGAACTCGATCCCGAGCGCCAGTTCGCCACCTTCTTCGCCTTGCTGGACAGGGCTGCCAGGCAGCGCGCCCGGCGCGCTGCTTAATGCATTTCGCCCAGAAGTCTGCAGCGGTTCTGCGCAACGACAGGCATCGAAACAACGACTGAAAAGCGCGTCGACCGAATTCGATTCGGCGCGAGGCACCTTAGTTCCGCGTAAGGCTTTGCTTACGCTGGCCTTTTGACCCGGCTCTTCAGCATTTCATAGGCGCGTTCGCCGAGCAGGGCGCGCGCGGCGGTCTTGATGACCTTCTTGCGCCCTTCGGGCGAATTGATCTGCCTGAGCCGTGCCGGCAGGTTGCGGGCCGCCTGCTCCAGCGCCGGCAGGGAAAACGCGTCGGGAAAGCTCACGATATTGGTTTCGACGCACAGCACCGGCTTGCCCGATAGCTTGGCGATCTTGAGCGCCTGCTCGTGCTCGCTCTCGATGAACAGGATGGCGTCCGACTTGCGATAGAACTCGGCCTTGAAGCTGCCATGCGCTCCGAGTCGCTGCCGCTCGGCTTTGCTCGGCAAGTCGAGCATGACGAGATGGTCATATTTGATCTCGTGCTTGGCGAGCCAGGCTTCAGTCAGCTTGCGGTACTTTTCCAGTCGGCTGGTCACCAGCCAGCCGATCTTGCGCGTCGGCCCGAGCAGCGGCCGCGCTTCGGTGAGGAATTTTTCGTAGGCCGGCCCGTCGTCATTCTCATCCGCGGTCGGATCGAGGCAAAGCACGCCGTCTATGTCGACGCAGCATTGCTCGAGGAAGACGTGATGCATGAAGTTCCACTGGAACATCCTGGGATGCGGCACGACCTCGAAGACGATGTCGGTTTCCTTGTGCTGCGAAATCAGGCCGAACACGGCCGCGTAGACGAAATCGCCCGGGATGCCGGCAGCCGCGATTTTGCTGCGCGCGTCGCGCATGGCGTTGCCGCCGCTGACGCTGTCGTCGATCACCAGGATCTTGCGCATTTCGGAATGCTGCCGATCGAGCGCCGCGCGCCGCTTGGTGACCCCCGAGGTGTAGATCTTGCCGGCGAGAAAGCTGTCGAGATCGGTCATCGGGATATTCGCCGTCAGGCTGACCAGCGTCGCGGCGAGGATCCCGCTTCGCGGCACGCCGACCACCAGGTCGATGTCGCGCGGCAGCCGGTGCAGGTTCCGCGCGATCGCGTCGTTCATGTCTGAGATCGATCGGTAATTCATGCTGTTGCCTAACCCTCAAAAATCAGCAGTTTTGGGCTGCCCGGCCGCGGCCGGAATGCCTGGCGGTTTGCGCCGGCAAGGTCATTTCGCCTCGCTGGGCGCGGGGGAAAACCCGCGCGCCGGGATCAGCCGCAGGGCCTCCCGAAGCGCCTCGCGGCCGGCGCCGAAGGCGAGCGCGACGATGATGGTGACGACATAGGACAGCACCGCGCCGCCTGCGAGAGCGATGATGGGCTGCGCCGGCAGCATCGGCTTGGCGACCCAGACCAGGGCCAGCGCCAGATGCGCGCCGAGCACGAAGGGGGCGGCTGCGTGCAGCACATGGCTCGCCCGCAGCGGCCCGGCCTTGCCGACATAGAGCCAGAGGAAAGGCGTCCGCAGATATTCGCTGACCGCATAGGCGACCGCGACGCCGAGCGCGCCATAAGGCAGGCCGATGGCGAAGGCCAGCACCGAGGTGACGGCGGTGATGATGCCCCAGCGCATGAAATCGCCCGAACGGCCCTGGCTGACGAACAGCCATCCGGCCGGATTGTTGAGCGGCTGCAGCAGGCCGGCGAAGCCCAGCGCGAGGAAAATGTTGGCGCTCTCCCGCCATTGCGGGCCGAGCACGAAAGGAATGAGCGTATCCGACATGGCGGTGGCGAAGGCCACGCCCGGCAACGCCACCAGGAGGATCAGCGGCATGACGCGCAGATAGGCGCTGCGATAACGGTCCGGCTCGTCCTTCAGCCGCGAAAGTGCCGGCACCATCACCTTCGACAGCGGGTTGGTGATCTGGCTGAGCGGGAAAAGCAGCAGCTTGTAGGCGCGATCGTAGAGGCCGAGCTGCGCCTCGCCCCAATATTTGCCGATCAGCACATTGTCGAGATTGCGGGCGAAGAAATTGGCGAAGTTGAAGCCGGTGATGCCGGCGCCGAAATTGATCAGCTGGCTGATGCCTTCGACCTTGCGCGGCAGCCCCGGACGCCAGCGCGATGATGCCCAGTAGCAAAGCGTCGGCAACACGGCGCCGGTCAGCGTGCCGGCAAAAAGCGCCCAATAGGATCGGTCGATGAAGGTCCAGGCGATCGAGACCACAAGGCCCGAAACGGCGCTGGCTACGTCGATGATGGCGAGCCGGCTGAATTCCATGCGGCGCGTCAGCAGCGCCAGATGCTGGGCGCCGAGACCATAGGCCATGATCTGCAGGCCGAAGGCGGCAACCAGCCCGGTGACGCGCGGCTCGCCGTAGAAGGTGGCGACCAGGGGAGCCGCCGCGGCAAGCACGCAGGCCAGGATCGCGCTCACCGCCGTGTTGATCCAGAAGAGGTAGTTGACCTCCTCGTGCCGGATGCCGGTTTTCTGGATCGTGGCCTGGGTCAGGCCGAAATCCTGGAACAGCGCGATGAAGGCGAGCACCGGCGCGCACATCGCCACGACGCCGAAATCCTGCGGCGACAAAAGCCGCGACAACACGATGACCGACACGATTTGGGTGGCGACCCGCACGCCCTGCGCCATCCCGGTGACGACGGCGCCGCGCCCGACCGATCTGCGCAGGGAGCCCTCGGGCGGATCGAATGCACTGGTTTCCAAATTCTGGATTCCTGATTTTGCGCCAGTCATCATCGCGACCGGCGCCCGCCGCCATGCACAAACTACCGCAAGAGGTTTTTGCAGCGCAACAAAAAATGTGCGGCGATTGCTACGCTGCACCAAAAATGTTGCGATGCAGCAAAAGCTGTACTAGCATCCCCTCTTGGGTGGCGGGCCCAAAAGCGGTCGAGTTTCATGCTGCATGTCTTGTACCTTGTGCATGACATATCCGACCCGGCGGTGCGCCGGAGGATAAAAATGCTCAAGGCAGGCGGCGCCGGGATAACCCTGGCGGGCTTCCGTCGCACCTCCAATCCGATCGCCGAGATCGAAGGCATCAAGCCCGTCGACCTCGGACCGACGCGCGATGGCCGATTCGCCCAGCGCATCGGTGCAGTTGCCAAGGCCGCCATGTCGATCGGAGCCAAATTCGCGGGCCTGGCGCGACCCGACCTGATCATCGCGCGCAATCTCGAGATGCTGGCGCTTGCCAGCCGCGCCAGGCGCGCTTTCGGCGCCGGCGTGCCGATCGTCTACGAGTGCCTCGACATCCATCGGCTGGTGTTGCGCAACGACCTGATCGGCAAGACGCTGCGCGGCGCCGAGCGCCATCTGGCCCGCGACGTCAAGCTTCTGGTGACCAGCTCTCCGGCCTTCGTCGCCAATTATTTCAAGCCGTTCGGGCAAATCGCGGCACCGGTCGAGCTGATCGAGAACAAATATTTCGACACCATGCCCGTGCCGGGGGATCATCGCCGCGAGGACGACAGTCCGGCGGCGCCGCCTTGGCGCATCGGCTGGTTCGGCGCGCTGCGCTGCCGGCGCTCGCTGGAACTCCTGGCCGAGTTCACCCGCCGGCAAGATGGACGCTTCGAAGTGGTGCTCAGGGGGCGTCCCGCGCTCTCCGAATTCCCGGATTTTCATGCCTTTGTCGAAGCCGAGCCCTGGCTTTCCTTCCGCGGTCCCTACCGCAATCCGGAGGACATGGCGACGATTTACCGCGAGGTGCATTTCTCCTGGGCAATCGATTTCTTCGAACAGGGCCAGAATTCCGAATGGCTGCTTCCCAACCGCCTCTACGAAGGCTGCCGCTTCGGCGCCGTGCCGATCTCGATGGCGAGCACCGAAACCGGCCGGTTCCTCAAGCAGCAGGACATCGGTGTGCTTCTGTCCGAGGCCACGTCCGAAGGACTCGACACCGCGCTCGGCCGAATGGGTCAGGAACACTACGGCAAGCTGAAGTCGCGGGTGCTGGCACGCAATCCGCGGACCTGGAGCTATGACCGCAGTGATTGCCTGGCTTTCGTCGACAAGCTGCGCGGCCTGACCGCCGGTCGCGGAAGCTTTGCGACCGAGGCGCTGGCATAGGATGGCTAAGAATGGACAAAACCCGATGACGCGCACGACGGCATCGAGCCTGATCGTCATCCCCTGCCTCAACGAGGCCGCTCATATCGGCGGGCTGCTCCAGCGGTTGCTGCCGGCCGCGGCGCGGCTCGGCGCGCGCATCGTCGTGGCCGACGGCGGCAGCACCGATGGCACACAACGCATCGTCGAAGATCTCGCTGCGGAGGATCCACGCGTCATCCTGATCGCCAATCCGAAGCGCATCCAGAGCGCGGCCATCAACCTTGCGGTGGCGACCTTCGGCGACAACGCCGACTATCTCATCCGCATCGATGCGCATGGCGGATATCCCGCCGATTATTGCGACAGGCTGGTCGAGGAAGCGCATGCCACGGGTGCCGATTCGGTCGTCGTCTCGATGCTGACCAGCGGCACGGGCGCGGTACAGAAAGCCGTGGCGGCGGCGCAGAATTCCAGGCTCGGTACCGGCGGCTCCAAGCACCGCCACATGTCGGCCGGCGAGTGGGTCGATCACGGCCACCATGCGCTGATGCGCATTGCCGCGTTCCGCGCGGTGGGCGGCTATGACGAGAGCTTCAGCCACAACGAGGACGCCGAGCTCGATCACCGCCTCCGTCTGGCCGGCTACCGCATCTGGATGAGCGGCAAGACGCAGATGGTTTATTATCCGCGCTCTACCTTGAAGAGCCTGTTTTTCCAATATCTCGGCTATGGCCGCGGCCGCGCCAGGAACGTGCTCAAGCATCGCATGATGCCCAAGTTGCGGCAAATGATCCCGCTGCTGGTGTTTCCGGTGGTCCTGATGGCGCTCTTGTCTCCGATCTTTGTGCTGGCAGCCGTGCCGTTTCTGGTGTGGGCGGGTGTCTGCCTCGGTTACGGCATCCGGACCGCGATCAGCCAGCGCAATCCCGCCATCGCGTTGGCCGGCGTGTCGGTGATGGTCATGCATCTGGGCTGGTCCATGGGCTTTTGGCTGCAACTTTTCGGCCCGCAGCCGTCGCGTGAGGCGACGTGATGGCTGCGAAGAAGAGCGGCAGCATCGACATCTGCATCTGCACTTTCCGCAGGCCGGAGCTTGCCGACACGCTGCGCTCCATCGCCGCGCTGGAGAACCCCGCCGGTTTCGAGATCGGCATCGTCGTTGCCGACAATGACGACGAGCCGAGCGCGCAGCCGCTGGTGAAGGCGCTGGCGCAGGAACTGAAGCTGCCGATCCGCTATCGCCACGCGCCGGCGCGCAACATCTCGATCGCTCGCAACGCCTGCCTCGATGCCAGCGTCTCGGACCTCGTCGCCTTCATCGACGACGACGAGACGGCTTCGCCGGGCTGGCTCGTCGAACTCCTGGCGACCGCGGAGGCGACCGGCGCGACGGCCGTGCTCGGGCCGGTCCGCGCGACATATCGCCAGGACGCGCCGGACTGGATGCGCAAAGGCGATTTCCACTCGACCTTGCCCGTCTGGGTGCGCGGCGAGATCCGCACCGGCTACACCTGCAACGTCCTGCTCAGGATGACCGAGGAAAGCCTGCGCAACCGGCGCTTCAGCCTGGCGCGTGGCCAGACCGGCGGCGAGGACACCGAATTCTTCGATTCAGTGGTCAAGTCCGGCGGGCGCATCGCCTTTGCCTCCCAGGCCTTCGTCGACGAGGTGGTGCCGAGCTCGAGGGCCGCCTTCGACTGGCTGCGCCGCCGCCGCTTCCGCTTCGGGCAGACGCACGGCCATCTCATCGGGCGCAACACCGGCGGCCTGCGCCGCGTCTGCCAGATCGGTCTCGCCTCGGCGAAGGCGGGCTACTGCTTCGGTATGGCGCTTTTGGCCGCAGTCAGCCCGGTGCGACGGAACCGCAGCATGCTGCGCGGCATTATGCATCTCGGCGTCGTCAGCGGTTTGGTCGGAGTCCGCGAAATCCGCCAGTACGGCATCACTCCGCAGGAAGGGGAAAAGCGTGCAGCCTGACGTCAGCTTCGTCATCGCCGCTTACAACGCCGAGGCAACTCTCGACCGGGCGATCGCCAGCGCGATGGCCCAGCGCGATGTCGCGATCGAAGTCATCGTCGTCGACGACCGGTCGAACGACCGCACGCTCGATGTCGCGCGCGCTTATCCTCAGGACATCGTCAGGGTGGTCGCTCTTCCCGCCAACCGCGGCCCTGGCGGCGCCAGGAATGCCGGGCTCGATCTGGCCCGCGGCCGCTGGGTCGCCGTGCTCGATTCCGACGATGCCGTCCTGCCCGGCAGACTGGCGGCCATGATCGCGCGGGCGGAGAAGGCGGGTGCCGAGATCGCGGTCGACAATGTCCAGGTCGTGCGCGAAGACGGCACGCCCGAAGACATGATGTTCCCGACCGGGTATCTCGAAGGGCTCGGCGAAATCTCGCTGACCGACTATATCGCCGGCAACATCGTTTTCGAGTCGCGCTTCAACCTCGGCTATCTGAAGCCGATCTTCCAGCGCCGTTTCCTGGACGAAAATCAGCTCCGCTACGACGAGAAGCTGCGCATCGGCGAAGACTACATTCTTCTGGCGAGCGCGCTGGCCAAAGGCGGCCGCTGCGTGGTCGAGCCGACCGTCGGCTATGTCTACCATATCCGCACCGGCTCAATCTCGCGCGTGCTCGAGTTGCATCATGTCGAGGCGATGGCCGAGGCCGATGCCACCTTCGCGGCCGAGCATTTCATGGACGACGGCGCCAAGGCGGCTTTCGCCAGACGCGGCCGCAGCCTGCGCAAGGCGGCCTCGTTCCTGTCATTGGTGCAGCACATCAAGGCGCGTGCGCCGCTGAAGGCGATACGCACGGCGCTCAGCGATCCGGCCGCGGTCCGGCATATGTCGATGCCGATCGCGGTTCGGCTGAGAAGGGTTGCGGCACAGTTTGCCGTGGGCACGGGGAGGTGAAGCATGCAGGCGCATGGAATGCGGTTTCATAGCCAGCGATAGGTAAAAAAGCGATATCCTCAGAAGGAATAAGCGATGCAGAAAGTCAGGAAGGCAGTCATACCGGTGGCGGGGCTCGGAACGCGGTTCCTGCCGGCGACCAAGTCGATGCCGAAAGAAATGCTGCCCGTCGTGGACAAGCCGGTCGTGCAATATGCCGTGGACGAGGCGTTCGAGGCCGGCATCGAGCACATCGTCTTCGTCACCGGCCGGAACAAGGCGGTCATCGAGGACTATTTCGACCTGCACCCTGAACTGATCGGGACGCTCGAGCAGACCGGCAAGAAGGCGCAGCTCCAATCGCTGGAAAGCCTGCTGCCGGTAGCCGGCGCCACCTCCTTCATCCGCCAGCAGTCGCCGCACGGTCTCGGCCATGCCGTATGGTGCGCACGCGACGTGATCGGCAACGAGCCCTTCGCGCTGCTGCTCCCCGACATGGTGTCCTTCGGCGCGCCGGGCTGCCTGGCGGAAACCGTCGACCTCTATCAGCGGACCGGCGGCAACGTCATCGCCGTCGAGCGCTGCGATCCTTCGGAAACCAGCAAATACGGCATCGTCGGCCGCGGCGCCGAGGTGGCCTCGGGCTTCGAAGTGACCGCCATGGTCGAGAAGCCGGCCCCCGCCAACGCGCCGTCGAACTTCTACATCAACGGCCGCTATATCCTGCAGCCGGAGATCTTCGCCCTGCTCGGCACCCAGCAACGCGGCGCCGGCAACGAGATCCAACTCACCGACGCCATGGTTCGACTGGCTGAAAGCCAGCCTTTCTTTGCCCAGCCCTTCAACGGCCGCATGTTCGACTGCGGCTCCAAGGAGGGCTTCATCGAGGCCACCATCGCCTTTGCTCTGGCGCGCGACGACATGAAAGGACCTGTCTTCGAAATGCTGCAGCAATTCGTCCGGTCGCACGAGCGCCGGGAAGTAGCCGCATAATGCCCAAATTTTGGGTGCATATGCGAAATCGCGATGGCGCGACAGCCGCGCAAGCGCTTGGCCTTCTTGGCCAGGCGCTCCGTGGCACGAATGTTGCGTGGCCTTTTCTGGTAACGACGACCCTCTTCGAAGGCCGGTAGCGCCTGCAACCTGGAATTGGACCGACGATGAATTATGCCAACTTTCCTCTCGACAAGAGGATGCCATTGCCCAGCACCGAACCGGAAAAGGGTGAAGACTTCATCGACATCGAGCGTCTGCTTGGCATGGCCGCCCGGCAGGCCAAGGTGGTGGCGGTCTGCGCCGTCATCGGTCTGTTCCTGGGTGTGATCTATCTCCAGACGACGCCCAAGCAATACACCTCCCTTGCGAGCGTGCTGATCGACGACGGCCTGAACAAGGTCGTGGACGACATTTCGGCTGTCAGTGCCACGCAGCAGACGGATGCGACGATCCTCAGCCAGATCGAGATCCTCAACTCGGCGCGGCTGGCATCGGAGGTGGTCGACAAGCTGAAGCTGGACCAGAACCAGGAATTCATGAACCCGCCGCAATCGGCTTTGGCCCAGGGAATCGGATTCTTGCGCGGCATCGTCGGCTATTTCCGCAGCGGCGGCGGCAACCAAATCCCCGGGATCGAGAATGTCGATGCCGCAACGCGCGAAGCCATGATGAAGGCGGCAACCCATGACTACGCGGTCCTCGTGCTGCAAACCGGATTGATGGCGGATCGCAACGGCCGCAGCAATGTCATCAGCATCGGCTATCAGTCGACCAATCCGGCTTTGGCCACGGCCATCACCAAGGCCTATGCGGACGCCTACCTTGCCGACCAGCTCAACGCCAGCTTCGACGCCACCGAGCGCGCGGCCGTTTGGCTGCAGGGCAGGTTGACCGAACTGCGCGAAAGCTCGCAGGCAGCTGCGCTGGCGGTCGAGAAGTTCAGGGCCGAGCACGGGCTTTCCGCAAACAGCGACGGCCAGTTGCTCAGCGACAAGCAACTCGCCGACCTGAACGCCCAGCTCATCGTCGCGCAGGCCGATACAGCCCGCGCCAGCGCCCGCTACCAGCAGTACAAGGCGATCGTCGACAGCGGCTCCGAAAGCGCCTTCAACGATTCGGCGATAGCGGCCGATCAGCCGAGCAGCTCGGTCATCATCGCGCTGAAAACCCGCTATCTCGCGATCGCCAAGCGGTTGCAGGACGTCGAGAACAACTTCGGCAAGGATCACCCGCAGGCGGTTGCGCTGGCCAAGGAGAAGGCCGACGTCTCGGCGCAGATCTTCGGACAGCTGAAACAGATCACCGAAAGCTACCGAAACGACTATCAGGTGGCGCAGGCGCGCGAGACCGCGCTTAGGGAGAAAATCGCCACCCAGGCAGGCAAGAGCTCGATCGACAACCAGTCGCAGGTCAGGCTGAAGGAGCTCGATCAGCAGGCGCAGGCGCTGACCACGCTCTATCAGACTTTCCTTAGCCGTTACGAGGAAGCGTCGCAGCAGCAGTCATTCCCGGTCGGCAAGGTCCGCATCATCTCCGACGCGTCGATGCCTCTCACCGCCTCGGCTCCGCGCACCTTGCGTGTGCTGGCGCTCTCGCTGGTGCTTGGCCTCATGCTCGGCGCCGGCTGCGGAGGCCTGAACGAATTCAACGAGCGCTTCTTCCGGACAGGCGAGGACATTCGCGACCGTGTCGGCCTGAAGTTCCTCGGCTATCTGCCGACGATCGGCGGCGGCAAGGCCAAGGAGTCGAAGCCGGACGACTTGCCGGCCGACGGCAAGGTCACCAGCCTGTCGGCCGCCGAGAAACGGGCGCGCATGCGGGTGAGCCTCGATGCGCCGGCCTCGATGTTCGCCGAGACGCTCCGCAACGCCAAGATCGCTTTCGACGTGGTGATGGAAGACAAGGGCAGCCGGGTGATCGGCGTCATCTCCGTCCTGCCCGGCGAAGGCAAGTCGACGGTTGCGGCGAACCTCGCCGGTCTGCTCGCCGCCAACGGCGCCAAGACTTTGCTGATCGATGGCGACCTGCGCAATCCGGGCCTCAGCCGCAGCCTCGGCATGGAGTCGGAGCACGGGCTGATGGAGGCGGTGGTCAATGGACAGACCTGGCAGTCGGTCGGCAAGGTCGACCGCCAGACCAAGCTGGCGATCATCCCGGCCGTGGTGCGCGGCCAGTTCTCGCACACCAGCGAGCTTCTCGGCTCCGCCGGCATGCGGCGTTTCATCGAGAACGCCAAGGAGACATTCGAATACATCATCGTCGACCTACCGCCGCTCGGCCCGGTGGTCGACGCCAAGGCCTTCGCGCCGTTGGTCGACGGCTTCGTGCTCGTCACCGAGTGGGGCCGCACGCCACGCGCCATGGTGCGCTCGATGCTGGAGTCCGAACCCTACATCGCCGAAAAGATCACCGGCGCGGTGCTCAACAAGGTCGAGCTGAAGAAGCTGGCGAAATACGGCTCTCTCGGCGGTTCGGAAAAGTTCTTCGACCGCTATTCGAGTTACTACCTCGAGAAGTCGGAATCGCGCGCCAAGCAGGCCGCCTAAAGCAGTTCATCCGACGAAAAGCCGCGGCGGTTATTCTCCGGTCGACAGCAGCCGCCCATATTTGCCGACGATCCTGAGGGCGGTCAGCCGGCCGCTCTGGAAGGCGCCGGTGTCGATGCCGAGCCGGCGCCCGTCGAGCGTCGGAACGTCCACGATCGTATGCCCGTGCACGACCCAGCGATCGAGGCGGTGCGCCGCCGCCAGGAACTCGGATCGTATGTTGAGCAGGTCGGCCTCGTCCTGCGCTTCGAGCGCGATGCCGGGCCGGATGCCGGCATGGACGAAAAGGAACCGCTCCGAACAGATCATCACCGGCAGCGTGCGCATGAAGGCGACGTGGGTGGCCGGAATGGCCTCGCGGATACGCTCGTCTACCTCTTCGCTCGATCCATACAAATCGGCCAGGCGGTCGGGATCGATACCGTAGGAGAACAGCGTTTCCCGTCCGCCGACGCGGAGCCACGGCTCCAGTGACAGATGGCCGTCGAGATAGGCGAGCATCGCCACTTCGTGGTTCCCGGCAAGGCACACACGCATGAAACCTTCTGGCGGCGGCGCCATCAGATGCTCGACCACGCGCCGCGAATTGGGCCCGCGGTCGACATAGTCGCCGAGCATGATGATGATCTTGCGGCCGCGGAACTGCAGCGCGTCGAGCTCGATCTTCTGCTCCAGCGTGCGCAGCTCGTCGTAGCAGCCATGCACGTCGCCGATCGCGTAGACCACCGTGTCGCGCATATCCATCATCAGCCGTTCGCGCGGCAAGGGCCGGGGTCGTCTCGATCGTTGGAACAGGCTCACGGATTGAGGCTCGGTACTCAAACTAGGGTCATGCCACGGAGCGTGGACCAGCCTCGATATCATGTCGAATGCAAACATTTCCACACCGGGCTGCTCGATGCACATCGCCAAAAAGGCGCAGCGGTCTTGGCAAAACGACGTGCATCAATACCCCGAAAAGCGTCGCCTGACTCCGTTTCAGCGCGATGCGCTTTAGGCTGCTTTGAGCCGATAGCGGAAAAGCGTGCGGTCGAGCAGCATCCGGACGCGCGGCTCGGCCTCGGCCGCCACCAGCCAGCTTGCCGCGACCATGGCGGTGCCGACGATCGGGATCGAAACCAGATATGGCACGCCGGCGCGGATCAGGACGCCGAGCAGCGCCGCGCCGACGACATCGTGGATGAGGTAGAGGGGATAGGTCATCAGTCCGATCCGGCGCCAGCCGCCCCAGGAAAGGTTGAGGCGCAGCGACCAAGCCATCAGCGCCACCGCGGCCAGGAAGATGATGATCGGCGGCGCATAGGGCATCGCCGCTTCCACCTTGATGCTGTGCACGTCGACCGAGCTTACGATCTGCAGCGCTCCGCTGGCGAGAAACAGCGCCGAGAAGCAGAGCCGTGCCGCTGTCACCGCCTTGAAGCGCATCAGCCAGATGAGCACGCCGACCGCGAAGAACGCGCCGTGATGCACCAGGGTGAGCTGCAGCCAGCGCGCCTCCGCGAGATCGGTCCAGCCGAAGGCGAAATAGAGACACCAGAACAGCGTGCTGAGCAGACCGATGATGACGGCGACAGCTTCCATCAGGTCGAATCGGCCGAACCGCAGCAGGGTCCAGACGATGGCGTAGAAGGCGATCTCGATGCCGAGCGTCCAGTAGACACTGTCGACCCATGGCTCGAACGGCACGAACAGCGCCGTGCGGGCAAGTCGCACCACGGCATCGGTCGGCCAGGAAAGACCGACCATCAGCAGCACGATCGCGGAGATGGGCGCGCAGACCCAGACCGCCGGCGCCAGCCGTCTGACACGGGCCTCGAAGAACTTCAGCGGCGTCGAATTCTCGGCGCTGAATGCGATGACGAAGCCGCTGATGACGAAGAACACCTGAACGCCGACCCAGCCGGAGCCGACAAACGCCATTTCGGGATGGGCAGGGATGCCGCCGGTCGAGCGCGCCGACACGCCGTCGGGAAACGCCCATACCCAGAAGCCGTAGTGATAGAACATCACCATGACGGCGGCGAGGAAACGCAAAATGTCGACGCCGCCGAATGTGGTCTTGTGCTGAGCCATGCCGTGCCTTCGGAACGGCCCCCCGGCCAGACTTCTAGGGGGTGCTGCTGCATTGCACAACAGTCGATTGCAGCGCAGGATGAATTCGCTAGGCTGCCTCGCGTTGCGATCCGGCGAGACGGCTAGATCCCGATGCCGCGCCCCTTGAGCGCCGCCGTGATCTCGTCGAGGATCGCGGGATCGTCGATGGTCGCCGGCATCGTCCATTCCTCCTTGTCGGCGATCTTCTGCATCGTGCCGCGCAGGATCTTGCCGGAGCGCGTCTTCGGCAGCCGCTTGATCGTCACCACCGTCTTGAAGGCTGCGACCGGTCCGATCCGCTCGCGCACCAGGCCCACCACCTCGCTTTCGATGGCGCCGGTGTCGCGCGCCACACCGGCGTTGAGCACGACGAAGCCGAGCGGCACCTGGCCTTTCATCGCGTCGGCGATGCCGATCACGGCGCATTCGGCGACGTCCGGATGCGCGGCCAGCACCTCCTCCATCGCGCCGGTCGAGAGGCGGTGCCCGGCGACGTTGATGATGTCGTCGGTGCGGGCCATGACGTAGAGATAGCCGTCCTCGTCCATCATGCCGGCGTCGGCCGTCTTGTAGAAACCGGGGAACTCCTCGAGATAGGCTTGGTGGAAGCGGGCGTCGGCGTTCCAGAGCGTCGGCAGGCAGCCTGCCGGCAGCGGCAGCTTGACCACGA
Source organism: Mesorhizobium sp. WSM3864 (assembly GCF_002294955.1). Taxonomy (NCBI): domain Bacteria; kingdom Pseudomonadati; phylum Pseudomonadota; class Alphaproteobacteria; order Hyphomicrobiales; family Phyllobacteriaceae; genus Mesorhizobium; species Mesorhizobium sp. WSM3864. The sequence continues at coordinate 211,720 of NZ_NSGD01000005.1, forward strand.
CATTGCCGAGCGTGCCGCGCGGCACCTCGTGGCCGGCATCGTCGAGAATGCGAATATCGTAGCCCGGCATCGGCACGCCCGGCGAGCCGTATTTCACCGGCAAAAGCCCGAGCCCGGCCGGGTTGATGGTCATTGGCGAGCCGGTCTCGGTCTGCCACCAATGGTCGATCACCGGACGATTGAGCTTCTGCTCCGCCCATTTGATGGTCTCGGGGTCGGCGCGCTCGCCGGCGAGGAACAGCGTGCGGAATTTCGACAGATCGTATTTCGGCACGAACTCGCCGCGCGGATCCTGCCCCTTGATGGCGCGAAAGGCGGTCGGCGCCGTGAACAGCGCCACCACACCGTGTTCCGAGATCACCCGCCAGTAGGTGCCGGCGTCCGGCGTGCCGATCGGCTTGCCTTCGAAGAGCACGCTGGTGCAGCCATGCAGAAGCGGCCCATAGACGATGTAGGAATGGCCAACCACCCAGCCGACGTCCGAGGCCGCCCAGAACACCTCGCCGGGGTTGACGCCGAACTCGTTGTCCATCGTCCATTTCAGCGCGACCATGTGACCGCCATTGTCGCGTACGATGCCCTTCGGCTGCCCGGTCGTGCCGGAGGTGTAGATGATGTAGAGCGGGTCGGTGGCCAAGACCGGCACGCAGTCGACATTGGCGCCGGCGGCGCGCTCGCGGGCGACCGCATCGGCATAGTCGATGTCGTAATTGTCCTTCATCTCACAGTGCAATTGCTCGCGCTGAAGGATCAGGCAGGCGTCGGGCTTGTGCTTCGACATCTCGATCGCCTTGTCGAGCAGCGGCTTGTAGGCGACGACGCGTCCCGGCTCCAGGCCGCAGGAGGCGGTGATGATCAGCTTCGGCCTGGCGTCGTCGATGCGGGTCGCGAGCTCATGCGAGGCGAAGCCGCCGAACACCACCGAATGCACGGCGCCGATGCGGGCCGAGGCGAGCATGGCGATCGCCGCTTCCGCCACCATCGGCATATAGATGATCACGCGATCGCCCTTGCCGATGCCACGGTTCTTGAGGACAGAGGCGAGCGCGACCACCTCGCGCTTCAGTTCGGCATAGGTGAATTTCCGGATCGTGCCGGTGATCGCGCTGTCATGGATCAGCGCCAGCTGGTCGGCGCGCCCCCCCGCCACGTGGCGGTCGATGGCATTGAAGCAGGTGTTGCAGGTGGCGCCGGTGAACCAGCGGCCATAGACGCCCGCCGCCGGATCGAAGACTTTTTCGGCTGGCGAATACCAGTCGATCGCTTTGGCCGCTTCGGCCCAGAACGCTATGGGGTCGCGTTTCCAGCCCTCATAGACTTCGTGGTAGCGTGAGGCCATCGACTTTTCCTCCCCAGGAACATTCCGTCGTATGGCAATAGCCTAAGCCGCTTTGGCCGGCCATGTCTCCTCGCATTTTGGTCGGCGTTGCCGGTAAACGGATCCAGCCGCTCCCGGATCGGAGCGCGCTATGACGTCAGCAAGTGAATTCGGCTTAGAGCGGCAGTGCTGCCAGCATCAGCCCGACACCGCCGGCTATTAGAATGGCGGCCGCCAATGCCTTCCGATGGCGTTCGAATGCCGTCGGAGCGCGATCCCAGTTGTAACGCATACTGTCCACTCCCAAAAAGCCGGCAGACTCTTAGCTTACTTATGGGAAAGATGGCAACCCTGGCGCGAACGGCAGCTAGATAGTGGTTCCAGCTCGCCATCATTCTCGCGCGAGTTGGATAGTCTTTCCGGGAAGTTTTGACGAAAAGAACTTACGAAAAACCGGTTCCGGTCAGGCGCGGGAAGCTGTCGAGCATCGTTGCGGGCCCGAGTGGCCCGATAGGCCGGCCGTCTGACACGCAGCGTTGCCCGCTTGGCAATGGACAGCGACGGCATGCCGCGCTAATTGCAGTTCGGCATAGGGAGCGGGCGTATGGCTGGAATCGCCTTTGAAACGGTTCTGCGGATGGCGGACGACGCCTCCGTGCAGCATGTCGGCGACGGCGCCGTGGTGCTTCTGGCGCGCAGCGGCCAGCTTTACACCTGCAACGGCACCACCGAAGCGTTCCTCGACAAGGTCGACGGCGCCCGCAGCCTCGACCACATCGTCGATCTGCTGTCGGAAGAATTCGAGGTCGACAAGGCGACGCTCGGCGACGATATGACGGCGCTGGCCGCCGAGCTGGTGGCCGAAGGCATCCTTGCCGACCCGGGCGCGTGATGGCCGGCGGACCGTTCCTGCGCGCCCTGTTCCGCACTCATCTGTGGCTCAGCGCCCGGCTGATACCGGTACTGGTCGCCCGGCGCGATTTCGAAAGCGTGCTGAAATTGGCGCCGCTGCAATTGCCCACACCCTATCGTGGCCTGCCATGGAGCTACGTCGTCAGCCGCGTCAACCGCACGGTTCGGCATCCCTGGGTGATGCGTGATCGCAGATGCCTGAGGGAAGGGCTGCTCGGTTTCCGCTTCCTGCGGATGGCGGGTTTCGACCCCGACCTCCATTTCGGTGTCGATGCCAAATCGATGCATGAGCCGCGCCTTTCGGCGCATTGCTGGGTTTGCCTCGACGGCAAGCCGGTGGTCAGCGACAGCCTTCCCGACATGGTTGAAATCTATCGCCATCCCGGCGGCAGCGTGAAGGCGCGCGCCGCTTGACCGGCGCCGCAGACACCGTTTGCTATGACCTCAACGGCCAGGTCATCGGCATATCGGCAGAGCGCGCCGAGCTCTGGCCGAGCTTCGATCTGATGCTCGGCACATTGCGCGTCAATGAAGCGGTCGAACCCGGCTTTCGCATCGATATCCTCGAAACGTCGGCGCTGCCCGAAAACCCGGAGGGGAAGCTCGCCTTCGACGGCGAAGTGCCGCTGGACGGCCATTGCCGTATCATCGACGCCGGCGACGTCGTCCATCTGGTCTTTCCCGGCCTCCAGACGGCCTCGATCCGTGCCGACGAGGGCTTGGCCGAAATCCGCGTTCATCCCGACAGCAAGGTCAAATGGACGCTGCTGATGATGGTGCTGGATGCCGCGCTCGATTCCGGCGGGCAGTACATGCTCCATACCGCCGGTCTGACGCTGCCCGATAGTGGGGCGCTCGTGCTGATCCATGCGCCAAGCGGCACCGGCAAGTCGACGACTTCAATGGCGCTGGCATCGCAGGGCTTCGGCCTATGCTCGGACGATGTGATGATCCTCGGCGCAACATCTGAAGGCACCCTGGCCTGGGGCATGCCGCGTAAGGTGAAAATCCATCGCAACACCGCGGCGATGCTGCCATTCCTCTCGCCCTGCCTTGGCGACAGATGGGACGCCGAGGGCGAGCAGGCCGTCTCGCTGGAGCGTCTCGCCGAGATCGTTCGCATCGAGGACGTCCGTCCCAGGCCGGTCTCGGCGCTGCTGCATCTGGCGCGCTCGACCGACGGCCACACCCGGCTCACGCGCTTGGCCAGGACCGATGCGATGGTCGCGCTTGCCACCGACAATGTCAGGACCGGCCTGACCGGCCTGTTGCCGATGCAGCAACGGCGGATGGCGTCGATCGCGGCACTGGTCAGGGCCGTCCCCACTTTCACTCTGGAAGTCGGCTCAAGCCCGGCCGATGCGGCGGGGCTGATCCGCGGCGCGGTGGAGGAGTAGATCTCCAAACGGGCCTTCAGGCCGGATAGGGCCTTGGCCGGGCAAGCCGCTGGACCCAGCGGAAGGCGTCGCGGCTAATGCGCGAGCGCATCTTGTCCCGCGAATTGACCCTGAGCAGCATGTTGCCGGTGATCAGCCATTTGGCGAGCCGTATCGACAGATCGGGCTTGATGCGGTTGGCAAGGGCGATCGCGCGCGGCTCGTCGAACAGCCGCCCGGTCACATTGAGCACGGTCGCCAGCTCGAGTTCGATGCCGGTCATACGCGCGGCTTCGAGAAGGCGCGCTTCGGCTTCCGGCGATTGCAGAGCGCGCACACCTTGCAGCACGTCGATACAGAGCTGCAGCCGGTGGAATTTGTGGCCTCCGGCGGCATGAACGATGGCGATGGTGAGCAGCGACGCCGGCGTGTCGGCCTCGCCGCCGTCAATGATCTGCAGCTCGCGGAAGCCGAGCGACAGGCGCCGCCGCATGCCGGTGTCATGCACCAGATTGCCGTGCAGCTCGATCAGCAGACTGGAGTTCTCCTTCTCCAGCCACTTGAACTCCTGCAACTCATGCGATTCGGCCTCGCCGCTGGCAAGCGTGAAGCCGCATTCGGCGATCACGTTGTTGGCCTCGCCGATGCTGGCCGGATCGACAAGGATGTCGATGTCGGTGAACGGCCGATCGGCAGCATGGCGATAAAGCTTGCGCGCGAACACCGGGCCCTTGACGATGCGAGCCGCAACGCCTTTCGCGGCCAAGGCCTTCATGATGCGGTCGCCGTGATATTGCAGCAGCATCGACTGCCCGGTCGCCAGTGTAGCCTGATCGCGAAGCCCGGAGAGTTTTTGCCGCAGGGCGGCATCGTTCGGCAGATCGGCCTCGCCGATTTCCCGAAGCTTGCGCAGCATGATCGGCAGCACGCCGTGGAACTCGGCATTGGCGAGCAGCGCAATGAGGCTGCTTGCCGAGAGGGCCCCGCCCCGCTCGGACGGCGCCTCCGGATCGGCAAATTTGAGCAGCAGCTTTTCTTCGGCAGGTGAAAGCGGGAGCAGCATCAACCGGGCAATATCGCGAACAACAGGCGACCATGGTCGCAGAAAAGCCCGCGCGACGCTACATCCCCCAGCGCAGCGCCGCCGTGTGCACCGGAGCGTCCCAAAGCGCCGTCGTCTCATCCTCGAGCATCGTCAGCGTGATCGAGCAGCCTGCCATGTCGAGCGAGGTGACATAGGAGCCGACCAGCGAGCGGGTTACCGTCACGCCTCTCTTCTCGAAGATTTTTCGCGCGCTGTTGTACATCAGATAAAGCTCCATCGATGGCGTGCCGCCGAAGCCGTTGACGAAAAGCAGCGCCGGTCCCCAGGCGCGGTCACCAAGATCGCCGAGGATTGCCGTGCAGATCTCCTCGGCGATGGCGTCGGCACTCTTCAGCTCATCGCGCCGCCGGCCGGGCTCGCCATGGATGCCGACGCCGAATTCCATCTCGTTGTCGCCAATGTCGAAGGTCGGCCTGCCCGCAGCCGGCACCGTGCAACTGGTCAGCGCCACGCCCATCGAGCGCGTCGAGGCGTTGACGCGGTCGCCCAGCGCCTTGAGCTCGGGCAGTGGCATGCCTTGCTCGGCCGCGGCGCCGACGATCTTCTCCACCACCAGCGTGCCGGCCACGCCGCGCCGACCGGTGGTGTAGGACGAATTCTCGACCGCGACGTCGTCATTGGTCACCACCTGCAGAACGCCGTCCGACATTTCGGCGGCCATGTCGAAATTCATCACGTCGCCTTCATAATTTTTGACGATGAACAGGCAGCCGGCGCCGGTGTCGACGGCTTGCGCGGCCGCGAGCATCTGGTCGGGCGTCGGCGAGGTGAAGACCTGGCCGGGGCAGGCGGCGTCGAGCATGCCGTGGCCAACCAGCCCGCCATGCAGCGGCTCGTGGCCGGAGCCGCCACCCGAGATCAGCGCCACCTTGCCCGGTTTCAGCGTCTTGCGGCGAACGAATTTGTGCTCGTCGCCGAACGCGAGGATGTCGGAATGCGCGGCGACGAAGCCATCAAGGCTTTCGGTGAGGACCGTGTCCACCGAATTCAGAAACTTCTTCATGGCAGTCCTCCCGAATAGGTCCTCGCTCAGCCGCTGCCCCTGCCGGCGATGCTGGTGATCTTCTGGATGAATTCGTTGATCGCTCGGTCGAGCGCTGCGTTCTGCTTGTCGTCGCCGAAATCCGGCACGATGAGCGAGACGTGGCGCGTCTTGCGCTGACCCGAAGCCGCCGGCAGCTTGCCCGGATGCGCCTGGTGATAGGCGGCCAGGAACTGGTCGCGCTCGGCCGGGCTGAAATGGCAGACGGAAAAGATAGCCGGCAAATGCTTCGACGGGATGGGGATCGAATAGGCCGGGCTGGAGATTTGCGTGACGAAACTGCGATGCTTGCCGAGCGCATCGGCAAGTCGCTGGCGCATGCCGGAAGGCCGCTGGTCGATGACTTGCGACAGGATGGTCTTATACGCGCGGATCGCGTCTTCCGCGCCGGCTTCTTGTATTTTGGCAGGCTTGGCCATGCTGTGCTTACACCGGAACGTCCGCTATGGCCGCCTTGGCCATGGCGAGTTGCGCCGGAGCCACCGATAGGTCGCGCAGGCCAGCCTCAATCAGCGCCGGAATGGCGGCCGGATCGCCGCCGGCATCGCCGCAGAGGCTGACCGGAATTCCTTTCTCGCGCCCGAAGGCCGCGACCGAAGTGATCAGCCGCATCACAGCCGGATGGCGGACAGCGTTGAGATGTGCAACGGCGGCGTTGTCACGCGCGGCTGCCATCACATATTGCGTCAGGTCGTTGGAGCCGATCGAGAAGAAGGCAACGTCGGCAAAAGCCTCCGGCGCGATGGCCACCGAAGGGACCTCGACCATGATGCCCAGCGGCGGCAGCTTGTGCGCAACACCGCGCGACGCGAGAGCGGCCTCCTCCTCCGCAAACAACGCGGCGGCCTGCCTGTGCTCTTCGGCCCTGGCGATCATCGGAAACATCACCTTCAGATTGCCGTGGACGGCGGCGCGCAGCAATGCCCGGATTTGCACCCGGAAGATGTCGCTCCGCGCCAGCGACAGCCTGATACCGCGCAGGCCGAGAAACGGGTTGGTCTCCTCGACGGTGAAGTCGGGGATCGGCTTGTCGCCGCCGGCATCGATGGTGCGGATGGTCACCGGTTTTTCTCCGGCCCATTCCAGCACCTTGCGGTAGGCTTGGTACTGTGTCTCCTCGTCCGGCAGCGCCTTGCCGAACAGGAATTCGGTGCGCATGAGCCCGACGCCATCACAGGTCGCAATGTCGATGCCGTCGACATCGGAAGGGTAGGCAATGTTTACCTGCACCCGCACCGACGTGCCGGCCTTGGTTGCCGCCGGCTGGGCGAGAAAAGTCTGCGCTTGGCCTTGTCGCGCCGCGAAGGAGCATGATGATTGCCGGAACGCCTCGATCTCCTTCGGCGAGGGCGAGAGCACGATGCCGCCATGCTCGGCGTCGAGCAGCGCGTTTCCGGTGGGCTCGTCCGCAAAGGCACCAAGCCCCACCACCATCGGCACGCCGCGCGAGCGTGCCAGCATGGCAACATGGCTGGCGGTGCTGCCGGCCTCGAGCGCGATGCCGCCGCCTCTGCTCCAGTCGGTTTCGAGGAAACGCGTCGGCGCGATATCGTTGCCATAGAGGATGGACCCCGGGGGCGCCGCGGCTTCACTGTCTTCGCTTAAAGCACGCAGCACTTGGTCGCGAACATCGCGCAAGTCCGCGGCGCGTGCCCGGAAATAGTCCTGGTCGGACGCCTCATAGCCGGCGATCTCGGCATCCAGTGCTTGCCGCCAGGCAGCGTCGGCCGGCTCTCCGGAGCCGAGCGCCGCGAAGGCGGGCGCGCTCAGCGCGACGTCCTCCAGCATGGCGATGTGGAATTCGAGGATGCCGGCGGCATCGCCATCGGCCGTCTCGACAAGCGAGGTCAGCCGGCTCACCGCCTTGCCGATGGCCGCCTTCAGCGCTGCTTTCTCCTCCGCCTCGCTCGCCTTGGCCACATAAGCAGCCGGTGGACGGTCGAGGTTGAACAGCGGCCCTTCGGCGTAGCCGGGAGAGGCAGGGATGCCCTCAATCCGCATGGCCCGCATTCCTTGCGGACTGAGAGGGCGGCAGACCCGGCTCAAGCGGAGCGGGCATGATCCGCATCCTCGTCGAAGTCGCGCTGCACCAGGCCGACCAGCGCTTCGACCGCGTTGCTTGCGCCGTCGCCTCGCGCCCTTATGTGCAGCACGGTTCCTTTCGGCGCCTTGGCCGCCATGACCTTGACGATGCTCTTGGCATCGAACCAGGGGCCGTTGGCGGCGACTGCCACCTCCACCTCGGCCGCGAACGACTTGGCGAGCTTGGTGAACTTCACCGAAGGGCGCGCGTGCAGGCCCACCTCGTGGGTGATCAGAACCGTGGCTTCGGCGGATGCGGACATTCAGTCGATTCCCGTTCACTCACGACGGCGACAATTCATGCGCCGTCGCCACCACTTCCTTGAGCGAGGCACCCCCGGAAGATTCCGTCGCCGCCATCACCGCGCCCTCGACGATCGGCGCATTGCAGACGACTATTCTGCGGGAGCGCGGCTCTCCGATCATTTCCACCGCCATCTCGCTGTTGGTCTCGGCGCCGCCGAGATCGACCAGGATGGCGACGCCCGCTTCCGACCATGCCTTTTCGATCGCGCCCATGATCGCCTCGACGCTGGTGCCCAGCCCGCCATGGCCGTTTCCGCCGCACCATGCAAGCGGCACTTCGTCGCCCACCATCTGGCGCACCATGTCGGCCGTGCCTTCGGCGACCAGCGGCGAATGCGAGACGATGACGATACCGACATTGCTCATCAAGAACCCTCGATTGCTTCAGCGACTGCGCGCACCAAGAGCGCGGTCGAGCGCGCCCCGGCGTCCATATGCCCGATCGAGCGCTCCCCCAGGAAAGAGGCGCGCCCACGCAAGGCCTTCATCGGCACGGTGGCCTCGGCCGCCCTGTCGGCGGCGTCTGCGATTGCGCCAGCCGTCTTGCCCTGCGCCAGTGCCTCATACACCGGCTGCAGCACGTCGAGCATCGTTTTTTGCCCCGGCTGCGATTTGCCGCGCGCCGAAACCGCCTCGATCGCCTTACCCAGCGCCGCTGTCAGCGCGGCGCGGTCGGGCGTGGCGGACAGTTCCTTGCCGAGCGCCATGAACAGAGTACCGAACAAGGGGCCGGAGGCTCCACCGACGGTCATCACCAGCTTGGTGCCGACCGCGGTCAGCGCGTCCGGCAGCGGTTTTGCCGCGATTGCGGCCTTTTCGGCACGCACCGCATCGAAGCCGCGCTTCATGTTCAGCCCATGGTCGCCGTCGCCGATCGCCTGGTCGAGCGCGGTCAGCTCGTCGGCATGCGCCGCGATCGTATCCGCAGTCGCCGCGATCAATTGTGAGAAATCGGATGCGGCCATCGCCTGTCCTTCATGCCGGGGCGAACATGGCCACCACGGCCGCGAACGCCTCGGCAACTGCAAACGCGCCCGGATCCGCTATGTCAAGCTGGCGGCCGATATAGGCCGAGCGACCGGCCTTCGCCTTCTGCATCGCCGCCGTCGCCTGCGCGCCGCTCCGCGCGGCCGAAGCAGCCGCCTCCAGCCCGTTCGTGTCGAGCGCCTTCAGAGCCGGCTCCAGGGCGTCGACCATTGTGCGGTCGCCGAGCTTCGCGCCGCCGTAGAAGGTCATGCGGTCAAGGCCGGCGAGCAGCGCCTTGCTGAGCGGCGCGCCGCCGTTGAGCGACTGCGCGGCAGCCGTGAAGAAGATCGACAAAAGCACGCCGCTGGAACCGCCCATAGAAGTTCCCAATGTATCGCCGATTGTGGCGAGAGTTGCGGCCTTGTCCGCAAGCGGCAGCGTGTCGACGCGGTCGAGCACGCTGCGTGCGCCGGTCGCCACCGTCGATCCGGTGTCGCCGTCGCCGGCTTTGGCGTCGAGGCCATTCAGAGCCTCCTCGAGCGAGATCAGCTTCTCGCAGACCGCAGCAATCAGCCGCTCGGCGCCGGCGTCACGGCTGGCCGCCTTGGCGATGTCGCGACCTGCCGGCTGGGCTGTGGCCACCACGACCGGCGGGCGAACCGGCCTGGCCGGCAGCCAGGCATGCGGGCCGACCGGCGCCAGCAGCGCCGCCTCGCGCTCCGCCTCGAGCCTGATCAGCGACAGCGAAAACCCGTTCATGTTGAGCGCGGTCATCAGATGTCCGGGACCGATCGTCAGCGTCACCGCCTTTGCCAGCGGTGAGGTCAGCACGGCATTGGCGATCAACGACATTTCGAGCGGCGGAACGGATCCGAGATTGTTGATCAGGAGCGCATAGCGGCTGCCGGCATCGAGCCGGGCCGCGAGGCGCTCGGCCATGATGGACACGAGCGCACTGGCGCTCTGCAGGGTTATGCGCTCCACGCCCGGCTCGCCATGGATGCCGAGGCCGAGCTCGCCATCGCCGGCGCCGAAGCGGTCCTCGTGGGTCTGGCCCGGGATCGAGCAGGAGGAGAGCGAGATGCCGAGCGAAACAATATCCTTCGCCGCCGCCCGCGCTGCCGCCGCGACCGAGGCCAGGTCATGGCCGGATTCGGCAAGATGTCCGGCGACCTTGTGCACGAACAGCGTGCCGGCGACGCCGCGCGGCTGCGCGATATCGGGCAGCGCGATGTCGTCGCCGACAATCACCATGTCGACCGCGAAGCCCTCGGCGCGGGCCTTTTCTGCGGCGAGGCCGAAATTGAGGCGGTCGCCGGTGTAGTTCTTGACGATCAGCAGGCAGCCGGCCGGCCCGGTCGTCGCGCGGATCGCCGCCAGCACCGCTTCGACACTCGGCGAAGCGAAGATCTCGCCGGAGACTGCCGCCGTCAGCATGCCGGCGCCGACGAAGCCCGCATGCGACGGCTCATGCCCCGCGCCACCGCCGGAAACGACGCTCACCTTCGCCTTGTCCCAGTCGGCGCGCAGCACGACCTTGATCTCCGGATAGCCGTCGAGCCGCGCCAGCGCACCAGAGCCGGTAGTGGCCAGAAAACCGTCCAGCGCTTCGGTAACGATCGAGTCCTTGCGGTTGAAAAAGTGCTTCATGGATTTCGTCCAGTCGTATCTGCGGTCGTCAAAAAAGTGCGGGTGCGCCGGCTACATCAATCTTTGACCGTCCGAACCAAAATAAAGCGGCGAGCGATAGCGGATCGTCACTCTGTCCCCCTTTGCGAGCGGCGTGTCGGGATCGGTCAGCGTCACCAGCTTCTTGGCGCCCACCGTGACATGCAGATGGTTCTGGTCGCCGAGATGCTCGACCCAGTCGACGACGCCGTCGGCATGGCCGTTCGCCGCCTTTTCGATCGCGAGATGTTCGGTGCGCGCGCCGATCGTCGTCGTACCGGTGGGCGCGGCCGCGTCGGGCAGCAACCCTGCCGGCAGAAGGTTGATCGCCGGCTGGCCGAGGCGGGCCGCGACATGAAGGTTTGCCGGCTCAGAATAGATCGCGCGCGGCGTGCCGATCTGCACCAGCACGCCCTCGGAGAGGATGCCGATGCGGTCGGCCATGGTCATCGCCTCGATCTGGTCATGCGTGACGTAGAGCATGGTGGCGCCGAGCTCGGACTGGATGCGCTTCAGCTCGAGCCTGAGATCGGCGCGCAGCTTGGCGTCGAGCGAGGACAGCGGCTCGTCCATCAGATAGATCGAGGGTTTTCGCACCAGCGCGCGGCCGATGGCGACGCGTTGCATCTCGCCGCCCGAAAGCCTGGTCGAGCGGTTGTTGAGCTTGTGGTCGATGCGCACCATCCGCGCGACTTCCTCGATGCGGCGGCGGATTGCTTCCTCCGGAAAACGCCGCGCCGGCGAGCGCAGCGGGAAGGCGAGGTTGTCGAAGACCGAAAGATGCGGGTAGAGCGAATATTGCTGGAAGACGAAGGCCGTGTCGCGCTCGGCCGGCGACAGCCCCGTCGCATCGTGGCCGCCGATCTGGATCGTGCCGCTGTCCGGCCGCTCGAGCCCTGCGATCAGCCTGAGCGTCGTCGTCTTGCCGGCGCCGGTCGGGCCGAGCAGCACGACGAACTCGCCGTCCTTGATCTGCAGGTCGAGATCGCTGACCGCGACTGTCTCGCCGAAGCTCTTGGTCACACCCTGAATCTGCACGTCAGCCATGGCGCGCCTCCACTGCCTGATCGTACATGGCGGTTTTCACCGCGCGTCCAGTGCCTTTCTCGAACAGCGACAGCCGCGCGCTGCTCAATGCCAGCCCTACCTGTTCGCCCGTATTTAGATGGATTCCGGCCGGCACCCGGGCCTTGATGATGCCGTCAGCCGTCTCCACCGCGACGATCTGCGTGGTGCCGAGATATTCGGTGCCGTAGATCGCGCCGCGCAGCTTCGAAGCATCATCGAAGCGGATGTGCTCGGGGCGGATGCCAAGCGCCATGTCGGCCGGCGCAATATCCTCGCGCACTTCCGGGACCGTCACCCTGGCGCCCTGCACGACGATCTCCTTCGCACCCTTCGCGAGCCCACCGCCGAAGCGCAAGAAGTTCATCGGCGGCGAGCCGATGAAATCGGCGACGAACATCGTGGCCGGCCGGTCGTAAATCTCGCGCGGGCTGCCGAACTGCTCGATGACGCCGTGGTTCATCACCGCTATCTTGTCGGCCATGGACATCGCTTCCATCTGGTCGTGCGTGACATAGACGGTGGTGGCGTGGATGCGGTTGTGCAGCTCGCGCAGCTCATGCACCATCAAATCGCGGAACTCGGTGTCCAGGGTTCCAAGCGGCTCATCCATCAGGAAACATTTCGGTCGCCTGACGATGGCGCGGCCGAGCGCGACGCGTTGGCGGTCGCCGCCGGCAAGACCGGAGACCGACTTGTCGAGCAGGTGGTCGATGCGCAGCAGCTTCGCGGTCTCCTCGACGCGCGTGCGGATCTCGGCCGACGCCATGCCTTGCGCCAAGAGCGGGAAGCCGATGTTCTTGCGCACATTCATATGCGGATAGAGCGCGAAGAGCTGGAAGACGAAGGCGATGTCACGCTCGCGCGCCCGGCGCATGGTGACGTCCTCGCCGCCGAGCAGGATCTTGCCGCCGGTGGGCAGTTCGAGACCGGCGATCATGCGGAGCGTCGTCGTCTTGCCGCAGCCCGACGGCCCGAGCATGACGAAGAACTCGCCATCCTCGACGACGAAATTGGAATCCTGCACGGCGACGAACTCGCCGAAGGCCTTCCTCAGGTTCTGAACACGGATCTCGGCCATTTTTATTCCGGGAATTTCGAGACGACGATGAACATGGCGGTGCCGGCGAGCATGGTGACGAAGGAATAGCTGTAGAGCGACAGCGCGAAAGGCTGGAACAGCATCAAAAAGCCGATGGCGATGATCGCGGTGGCGATGTTTTCCATCAGGCCGCGTCTTGCCCAGACGGGCCAACGCGATTTGCGTTTTGCAGGCTGGGTCGTGCTCATTTGCGCACCGCGCCGAAGGTAATGCCGCGCAGCAATTGCTTGCGGAGCAGGATGGTGAAGACCAGGATCGGCACCAGGAATATCGTCGTGCCGGCGGCGACCGCCGGCCAGTCCTGGCCGCCTTCGCCGATGATGGTCGGGATGAAGGGCGGCGCCGTCTGCGCCGTGCCGGAGGTCAGAAGCGCGGCGAACGCATATTCGTTCCAGGCAAAGATCAGGCAGAAGATGGCGGTCGCGGCAATGCCGGTGGTCGCCTGCGGCAGCACCGTGCGCCAGAAGGCCTGCAGCCGCGTATAGCCGTCGATCATCGCCGCTTCTTCGTATTCGCGCGGGATCTCGTCGATGAAGCCCTTGAGCAGCCAGACCGCCAGCGAGACATTGACCGCGGTGTAGAGCAGGATCATGCCGAGCGCGGTGTCGGAGAGGCCGAGCTCGCGGTACATCAGGTAGATCGGGATCGCGACGGCGATCGGCGGCATCATGCGCGTCGACAGGATGAAGAACAGGAGGTCGTCTGCCAAAGGCACCTTGAAGCGCGAGAAGCCGTAGGCCGAGAGCGTGCCGAGGAACACCGCGCAGAAGGTCGAGCCGAAGGCGATGATCAGCGAGTTGACGAAGCGCGGCAGGAAGTTCGACGGGCCGGCGATCACCATGTTGCGCTTGCGCACCGTCTCATCGCAGAAGCCGGTCGCCGGTCCGAGCGCGTTGATGTATTCCGGCGTCTGCCTGGTGCGGGTCGTGAACAGGTTGCAGTAGCCTTCGATGCTCGGCTGGAAGACGATCTTCGGCGGATAGGCAATCGAATCCGGCGGCGTCTTGAAGCTGGTGGCGAAGATCCACAAGAGCGGCACGATCGAGATCAGCGCGTAGCCGACGACGAGCACGCCGGCGATCCGCTTCGAATTCGTCGAAGGTGCGACGACGGAATGGGCGGCGGTCAGGCTCATCTCTGCTTCACCTTGTTGAGTGCCTTGACGTAGATGTTGGCTAGGCCGAACACCGCGACGAACAGGACGATGGCGAAAGCCGAGGAATAGCCGGTGCGCCAGCTTTCGAAGGCCTGCCGCTTCAGTGTGATCGAGGCGACCTCGGTGGTCGAGCCCGGCCCGCCGCCAGTGAGCAGGTTGACCATATCGAACATCTTGAAGTTCTCGATGCCGCGGAACAGCACCGCCAGCATGATGAAGGGCAGCGCCATCGGCAGGGTGATCGACCAGAACTGCCGCCAGTTGGAGGCGCGGTCGACCTCGGCCGCTTCATAAATGTATTCTGGGATGGAACGCAGACCGGCGAGGCAAATCAGCATCACGTAAGGCGTCCACATCCAGGTGTCGACGATGATGATCGCCCATGGCGCCAGCTCGACGTTGGACAGCATCTGGACATTCGTCGGCGGGATGCCGGTGAGGAATGAGACGGCGTAGGCGAACAGTCCGATCTGCGGCTCGTAGAGGAAGCGCCAGAAATTGCCGACCACCGCCGGGGACAGCATCATCGGCACCAGGATGATCGTGGTCCAGAAGGCGTGGCCGCGGAATTTCCGGTCGATCAGCCAGGCGAGCGTGAAGCCGATCACCGTCTGCAGCAGGATGGTCCAGAAGACGAAATGCGCCGTCGTCTGCATGGCGATCCAGATATCCTGGTCGCCGAGGATGCGCCTGTAGTTGGAAAGCCCGAGATTCTTGACCACTTCGTTCGGGCGGTTGGCGCGGTAATTGGTGAAGGAGAGGTAGATCGCCCAGAACAGCGGGAAGATGTTGATGGCTAAAAGCAGAAGGATCGTCGGCGAAATGAACAGCCAGGCGAGGCCCTTGTCGCTGATGCCCCGGATCTTCCTGGCCAACGGCTCGGGTGTGGCCCGTGCAGCGTTGTCCGCAGTCCGATTGAGCATGGTTAGTCCTGCATCGGTCACTGGTCAGCCTCGGCGATGAAATTTATCTGAACTGCGTCCCGTGCCAACGCGGCACGGGACGCACCTGCTCGGGAGGAGCCTTACATCTTGCCGTCGTCCTGGAAGATCTGCGTCCAGTCCTTAACGAGGCCGTCGAGCGCATCCTTGGCCGAGCCCTGGCCGGCGACGACATAGTCGTGGAAGCGCTTCTGCGAGGCCTGCAGCAGCGGCGCGTAGCTCGGCTCTGCCCAGAAGTCCTTCACGATCGCCATGGAGTCGAGGAAGGCCTGCGCATAGGGCTGGCTGGACGGGAACTTCGGATCCTTGACGACGGAGTTCAGGCAGGAATAGCCGCCGAGCGACCACCACTTGGCCTGCACGTCCTTGTTGGCGAACCACTTGATGTATTTCAGCGCCGATTCCTGCTTGTCGGAGTAGGAAACCACCGAGATGCCCTGGCCGCCGAGCTGCGCGAACTGGTCGCCGTCGGGACCTTTCGGATTGGCGAAGTAACCGATCTTGTCGCCGCCGACATTCTCGTCCTTCTGCAGGCCGGGCCAGGTGAAGGCGAAGTTCATGTGCATCGCCACCTGGCCGGATTTGAAGGCATCGACGCCTTCGCCCATGTAGCTGTTGGAAGCGCCGGGCGGTGTGCAGCAATCATAGAGCGCCTTGTAGAATTCCAGCCCCTTCACCGATTTCTCGGAATTGACGAAGCCGTCCATCTCATAGGGCTTCTTCGGGTTCTCGTACTGGAAGCCGTAGCTGTAAAGCACGTCCATGGCGCCCATGGTGATGCCTTCGGAGCCGCGCTCGGTGTAGATCGAGGCGCCATAGACGGTCTTGCCGTCGATCTGCCGCTTCTGGAAGAACTCGGCGATCTGCCTCAGCTGGTCGAAGGTCGTCGGCGGGGCGAGGTCCCAGCCATACTTCTCCTTGAACTCCTTCTGCAGTTCCGGCCGCGAGAACCAGTCCTTGCGATAGGTCCAGCCGACCACGTCGCCCATGGCCGGCAGCGCCCAGTAGTTCGGCGTGTTCTTCGGCCATTCGGAATAGCCGACGACGGTCGCCGGCACGAAGTCGTCCATGCTGATCTTCTCCTTGTCGAAGAAGTCGTTCAGCTTGACGTAATGACCGTTCTCGGCCGCGCCGCCGATCCACTGGCTGTCGCCGATGATCAGGTCGCAGAGCTTGCCGTGTGAGTTGAGCTCATTGAGGAAGCGGTCGGCATAGTTGGTCCACGGCACGAATTCGAACTTCATGCCGATGCCGGTTTCCTTGGTGAAGTCCTTGGACAATTCCACGAGCGCGTTGGCCGGATCCCAGGCCGCCCAGCAAAGCGTCAGGTCTTCCGCATGCGCCGCGTTAGAGACGGCGGTCGACGCGAGTGCCGCCGAGGCCAGTCCCAACGCCAGTTTCAAGGTCGATTTCATGCCTTACCTCCCATTTGCGAAACGCGTCCGGATGACGGTTTCAAAAGCCTCAACCTCGCTCCTCCGAGGGCCTGAACATGGCGCGCGTCGCGCCGCCGATGTTTAGTAATTTGTTTAGTGATGCTCTTTTTACTAAACAACGCAAGCGAATTCGTTGCTGCGCCGCAGCATGACGAAGGCGGTGCTTGAAATCGTTGGGAAATATGTGTCGGTGCCTTGGCGGCTCGTAGCTTCAGCCGGCTACTTGACGCTCTTCGGGCCCACCGTGACCGGCCGGATCCGCGGCGCCGGAGGCAGCAGCTCGCGGATGTCGGCAAAGGGGAAGACGGGCTCGAACCGAAACGCCTCGGCCAGCGCGCCGGGCGCGCCGTTGCATTGGCCGGCGCGGAACGCGTTCTGCATGCGTGCACCGTTGAGATAATGCTCGGGCCCCTGTGAGCGATGCGCGAGAATCGCCTGCCCCTTGAGGTCCCAGTGGCTGGAAATGTCGACGTAATGCGTCGGCGAGAAACCTGTGCCGCCCAGCGTGTCGGCATGCAGCACCGGTACCTCGAAGGACGCCGCGATGCGCACGCCGTCCGACAGCGCGCGGTGGTCGCCGTGATAGTCGTTCGGCGCATGAGTGATCGCGAGGTCCGGTTGCACCTCGCCGATCAGCGCCTTGAGTGTGTCGATCAATGCGGCATCCGCAACCAGCGCCCCGTCGGGGAAACCGAGGAAACGCGGTGTGACGCCGAGCAGGGTGGCCGCCTCGGTCGCTTCCTCGCGCCGCGCTTTGACAAGCGCGGCCGGATCGCCGTTGCCGCCCTTGGCGCCGTCCGTGGCTATCGCAAAAGTCAGCTCTGCGCCTAGCGCGGCATAGGCGGCCAGCGTACCGAACATGAATATCTCGATATCGTCGGGATGAGCCCCCAGCGCCAGTATCTTCACTTCTTTTCTCCCGGATATGGAACGTGCCGAACGGAATCCTGCTCGCCCTCGTCGCCTATGCAAGCTATTCGTGGAGCGATGCCGTCATCAAGAGCCTGGGCGGGCAGTTCACCGTCTTCGAGATCGGCTTCTTCGTAACCTTGTTTGCCGGCTGTTTCCTGTTCTTCACAAGGCCTGCCGATGAGCGCTGGCGCGACTTCTGGCGCACCAGCCGGCCCTGGGCCGTGCAGGCCCGCGCCTGGGCAGGCATCGCATCGGGCGTGCTCAGCGTCTATGCCTTCACCACCATTCCGCTGGCGGAAGTCTACGCGTTGATTTTCCTGGCGCCGTTGTTCGTCACCATCCTCTCCACTCTCATCCTGAAGGAGAAGGTTGGGCCGTGGCGATGGCTCGCCGTGGTCGCCGGCTTTGCCGGCGTCATGCTGGTCGTCAGGCCGGGTTTCCGCGAACTTCATCTCGGCCACCTCGCGGCCTTTGCCATCGCCTTTCTTGCCGCCACCAGCGTCATCCTGATGCGGTCGCTGGCGCAGCAGGAGAAGCGCACGACGATGCTCGGCGTGCTTGTCGGCTATGGCCTGCTCTTCAATGGCCTCGGTGTGGCGGCAACGTCGTTCACCTTGCCGGATGCCAATCAGCTGATCTGGCTGGTCATGGCCGGCGCCTTCACCGCCGGCGGTCAGCTGTTGCAGCTTCTCGCGGCCAAATACGCGCCCGCCAACCGGATCGCGCCGACGCATTATTCACAGATCGTCTGGGCGGTGGTGCTGGGCTCGTTGTTCTTCCGGGAAGATCCCGACCTGCTGACGATGGCCGGCCTTGCGGTGCTCGGCGCCTCGGGCCTGCTGACCATGGTTCGCGAGGAGGTACGGCTGGGCACCGTGCGCTGGAACCAGTTCACGCGCACCAGGCTTTAGGCAATTCCGGGACAGGTTGCGCGCTCACCGTGGCCGCTGATATGCGGACGCCATGAACAGAGGAATTTTGCCGGAACTCCCGGTATCCGCCGTGCTGCCGGTGCTCGGCGAGGCGCTCGCCGGGCGCAACAGCGCCGTGCTGGTGGCGCCGCCCGGTGCCGGCAAGACGACGCTGGTGCCGCTGGCGCTGCTCGACGCGCCCTGGCTCGGCGAAAGCAGGATCGTGCTGCTGGAGCCGCGCCGGCTGGCGGCCCGCGCCGCCGCCCGCCGCATGGCCGAGCTTGTCGGCGAGGAGCCGGGCGGTACAGTCGGCTATGCGATGCGCATGGAGAACCGCACTTCGCCGCGGACAAAGATCCTCGTCGTCACCGAAGGCGTGCTGTCGCGCATGATCCTCGACGATCCCGAACTGCCCGGCGTTGCGGCGGTAATCTTCGATGAATTCCACGAGCGTTCGCTCGACGGCGATTTCGGCCTCGCGCTGGCGCTCGATGTTCAGGGCGCGTTGCGGCCGGATCTGCGCCTGCTGGTGATGTCGGCGACGCTCGACGGCGCGCGCGTCGCAAAACTACTGGCGGGGGCGCCGGTGATCGAAAGCGAGGGCCGCGCCTTCCCGGTCGACATCCGCTATGACGAGCGGCCGGCCGGCATGGCGGTCGAGGACGCGATGGCCAAGGCGGTTCGCTCGGCTTTAGCCGCCGAGCAGGGCAGCGTGCTCGCTTTCCTGCCCGGACAGCGCGAGATCGAGCGCACCGCAGAGCGGCTAGAAGATCGCCTCGGTGCCGATACCGACATCGTTCCGCTCTATGGCCAGTTGGACAACAGGGCGCAGGATGCCGCGATCAAGCCGGCGTCGCCTGGCCGCCGTAAAGTGGTGCTGGCGACCTCGATCGCCGAGACCTCGATCACCATCGACGGCGTGCGCGTCGTCATCGATTGCGGCCTGTCGCGCCTGCCGCGCTACGAGCCGGCAAGCGGCCTGACCCGGCTGGAGACGGTGCGCGTCAGCAAGGCTTCCGCCGATCAGCGGGCCGGCCGCGCCGGACGAACGCAGCCGGGCGTCGCCATCCGACTGTGGCGTGCCGAGCAGACGGCGGCGCTGCCCGCCTTCACACCGCCGGAAATCCTCGAGGCTGACCTTTCCGGCATGTTGCTCGACTGCGCCGCTTTCGGCGTCGCCGATCCGTCGAGCCTGTCCTTCCTCGACCCGCCGCCGGCGCCGGCGCTCAACGAAGCGAGGGTCTTGCTCAAAGCGCTGCATGCAATCGATGACGCCGGCCGCTTGACGGAGGCGGGCGCGGCGATGCGCAAGCTTGCCCTGCCGGTGCGGCTCGCGCACATGGTGGCGGAAGCGGCTGAGATCGGGCAGGCGCAGGAAGCGGCGATGCTTGCCGTGCTTTTGACGGAGCGCGGGCTTGGCGGCGACAGCGCCGACCTCGAACGGCGGCTGATCCGCTTCCGCGCCGAAAAATCGCCGCGCGCCGATGCCGCCCGGCAACTTGCCGCACGCCTGGCCAAGCAGGCAGGCGGGGCAAGGGCAGACACGCCAGCCGCGCCCGGTGCCTTGCTGATCCATGCCTGGCCGGATCGTGTCGCCAGAGCCCGCGGCGAGCGCGGCCGCTTCGTGCTCGCCAACGGTTCCGGCGCGATGGTCGACGCCGCCGATCCGCTTGCCGGCGAGAGCTGGCTGGTCGTCGCCGATCTGCAGGGCAAGGCGCAGAATGCCCGTATCACCGCCGCCGCGCCCGTCGACGAGGCGGTTATCCGCACCGCGCTTGCCGACCGCATCGAGACGAAGCGCGAGACGAGTTTCGACCGCGAGCGCCGCGCCGTGCGCGTGCGCGAGACGGCGCGGCTCGGCGCCATCACCCTTTCCGAGCGCATGCTGCCCGCACCTTCCGGTGCCGAGGCCGATCGGGCCATGCTGGACGCCCTGCGCGAGCACGGCCTGTCGCTGCTCGACTGGGGCAAGGAGGCGGAAACGCTGCGCCAGCGGCTCGGCTGGCTCTATCGCGGCCTCGGCGCGCCGTGGCCCGACGTCTCGGACCAGGCGCTTCTCGGCCGTCTCGACGACTGGCTGCTGCCTTTCCTTGGCGGCGATGCCTCCTTCGCGGCGATCAGGCCGGCGGCGCTTGCAGCAGGCCTGATGTCCCTGGTCCCACACGATCTGCAGCGCAAAGTCGACGCGCTGGCGCCGACCCATTTCGACGCGCCCTCGGGCAGCCATGTGCCGATCCGCTATGATGGCGAATGGCCGGTGCTGGCGATCCGCGTGCAGGAGCTGTTCGGCCTCGATCGCCATCCTTCGGTCGCGGGCGGTACGGTGCCGCTGACTCTGGAGCTGTTGTCGCCGGCGCATCGCCCGATCCAGACGACGCGCGATCTGCCCGGCTTCTGGCGCGGCTCGTGGGCGGATGTGCGCACCGATATGCGCGGTCGCTATCCTAAGCATGTCTGGCCGGAAAACCCGCTGCTGGCGGCCGCCACCAGCCGCGCCAAGCCGCGCGGGACATAGGTTCGTGCCGCTTTCGGCGGGCCATTCGCGTTAGTGGGCAACGCGCGTTGGCGATTGGCGCAAACGCCCATCACTTCGTCATCCACGGGCGGAGCAAGGAGCGAAGCGACGCGCAGACCCGAGGATCCATTCCGTTAGCTTGACCGTAAAAATGCAGCGGAACAGAATTCTGAACCATCGCAAAGCTTCGAAGTCACGGGATGGATCCTCGGGTCTGCGCTCCGCTTCGCGTCGCTCCGCCCGTGGATGACGAAATCGCGAGGGGCCTCGTCCAATCATCAAGCGCTCATGATGGTGAACCGAAACAACGGCCGCTGACGGGTCAAGTCGCCGTCACAGCGCTACTAGCGCTCACCCTCCTGCGGCTATAATCGTAAGTCGATGATCAATATTCTGCGCGCGCCCGATTCCCAGCAGAGCCAGCGGCTGCGGCTCAACACGCTGATCCGCCTGCGCTGGCTGGCCATCGTCGGCCAGAGCATCGCGGTGCTCGTCGTCGCCTACGGGCTGAAATTCCCGCTTCCGGTCTCGCTGTGCTTCGCGCTGATCGCCTGCTCGGCCTGGATGAACCTCTGGCTCACCTTCCGCTATCCCGCGGCGCATCGGCTGACCCCGCTCTCGGCCTTCGTCATCCTCACCATCGACAGCCTGCAGCTTGCCGGCCTGCTCTATATGACCGGCGGCCTGACCAATCCGTTTTCGGTCCTGCTCTCGGTGCCCGTCGTCATTTCCGCCGCATCACTGCCGCTGCGCCTCACCGCGGTGCTCGGCGCGCTGGTTATCGCGGCGGCCACGCTGCTTGTGTTCTTCCATCTGCCGCTGCCCTGGTACGAGGGCGCGCCGCTGTCGATGCCCTTCATCTATGTCGCCGGCATGTGGATGGCGGTGTTCGCCTCGATCGCCTTCACCGCGATTTATGCCTTCCGCGTCGCGGCCGAGGCACGCCTGCTCGCCAACGCGCTCGCCGCCACCGAGCTGGTGCTGCAGCGCGAGCAGCATCTTTCGGCGCTCGACGGCCTCGCGGCGGCGGCCGCGCATGAGCTCGGCACGCCTTTGGCCACGATCACCGTCGTCGCCAAGGAAATGGAAAAGGCGCTGGGCGAAGATCCGAAATTCAGCGAGGACGTGAAGCTGCTGCGCTCGCAAAGCGAGCGTTGCCGCGAGATCCTGAAGCGGCTGACCAGCCTGTCCTCGGAAGGCGAGGCGCATCTTTCGCGCCTGCCGCTGACCTCGCTGGTCGAGGAAGTGACGGCGCCGCACCGCGACTTCGGCATCTCGATCCGGCTGCGCCCCGGCGAGCGCATCGGCCCGGAGCCGGTCGGGCAGCGCAGCCCGGGCGTCATCTACGGGCTCGGCAATCTGGTCGAGAACGCCGTCGACTTCGCCAAGGACACGGTCACCGTCAGCTGGAACTGGGACAATGAGGAGGTCTCCTTCTCCATCATCGACGACGGGCCGGGCTTCCCGCCGGAAATCATCGACCGCATCGGCGAGCCCTATATGTCGACGCGCCAGGGGACAGAGGCCGGCGGCGGCCTCGGGCTCGGGCTTTTCATCGCCAAGACGTTGCTGGAGCGCTCGGGCGCGACGATCGATTTTCGCAATTCGAGCGGGCTCGGCGAGGGGGCGGTGGTGCAGATCACCTGGCCCCGCGGCGTCTTCCTCAATCCCGAGCATGCCCCTGGCACCGCATTCGACAATGCGTGAGCCTATGCATTTGCGCATGGCAGCTTTGTTGCCGGCTGTAAAAATTGGACATTGCAGTTGCAGAATTGTATCTGCGTAAAAGTAAGGCAGTAGGATGCTGACGCAAATGAGCGCAGAAGAACCCACCGGCGCAATGGTAGAAGGCGAGGACACCTCGCTGCTGATCGTCGACGACGACAAGCCATTTCTCACCCGGCTTGCCCGCGCCATGGAAACCAGGGGCTTCGCGGTCGAGACGGCGGAAAGCGTGGAAGAGGCGGTCGCCAAGGCGCGCGCTCGCCCGCCGGCTTATGCGGTGGTCGACATGCGGCTCGGCGACGGCAACGGCCTCGACGTGGTCGCCGCCATCCGCGAGAAGCGCGACGATTCCCGCACCATCATCCTGACCGGCTACGGCAACATCGCCACCGCGGTGACGGCGGTGAAGCTCGGCGCCGTCGACTACCTGTCGAAGCCCGCCGATGCCGACGACGTATTTGCCGCGCTGACCCGCACAGCGGGCGAGCGGGCCGCACCCCCGGAAAACCCAATGTCGGCCGACCGCGTGCGCTGGGAACATATCCAGCGCGTCTACGAAATGTGCGACCGCAACGTCTCCGAGACCGCGCGCCGGCTCAACATGCACCGGCGCACCCTGCAGCGGATTCTGGCAAAGCGGGCGCCGCGGTAACCTGCTTAAACACGCGTACGGTGCTGCCGACGGCAGGTGTCGAAGGCAGCGCTGGCTCCCGCCTCGCAACGCTGGCGATTGGCGAAATCATCGACGAGAGCGCCCCTCTCCCCGTCACTATACGGGGAGAGGATGCCGGCAGGCAGGTGAGGGGAGGCGCCGGCGCTTGCAAGGAGGGCGACGGTGACCGACCGGTCCAATGCTTGCCCGGTCGTGCAAGTTTGAGCATCATCGCGAAGGACAGCGGCCGACGGGCCATGTGACGGAGGGGGTCATGCGCGACGAGCGGCCGAAATCGATGCTTCGCGAATTCCTCGACGGCGAGGCGGCCGGCGGCATCATCCTGATGGCGGCCGCCGCCCTTGCGCTCATCGTCGCAAACTCGCCGCTCGCCGAAATCTATTTCGCCGCCCTCCACGCCTATCTCGGGCCGCTCAGCGTCTCGCACTGGGTCAATGACGGGCTTATGGCGGTGTTCTTCCTCCTGGTCGGGCTGGAGATCAAGCGCGAGATGTTGGACGGTCATCTCTCAACCTGGCCGCGCCGCGTGCTGCCGGGCATCGCCGCGGCCGGCGGCATGGTGTTTCCGGCGCTGGTCTATGTGTTGGTCAACCGCGACAACCAGGCGGCGCTTCCCGGCTGGGCGATCCCCACCGCCACCGACATCGCCTTCGCGCTGGGCGTGCTGTCGCTGCTCGGCAGCCGCGTGCCGGCCTCGCTGAAAGTGTTTCTTACCGCTTTGGCCATCATCGACGATCTCGGCGCCGTCATCATCATCGCGCTGTTCTACACCAGCGGCCTGTCGCTCGCCTATCTCGGCGCCGCCTTCGCGGTCATCGCCGTATTGATCGTACTCAACCGCATGCGGGTGATGAACCTCTTGCCCTATCTCGTGCTGGGCGCGCTGCTTTGGGTGCTGGTGCTGAAATCGGGCGTGCATGCGACGCTTGCCGGCGTGGCGCTGGCGCTGACCATCCCGCTTGAGCGTTCGCCCGGCATCGGTCACGACGTCGAACACTCGCCACTGCACCGGCTGGAGCACGGCCTGCACAAGCTCGTGCCTTTCATCGTCATCCCGATCTTCGGCTTCGCCAATGCCGGCGTCTCGCTAGGCGGCTTGAGCGTTGCCGCGCTGGTCGAGCCTCTGACGCTGGGCGTCGCCGCCGGCCTCGTCGTCGGCAAGCTGGTCGGCGTCTTCGCCTCCTCGGGTCTCGCCATCCGGCTCGGCCTCGCCGACCTGCCGGCCAATGCCGGCTGGCTGCACATGGTGGGCATTTCGTTTCTGTGCGGTATCGGCTTCACCATGAGCCTGTTCATCGGCCTACTCGCCTTCGCCAATGACGCCGCCCTTCAAGACGCGGTGAAGGTCGGCATCCTCGCCGGCTCGCTGATCGCCGCGCTGGTCGGCGCGGCGGTGCTGCTGATGGCGCCGGCGCGGGGTGGCGCCGAAGAAGAAGTGGAGTAGGGCAGCGGCGGGAACCCGTCTTGTCGATCAATGGAAGCGTTGTAAGGCGAACCACTACTTTCCGATGACTTGAATTTGATGAGTTGAAGCTATCGCTGGAATGCTAGCGTGCTTCAGCGTGCCGTCAAACAGCGGCGGGGTAATTCACTCGGTTAAGGGGTCAGCAATAATGGTATGTCGCACAACAAGTGTCATAGCAACGGTCGCGGTTTTGGGCTTTGGGCTCTCTCCGGCGGCTGCGTTCACACATCTGTCGAGCTACGAAAAAACAGCACTGACTGGCCAGGAGATTCTCGTCTTTAAGGGAGCGAGCCTGAACGTGGACTGCTCTTCTGCCGGCAAGGACGATGTAAAAATCATCTCCGGGCCGAGCCATGGGGAAGTTAGGTTGGTTGAAGGGAAGGTTTACACATCTTTTGCGAAAACCAACCAGAGGTTTAAATGCAATTCTCGGAAGGTCGACGGAATAAAAGGCGTCTACAAATCGGCTGCCGGGTTCAAGGGGCAGGATCAGATGACCTTCTCGGTTCACACTTTTGATGGGAACGCGTACAAGATCGTCGTGGACGTCAATGTCGAGTAGGGGCTGCGCTTTGGGTCCCGGCGCAGTGTAGCCCGGTGCTGCGCGGCCCGCGGCCAGCGACGACGAGATAGCGTCCTACTCGCTTTCGCCGTCCAGCACCGGCACCGAAACACCGGCAAGCTCCGCCGCCAGCAGCCGCGCCGCGCCCGCACGCGCGATGCGCAACATCAGCGCCTTGCGCGTCGCAGCGGCCATGCGGTGCTCCGGCGCCTCGCGCAGGATCTCCGCGCCATAGCCGTCGGAGAGGATGAAGCCGCACTCCTGCGGAAAGATTTCCGCGGGCACGCCGGGATGCGTGGCGAAGAAGAAGCGGTCGGCATGCAGCCGGTAGTCCGGCCATTTGCGGTCGACGCGGAAATCCTCGATCGAGGATTTGATCTCGATGATCCAGATGTCGCCCTGCCGGGTCAGCGCGACAAGATCGGCGCGCCGGCCGGTGGCCAGGGACAGTTCTGGCAGCACATGCGCGCCCATTTGGGTCAGCAGACGCTGCACGCCGCGCCGCACAAGCATGGCGCGTTCTGACTGGCGGCCGTCGATCAGCGGGTTGAGGGGAATTGGGGAAACGATAGGCATGGCAAGCACCATGCCAGATTTTGTTCACGGTTTGAACCCGTGATTCATCGGCGATGATCTGGTTGACAAACCAAGAGGGGCAATGCCTTAGTCGTCGGCGAGTTCCAACCGAACTCGCTGCCATTCTACCCAGCAATTCTCTGGATCAATATCGAGGTAGCCTCTCGATTCATCCATGCGCCTGGCGTCCTCCCGAGTGAGCGCAATCGCCGGACAGCTATCGCGGATTTGGATCGCCTCTTCCTCTGTCAAAGGGCTTCCCTTTGCTCTCTCTCGATTGAGCAAGGTCGCGACAAGGCTGGGCATAGGATAAATAATAAGCTCGCCGTTTTCGCTCATCGTTGGCCTTGGCTATCACTGCCTTTTGCGGGTGCATGCGCCGCGCCAGTTCCTTTAATCGCCGGTTCATCCGGGGCGACGAGAGCCGGGAACTAGGGGTATTTGCTTCCCGCAAGTTGTCTGGCGCGTCCTTCGGTAGTGGTTGCCTTACGAGTCAGCGGGGTACACCTGACCGCCAGCCCTCCGGTGCGAGTGACATATTCCAGACAGGATTTGTTCGGTGTGTCTGGGATACAAACATTAACGTTCACCGGCACAAGCGCCCCGCCGGGGATTGCACCGTATTCGGTATGGTTTGTGCATGTTACCTTACTCGAATAAGGAACATTCGCCTGGCTGGTGCATGCCGTCGCGCTGGCAACAATGCCTACAAGGATTGCTATGCGGATCAAAAGTGGTTCCCCCCAAGACAACCGCTTTTGGATCATGATTTGTCCCGGGTGCCAAGTCGGGTCTGTTAAATAAATAACCGCGTTGAGCAGGGCGGTTATATATTTCACAGACCACCGCAACACTTGAGAGTGTTGCTACCCTGCTGCATCCGCAGTATGAACCCCAAAAAAATCCTAAGCCGAACGCAATCAGCGTTACAGGCCAATCGGTGATCGCCCAAGTAATGCCGGTGATTGACGCTTCATTGTAGAGCGCCTCATCCAGCCTCCCCCAGATCCCCTTCGAAGATCAGCAAGACGCGGTTCGACGCCTGCAGCGCAAACCGCTTCGCTTCCTCGTAAGCCGGGTCGTCATAGCAGGCCTTGGCAGCTTCCAATGACGGGAATTCGACGACTACCACCCGACCGGAATCGCGCGCCTCCACCAGCAGGGGCGGCACTTTCGAGGGATTGCTGCGCGCCTGATACTTCTCGCCGATGGGCTTCCAAAGCCTGGCGTATTCGGCTTGCGCTTCCTGATCCGAAATCTCGGTGCCGACGATGAGCCAGTATCCCTTCATGGTGGAGCACTCCTGCCGAGGATTTGTTGCTCGCTCAAGAGCTAAGATAGAGATTGGATACTTGTCTAGCTTCGGCTCGGCGACTTCACGCCGCCCCCGCCATGTCATCCAAGATCGGGCAGTCCGGCCGGTCGTCGCCGTGGCAGGCGTGGATCAGCTTCTGCAGCGTTGCGCGCATCGACTGCAGTTCGCGCACCTTTTCCTCGATCGCCCTGACATGGGCGCTGGCGATTTCGCGCACGTCGTGGCTGGCGCGGTCGCGGTCCTGATAAAGCGCCATCAGCTGCCTGCAATCGTCGATTGAAAAGCCGAGGTTGCGGGCGCGGCGCAAGAAGGCCAGCCGGTGCACGTCGTCGCGCGAGTAGTCGCGGTAGCCGTTTTCGGCGCGCGCCGGCAGGATCAGGCCGATCTCCTCATAGTAGCGGATGGTCTTGGCCGGCAGGCCGGAACGCTCGGCGGCATCACCGACATTCATGGCGCTCTCCTGTCTCCGGCAGCCCTTCCGGCTGCCCCGTTGATTTTACTTCACAATCTCGCGACCCCTGTTGCCGAAATGCCGCAGTTCGGCACTTACCGGCAGGGAAGGTCATGCATATAGGCAGTGCGCGCTTGGCAAGCAAAAGAAATGCCAGCATGAATGATGGTGAGAAAGCGGCCGACTCGTGCCGCTGATAAAAGGCAGGGCGTCGGACCTATTCATGCGCTTGAAGTCGTTTGCAATCGTCGCCGCCCTTGCGCTGTCGACCGCGATCAGCGGGTGCAGCACCATCGGCGGGCAGATCTTCACCAACAACTATGGCGCGATGACCGATGCCGGCTATCAGCTGCCGCGCATCCCGATCGAGAAGGTTCCGGCCCGCTTCCGCCGGCAGGAAGTGCGCTACGACACTCCCGAGAAGCCCGGCACCATCATCGTCGACACCCAGAACAAGTTCCTCTACTTCGTCGAGGGTGACGGCATGGCCATGCGCTACGGCATCGGTGTCGGCCGCGAGGGCTTCGAGTGGCACGGCACCGCCCATATCGCGCTGAAGCGCGAATGGCCGACCTGGACGCCGCCGGCGCCGATGATCAAGCGCCAGCCCGAACTCGCCAAATTCGCCGGCGGCATGGAGCCGGGCCTGAAGAACCCGCTCGGCGCGCGCGCCATGTATCTGTTCAACAAGGGCGGCGACATGGGCTACCGCCTGCATGGCAGCCCGGAGTGGTTCTCCATAGGCAAGGCGATGTCGTCGGGCTGCATCCGCCTGATGAACCAGGACATTATCGATCTCTACGACCGCACTTCGGTCGGCGCCAAGGTCATCGTGATGTGATCACCATGGCGGCGGACAAAAGCTTGCGTGCGCGGACCGTCTAGGCAACAACAAGACGTCCAAAGACAGAAAACCGGGCTGTTGGGGCCCGGTTTTTTGTTTTTGCGGTTGGAGAAAATTCACTCCGCCGAGAAGCTCAGAAACCGCAACAGGCGGCCGGCGGAGCAGAATTATCAGGCGACCTGCTCGACCTGCTGCACTTCCGGAACAAAATGCCGAAGCAGGTTCTGGATGCCGTGCTTCAGCGTCGCCGTCGATGACGGGCAACCGGCACAGGCACCCTTCATGTGCAGGAACACGGTGCCGTTCTCGAAGCCGCGGAAGGTGATGTCGCCACCGTCCTGCGCGACCGCCGGGCGCACCCGGGTGTCGAGCAGCTCCTTGATGGTGAGCACCAGCTCCTCGTCGGCCTTGTCGTAGAACTCGCCGGCCTGGCCGGCGTCGTTGGCCGGAGCCGCCGAAGCCATGACCGGCGCGCCGGACATGAAATGCTCCATGATGGCGCCGAGGATTGCCGGCTTCAGGTGCTGCCAGTCCGGACCGTCCTTGGTCACGGTGATGAAGTCGTAGCCGAAGAAGACGCCAGTGACGCCGGGGATTTCGAACAGCCGGCCGGCCAGCGGCGAAGCCTGTGCGGCGCCTTCGGCGTCACGGAAATCGGCGGTGCCGTCGCGCAGCACTTCCTTGCCGGGCAGGAATTTCAGCGTCGCCGGGTTCGGCGTCGATTCGGTCTGGATGAACATGGATATCTCCAGGCCCTTCCGGGCCGATAGTTTGGAATAGTTCTAAATAGGCTCTATCGGCTGGACATTCAAGCGAAACGCGTCGCCCGAACGGCTGGCTGGCGGAATGTTTTTGCCCCGGCGGAGCGCCCGCCACGGCAAGCCTATCCTCCGACTTCCACGCTGAGTTGTCCACTCGTCTTCTGGATGTTCACCTCGGCGCCGTCCGCCCTGCGCATGAATTCGAGGTCGGCGCTTGCCTCGCCGACCCGCAGCCCGCGAAGCTCGATGCGGCTGACGAAATCGGGCAGTCGCGGCCGCACGATCCGCAGCTTGTTTGCGAAGGCGTCGGGCTCCAGGCCGAGGCAGGTGGTCACCAGGAACGGCACCGCGCCCGCTGCCCATGCCTGCGGGTGGCAGGCCACGGGATAGTGCACCGGCACCTGGAAATCGTTGCGCTGAAAGCCCGCCATCGCCTCCGGCAGCCGGTGATGGCGGAAGTGCATCGCCGCTTCGACAATGGCGGTGAAGATCCGCAGCGCCGCGCCGTCCTCGCCATACCGCCGGCAGCCGGCCGCCAGCAGCGCATTGTCATGCGGCCAGACGGTGCCGAGATGATATCCGACGGGATTGTAGCGCCGCTCCGCGCTCGCGAGCGTGCGCACGCCCCAGCCGTTGAACATGTCGTCCTGCATCAGCCGCCGCACGGTTCGGCGGCCCTTGCCCCGATCCGCGATGCCGGTCCACAGCGCATGGCCCGGGTTGGAGGAAACGACCGCGACCGGGCGGCCGCGCGCCTCGAGCGCCAGCGCGAAAGTGTCCAGGTCCTCACACCAGAAGTCGCGGTTGAACCGTGTCCGAAGCTTTTCGGCCTCGCCGCGAAGCTGAATGGCGCTGTTGCGCTCGCCAATGCGTTCGTAGAGATCGGCGATGGCATGCTTGGCCGCAAACACATAGCCCTGCACCTCGACCAGCGCGATCGGCGGCCTGGCGATGCTGCCGTCGGTCCTGACGATCGCGTCGGCCGAGTCCTTCCACCCCTGGTTGACGAGACCGCTTTCCGAGATGGTGCGGTATTTGACATAGCCTTCGCCATGCCCGTCTCCGGCCTTGGCGATCCAGCCCAAGGCCTTTTCCACCGGCTCCCGCAGTTCGCGGAAGAGCCCCACGTCGCCTGTCCACGCGGCATAGCGGCCGAGAAGCAGCAGGAAGAGCGGGGTCGCGTCCACCGTGCAGTAGAATCTGGCATGCGGGACATTGCCCGCGCGAGCGAGCTCGCCGACGCGCAGCTCATGCAGGATCTTGCCGGGCTGCTCCTCTCGCCATCGATCCGTTCGACGTCCCTGATAGCCGGCGAGAAGGCGCAGCGTCTGGGCGGCGATGTCCGGCTGGAAGGCCAGCATCTCGAGCGCGACGATCAGGCTGTCGCGTCCAAACACCGCGACGTACCACGGCACGCCGGCCGCGAAATACTCCCTGTTGCCAAGATCCGACCTGAGCGCCGCGAGATCGCGCAGCGAACGGTCCATGATGCTGTTGAGCAGCAGGCTGTCGCTGTCGAACTTCGTGTGTTGCTCCAGCCATTTTTCAGTATCCGCCTGAACCGTCCCGGCAAAGGCCTCGAGAGCAAACGCCGGGTGCGGGCTCATTTGCTCGGCCTCCGGCTCTTCCGACAGTTCCCTCAATTCTATGGTGATCGCGATGGTACGCTTTTCTCCTGGCGCGAGATCGAACTGGAACTCGGCCGCCGTTCTGTGCATGGCATCGGGTGCCGGCAAAAAACCGATTGTTGCCGTTCTGCGAACGTGGTCGGCGCCGTGATAGACAAAGTGGAGGCTGCCGTCGCGCCAGGCAGGCCGCTCGCACCTGCCGAGGTTCTTCGGCACCAGTCCGCGCACATTGAAAATGTCCTCGAAGCCGGCGCCGAAGTGTAGGGCCAGCGGAAAGCCATGCGGCTCGTGGCCGAAATTCTGGATGGTCAGAACCTCCCGCACGCATGTTTGCTCCGCATCGAGAATGCGCTCCCAGCGGATGCCGAGCTCGTCCTTGGGAATCAGTCGCCCCCCATCGCAATGCAGGTCGGGATTGGCCAGTTCGAAAAGCGCGGCGTAACCTCTTTGCGCGGTCGAGGCCAACACGATCGGCGGCAAACCGCCCAGCGTCATCTCATAGCCGCCGAGGAAACGGCAGTCGTGGAAATAGAGCCCGAAGCCGTGCTCGCCTTTCAGCCGTATCTGGGCGTCGGGAGCGACGACATAGTAGAGATCGAGATTCTTGACCGTAATCGCGCCGGCGATGCTGTCCACCATGGCCGGGTGCCCCTTGGCGAGGACGCGGTGCCTGCGCTCCTGCTGCGCATGAGGCGTCTGCCGGGCTTTTTGCTGCGATCGCGCTGCCTGCGAGCGCGGCTGCACCGGTGATCCAGTCCCAGCGTTTCGCGGCTTTGACGTGCCGCTACGCCCTGCTTTCCGGGTTGATTCGTCCACCGGCGCTCCTTTGGAATGGCCGTTTCCGTGACCATTCCAAATGGCGCGCCGCCGACACGGGCCAAGGGCTATGGGCTGGTTGATAACATCGATGTGTATCTGCGGATCGGCGACGTTCCAATCGGGCAGGAGGGGCCTTCCCAATTCAGGCCAGGCTCTCGATTTCCTCGTCGGAGAGGTTCTGCGGCACCACGGTGACCGGGATGGGGAAGGCGGCGCCCCGGCCGGCCACCGCACTCACCAGTGGCCCCGGACCTTCCTTGCCGGCGCCGGCCGCCAGCACCAGGATGGCGATGTCCTGGTCTTCCTCGATGAGCTTGTGGATTTCCTCGGTCGGCTTGCCTTCGCGCACCACCAGTTCCGGCTCGATGCCGACCTTCTGGCGCACCTTGCTGGCATAGGTGTCGAGCGCCGCGCGCGCGGTCGCGTTGGCTTCCTCGCGCATGATCTTCTCAACCCCCAGCCAATGCTGGAAATCGTCCGGCTCGATCACATAGAGCAGGACCAGCACGCCGCTGGTGCTCTGTGCGCGCGTCGATGCGTAGGCGACCGCGCGCTCGCATTCCGGCGTATCGTCGATGATCGCCAGGAATTTGCGGCGATGTCCGGCTTCACGGCTGAGGCGTTTGGAAACCATGTCTGTCCGCTCGGTATCAATTCGGCCGCAATCTGCCACCGCCACGGACCGGCGGCAAGCCGCCGGCCGGTATGGCGATCCCAGTCAACCAGCGAGGACCGATCAGTCCTGCAACAGGCCGATGATGTCGCGCACCGTCTTCATCGTGCCTTCGGCGATCGCGCGGGCGCGCTCGCCGCCGTCCTTGAGCACGGCGTCGACATAGGCGCGGTCGCCCTCGATGCGGCGCATCTCCGAGGCGATCGGCGCGAGCTTTTCGACTGCAAGGTCGGCCAGCGCCGGCTTGAACACGGAAAACTGCTGGCCGCCATATTCCTTCAGCACGTCGGCTTTGGAAATTTCGGCGAGGCCGGCATAGATGCCGACCAGGTTTTCGGCTTCCGGCCGGCTTTCCAGCCCGTCGACTTCACTCGGCAAGGCCTCCGGATCGGTCTTGGCCTTGCGGATCTTCTTCGAGATTGTGTCGGCATCGTCGGTGAGGTTGATGCGCGACAGGTCCGACGGGTCCGACTTCGACATCTTCTTCGAGCCATCGCGCAGGCTCATGATGCGCGCCGCAGGACCGCCGATCACCGGTTCGGTGATCGGGAAGTAGCCATTCACCGTCTCTTCGCCGACCTGCATCTCGACGCCGACGCCGAGCGCCGCGATCTTTTCCGAGAAGTCGTTGTTGAATTTTTGCGCGATGTCGCGGGTCAATTCCAGATGCTGCTTCTGGTCCTCGCCCACGGGCACATGGGTGGCGCGGTAGAGCAGGATGTCGGCGGCCATCAGGCTCGGATAGGCGAGCAGGCCGAGCGAGGCGTTCTCGCGGTCCTTGCCGGCTTTGTCCTTGAACTGCGTCATCCGGTACATCCAGCCGATGCGCGCCACGCAGTTGAAGATCCAGGCCAACTCGGCGTGCTGGATGACCCGCGACTGATTGAAGACGATGTGCTTCTTGGGGTCGATGCCCGATGCCAGGAAGGCGGCGGTGATCGAGCGCGTCTGGTCGCCAAGGTCCTGGTGCACGAGCTGCGCCGTCAGCGAATGCAGGTCGACGACGCAATAGATGCAGTCGGATTGTTCCTGGAGGGCGACGAATTTCTTGATGGCGCCGAGATAGTTGCCGAGATGCAAATTGCCGGTCGGCTGGACGCCCGAGAAGACGAGGGGCTTGAAGGCGGACATGATTTCCTCATGGCTTGTGGAGGGCCGTATACGCATGATTCCAAAAAGTTGCAGACTTTTTGGAGCCAATCATGCGGCTGGAAACCGCGCGCGGCGAAAGTCTTGCGACGGCGGGCTTATGGACGAAGGCGAATGCGGGATCAAGACCGCTGTTGCTGAAAGCCAGCTCGAGTTATTCGTCCAAGCCGGTGTTCGATTTCCGCGGCGCAGATTTCGCCGTGCCGCGCTTCACGTTCCGACGGATCATGCCGAAATCGGCGCCACCTGTGCCAAAAGCGGTGATGAAGTAGAGCGCCGCACCCCCGCCGACGAGCGCGAACAGGGTCGTCGCCTTCACCACCAGCGGCGAGCCGGGTCCGAGCCTTGCCGCGAAATAGTGCTCGGCGAAATAGAGCGCGACCGCCATCACAACAGCCGACAGCACCAGCCGGGGAATGCGCTTCAAGAGCGGTATGTCGCGACCCCAGTGGCCGCGCTTTATCAACATGCCGAGCAGCAAAGCCGCGTTGACCCAGCCGGCGACGGCCGAGGCGACAGCGATGCCCGGCGCGCCCATCGAAGGAAACAAGCTCAGCGCGGTGGCGACGTTCACGCCGACGGAGATGGCGGCGAAGATCATCGGCGTGCGCGTGTCCTCGCGCGCGAAATAGCCGGGCGTGAAGGCCTTGATCAGCACGAAGGCCGGCAGGCCGAGGCCGAAGATCGCCAGGATCGAGGCGACGATCGGCGTCGAATGGTTGGCGGCGAAGGCGCCGCGCTCATAGACCAGCCGCACGATCGGCTCCGACATCACCCAAAGCGCCGCGGCCGCCGGCAAGGTCATGAACAGCGTGAACTCGACCGAGCGGTTCTGCAGATTGGCCGCCTCGATCAGATTGCCCGATTTCAAAGCCCGCGACAGCTCCGGCAGCAGCACGATCGCCACCGCGACGCCGACGACGCCGAGCGGCAGCTGGTAGATGCGATCGGCATAGGCGAGCGATGACACGGCGCTGTTCTGCCCGGAGGCAATCGCCGTGCCGATCAGCTGGTTGATTTGGGTGATGCCACCGGTAATAGCGGCCGGCAGCGCCAGGATCAGGAGCCGCTTGACGTTCGGCGTCATCTTGGGCCGGCGGAAGCCGATCGAGATGCCGGCATGGCGCACCGCTACCCAGACGATGGCGAGCTGCACGATGCCCGCCGCCAGCACGCCCCAGGACAGGCCGAAGCCGACATCATGCGCATCGAGCCCATGATACCAGGCATAGGCGAGCACGCTGATCAGGATGATGTTGAGGAAAGCGGGGGCGATCGCCGCGGCGAAATAGCGGCGCAGCGAGTTCAGCATGCCGGCCATCATGGCGCCGAGCGACATGCAGATCAAATAGGGGAACATGATCGTCGCCAGCCGGACGGTCGTCTCGAACTTGCCCGGAATGTCGGCAAAGCCCGGCGCCACCAGGTAGCGGACGATCAGCGGCATTGCCAGTTCCATGGCGATGGTGAGCGCGAGCAGTGCCGAGAACAGCACGCCGAACACCTCCTCCGAGAAGCGCTTTGCGCCGTCGGTGCCGTACGTTTCGATCTCCTTGGCGAACAGCGGCACGAAGGCGGCGTTGAAGGCGCCTTCGGCGAACAGCCGGCGGAAGGTGTTGGGAAACTGGAAGGCGGCGTTGAAGGCGTCGGCGACCGGCCCGGTGCCGAGGGCCGCCGCCATCAGCATCTCGCGGCCGAAACCCAGCGCGCGGCTCATCAGCGTGCCGGAGGCGACGGTGGCGAATTTCTTGACAAGGCTCATGCGGAGGATGACTGCCTGCGGAATTGCGTCAAATGGATGGTGATGATCACTCGGCGGCCGCCGCCTTGGCCTTGCCGTTGCGTTCGGGCGCGTTGCCTTCGAGTGTGTCGATCAGCCGCTTGTGAATTGTGGCCGTGCGCGTCGGGCTGTCGATCTTCTGGCCGGTAAGGTCGGTGACATAGAAGGTGTCGATGACCTTTTCGCCGAAGGTGGTGATGTGGGCCGAGGCGATATCGAGCGATAGGTCCGACAGCGCGCCGGTGACCTCTGAGAGCAGGCCGGGCCGGTCCAGCCCCTCGATTTCGATCACGGAAAAACGGTTCGACAGCGTGTTGCGGATCTCGGCGCGCGGCGGAATGCGGAAGGCCTTGGCGCCGCGCTTCGGCTTGGCGCGCTTCTCGATCATCTCGGGCAGCCAGCTCTTGCCGGACAGCACGTCCTCGATCAGCTTGCCGACGCGTTCGGCCCGCCGCCGCTCGTCCTCGTCGCGGTCGAATTCTCTGGAGATCAAAATGGTGTCCAGCGCCCGCCCGTCAGAG
This sequence comes from Mesorhizobium sp. WSM3864, assembly GCF_002294955.1. Lineage (NCBI taxonomy): Bacteria > Pseudomonadati > Pseudomonadota > Alphaproteobacteria > Hyphomicrobiales > Phyllobacteriaceae > Mesorhizobium > Mesorhizobium sp. WSM3864. The sequence goes on from NZ_NSGD01000005.1 coordinate 247,475, forward strand.
GTGGTGAAGATCTGCGCATCGACGATGTTGCCGCCGGCCGCGGCACAGGCGCCGGCGATCACCGACAGCAGGCGCGGATGGTCCGGCGCCAGCACGGTGATCTCGGTTACCGCTTCGAACTCATGCGTCTTCACCATGGTGGCGAGCTTCCTGCCGGCCACATCCGCCTCGCGCACGAATTCGGCGTGGCGCAGCTGGTCGGGCAGGTCGACGGTCAGCAGATAGTTTTCGTAATGCTGGGCGACATAGCGCTTGCGCTCCTTCGCCGGCCAGGCGGAAAGCGCCTCGGCCAGCCGCTCGCGCGCGGCGGCGGTGCGTTCGGCGCGCGACACTTCGGAGAAGCCCCCGGTCAAGAGCAGCTCGGTCTCGAAATAGAGCGTGCGCAGCAATTGTCCCTTCCAGCCGTTCCACACGCCGGGCCCGACGCCCCGAATGTCGCAGACGGTGAGGATCAGAAGCAGCTTCAGCCGCTCCACCGATTGCACGATCGAGGCAAAATCCTCGATCGTCTTGCGGTCGTTGAGGTCGCGCGTCTGCGCGGTCATCGACATCACGAGATGGTTTTCGACCAGCCAGGCGACGGTCTCGGTGTCGGCGGCCGACAGCCCCATATGCGGACAGATGCGTCGCGCGATCCTGGCGCCGGCCTCCGAATGGTCCTCCGGCCGGCCCTTGGCGATGTCGTGCAGGAGCACCGCGACATAGAGCGCCTCGCGGCTCTTCTTCAGCCCCGGCATCAGCGAGTGGGACAGCGGATGCACCTTGGCGCCGTCGCCGCGCTCGATCTCGGCCAGCACGCCAATGCAGCGGATGAGATGCTCGTCCACCGTATAATGGTGGTACATCGAGAACTGCATCATGGCGACGATCTTGCCGAAGTCGGGGATCAGCTTGCCGAGCAGCCCCGCCTCGTTCATGCGCCTGAGGTTGAGTTCGGCATTGCGGTCCGAGGTCAGGATATCGAGGAACAACCGATTGGCCTCCTCGTCGCGCCTGAGCGACTTGTTGGCAAGGCCGAGCGACCGGGTCAGCAGCTTCAGCGCGTCGGGGTGGAACTCCAGCCCGTGCTTGTCGGCGAACCAGAACAGCCGGAGCAGGTTGACCGGATCGCGTTCGAACACGCTGTCGTCGGCAATGTTGATGCGGTGGTTGTCGACAATGAAGTCGGACGTGCCGGCAAGCTTGCGCTTGCGCCGCGAGAAGGTGAGGAAGATGCGGTTGAAGCCGGGCACATGCTTGGCCTGCTCTTCCTCGAGCGCGGCGCAGAAGATGCGGGTGAGATCCCCGACATCCTTGGCGACCAGGAAGTAGTGCTTCATGAAGCGCTCGACCGCCGACAGCCCGGGATGGGTGGTGTAGCCCAGCCGCTCGGCGATCTCGCGCTGGATGTCGAAATGCAGCCGCTCTTCCGCCTTGCCGGTGAGGAAATGCATGTGGCAGCGCACCGCCCACAGGAAGTCCTCGGCCTTCTGGAACTCGCGATACTCGGCTTCGGTGAAGACGCCTTTCTCGACCAGTTCCTGGCCGGTACGCACGCGGTAGAAGTATTTGCCGATCCAGAACAGCGTCTGCAGATCGCGCAGACCGCCCTTGCCGTCCTTGACATTGGGCTCGACGAGGTATCGGCTCTCGCCTGCCTTGGCGTGGCGCTCGTCGCGTTCGGCGAGCTTGGCCTGCACATATTCGGGTCCGGTGGTGCGCACCACTTCGTGGTCGAAGCGGGTGAGCAGTTCGTCATAGAGCTTGCGTTCGCCCCACAGGAAGCGCGCTTCCAGGATCGAGGTGCGGATGGTGATGTCGGTGCGCGAGAGCCTCAGACATTCTTCGATGTTGCGGGTGGCGTGGCCGACCTTGAGCCCCATGTCCCACAGCATGTAGAGCATGTATTCGACGATCTGCTCGCCCCACGGCGTCTGCTTGTAAGGGAGCAGGAACAACAGGTCGATGTCGGAGCCCGGCGCCAGCGTGCCGCGGCCGTAGCCGCCGACCGCGACGACCGCCATGCGCTCGGCGGCGGAGCGGTTCTTGACCTGGTAGACGTGGGTAGCCGCGAAGTCGTAAAGCGCCCGGATCAGCTCGTCCATCAGATGCGACAGCCGCTCGGCGCAGGCATGGCCGCCGCCATCCTGCTTCAGCATCGCCTCGGCGATCGTTCGCCCTTCCGCGAGCTTGCCCTTGAGCAGTTGGAGAACGGCTGTGCGGGCAGCCTTGCCGGAGCCGTCGCCTGCGCTCGGCGCCGTCAGCGCCGTCATGTCGCGGCGCAAAGCGTCGCCATCGATGATTTCGTCGAGTTTGAGGGAGATCTTGGCCATTCGGCGGCGTCTATAGCGCGTTTTCTTCGCGCTGTGTATGGGGCGTGCGACAGGCCGAATTCCATCACGCGGACGGTGCGTTCGACACTCAGTCGATCAACTTTATAGACTAAAAAAATCGAAACTGACCCTTGACCTTCCAGTTACTGGAAGGACTACCTCCGCCTCAATCCGAGAGTTCCGAGGCATTTGCTGATGACCCATTCCAACCATAACCATCGTCATGCGCATGGCGCATCCTGCTGTTCGGGGAAGAATGCTCGGCCTGCGGCCGAAGCGGTGATTCGCGACCCCGTCTGCGGCATGGCGGTCGATACGGTGGCCGGCAAGCCGGCGGCCGAGCATGGCGGCAGGACCTTTCATTTCTGCAGCGAGCGCTGCCGCACGAAGTTCCAGGCAGAGCCGGACAAATATCTGACGGCCACCGATCCCGTCTGCGGCATGAATGTCGACCGCGCGAGCGCCAGGCATTTTGCCCGATACGAAGGGCAGGGCTTCTATTTCTGTTCGGCCGGATGCAAGGCCAAGTTCGAAACCGAGCCGGCAAACTATCTTGCCGGCCGGCCTGAACCGCAGCCGATGCCTAAGGGCACGCAATACACCTGTCCGATGCATCCCGAGATCATTCGCGACAGGCCCGGCTCCTGCCCGATCTGCGGCATGGCGCTGGAGCCGATGGGCGTGCCGTCCGGCGACGAAGGCCCGAATCCGGAGCTGGTCGATTTCACCCGCCGCTTCTGGGTCAGCGCCGTGCTTTCGCTGCCGCTTCTCATCATCGCAATGGCGCCGATGCTGGGCGTCAGCTTCGAAAGCCTCGTCGACGGCCGCACGAAGACTTGGGCAGAACTGGCGCTGGCGAGTCCGGTGGTGCTGTGGGCGGCGTTTCCGTTCTTCCATCGTGGCTGGGAATCGCTGCTCAACCGCAGTCCCAATATGTGGACGCTGATTTCGCTCGGCGTCGGCGCTGCCTATCTCTTCAGCCTTGTCGCGACGCTGTTCCCGGATGTCTTCCCGCACCAGTTTCGCGGCCATGACGGCAGCGTGCCGGTTTATTTCGAGGCGGCCGCGGTCATCGTCGCGCTGGTGTTCCTCGGCCAGGTGCTGGAACTCAGAGCCCGCGAGCGCACGGGCTCGGCCATTCGCGCCTTGCTCGACCTCGCGCCGAAGACGGCGCGCCTGATCGGCGCTGACGGGACCGAAAAGGACCTGCCGCTCGACAGCGTCAAGACCGGGGACAGGCTCCGTATCCGCCCCGGTGACGCCGTTCCGGTCGACGGCATCGTGCTCGAGGGGCGCTCGGCCATCGAGGAATCGATGATCACCGGCGAGCCGCTGCCGGTCGAGAAGTCGGAGGGCGATTCGCTCACCGGCGGCACGCTCAACAAGAACGGCTCCCTCATCATGCATGCCGAAAAGGTCGGCGCCGAGACCACGCTTTCGCGCATCGTCGAAATGGTCGCCAAGGCGCAGCGCACGCGCGCGCCGATCCAGGGGCTGGCAGATCGCGTTTCCTTTTACTTCGTGCCGGCTGTCGTGCTGGTGGCGATCATCGCCTTCATTGTATGGTCGCTCTTCGGCCCCGAGCCCAGCCTGGCCTTCGCCATCGTGTCGGCGGTGTCGGTGCTGATCATCGCCTGTCCCTGCGCGCTCGGCTTGGCCACGCCGATGTCGATCATGACTGCGACCGGCCGCGGCGCCCATGCCGGCGTGCTGATCAAGGAAGCGGCGGCGTTGGAGCGCTTCGCCTCCGTCGACACACTGATCGTCGACAAGACCGGCACCTTGACCGAGGGCCGGCCGCGGCTGACCGATGTCGTCGCCACCGAAGGCATTGCGGAGAATGAATTGCTGGCGCTCGCCGCGACGCTCGAAAAGGGCTCGGAACACCCGCTCGCCGAGGCGATCGTCGAAGGTGCCGCCGAACGCGGCGCCAAGCTTGCAGGTGCCGAGGACTTCGAGGCGATAACCGGCAAGGGCGTTGCCGGTACCGTGTCCGGCAGGAAGGTTGCGCTCGGCAATGCGGCGATGATGGCCGACCTCGGCGTCGACACCGCGCCCGTTTCCGCCAGCGCGGAGGCGCTGCAGGCCGAAGGCAAGACGGCGATGTTCGTTGCCGTCGGCGGCAAGCTTGCCGGCCTGGTTGCCGTCGCCGATCCGGTCAAGGCAACCACGGCCGAGGCGATCAAGGCGCTGCACGACAAGGGCTTGAGGATCATCATGGCGACCGGCGACAACGAGCGCACGGCAAAAGCGATCGCGGGCAGGCTCGGCATCGACGAGGTCCGCGCCGGGCTGCTGCCGGATCAGAAGGCGGCACTTGTCGACGAACTGCGCGCCAGGGGCGCCGGCATCGCCATGGCCGGCGACGGCGTCAACGATGCGCCGGCGCTTGCCGGAGCCGATGTCGGCATCGCCATGGGCACCGGCGCGGACGTCGCGGTCGAAAGTGCCGGCATCACGCTGGTCAAGGGCGATCTCAACGGCATCGTCAGAGCCCGCACACTGGCCCAGGCGACGATCCGCAACATTCGCCAGAACCTGTTCTTCGCCTTCCTCTACAACGTGCTCGGCGTGCCGGTCGCCGCCGGAGTGCTCTACCCGCTCACCGGTATGCTTCTGTCGCCGATGATCGCGGCGGCGGCGATGAGCCTGTCGTCGGTCTCGGTGATCGGCAACGCGCTGCGGCTGAGAACGTTGAAACTCTGAGCGACGCCCCCAAATACGACATTCCATTCAACAGGAGATATTGGATGACCTTGGCCAAGAAGATTGTGCTGCTGCTGATGGCGGCGGGAATGCTGATCGCGGTGTTCCTCGAAAGCGTGCCCGCGCAATCGGACGAAATGAAGCACGACATGTCCGGGATGGCCATGGGCGCGGACAGCCCCGCAACCGCTGGCTACAAGGCGGCCATGGACAAGATGCACAAGGACATGATGCTCAACTACACCGGCAATGCCGAGGTCGATTTCGTCCGCGGCATGATCCCGCATCACCAGGGAGCCATCGACATGGCCAAGGTGGTGATCGCCAACGGCAAGGACCCGGAAATCCGCAAGCTCGCCGAGAACGTCGTCAAGGCGCAGGAAGCCGAGATCAAAAAAATGCAGGATTGGCTTGCCAAGCATCCGGTGAACTAGTTTCCCGCGCCGGAAATCCGGACGAAGGCGAGGACTTCGGCCTGGATTTTCGGCCATGCTTGTGCTGCGATCCAGCCTCACGCGGAGCAGGCCATGTCTTCTAAAATCAGAACCACTTTCCTGCCGTCAGGCGAAGCCGTTCCGGTGCTGGGTCAAGGCACGTGGAAGATGGGTGAGGACGGCCGGCGCCGCGCCGATGAGGTCGCGGCGCTGAGGCTTGGGCTGGATCTCGGCATCACGCTTATCGATACGGCGGAAATGTATGCCGGCGGCGGCGCCGAGGAGGTGGTGGCGGAAGCCATCGTCGGGCGCCGCGACGAGACTTTTCTGGTTTCCAAGGTGCTGCCGTCCAACGCCTCGCGCGCCGGCGTCAAGCGGGCCTGCGAGAACAGTCTGAAACGGCTCGCCACCGACCGCATCGACCTCTATCTGCTGCACTGGCCGGGCAGCGTGCCGCTGTCGGAAACGATCGAAGCCTTCGAGGCCTTGAAGGCGGCCGGCAAGATCCGCCATTGGGGCGTCAGCAATTTTGATACCGACGAGATGGAGGAATTGGTCGGCCTACCCTCCGGCGCCAACGTCCAGACCAACCAAGTCCTCTACAATCTCTCTCGGCGCGGTCCGGAATTCGACCTCGCGCCCTGGAGTCTTGAGCGCGGCATCCCGCTGATGGCCTATTCGCCGGTCGAGCAGGGCGCGCTCGCGCGCAACGCCAGGCTCGATGCCGTTGCTGCCCGCCACAACGCCACGGCGGCACAGGTCGCGCTTGCCTGGGTAATGGCGCACAAAGGCGTCATCGCCATCCCGAAGGCCAGCCGGCAGGAACACGTCCGCCAGAATGCTGCGGCGCTCGACCTAGTCCTGACGGCGGAAGACCTTGCCGACCTTGACCGCGCCTTTCCGCCGCCGACGCGCAAGCGCGGGTTGGAGATGATCTAGGCGCGCTCGCAATGACGCTGGAAAGCCTTATTTCGCCGCCAGCCCCTTAAGCCTGTAGAGCGCCTCCAGCGCCTCGCGCGGCGTCATTTCGTCGGGGTTGATCGCCCCCAGTGCTTCGCCCAGGACATCGTTCTTCGCCGGCTTCGGCGCTTCGAGCTTCACCGCCACCGAAAACAGCGGCAGATCGTCGACCAGCCGGTTGGTCTTGCCGGAAACCTCGCCTTCCTCGAGCTGGTGCAGCACTTGCTTGGCGCGCGCCACCACCGCTTCCGGCAGTCCGGCGAGCCGAGCCACCTGCACGCCGTACGAACGGTCGGCGGCACCCTTGCCGACCTCGTGCAGGAAGACGACATCGCCTTCCCATTCCTTGACCCGCATGGTGACGTTGGAGAGCCGCGAAAGCTTGCCGGCCAGCGCCGTCATCTCGTGGAAATGCGTGGCGAAGATCGCACGGCAACGGTTCCTCTCATGCAGATATTCGACCGCCGCCCAGGCGATCGACAGACCGTCGAAGGTCGCGGTGCCGCGGCCGATCTCGTCAAGGATGACCAGTGCCCGCTCCCCGGCCTGGTTTAGGATCGCCGCGGTCTCGACCATCTCGACCATGAAGGTCGAGCGGCCGCGCGCGAGATCGTCCGAGGCGCCGACGCGCGAGAACAGCCGGTCGACGACACCGATATGGGCGCTTTCGGCCGGCACGAAGGAGCCGGTCTGGGCAAGGATGGCGATCAGCGCGTTCTGCCTCAGGAAGGTCGACTTGCCGCCCATGTTCGGGCCGGTGAGCAGCCAGATGGCGCCGGCCTTTGCCCCGTTTTCAGGCGAGAGGTCGCAGTCATTGGCGACGAACGGACCTTCGCCTGATCGCCTGAGCGCCTGTTCGACCACCGGGTGGCGGCCGCCGGCAATCTCGAAGGCGAGGCTGGAATCCACGACCGGCCGGCACCAGCCCTCGCTTTCGGACAGCAGCGCCAAGGCCGACGATACGTCGAGGACTGCAAGTGCCTCGGCCCCGGCGCGGATGCTGTCGGCCTCGCTCACCACTTCCGCCGTCAGCCGGTCGAAGGTGGCAAGCTCGATGCTCAGCGCCTTATCGGCGGCATTGGCGATCTTCGATTCCAGCTCCGCCAGTTCCGTCGTTGTGAAACGCATGGCGTTGGCCATCGTCTGGCGATGGATGAAGCGCGCCTTCGCAGCGTCGCTGCCGGTCATGATCGAATGATGGTTGGCGGTCACCTCGATATAGTAGCCGAGCACATTGTTGTGCCGGATCTTCAGCGAGCGGATGCCGGTCTCTTCGATCAACGAGCGCTCCAGCCCGGCGATCACCTTTCGCGACTCATCGCGCAGCGCCCGCATCTCGTCGAGTTCGGCATTGTAGCCTGATCGCACGAAGCCGCCGTCGCGCCTGATGAGCGGCAACTCGTCGTCGATCGCCTCGCTGAGATGGCGGGCGAGCGCCTTGGGCAAGCCATGGATCGCCGCGAGCGCCGCGGCGAGTTCGGCGGGGAGCGGCGTCGTCGCAAACAGTGCGGCGATCGCGCCCGCGGCCTCGAAGCCGGCGCTGAGCGCGCCAAGGTCGCGCGGGCCGCCGCGGTTGAGCGCCAGCCTGGAGAGCGCCCTCGGCATGTCGGCGACACTTTTCAGGCTCGTTCGCAATCCCTGGCAAAGCCGCGCTTCGGCGCGAAAGAACGACACCGAATCCAGCCTAGCGGAAATCAATGCCGGGTCGGTCAGCGGCGCCATCAGCCGGTCGGCGAGCAGTCTCGCCCCGCCCCCGGTCACGGTTCGGTCGATCGCCTTGAACAGCGAGCCTTCGCGGCTGCCGGATAGCGTGCGCAGGAGTTCCAGATTGGCGCGCGTCGCAGGGTCGATGAAAAGCGTCGAGCCGTTCTCCTCGCGCTCGGGCCGCGACAGCGGCGGCCGTTCGGCCTTCTGCGTCTTCTCGACATAGGCGATGGCGCCCGAGATCGCCGACAGCTCGGCACGCGAAAAAGTGCCGAAACTGGCCGGGGTCGCCACCTCGAAGAAGCGGGCGATGCGACCCGTGGCCGACGCCGAATCGAACAGCGATGGCGGCTGCGGGTTGGCGACCCGGCCGAGCACGTCGAAGACCGGCCGCAGCTCCGCGTCATGGAACACCGGCTCGGCGACGATCAGCTCGCGCGGATCGACGCGGAAAATGTCGGCAAGCAGCCGTTCGGCCGAGGTTTCAGCCACCCGAAACGCGCCCGTCGAGATGTCGATCCAGGCAAGCGCGAAACTGCCTTGGCTGGCTGCATTGCCGCCCTTCACTCGCCCCAGCGCCATCAGGAAGCTCGACTCCGAGGGTGCAAGCAGCTTGTCCTCGGTGATGGTGCCCGGCGTGACCAGCCGCACCACGTCGCGGCGCACCACCGATTTCGAGCCACGCTTCTTGGCTTCCGCCGGGTCCTCGATCTGCTCGCACACGGCAACGCGGAAGCCCTGCGCGATCAGCTTCTGCAGATAATCGTCCGCCGCATGCACCGGCACGCCGCACATCGGGATGTCGTGGCCCTGGTGCTTGCCGCGCCGCGTGAGCACGATGCCGAGCGCCTGGCTCGCCTTTTCGGCGTCGTCGAAGAACAGCTCGTAGAAATCGCCCATGCGATAGAACAGAAGCGAATCCGGGTTCGCCGCCTTGATCTCGATATACTGCTCCATCATCGGCGTGACGCCGCCCATGGTGGGCGCCGGCGTCGTCGTTTCCTGGGCGTCGGTATCGGTCGGCATGTGCATGTTCATGCCCCGAACGCTAGCAGATGTGGCAGGGCGGTTTAATGCCGGAGGCTCGAAAAGCAGGGGAAAGCGCGAGCCATGCTGCCAGCTCGCCGTCAATCGGTCCGCCGCATTGCCGGCCTTCTGCGTTGAAGCAGCTTCGCCCGGCTTGTCGGTTTACAGTCGCCGCGTGTAGCCTTAATCGGTGGGAACCATAAGCAAGCAGCCGTCCCAAGCGGTGCCGCACAGGCGAGGAAATCAAAAGCATCATGGCCAGGAAAACCGAAAGCAGCGGGCCCTCCGTCAGCGCGCAGGAGGCGCTCGAATTCCACGCCATGGGTCGGCCGGGCAAGCTGGAGATCGTCGCCACCAAGCCGATGGCGACGCAACGCGATCTGAGCCTCGCCTATTCGCCGGGCGTCGCCGTTCCTGTGCGCGCAATCGCGGAGGATCCAAGCCGCGCCTTCGACTACACGACGCGCGGCAACATGGTCGCCGTCATCTCCAACGGCACCGCAATCCTCGGTCTTGGCAATCTCGGCGCCCTGGCCTCGAAGCCGGTCATGGAAGGCAAGTCGGTGCTGTTCAAGCGCTTCGCCGATGTCGATTCGATCGACCTCGAGGTGGCCACCGAGGACGCCGACGAATTCATCAACTGCGTGCGCTTCCTCGGACCTTCATTCGGCGGCATCAATCTCGAGGACATCAAGGCGCCGGAATGCTTCATCATCGAGCAGCGGCTCCGCGAGCTGATGGACATCCCCGTCTTCCACGACGACCAGCACGGCACCGCCATCATCTCGGCCGCCGGGCTGATCAACGCGCTGGAGATCACCGGCCGCGACATGAAGACCACGAAAATGGTCTGCAACGGCGCGGGCGCAGCGGGCATCGCCTGTATCGAATTGATGAAGGCGATGGGTTTTTCGCCGGAGAATATCATCCTGTGCGACACCAAGGGCGTGGTCTTTCAGGGCCGCACCGAAGGCATGAACCAGTGGAAGTCGGCGCATGCGGTCAAGACCGAGGCGCGCTCGCTCGCCGAGGCGCTTGACGGCTGCGACGTTTTCCTCGGGCTCTCGGCCAAGGGCGCGCTGACCCCCGCCATGGTGCAGTCGATGGCCAAGAACCCGATCATCTTCGCCATGGCCAATCCGGATCCGGAGATCACGCCCGAGGAAGTCGGCGAGATCCGCACCGACGCCATCATGGCGACCGGCCGCTCGGATTACCCGAACCAGGTCAACAATGTGCTGGGTTTCCCTTACATCTTCCGCGGCGCGCTGGATGTCAGGGCCACCACCATCAATGACGAGATGAAGATCGCCGCCGCACGCGCCCTGGCCGAGCTGGCGCGCCAGGACGTGCCCGACGACGTCGCCGCCGCCTATCAGGGCAACCGGCCGAAATTCGGCCCCAACTACATCATCCCGGTGCCGTTCGATCCGCGCCTGATCTCGGCGATCCCGCTTGCCGTGGCCAAGGCCGCGATGGAGTCCGGCGTTGCCCGCAAGCCGATCCTCGATCTTGACCGCTACGCGCATGAGCTCTCCGCCCGCCGCGATCCGATCGCCTCGACCTTGCAGCGCATCTATGACCGCGTCCGCCGCCAGCCAAAGCGCATCGTCTTCGCCGAAGGGGAGGAGGAGCAGGTGATGCGCGCCGCCGTCTCCTATGTGAACCAGAGGCTGGGCACGGCGATCCTGCTCGGCCGCGACGACGTCATCAAGGAGAATGCCCGCAACGCCGGCATCGAACTCAACAAGCAAGGCCTCGAGATCATCAATGCCAGGCTGTCGCGCCGCAATGGGATCTACACCGATTATCTCTACGAACGTATGCAGCGCAAAGGCTACCTGTTCCGCGACTGTCAGCGCCTGATCAACAACGACCGCAACCATTTCGCCGCCTGCATGGTGGCGCTGGGCGACGCCGACGGCATCGTTACCGGCGTGACCCGCAACTATTCCACCGCGCTCGACGACGTGCGCCGCGTCATCGACGCCAAGCCAGGCCACCGCGTGATCGGCGTCTCGATCGTGCTGGCAAGGGGCCGCACCGTGCTGGTTGCCGACACCGCGGTGCACGACATGCCGAATGCCGAGCAGATCGCCGATATCGCCGAGGAGGCGGCCGGGTTTGCCCGCCGCATGGGCTACGAGCCGAGGATTGCGATGCTCGCCTACTCCACTTTCGGTCATCCGCAGGGCGAGCGCTCCGAGCGCGTGCAGGAAGCGGTGCGCATCCTCGATAAGCGCCGCGTCGACTTCGAATATGACGGCGAGATGGCCGCCGACGTGGCGCTGAACCCGCGCGCCATGGCGCAGTACCCGTTCATCAGGCTGACCGGTTCGGCCAATGTGCTGGTGATGCCCGCCTTCCACTCGGCCTCGATCTCGACCAAGATGCTGCAGGAACTCGGCGGCTCGACCGTCATCGGCCCGCTGCTGGTCGGTTTGAACAAGCCGGTGCAGATCGTCTCGCTCAACGCCAAGGACTCAGACATCGTCAACATGGCGGCGATCGCCGCCTATACGGCGGGGAACTAATGCATGTCGCCCAGCAGTATGCTCGGTTCTGGGACAACGACATGCATCAAATCAAAGGACTTAAAGCGCGTCGTCTGAATCCGTTTCAGCGCGACACGCTTTAAGGCGCGATTTGCACGGGACCTTCGCCGACCCGAAGGCAAAAAGGCCCGCGGCGGACGCCGCGGGCCTTTTCAGTAGGTTGGGAGGTCCGATCAGAACGAGCGCTGGAAGCGGAGGATACCGCCGAGGCTGCTCTTTTTGTTGGCCTTGGTCCAATTGTTAAAGTCGGCGTCGCCGAATTTGCCAGCGTTGAGGTAATCGACTTCGGCCGTGACCGTGAAGCCGGGCACGACGGTATAGGCAACGTTGGCGGCGACACCCAGGTTCTTCCATTCGTCATACGAGATCTGGGCGTTGAACGCGGTCTTGTCGTTGAACTTGTAGGTGCCACCGCCCCAGATTGCCCAGTTGCCGCCCCACTGCTTGTAGAAGCCGCGACCGCTGGCATCGATGGCGTTGCCGGCATTGTCATTGAGGTTGTCGTCGGTGCCGTAGCTGCCCATGACGAACAACGTCAGTTCCTTGCTGACATTGACGTCCAAGCGAACCTTGCCGGCGACTTCCTCGTAATTGCTGTCATAGGCGACGACGCCGGTGACCGCACCCCAGTCGCCCTTGTACTTCACGCCGCCGACGACATGCGGAACATAGCTGTCGATGGTGCCGACCCTGCCAGCGCCTTCTTCGAGCGAGACCAACCCAGTGAAGCCGTTGCCTGCATCGAAATAGTACTGAACGACGTTGCTCTCCTGGCCGCCATACGGGACCAGCGTATCCTGGATGACGGCGCCGGCATAACCGATGAACGTATCGAAAGCGGTATCGTCCTTACCGACGCGGAGACCACCGAGCTGGATCCAGGCGAAGCGCAGCGAGAGCGCTTTGTTACGGCCCTGCCAATCGTCCGCATTTGAAGCGTTCTGATTGAGAAAGTCGCCGTTGCTGTTGCCGTAATTGAAGCGGGTCTCGGTGTAGGTCTTGAGGGTACCGAGTTCGGTTTCCTGACCGGTCCAGGTCTTCAGCGTGAAGCGGGTGTTCTTATAGAAACTCGAATGCGTGCTGCCGGCGTCCTGATGGTCTGGCACATGGTTGACACCGTCGAGGGAACCGACATCGGAGACGCCGATGTCGTAGCGGACGTAGCCTCCGATGCGCAGGCAGGTCTCGGTGCCGGGGATGTAGAAGTAACCCGCGCCGTAGACGTCGCAGATCTTGACGTATTCGGCCGGTTCCGGCTCGGCGACGGTGACCGCGTCGGCGGCGCGGGCGCCCGAAACTGCGACCAGGGCCGCAGCGGAGCCGAGTAGAAGGCTCTTGATGTTCATTTTCTTGAATCTCCAGTCAAAGGTTCAAGACAGGTTTGCGTATGACCCCACAGGCTCCGCTGCCCCTGTCCCCATCGTTGAAAAAGTCGCGCACCGGCGCCGCTTCTTCGCCCTCGACATGGCCTAACTGGCTGTCGTTAACAACAGAGATTGTGTCTGAAAAACGCCTTTTGGACTCTTATGGAAGTCTTGTTGCGCAAATATCACGTCACATATTTGAAAGAATGGCACATATTGCACAATATATACGTTAGAGACGATATTTTTGACTTTGAAATGTCCCATATGTTCCATTTATTACGGTTTTATGACAAATGTATAACCGCCTAATGACTCTTGAAGCGGCGCACAAAAACGTGGACCAGCATCCGTGAAAATGGGGGATCAGGACAGGTTGCGCGCGACGCGAACCACATCCTCGATCATGTCCTCGCGCAGCATTTCGATGGGGTGCGGCCATCGAGCTCGGGGGAAGGCCGGGTCAGCCAGAACCAAGCCAGCCTCGGATTGGTGATGGCTGCCAACACCTCGCCTATACCCGGGGCCGGCCTGCCGTCGACGAACTGGGCGAGCGGGAAGACATGCTTGCGGCCGCCTTTGCGCAGCGCGACGACCTCACCGCGCCTTTGCCAGCGGTGCAGCGTCGAGCGAGGTATGCGGAACTTCTCTTCCAGATAGGTCGAACCTGCGACCTCGCCGGCCCAGTCTTCTATCAGCATCGACTGCAGCTCGGAGACCAGCTCGGCAAAGGGCCGGGCGATGGGCTTGCCGGCCCCGATCTTCGGATTTTCGTCCCTGCTGCCTGCGTCGCGCAGCTCGGCGCGCGCGATCTTCTCCGCCATCGCGCGGAAGAATTCGGAGGCGAGCCCGGTCCAGCTGCCCTTGAAGGAGGTGATTGCAAGCCGCTGCGCCTGCGGCAGGAACGGAAGGGCGGCGGCAACACCGCCGGCCATCGCGGCGGCGCAGATCAGCGACTCCGCGTCCATTAGGACGCCATGCTGAATCAAAGCCTGTCGCACAGCCTCGGCCACAAGTCCGGCCAAGGCGTCTTGCGAAATTCCTTCAGGCGGATTCTGAATTCTGGTCATGGATCTGTCTTGCGCGGCCGCGCTTCTCCCAAGCTGGGCCGTCGTTGAAAGGCTACAGCGGAAAGCGGCTATCGCAATGGTGACAGACGCAGCGACCGTGAAGGTTGCTGTCTTGCATTTTTGACACCCCCAACTGCTGCTGGCGTCCCGAAATGTCAGTCGCGGAACGCCCAATGTGCCTCTAGGAGCGATCTATGACAGCGGCGCGACAGACGGGGTCATTTGGCGCCCGGCCGGGATGACGCGGCGGAACTAAAGCAGGCCCGCCTGTTCCGCTTCGCGGCGCAGATTCTGGCGCGGTCGCGGGCCGATCTGCTGGATCACCAGCCCGGCCGCCAGCGAGCCGAGGTCGCCGCAGTCCTGGAGGCTGCGTCCGGTCGTGTATCCATAGAGGAAACCGGCGGCATAGAGGTCGCCCGCGCCGGTCGTGTCGACCAGTTCCTTGATCGAGGTCGCGCGGATAGTGACGGTCTCGTCGCCCCGCACGATCACCGAGCCCTTTTCCGAGCGGGTGACGGCGGCGATCTTGCAATCCTTGCGTATCGCCGCCAGCGCGTCCTCGAAGGAAGCGGTCTGGTAGAGCGACTTGATCTCGTGGCTGTTGGCGAAGACGATGTCGACCGTGCCGGAGCGCATCAGATCGAGGAACTCGTCGCGGTAGCGGTCGACGCAGAAAGAATCCGACAGCGTCATCGACACTTCGCGCCCCGCCGCATGCGCCAGCCTCGCGGTCTGCCGGATCGCTTCCTTGGCGCGCGGCGGATCCCACAGATAACCCTCGAAATAGGTGACCTTGGCGCCGGCCGCCTTGTCGGCCTCGACGTCCTCCGGCCCCAGCTCGACGCAGGCGCCGAGATAGGTGTTCATCGAGCGCTCGCCGTCCGGCGTGACGAAGATCATCGAGCGAGCCGTCGGCGGCTCGCCCTGCAGTGGCCTGGTGTCGAAGGCCACGCCCTGGGCGCGGATATCATGGCTGTAGATGTCGCCGAGCGCATCGTTCGACACCTTGCCGAAAAAGGCGGCGCGGCCGCCGAAGCTCGCCACGCCCGCCGCCGTGTTGCCGGCGCTGCCGCCCGAAGCTTCGATCGCCGGTCCCATGCGGCTGTAGAGGAGCTCGGCGCGCCTGGTGTCGATGAGGTTCATCGCGCCCTTGATGATGCCGTTGGTTTCCAAAAAGGCCTCGTCGCATTGTGCGATGATGTCGACAATGGCATTGCCGATGCAAAGCACGTCATATTCCGGCATCAATGTCTCCGCCAACGACTGTCCGGCTTTCTGCCACGCCGACCGCGCGCGGGTCTAGCGGCTCGCAGCCGCTTTGCCTACCCCGAAAATCGGCACCGGTTTCCGCTTCGCCGACTTTCGGGTCGGTTGCTGCGGCAGCCGTCGCGCCGAACTGGACCATATCGTTAGAGGCGACGGCGGCTATGGTTGGGGCGTCATCGAAACATCCACGCCGCGATGTGAGCTAGAGCGACCGTCGAACCAGGCTGAAGGCGCGAAACCACCATGTCCGATAAGATCGAGATGACGACCGAGCTGGCGCTGCTTGGCCTGCTGGCGGCGCTGTGGGGTGCCTCCTATACCTTCATCAAGATCGGCGTCGAGACGATCCCGCCGGTGACCTTCATCGCCGGGCGCACGCTGATCGCCGGCGGCATTCTGCTTGGCCTCATCCGCTGGCGCGGCCTTGTCATGCCGCCGGGCGTGGTCATGTGGCGCCGCTTCATGCTCCAGGCCTGCCTCAACAGCGTCATCCCGTTCACGCTGATCGCCGCCGCCGAACGTTCCATCGACGCCGGCCTTGCCACGATCCTCAACGCGACGTCGCCGATCTTCACCTTTCTGCTGACGGCGCTGATCACCCGCCACGAGCCGGTGACATTACGCAAGCTGGTCGGCGTCGGCGCCGGAATCGCCGGCATTTGCCTCATCGTCGGCACCGAGGCGCTAGGCGGCATCGGCCATCAGCTCTGGGCGCAGCTTGCGGTCGTCGCCGCCACCGTCTGCTATGCCGGCGCCGCCATTTTCGGCCGCAATTTCAGAGGGCTCGACCCGATGGTGCCGGCCGCCGGCTCGATGATCTGCGGCGCCGTGATCCTGATTCCCTTGAGCCTCGTCTTCGACCGACCCTGGACGTTGACGCCGTCGACGGCGTCGATCCTGGCGCTCTTCGGGCTTTCGGTCTTCTCCACCGCGCTCGCCTTTTCGATCTTCTTCCGGCTCATCCACACGCTGGGCTCGGTCGGCACCACCTCGCAGGCCTATCTGCGCGTGCCGATCGGCGTCGGCATCGGCGCCGTCTTTCTGGGCGAAAGCCTCGGGCCGAGCGCCTGGCTCGGCATGGGCTTCGTCGTCGTTGGCGTCGCGGCCATGACCATCCCGGCAAGACTGGCCAGGCTTGCGCAATAATGCATGTCGCCCAAAAGTGCATGGCGGTTTTGGGAGGACGACATGCATCGAGACAAACCTAAGGCGCGTCGACGCGACGCGCTTTAGTTGCGCCGCTTAGCAAGCCGGCCTATCTCGGGAACGACGTTCCTCTGTAAGGGCTTGGACCTGCCGTGATCCTCGACGCCGCCCGCGCCGCCGCCAGCCGGCTGTTCTCACCTGAATTCCGCTCCGTCTTTCTGAAGACGCTGGGCCTGACGCTGCTCGCCTTGGTGGCGCTTTGGTTCGGCATCGAGAGCCTGCTCGAATGGCTGGCATGGCCGTGGCTGCAGACATTTGTGCCCGGCCTGCCGTCCTGGGCAGGATGGCTGAGCGGCATCATCGCCAGCATCCTCTTGGCAATGGGCATGGCGCTGCTCGTGGCACCCGTGACGGCGATCGTCGCAGGGTTGTTCCTCGACGATATCGCCGAGGTGGTCGAGCGCACCGACTATCCCGGCGATCTGCCCGGCCGCGCCGTGCCGGTGCTGCAGTCGATGGCGCTGGCGATAAAATTCTTTGGCGTCGTGATCCTCGGCAACATCGTCGCCCTGCTGCTGCTCCTGGTGCCGGGCATCAACCTCGCCGCCTTCTTCATCGTCAACGGCTATCTGCTGGGCCGCGAATTCTTCGAGTTCGCCGCCATGCGCTTCCGCCCCGAGGCCGAAGCCAAGGCGCTGCGCCGGAAGTATGCGGGCACGGTATTCCTGGCCGGACTGCTGATCGCGGTCTTCCTTGCCGTGCCGCTGCTCAACCTTTTGACCCCGCTCTTTGCCGCCGCCATGATGGTGCATCTGCACAAGGCGGTTTCGGCGCGGGACCCGGTCCAGCGCAATTTCAGGAAAAGCGCGTAGCGGTTTTTCGTCCGGAAATGCGCAACAAGGGGATAGAGCGGTTCGGTGTTTCCGTGAAACGCTGAACGCCCTAATCCTGCTCGGTACCGCCCCCGCGGAACAGCGCCTGCAGCTTGCCGAACGGCATCGCCGAACGGGTGAAGCCGAAGGTGCCGTCCTGCTGGATTTCCCGCGCAGCGGTTTCCAGCATGCCAAAGGCGAAATTCGTCAGCCATGGCCCGAGCGAGACGCGTTTTACGCCGGCCGCAGCAAGGTCGGCCACGGTGAAGCCGGGTCGCGCCATGACATTGACCGGCTTGCTGACCGCGGAGCAGACCGTCCGCACCGCGTCGGTGTCGCTCAGGCCCGGCGCATAAAGCACGTCGGCGCCGGCTTTCTCGAAAGCCTGCAGACGCTTGATCGTGTCGTCGAGATCGGTCTTGCCCCAAAGGAAATTCTCGGCCCGCGCGGTGAACACGAAATCGTGCTTCAGGGCGCGCGCCGCCTCGGCGGCCGCGGCGACGCGTTCGACAGCATGCGAGAACTCGTAGATCGGATTCTCGTGATCGCCGGTATGGTCCTCGATCGAGCAACCGGCAAGGCCGGCGGCTTCCGCCGCGAAGATGGTTTCTGCCGCCTGCTCGGCGCTGTCGCCCTTGCCGCGCTCGAGATCGGCCGAAACCGGCAGGTCGGTTGCCGCCGTCACTTCGCGGCAATGGTGGATCATGGCCTCGAATGTCACCGCGCCGTCGGGCAGGCCGCGCGAGAAGGCGAAGCCGGCGCTGGTCGTGGCCAGCGCCTTGAAGGCGAAGGAAGCCAGAAGCTTGGTCGTGCCGACATCCCAGGGATTGGGCATGACGAAGGTCGAGGCGTGCAGATCGCGAAAAATCTTGCCCTTGTCCATGGCGGGTCCTCAATCATGGGTCGTGCGGGGAATTTATCGCGGTCGCCCCGCTCGGGCAAACGAATGCGCTCGGCTCAGAAGCGTTTCTCGTTCTCTGCTGACAACCGTTTGAGGGCGTCTGAACTCGCCACGTAGCGCGACGCTTTCTTATCCCAATGATAGATGACTGAAATGTCTTTCGAGGACGCCTCGGGCGCCGCATCGTCGCAGCTTTCGCCGCTTGGTATCGTGGCATCGGCCACCGTCACCTTGACGGCTGCATGCGGCCGGCCACCGGCAATGGCCTTAAAAGCGATGTCCTGCTTGCGGCTGTAGGTGCATAGCCTTTCATCGAACGTGTAGATCATGTCGATCAGTTCGAACTTGTCGTTGCGCACCATGATCAACGGCGTGATCACATAGCCCTGGCTCGAATTGAAATGCGTGCTCATGGTAATGAGGATATCGTCACCGGCGCCGACCGACAGTTTGTTCGGTTCGCGAAAATAGGTGCTGCGATCGACGGCGACATTGACCGCGTCGAGCAGCGCCGGCTTGCCGCCGGTCAGATCGTAGAGCGCCAGCACCGCATAGCCCTCGGCGCTGTCGGGAGAGTCGCCGAGATCGAACAGCATGGTCAGCCGGTCCTTGCCGCCGGCCTTGATGGCAAGCACCGCAGCATTGGGCAGGCTTGACGTTTCAGGCGGCGAGCCACCGCTGTCCGGACCGGCGACGTGGCGCATTTCGATCGGCAAGCCGCCGTGGTAGAAGCCGTCGGCGTTCAACGCCAGATCGGGGATGACGATCCTGGCGAGGTCGAGATAGGTGACGTCCTTGTGGCCCGGGATGGCGCTGGCAAAGTCCGGAAAGCTGACATTCTCCGCGCTCGCCGGGCCCCAAAGCCATGACAGAAGCACAAGAGCGAGGGCGAGGCGAAGCAGGGTGAATTTCATGGGGTGGGAGCCGCCGGCTGTTTGACGGCTGCACGCTAGCACGGAAGATTTCGCCGAACAGCCCGGAGCAATTCCAGGAAGAATGTGAAACAGTTTTCCGTCCGGAATTGCGTAAAAACAAGTAGCTGGAGCGGCTCGGCAATTCGACGAAAGCGGAACCGCGCCAGTGTCCGATCAAAGGATCGGCACCAGTCCTGCGAGGTCGCGCATGTCGTCGAACAGGACGCCGCCGGCTTCCGCCAGCCCGTCGCGGTCCGAGAATGGATCGGCGTGATAGGAAAACACGCGCATGCCGGCGGCAATGCCGGCCTGGGTGCCGGCGATGCTGTCCTCGATGACGATGCAGTCGGCCGGCTCGAAGCCCATCGTCTTTGCCGCATGCAGGAAAAGGTCCGGGAACGGCTTGCCGCGCCCGACCATGGTCGAGGAAAACATGGCGTGCTCGAACAGCGGCAATAAGCCGGTCTGCCCGAGCGTGATATGCATCTTCGAAACCCGCGCCGACGAGGCGACGCAATAGGCAATACCGGCGGCGCGCACCTTTTCGATGAAATCGCGCACGTGAGGCATCGCCTCGACGCCATGCGCGAATAGATCCGGCAGGCCGGCGTTCCAGCGTTCGACGAAGTCGGCGCCGAGCCGGGCCTCGGTCGCCTCTTCGATCTCTTTCTGCACCGAGGCCATGCTGCGGCCCGAGAAGGTCTTGCGGCGATATTCGAATGTGGTTTGAAAGCCCGCTTCACAAAGCCAGTCGGCGAGGCGCCGATTGGCAAGGTTCTCGGTGTCGACCAGAACCCCGTCGCAATCGAAGATGACCAGTTTTGGGACTTGCATTTAGGCGGTGCCGGTCGATCCGAAACCGCCGGCGCCGCGCGCCGTGCCGCCGGCGAGCGCCCGTTCTTCGCTGGCCACCTGCGTGACTGCCGCAAACACGATCTGCGCGATCCGCATGCCGCGCGTCACCGCGAAGTCCTCATCGCCAAGATTGACGAGCAGCACTTTCACCTCGCCGCGGTAATCGCTGTCGATGGTGCCGGGCGTGTTGAGCACGGTCAGCCCATGTTTGAAGGCGAGGCCGGAGCGCGGCCGCACCTGGCCTTCCATGCCTTCCGGGATTTCCACGATCAGCCCGGTCGGCACCAGCGCGCGTTTTCCGGGCAGGATAAGCAGCGGCCGGTCTTCCGGCACCGCGGCTCGCAGGTCCATCCCGGCCGCGCCCGCGCTTTCATAGGTCGGCAGCGGCAAGCCCTCGCCATGCGGAAGCCTGACGAAACCGACGGTGGGGCCGATGACGGAGGAAGGATAGACAGCCGTGCGCATGAGCCCATTCCTATCGGCGCGGCTGCCGATTCGGTCAACCCGGCCGCGACGCTATCAACGCCTTTCTTTCAATGCGGTTCCGCGTCAGCGCAACTCCACCGGAACGACGGTCGTCTCCTTGATCTCCTCCATGACGAAGGAAGCGGAGACGTCCGACAGCGGCACCTTGGCGATCAGCCGCTGATAGAGCCTGTCATAGGCTTTCACGTCGGCGACGCGGGCTCTCAGCACATAGTCGAGGTCGCCCGACATGCGGTAGACGCCGGTGATCTCCGCAAAGCCCGTCACCGCCGCCCGGAACTTTTGCAGCCAGTCCGGGTCGTGGTTCGACGTGCGGATCAGGATGAACACCGAAAGCCCGAGTCCAAGCTTGTCGGCATCGACCAGCGCCACGCGCCTGGTAATGACGCCCTCCTCCTCCAGCCGCTTCACGCGCCGCCAGCAGGCGTTGCGGGACAAGGCCACGCGCTCCGACAACTGGTCGACGGAAAGCGTGCCGTCGCGCTGCAGTTCGGCCAGCAATCTCCGATCAGTTTCGTCGATATCATATGCCATTCTTGGGATAAATGTCCCAAAATAGGGCTAGACACAAGGACAATTTGGGATCGATGAACCTTCAACTCGTGGCAGGATACTCAATATCGGGGCTCATCCCGGCAGGAGGGATCACCATGACGACGCGGTTTTCGGCGCTCTTTACGTCTCACCCGGCCAAGGTTGGCGAAACCTATTTCGGCCACATGGCCTTCGCCGCCTGGTTCTGCTCCCGCCTGTCGATGGCCGCGGGCGCCGCCCTCGTTCACGCTTTCTTGCCATTTCTGTTCGAGACTACCGCCAGCCGAATCGTCCGTGAGCTCTATGAGCGCACGAACAACAGAGGCTCACACGCGGTGAAGGAGCCTCAGGCTCTGATGGATCGCGCCTGATAAATGGTGGAATGCGATGTGCCGGTGGGCGGCTTATCTCGGTGAAGCGGTCTTCCTCGAAGACATCGTCACCGCGCCCTGCCACTCGCTGATTGCCCAGAGCCACTGCGCCCAGGAGGCCAAGTCGCCGACCAATGGCGACGGTTTTGGCCTCGCCTGGTATGGCGACCGTCCCGAGCCCGGCCTTTACCGCGACATCCTGCCGGCCTGGTCGGACCCCAATCTGAAAAGCCTCTGCCGGCAGATCAAATCAGGCCTGTTCCTCGCTCATGTGCGCGCCTCCACCGGCGGCGCGACCAGCCGCATGAACTGCCATCCCTTCGTCTCCAGCCGCTGGTCGTTCATGCATAACGGCCAGATCGGCGGCTTCGAGAAGATCCGCCGCGCGCTTGAGAATTCGCTGTCGGATGCTGTCTTCGACCAGCGCGAAGGGACGACTGATTCCGAACTGTTCTTCCTGCTGATGCTCGACGAAGGCCTGTCCGCCGACCCGCAAGGCGCGGTAGCCCGCGCCACCAGCCGCGTTCTCGAGGCTTCGCGCCACGCCGGTCTCGAACCCTCCCTGAAGCTGACAGCGGCATTTTCCGATGGCGAGGCGCTCTACGCCGTGCGCTACGCCACCGACGGCCAGGCGCCAACGCTCTATACCGGCGCATTCGCGAGCCGCGCCGGCCGCTGCATCGTCTCCGAACCGTTCGACCGCGACGGCGGAGAATGGCAGGCGATCCCGCCGTCGAGCTTTGTCACCATGACAAGGGACGGCACAAACATCCGGCCGTTCGCGCCGACCGTTGCTAAGTTCGCGTTGGCCGTCTAGCTCCAAACGTAGCGAAGGTCGCGGGACAGCGCCGCCCTGACCACAGCTCGGCGCAATTTCGATCAAGCACCGCTGTCCTAACGATGCTGAGTTCGGCTTGAAGCCGCGCTCTCATCCGTCATGTTCAAGGCGCAGCGCGGCAAGCAGCCGGAGTGCAGCACAATGGACATCGGATTTTCCTCGACTACCGAACTTGCGGCAGCAATTGCCCGGCGGAGAATCTCGGCCGTGGAGGCGCTCGATGCGCATCTGGCGCAGATCGACCGACATAACGAAGCACTGAACGCCGTCATCCTCCTCGACCGGGAAGGTGCGCTTCAGCGTGCCCGAGAAGCCGATGTGGCACTGGCCCGCAGCGCCGCGCTCGGCCCGCTGCACGGCGTGCCGTTCACGCTGAAGGACGCGCACGAGACCGCTGGCATGAAGACGACGGTCGGTTTCCCGCCATTTGCCGACTACGTTCCCAAGCAGGACAGCCCTGTGGTTGCCAGGCTAAAGAGAGCCGGCGGCGTGCTGGTCGGCAAAACCAATGTCGCCACCATGCTGGGCGACTGGCAGTCTGACAATCCGCTGTTCGGCCGCACCGGCAACCCTTGGGATCCGTCGCGCACAGCGGGCGGCTCCAGCGGCGGCGCCGCCGCTGCGGTCGCGACGGGCATGACGCCCTTCGAGGTCGGCACCGACATGCAGAGTTCCATCCGCTTGCCCGCCGCCTTTTGCGGCGTCTACGGCCTGAAGCCGACCGAGCATCGCGTCTCGCTGGCCGGCGCTTTTCCCGACCCGGGCGGCATTCCGCGCAGCGTCCGCTTGATGTCCTGTGTTGGGCCGATTGCTCGCAATCTGGAGGACCTGGCGCTGATTTACCGGATCATTGCCGGTCCGGACGGCGGCGATACCGATCTGGCGCCGGTGCCCGTTGATCCCATATCGACGATCGAGATGAAATCGCTGTGCATCGCCTTCGCCGGCACCTTCCGCGGCTTTCCGGTGGCCGCCGAGATCGGCGCCGCGGTCGAGAGATTGGCTGCTAGGCTGGCTTCCGCCGGCGCGCACGTCGAGGAAGCCAAACTGCCGAAGCTCGACCTGCATGATGATCTCGCCGAGGGCGGCAAGTTGATCGGCATGATGCTGGAGGCAGCGCAACCGGAACCGCCGGAACAGCCTGCGCCGGTGTCGCGCTGGTTCGCGGCGCTCGTTCGCCGCGACCGGTCGATCCTTGCTTGGGAGCGGTTCTTCGAGAGCTGTGATGCCTTGCTTTGCCCGGTCGCCATGACAACGGCCTTTCCGCACTGCAAGCCAGGCAGCGCGCTGAAGGTCGACGGCAAGGACGAGAGCTATTGGATGCTGCCGGCCTATGGCGCGGTCTTCAATTATTCCGGCCATCCGGCGCTGGCGATACCAGGCGGGCAGGACAGCAACGGGTTGCCCATCGGCCTGCAACTGGTCGGCAAGCGCTGGTCGGAGGCGAGACTGCTCGGCGTCGCTGCGGCGATCGCGCCGCTGACCGACGGGTTTCGCCGGCCGCCGGGCTACTGAGCGAAGCGCGACAGCGCATAAGGCGCGAGCAATGGATCGCGCTCGCCATCGACGATTTCGCGGGCCGCAAACAGGCCGATGGCGGGTGCCAGCGTGATGCCGGAATGGGTGACGGCGACATAGACGCCGCCTACGCCGTCGGCGCGGCTAACAATTGGGAAACCATCGATCGGAGTAGGACGATAGCCGACCGTATGGAAATCGTACTCCAGCCCGTCGGCGCCGCGCAGCATCGCTTTCACCGCTTCGAAAAGCTCAAGCGCGGTTGCCTCCGGGTTCTCGCCCGGATCGCCGCCGCCAAAATCCGAGCCCGCGATGATCCGGCCATCGGCCGTCTGCCGCATATGCAGCCTCTCGGCCAGCACCAGGCCATTGAGGAGCTTCCTGTAGGGTCGCGAATGCACGATCAGACCGGGCGGCGTCTTGATCGGCAACTGGACGCCTGCCGTCGCGGCGATCGCCGGAGCGCCAGCGCCGGCGGCGATCACCACCTCGTCGGCGGCGATGGTTTCACCCGCAACGACGACGCCACTCAGGCTGCCGCCCGATAGAGTCAGTCTATCGACAGTCCCCGTAATGAGCCGCGCGCCGCGCCGTTCGGCGTCCGCCAGCAGCGCCGTTGCGGTCGCGACCGGCTCGGCCACGCCTTCCTCGGCGACATGAAGCGCAAAATCGGGAAGCTCGGTCAGATTGGGTTCGATCCGCGCCGCCTGTTCGCGGCCGACCTGCTCGATGCCGTAGCCCCAGGACGAATGCTCGGCCGCATAGGCTTTGAGCTTGTCCGCCGGCAGGTCCCAGCACAGGCCGCCGCACCAGGCAAGCGGCAGGCCCGGCAGATCATTCGCCAAGCGTTTCCATTCGGCCATAGCCCGGATGCGCAGCCGGAAATAGGTCTGCGGATTGCCCCAGCTTGCGTTGATCCAGGCGAAGGAATTGGGCGTCGCGACTCCGCCGCCGCCGCTTGTCGAGACGACCGTCACCCGCGCTCCGGCCTTCGCCAGATGCCAGGCGATCGATGCGCCGAGGATGCCGGCGCCGATGACGATGACTTGTTTTGCGCTGCTCATGTCATGACCTTCAGAGGAGATTTCCCCGTCATGCCATCGCGCCGGCCAGACCTCAAGCGAGAAGCGGCTAAGCGCCGCCCACCGCTATCTTCTGCGTCCCGACAAGCAGGCCCTTCAGCTCTTCGCAGCGCCGCGTGAGCCGTGAAGAGTCGACCTTCTTCGCTAACGCCAACGCTGTGCCGAGCTCCAACTCCGCGCCGGCACGATCGCCGAGCTGGATGAGCAGCGCTGCGAGCGCAAGCCTCGCATCGGCGACATTGACCGGCGAGCCGACCTCGCTCCAGCGCGAGCATGCGGTCTGCAGCTCCCGAACAGCCTCGGGGAGGCGGCCTTCCCGTATGAAAAGTTCAGCCTTGGCCTCGGCGGTCAGCGCCCGGATGGAGGCCATCGGCCAGCGCTGCGGCTGGCTCTCCAACTCGGCGATGACTTCTTTTGCACGCTCGAGACGATTGGTGCGCGCCGCCACCTTGGCGAGAGTGGCAAGGACCATGCCTCGCCGCTGCAGCGTCGGCCAGCCGTTTCCGACCAACGACCGCTCGAGAGCGCTGAAGGCGGCCTCGGCCTGGCCTTGCTCCAGCTGCAGCAGCGCCAGGCCGGGCTGCGGATCCCAGCCGGCGGCATGGGACGCCCGATAGGCTGTTTCCGCCTCGGTGAGATCTCCGGCGGCCAGATGAATGTCACCCAAGACACGCAGCGCATCGCCCGTCGCCCAGGGGGCGTCGACGGCGAGTTGGTCGAGCGCGGCGCGTACCAGCGCCTCAGCCTCCTTCAGCGTGCCGTGAACGCCGAGCACTTCGGCGCGATGCAGCCGGCAGGAGCCCGACAGATCCTCAAGCCCATGTCCCCTGCACCAGTCCTCATAGCCGAGGGTCCATTGGTTGGCCCTCGCCCAGTCGCCAAAATTCCGGCAGGCCCAAAGTATGTTGCAGTAGAGAATGCCGCCGACGACCGGGTCCACGTCGCTGGAGAGACCCAGCGCGGCGGCGAAATCCTGATCCTCCTGGCCGGATTTGGTTTCACCGAGGCAGAGCTTGAAAAAGCCGCGATAGATCAGCCCGAGCGACTCCACGACCGGATCTTCGAGATCTCTGCCAACCGCGAAAGCCTGTTCGGCAAGCGCAAGCGCCTGCTCCGGCTCGGCTTCCGCGCCCATGATGCGCGCTCCCATCCAGCACCACAGGCCGTGCTCCCTGCTGTCGGTTGCGCCATCGATCAGCTGCGCCGCCCGCTTGTGCCAGCCCTTGGCGACGGCAAGTTCCCCTCTCTCCAGATGAACCCTGGCCAGGCCGATTGCCGGGGACGCCGCTCGCAAGCGCTCGCCGGCCACGCCGTAGGCAGTCACCGCGCGCGCCAGAAGCGGGATGGCTTCAGCCGGGCGCCCCATGCACTCCAGCGCAAGTGCCCATTCCTCGAGATCGGCCGTCAGCAGCTCGCCAGCGGCATCCGCTTCGGTGAAGCAGGCCGCGGCCTCGTGCCATTTTCTGACAGCAACAGCTTCGCGTGCCGACAGAACCGGTGAACCGGGGCTCGAAAGCTTGCCGCCCGCGCCGGCCGGCCCGTTCGCCGAAATGGGCGGCAGGTCGAGGCAAATCCGGTAGCCGAAGCGGGGCAGGTTGCGCAGCGCCGTTTCCATGCCGCCCTGGCGAAGAACGCCGCGGGCAAGGCTAGCCACGCGCTGCAACGAAGCTTCCGTCACCGTCACGCCTGGCCATAGCGTTTCAAGCAATTCGTCTTTGCTCATGGCCCGGTCCCGGTGCCGCAGCAGGATGGCGAGGAAATCGAAGACCAGGGGCTGCACCTCGATCTCGCTTCCGGCGAGACGGAGGGCGCGAGCGTCCTCGTTAAGCTCGAAGTCGCCGAAGCAATAAGTTCCCATCGGCAGCAATCCTGTAACGGCAGTAGGCAAAGGATCGGAAGAAGATAAGGACGGCGTAAGGACTGTCGGCCGCCTCTTGCGCAATTCTCCGTCTGCCCGGCGAGCCATGCTGCAGTTTAGCTCAGCGGCCCCGGGAATGTCACCGGCATCGAATCTGGTCGAGCGTCCGGAGGCAGTTGAACCCAAGATCAAGGAGATTGCGAAATGCAGAAATACATCATCGAACGTGAAATTCCCAAGGTCGGCACCTTCGAGCGCGAGCAGCTTCGCGACGCCTCCAAGGCCTCGAACGCCGTTCTCGCCGAGCTCGGCCCGGACATTCAGTGGGTCGAATCCTTCGTCGCGGATGACAAGACCTTCTGCGTCTACCTCGCCAAGGACGAGGCGATCATTCAGCGCCACGCCAAGATGAGCGGCTTCCCGGCCACCAAGATCACGCAGGTGAAGCGCCTGTTCGATCCGACGACGGCATACGCCGCCGCCTGATGGAGGGATCGATCGTGAAGTGCCTTTGCAGGCGAGCTGCGAGCACGATCGATCCTGATCTTCTGTCGGCCAAACCTTCGGGAGGGCCAGTCTGGGCCCTCCCGATTTCATCATTCAAACAGAGGAGGATAAACCATGACCATCCTTGGACAGGAGCTTGCGGCCAACCATTCCGCGCTCGGACGGTTCCTCGTTGCGATCCCCGAAATCTGCCGTTCCGGCGGAGGCGTGCTTGCGCGCATCCTGCGAAATCGCAGGGGTCGGGCCACGCTGGACGAATTGCCGGACTATCTGCTGCGCGACATCGGCATCGAACGGGCGGAGATACGTTTAGCTACCCGGTTGGGCCGCCAGGACCGTCATCGCGAGCGAACCTGAACGACCTAAGGTTCCTGTCAGGCCACATCGACTACGCTGTTCGGCCGTGCCGGTCTGCCCGAAACTGTCGACACGCCCAAAATGCGCTGCTAGAAGCCCGCGCCACAGACAGGATTCCAAAAATTGGCAGAAGACATCGAACAGGCGGTTTCGCGCCGCCGCACTTTCGCGATCATCGCCCACCCCGATGCCGGCAAGACCACGCTCACCGAAAAGCTGCTTCTGTTCGGCGGTGCCATCCAGCTTGCCGGCGAGGTCAAGGCCAAGAAGGATCGCATCCAGACCCGGTCCGACTGGATGAAGATCGAGCGCGAGCGCGGCATCTCGGTCGTCACTTCGGTGATGACCTTCGAATATGACGACAACGTCTTCAACCTGCTCGACACGCCCGGCCACGAGGATTTCGCCGACGACACCTATCGCACGCTCTCTGCGGTGGATTCGGCCGTCATGGTCATCGACGCCGCCAAGGGCATCGAGCCGCGCACGCTGAAACTGTTCGAGGTCTGCCGGCTGCGCGACATCCCGATCATCACCTTCGTCAACAAGATGGACCGCGAGAGCCGCGATCCGTTCGAAATCCTCGACGAGATCGAGCAGAAGCTGGCGCTGGACACAGCACCGGTTACCTGGCCGATCGGCCGCGGCAAGACCTTTTCGGGCACCTATCACCTGGCGCAGAACGCGGTGCGCCGGAGCGATGACGAGAAGGAGCGCACGCCGGTCAACGGCCCGGATTCCAACCGCGTCGCCGGGCTTTTGCCGGAAAACGAGCGCAACGACTTCATCGAGGAACTGGAGCTCGCGCGGGAAGCGTGCAGACCGCTCGACATCGACGCCTTCCGCGAAGGCCATCTGACGCCGGTCTATTTCGGCTCGGCGCTGCGCAATTACGGCGTGCGCGACCTGATCGAGGCGCTCGGCGCCTACGGACCGCCGCCGCGGGCCCAGGCAGCCGATGAACGCACGGTCGAGGCGACGGAGGGGAAGATGACCTCCTTCGTCTTCAAGATCCAGGCCAACATGGACCCCAACCATCGCGACCGGATCGCGTTCGTCCGCGTCTGCTCCGGCAAGCTGGAGCGCGGCATGAAGGCCAAGCTGGTGCGCACCGGCAAACCGATGAGCCTCTCGGCGCCGCAATTCTTCTTCGCCCGCACCCGCGTCACCGCCGACGAGGCCTTCGCCGGCGACGTCGTCGGCATTCCCAATCACGGCACACTGCGCATCGGCGACACGCTGACCGAGGGCGAGGAGATCCTGTTCCGCGGCGTGCCGAACTTCGCGCCGGAAATCCTGCGCCGTGTCCGCCTCGGCGATGCGATGAAAGCCAAGAAGCTGAAGGAAGCGCTGCATCAGATGGCCGAGGAGGGCGTCGTGCAGCTGTTCTCGCCTGAGGACGGCTCGCCGGCCATCGTCGGCGTTGTCGGCGCGCTGCAGCTCGATGTGCTGAAGGAGCGGCTTAACATCGAATACACGCTGCCGGTGGATTTCGAGATGTCGCGTTTCTCCGTCTGCCGCTGGATCTCGGCCGACGACAGGGCGGATGTCCAGCGCTTCATCGAGGCGCATCGCGGCGACATCGCCCGCGACCTCGACAACGATCCGGTCTTCCTCGCCCAGCACGCTTTCTCGCTCAACTACGAGGCCGAGCGCTGGAAGGCGATCCGCTTCGCCACCGTCAAGGACTATCAGGTCCGAGATAAGGCGGCATAATTCGGCAGGGAGGCTACCGTTTCTTCATGTCGTTTATAGCCCCCATGAGCTTAACGGTGGCCTCGCTACCTAGGTCGTCTCCCGAGTATTCCACCCTATAAAGGCCTTGAAGATTTGATGGCATTTGGACACCCTCTTTAACGAGAAGAATGAATCTGTTTCCATATAGAGCCATCGCAGCTCCTATTTCGATCAGAACATTCGAATTTAAGAGAGTATGCTCCTTGCCTTCAGAATCGATTAGCACTCGGTCAGCGTCGACATGGATAATTGCTGCGCCGCACTCTCTCATCCCGCTCATGATTTTATCGGGAACGCCAATTGAGGTAGTTTCCTCCTGAACTGCGACTCTTGCTTCAAGTTCACCAAAGGCAAGTATCTGCTTTAGTGGTTCAACAAATTTCTTGTTCTTTCCGTGTGTAATAAATACGAATTTCCTTTTTCTTGTATCTGTAGGTATATCCGACGTATGGGCGTTAGCGTTGGACGGTAATTTAATGTCGCCAGCTAAGGCTTCTAAAGGCTTGCTGACGTCCGGAATCTCTTCAGGGATGACTGTTGCGTCATGTGGGGCGTTTGTTGCTGCCAGGTCGACAAATGGCTTTCCGCTAACTTCCGCGATGAATCCAACCTGTTGAGCCTCGGACAATATTGTGCCGAACACCTCAGGCGCCCTGTCAGCAGGGACGCCCATTTCGATCAAGACGTTGGCAGCGATAGCTGGGCTAGGCAATCTGCTTTGATCATAGCGCCTTAGAAACTCACCAATAAGCCTTGGTTGCAATAGTGCTTGTCGCAACCCCGCCTCGCGCATTCCATCTTCGGTGGGACGACACACCTGTAGTCCCAATTGGGTCAGCGATATGAGATTCCCTTGGGCGGCGCCCTCGGTTAGACCGTATGCAATTGCTGCACCCGTCAACATTCGGAAAGGCCCGGAAGTGGGCGTCATCTCGACTGCTTGAGCGACCCTGAGAGGAGCTGTGGGCTTTGCTGCATAACTGTCCACTATGGCCTGCGGAATTCGTAAGGCCTCATGCAGCGAAACAGCAGGAATATCAGCTTGGCTAATGCGCGTCCGTTTGGCCGGGGGTGCAACTGGCGTTTTTTCTAATTCTTTCGAGGATTTAGGCATTGAAAACTTCCCTCCCTTCCCAAGAATCACATTTACGCTGATTCTTTGTGGAGGATAAGTTCTATCCAGAATCCTCCCTAAAGAGATTTGCGGAAGCTCGCCTATAGGGCAGTCCGCTTCAGTGCAGTGGCTGGTCTAGGTCTCACCAGCACCAAGGTGCTACTGCTAACTACCAATCAGGCGCGCCAATAGCTTTGGCGCGCCTAGAAGAAATATAAGAAATTCTCTATATCGCGATCACCCCTTCGCCGCTTCCTCGATCTTGGCGATGTCGATCTTGCTCATCTGCATCATAGCCGACATGACCCGGCCGGCCTTGGCCCGGTCCGGATCCAGGAGCAGACGGGGCAACTGCTCCGGCACGACCTGCCAGGAGACGCCGAACCTGTCCTTCAGCCAGCTGCATTGTGACGGTTCACCACCGCCTTCGATGAGCCTGTCCCAGAAATAATCGACCTCTTCCTGCGTCTTGCAGTCGATCGACTGTGACATCGCCTCGTTGAACTTGAAGTGGGGGCCGCCATTGAGCGCCTGGAACTGCACGCCGTCGAGTTCGAACGTGGTCACCAGCACCTTCCCTTCATCGGCGTGGCCTTCGGGCCAACGCATCACGCTCAGCACCTTGGAATTCTTGAAGATGGACACGTAGAAATTCATCGCCTCTTCGGCCTGGTCGTCGAACCACAGGCAGGTGGTGATCTTTTGCATGTCGTGCTCCTCGGGTTGCTGCTTGTTGTAGTGGAACGGCTGGCTCCGAGAATGGTGCCATTCCTTGCCGTCTGCCCAAGGACGGCTGTGCGGCCCGCGATCCGACACTGGCCCGATGCTTTTTCGCCCGATGCTTTTTTCGCAAGAATCTGGCGCAGTGCAAAATGGTGGTCATGCCGGGCTATGGCCGCTATAACCGCTGCCGACTAAAATTTGAGCGCCGCCCGCCGTGCATCGGCGTGGCCGGCCAGCAAGGACAATCCGATGCCTGCCTATCGTTCCCGCACCACTACCCATGGCCGCAACATGGCCGGCGCCCGCGGCCTGTGGCGCGCCACCGGCATGAAGGATTCGGATTTCGGCAAGCCGATCATCGCCGTGGTCAACTCCTTCACCCAGTTCGTCCCGGGCCATGTGCACCTGAAGGATCTCGGCCAGCTCGTAGCGCGCGAGATCGAGAAGGCGGGCGGCGTCGCCAAGGAATTCAACACCATCGCCGTCGACGACGGCATCGCCATGGGCCATGACGGCATGCTCTATTCGCTGCCCTCGCGCGAGCTGATCGCCGACTCCGTCGAATACATGGTCAACGCGCATTGCGCCGACGCCATTGTCTGCATCTCCAACTGCGACAAGATCACCCCCGGCATGCTGATGGCCTCGCTGCGCCTCAACATCCCGACCGTCTTCGTCTCCGGCGGGCCGATGGAGGCCGGCAAGGTGGTGCTGGGCGGCAAGGCGCAAGCGCTCGACCTGGTCGACGCCATGGTCGCCGCCGCCGACGACCGCGTCTCCGACGAGGACGTCAAGGTCATCGAGCGCTCGGCCTGCCCGACCTGCGGCTCCTGCTCGGGCATGTTCACCGCCAATTCGATGAACTGCCTGACCGAGGCGCTCGGCCTGTCGCTGCCCGGAAACGGCTCGACTTTGGCCACCCATGCCGACCGCAAGCGCCTGTTCGTCGAGGCCGGCCATCTCGTCGTCGATCTCGCCCAACGCTATTACGAGCAGGAGGACGACAGCGCGCTGCCGCGCAGCATCGCCTCCAAGGGCGCCTTCGAAAACGCCATGGCGCTCGACATCGCCATGGGCGGCTCGACCAACACCGTGCTGCACATCCTTGCAGCCGCGCATGAGGGCGAGGTCGACTTCACCATGGAAGACATCGATCGGCTGTCACGGAAAGTGCCGGTGCTGTGCAAGGTGGCGCCGGCCAAGTCCGACGTGCATATGGAGGACGTCCACCGCGCCGGCGGCATCATGGCGATCCTCGGCCAGCTCGACGAGGCGGGCCTGATCAACCGCGACTTGCCGACGGTGCACACCGCGACGCTGGGCCAAGCGCTCGACCATTGGGACATTTCCCGCACCTCCAGCCAGAATGTCCGCGATTTCTTCCTTGCGGCCCCCGGCGGCGTGCCGACGCAGGTCGCCTTCAGCCAGGATCGCCGCTGGGAGGATCTCGACACCAACCGCGAGACGGGCGTCATCCGCTCGGCCAAGACGCCTTTCTCCAAGGATGGCGGCCTCGCCGTGTTGAAGGGCAATCTGGCGCTCGACGGCTGCATCGTGAAGACGGCCGGCGTCGACGAGTCGATCCTGAAATTCACCGGTCCGGCCCGCGTCTTCGAAAGCCAGGACGCTTCCGTCAAGGCGATCCTCGGCAACGAGATCAAGGCGGGCGACATCGTCGTCATCCGCTATGAGGGGCCGCGCGGCGGCCCCGGCATGCAGGAGATGCTCTACCCGACCAGCTATCTTAAGTCGAAGGGCCTCGGCAAGGCCTGCGCGCTGATCACCGACGGCCGCTTCTCCGGCGGCACGTCGGGTCTGTCGATCGGCCACGTCTCGCCGGAAGCCGCCGAGGGCGGGCTGATCGGCCTGGTTCAGGAAGGCGACACGATCGAGATCGACATCCCGAACCGCAAGATCCGTCTCGCCGTCAGCGAAGCCGAGCTCGACGCCCGCCGCAAGGCTATGGCGGCCAAGGGCGCGGAGGCCTGGAAGCCTGAGGAAAAGCGCAAGCGCAAGGTGACGACGGCGCTGCGCGCCTACGCCGCCTTCGCCACCAGCGCCGACAAAGGTGCTGTCAGGAAAGTGCCGGAATAATAAGTCGGGCAGCACCCCCCTACCTCCCCCTTGTGGGCCCCTCTGTGGGGAGGTCGGACCGAAGGTCCGGGTCGGTCGGCGCCGCACCTCCACCCCGCTGCTGCGCAGCGACCCTCCCCACAACGGGGAGGGTAAGCGCCGGCGTCACGGCATCAGCTGATATTCATAAAGCTTCTGATAGAGTCCGCCCTGTTTGAGCAGGGACTTGTGCGGGCCGCTTTCCAGCACCTTGCCGTTTTCCAGCACCACGATCGTGTCGGCTTGATGCACCGTTGACAGCCGATGCGCGATGACGATGGTCGTGCGCCCGACCGTGAGTTGCTGCAGCGCGTCGCGGAACAGCGCTTCCGATTCGGCGTCCAGCGCGCTGGTCGCCTCGTCGAGCAGCAGGATCTCGGCATTGCGCAGCATGGCGCGCGCGATCGAGATGCGCTGGCGCTGGCCGCCGGACAGCAACGAGCCGTTCTCGCCCACCTCCGTGTCGTAGCCCTTGGCCATGGCGCTGATGAAGTGATGCGCGTTGGCGGCCTTGGCCGCGGCGATCACCTCCTCGTCGGTCGCGTCCTGACGCCCGAGACGTATGTTGTGCATGATGGTGCCGGCGAACAGGAATGTGTCCTGGCTGACATAGGCAATCTTCTGCCTGAGTGAATCGAGCGTGGCGAAGGAGATGTCCTGGCCGTCGAACATCACCTTGCCGCTCTGCGGGTCGTACATGCGCATGATCAGGTTGAGGATCGTTGACTTGCCGCCGCCGGAAGGTCCGACCAGCGCCGTCATCTTGCCGGCCGCCAGGGTCAGGTTGAGATGTTCGAAAACCGGCGGGCTCTCGGGATAGGCGAAGCTGACATTGTCGAAGCGGATTTCGCCCGGGCCCGGCTGCAGCGGCTTGGCGCCGGGCTTTTCGGCCAGCGTCAGCGGCCGGTCGGCAAGCTGGAACATCATGCGCACGCCGACAATGCCGGTCTCCAGCGAGATGCGCACGCGCGCCAGCCGCTTTGCCGGCTCATAAGCGAGCAGCAGCGCCCCGATAAAGGCCATGATGTTGCCCGGCATCTGGCCGCCCTGCAGCACCAGGAAGCCGCTGATGAAGACTGCGCCGGCAATCGCCAGACCGGCAAGCGTTTCCATCACCGGGCTGGTGGCTGCCTCGAGCGTCGCGATGTTGTTGGCGCGGTTCTGGACGTCCGACACGGCCTTGTACATGCGCTTGCGCATCGCGCCTTCGAGATTGAAGGATTTGACGACGCGCACGCCGATTGCCGTTTCCTGCATCACATGCACGATCTGGCCGAGCGAGCGGAATTCCATCTTGGCGATCTGGCGCACGCGCTTGAGAATGCTGTTGACGCCGTGGATCGCCACCGGTCCGACGACGAAGCAGATCAGCGACAGCGCCGGCTGCTCCCAGACCATCACTGCGACCAGCACGATCAGCGTCACCAGATCGCGCACATAGGACGTGACAACGAGGTCGAGCACGCTGCGCGCGGCTTGGGCGTTGTTGGTCATGCGGGTGATCAGGTCGGACGACGAGGTCGAATGGTAGAATTCGATGCCTTGCGCCAGGATCCGGTCATAGATCTTTCGCTGCCTATCGGCGATGATGGCATTGCCGACCCGGCTCATGAAATAGGCCTGAACGAAGGTCGCCAGGCCCTTGAGGACGAAGATAGCGGCGACCGCGGCCGCGATCAGGTTGACGCGATCCGCTCTCTTGTAGACCACGAATTCGTTGGTGATCTCCTTCAGGATCCATGCGCTTGCCCCCGTCATGGCGGCCACCACCAGCATCGACACAATGGCCGCGCCATAGCCGAATTTATGCTCCCGGAAAGATTCTCGTACCAGCCTTGCGACAAGGCGCTGGTTCTCCGTCGAGCGGAAGAAGCGAAACAAACGGCCGATCCTGTGTCTGGCTTAGCAAATTTCGGATTCGCCACGGGGGCGAGAGGCGGCTTATAGAGCGAGTTGGCGCCGGAGGAAACGCCGGCAGGGAAGAAACGGCTGCGGCGGGCCGCCTTTCCGATCACGATAACGCTGATTCTACCAAAGGGATGATGACATGGATTTCGACCTCATCGTGCGCGGCGGCACGCTGCCGGACGGCAGGATCGCCGATATCGGCATCGCTGGCGAAACCATCGCCGCGATCGAGCCTCAGTTGCAAGGCGCAGCTCGGAGCGAGGTCGACGCGCGCGGCAATCTTGTCACGGCGCCCTTCGTCGATCCGCATTTCCATATGGACGCCACGCTCTCCTATGGCATTCCGCGCATCAACGCTTCGGGCACGTTGCTCGAAGGCATTGCGCTCTGGGGCGAGTTGAAGCCGCTCCTGACGCATGAGGCCGTGCGCGACCGCGCGCTCGCCTATTGCGACTGGGCGGTGTCGATGGGCCTGCTTGCCATCCGCACCCATGTCGATGTCTGCGACGACCGGCTGCTTGCCGTGGAAGCTCTGCTGGACGTGAAGAAAACGGTCGCGCCCTATCTCGACCTGCAGCTGGTCGCCTTTCCGCAGGACGGGTTTTATCGCTCGCCGACGGCCCGCGAAAACACAATCCGGGCGCTGGATATGGGCGTCGACATCGTCGGCGGCATCCCGCATTTCGAGCGCAGCATGGGCGACGGCACCCGCTCGGTGACGGAGCTCTGCGAGATCGCGGCGAAGCGCGGCCTGATGGTCGACATGCATTGCGACGAGACCGACGACCCGCTTTCGCGCCACATCGAGCAGCTTGCCTATGAAACGCAGCGCTTCGGCTTGCAGGGCAGGGTGGCGGGCTCGCACCTCACCTCGATGCATTCCATGGACAATTACTACGTCTCGAAGCTGTTGCCGCTGATCGCCGAGGCCGGCGTTTCTGCGATCCCCAATCCGCTGATCAACATCATGCTGCAGGGGCGCCACGATACTTTCCCCAAGCGGCGCGGCCTGACCCGGGTGAAGGAGATGCAGGCGCTCGGCATCCGCGTCGGCTGGGGCCAGGACTGCGTGCTCGACCCATGGTATTCGCTGGGCACGGCGGACATGCTCGACGTGGCCTTCATGGGCCTGCATGTCGCGCAGATGTCGAGCCCGGCCGACATGGCGCGCTGCTTCGACATGGTCACCAACGTCAACGCCGCGATCATGGGGCTTGATCATCTGGGTCTGACCGTCGGCAAGCGGGCGAGCCTTGTCGTGCTCGACGCCGGCAATCCGATCGAGGCCGTCCGCCTGCGCCCCGAGCGCCTCTGTGTCATCGCCAGGGGCAAGGTGGTGGCCGAACGGACCAGGCAGGAGACGCGGCTGTCGATCGCCGGTCGGCCGGAGAACGTCAACCGCAGGCACAAATCCGCGTAGCGCCAGCCGATTTCCGCCGCTGGTCTTACGGATCGTCCGAATTTCCCTCCTCAAAGCGACAGATTGCGAGTAGGGAGCCGGGCATGGCCCAGTTCCTCGCCCGCAATCTTACGATCAAGAATGTCCTGCTCGCCGGCATTCTCTTGATGCTGGCCGGCGACTTCATGTTCGCGCTGAACGACGCGATGGGCAAATGGCTGGTCGCTTCCTTCTCGGTCGGTCAGGTGGTGCTGGTCCGCTCCATCGGCGCCTTCTTGGTGCTTGGGCCGATGATCGCCAACCAGGGCGCAGGCAAGCTTTTTCAGGTGGAAAGGCCGGTGCTGCAGGTCCTGCGCGTCGCGGCGACCACGCTCGATACCGGGCTGTTCTATGCCGCGGTCGTCTATCTGCCGCTCGCCGACGTGATGAGCTTCTACATGGCCGGACCGATCTATGTCGCCGCGCTCTCGCATCTCCTGCTCGGCGAGAAGGTCGGCTGGCGGCGCTGGCTGGCGATCCTGGTCGGCTTCTGCGGTGTGCTGATCATCCTGAAGCCATCGTCGGCCGCGTTTTCGCTGTCATCGGCCTATGCGCTGATCGGCAGCATTGCCTTCGGCTTCGCCATCATTCTCGGCCGGCGTTTGCGCGGAACGAGTGACACGACGCTGGTCACCTGGCAGACCATCGGCACGTTGATTGTCGGCGGCGTTCTGACCATCGGCGCCTGGCGTACGCCGTCGGCGCTCGATTTCGGCGCCATGCTTTTGCTCGGCATCGTCTCCTGCGCCGCCCATCTGATGATCACCCGCGCGCTGAAACTGGCGCCGGCGTCAACGCTT
Source organism: Mesorhizobium sp. WSM3864 (assembly GCF_002294955.1). Lineage (NCBI taxonomy): Bacteria > Pseudomonadati > Pseudomonadota > Alphaproteobacteria > Hyphomicrobiales > Phyllobacteriaceae > Mesorhizobium > Mesorhizobium sp. WSM3864. The sequence continues at coordinate 284,943 of NZ_NSGD01000005.1, forward strand.
GCGCCGCTGCATTACAGCCTGCTGCTGTGGGCCATTGTCTTCGGCCTGGTCTTCTTCGGCGATGTGCCGAGCCCGCGGATACTCGCCGGCTCGGCCATCGTTGTGCTCGCCGGCATCTTCATCTTCTATCGCCAGAAGGTGGTCGAGACCGTCGTGCCGCCCGAGAATGTGCCGAAGGGCGTCAATTAGCCCTTTCGTATTGCGGCCAGGTGCCGTGAAAACTCGGGCGTCTCCATCAGCGCCTTGCAGCGGGCGAAGCGTCCGTCCGCATAGGCGCGGAAATCGTCGACCGGGTTGTTGTTGGCGAGCTGGATCAGCCCCCACAGCGTCCAGAGCAGGTCGCACATGGCCTTGTAGATGACGACGCGGCCGCGCTCGGCCGGCCTTGCTTCGCCGCCGAAATAGGCGCGCATCAGCTCTTCGTCCTGGCCGGCGTCGAACTTGCCTTCGACCGAGAGGTCGCCGAGATCCCACAACGGATCGTTCATGCCGGAGTACTCCCAGTCGACGATCCACATCCGCTCCCCGGTATCGAGAAAGTTTTCGCAGAGCGGATCGCAGTGGCAGGCAGCAAGCTGGATCGGGTGCGTGACCAATGCTTCGCGCACGCTGCCCGCCTCGCGCACCACGTCGTGATAGCCGGGCGGCAGGGCCACATCCTTGGTCGACAGTACGTTCAGATAGTCGTCGATCATCGCAAACAGCTCGAAGCGGAAGGGGAAGACCGCGCCGGACGCATGCAGCTTGCGGAAGGCTGCGCCAGCACGCGCCGGACTGCCCTGTCTGGCCTTGAACTTTTCCGGCGACATGGTCTCGGCGTCGGCGACGAAGCGCGTTGCCATCAAGCCGGATGCGGGATCGGCAAAAAGCACCTCCGGGCTGACGCCGGCCTTGGCCGCCTCGCGCGCCGCCACTGCCTCGTTGGCGCGGTTGATATATTCCTCCGTGCCCTTGCCGGGAATGCGCAGGCAGACCTCGCCGGCCTTGTAGACACGGTTGGTAAGGCCGCCCAGCCGCTCCAGCGGACCCTTATACCTGGCAAGCGCCGGAATGGCGGCCAGCGCCGCGCGCGCCTCTTCCATCGTCACCCCCTTAACCATCACGCCATGTTTATGGCGGAACGGTTCCACAGTTTTTGCCGCTTGGCTACCATGGCCAACACGAATCGGCGGCGGGAGCGGCAATGGCGGAGGGCAAGCACAACAGCGCGCTAAGCGCGGCCTATGCCGCAACACGGCCGGACGAAGTGGCCGCAATCTACGATAGCTGGGCCGAAACTTACGACGCCGATATGTCGGCGGCCGGCTATCGCCATCCGACCATCTGCCTGGCCCTGCTTGCCCGCCATCTGCCGCGCGGCGCGGAACCCGTGCTCGACGCCGGCGCCGGCACAGGGCTGATCGGCGAATGGCTCGCCATCACCGGCTATCCACGTGTCGAGGCGCTCGACATCTCGCAAGGCATGCTGGACAAGGCCGGCGCCAAGGGCGTCTACACGGCGCTGCATCGTCTGGCGCTGGGCGGCGCCTTGCCTTTCGCGGACGGCGCCTATGCAGGCATCGTCTCGGCCGGCGTCTTCACCTCCGGCCATGTCGGCGTCGAGGGGCTGGACGAGCTGATCCGCATCTGCCGTCCAGGCGGCATCATCGTGCTGACGATCAAGAACACGCTCTGGCAGGCCGGCTTTGCCGAGCGGATCGCCGCGCTCGAAGCGGAGGGCGTCATAACCCGGCTTGAAGAAACACGGCCTTACGCCTCGATGCCCGGCGAGGGCGACGCGGTGCCAAGCAGAGGCCTCGTGCTGCGCGTCGGCTGACCGCTTTCCTACTTAAGCCTTTATCTTCTCTCCGGCCGGATCGTACATCGGCTCGAGATGGATCTTTGCCGGCGTGCGCTCCATCGCCACCACCAGTTCATAGGCGCCGGAGGCGAGGAAGTCGTCGCTGACGCCATCGGCGTTGCGCACATAGCCATAGCCGATGTTCTTCTCCACCGTATAGCCATAGCCGCCACTGGTGAGATAGCCGACCGGTTGGCCGTTGCGCAGGATCGTCTCGCGTCCGGCCAGGACGACGTCCGGATCGTCGACCGTGAAGCCGGCAAAGCGTTTCGTCAGCGGCTGGCCGGCCACTTTCTCCAGCGCCCGCCGCCCGATGAAGCCGTTGTTCTTCCTGAGCTTCACAGCCCAGCCGAGGCCCGCTTCCTGCGGCGTGTCGTTCGGCGTGATGTCCGCCCCCCAGGCGCGATAGCCCTTTTCCAGCCGCAGCGATTCCAGCGCCCGGTAGCCGACCGGGCAGATGCCATGCTGTTTCCCGGCTGCCATCAGGGCATCAAAAATCTCGCCCGTCGCGGCGATCGGCACATGCAACTCCCAGCCGAGCTCGCCGACATAGGTCACCCGCAGCGCCCGCACGGTGTGGCCGGCGATGTCGATCTCGCGCGCGTGGCCGAAGGGGAAGGCGGCGTTGGAGACATCTGCACCCGTTACCGCCGACAGCACGTCGCGGGCGCGCGGCCCCATCAGCGACAGCGTGCCGAAATCCTCGGTGACATCTTTCAGCGCCGCGTCGAGTCCGTGGCCGAGATGGTCGTTGATCCATGAAAAATCATGCGTGCGGAAACCGGTGCCGGTGACGATGTAGAACCTGTCCTCGCCGAGCCGTGCCACCGTGAGGTCTGCTTCGATGCCGCCGCGCGTGTTGAGAAGCTGCGTATAGGTCAGCCGGCCGACCGGCTTGTTGATGTCGTTGGCGCAGATCCAGTCGAGCGCCTTCAGCGCATCGGCCCCGGTCATCTCATATTTGGCAAAGGAGGATTGGTCGAAGATGCCGACTTTCTCGCGCACATGGCGGTGCTCGTCGCCGACCGGGGTAAACCAGTTCTGCCGCCCCATCGAATAGACGTCTTCCGGCTTGATGCCATCGGGCGCGAACCAGTTCGGCCGCTCCCAGCCGAGCTTGGAGCCGAACACGGCACGGTGGGTTTTCAACCGCTCGTAAAGCGGCGAAACGATGCGCGGCCGGCCGGACAGATACTCTTCGTGCGGAAAACCGATCGTGTAGTGCTTGCCATAGGCCTCGAGCGTGCGGTCGCAGACCCATTGCCGGTCGCGGTGCAGGTTGGAAAAACGCCTGATGTCGACCACCCAGAGGTCGAGCGGCGCCTCGCCGTCGACCACCCATTGCGCCAGCACCCAGCCGGCGCCGCCGCCGGACGCGATGCCGAAGGCGTTGAAGCCGGCGCCGACGAACATGTTGGCGCATTCGGGCGCGACACCAAGGATGAAATTGCCGTCCGGGGTAAAGCTCTCCGGCCCGTTGATCATTTGCTTGACGCCGACATTGGCCAGCGCCGGCACCCGCTCGATCGCCTGGGCCATATGCTGCTCGAAGTGGTCGTAATCGTCATCGAACAGGCGGAACGCCCAGTCCTTGGGTACGTCGCCCCCTGGGAGCTCAGTCGTCCAGGCCTGCGGGTTCGGCTCATAGCCGCCCATCACCAGCCCGCCGACCTCTTCCTTGAAATAGGTGCGGCGGTCGGGGTCACGGATTGTCGGCGCGTCGTTGGCCAGCCCCTCGATCTTCTCGGTGATGATGTATTGGTGCTTGACCGGCTGCAGCGGCACGTTGATGCCGGCCATCACGCCGACCTGCCTTGCCCATTGCCCGGCGCAGTTCACCACCTTGTCGCAGGAAATGTCCCCCTTTTCGGTCTTCACCGCGGTGATGCGTTCGTCCTTCATCTCAAATCCGGTGACGCGCGCGTCCTCGAATAGTTTTGCGCCATGCATGCGCGCGCCCTTGGCGAGCGATTGCGTGATGTCGGAGGGGCTGGCCTGGCCGTCGGTCGGCAGCCAGGAGGCGCCGACGAGATCGCCGGTTTCCATCAGCGGCCACATGCGCTTCACCTCGGCGGGCGACAGCAGCTGCATGTCCATGCCGAAGCTTTTTGCCGTCGTCGCCAATCGCTTGAACTCGGTCCAGCGGTCGGCGTTGGTGGCAAGCCTCAGGCACCCGGTCATTTTCCAGCCGGTCGCCAGTCCCGTCTCGGCCTCGAGCCCCTTATAGAGCTCGACGGAATATTTGAGCACGCGGGTGATTGAGGCCGACGAGCGCAGCTGCCCGACCAGTCCGGCCGCGTGCCAGGTCGAGCCCGAGGTCAGCTTGCCTTGCTCCAGCAGCACCACGTCGGCCTTGTGGTCGCGCGCCAAATGATAGGCGGTCGAGCAGCCGATGATGCCGCCGCCGATGACCACGATCCCGGCATGGCTGGGCAAAGTCATGATCTTGTCCCGTATCTCGTCCGGTAGTTTTCCAGTGCAGCGTCGAGCCGCACCAGGTTTTCTTCGGTATAGGCGACGTAGTCGATCCCGGGCGCGTCGAGATAGAGCTCGGAAACCATGCTCCACATTGCCTCGCGCAGCAGTGAGGCGCATTGCATGGCCGCGTGCGAGCGGCGGATCTCGCTGTCCGGCTCCTTCATGAAATAGGCGGTCAGGAAGGCGAAGGATTCCTCGTCGCTCATCCCCGCATTCGAGGCGGCGCCGGCCAGATCGAACATGGCCGTGTTGAAGCCGGCATATTCGAAATCGATCAGCCACAGCCGCTTGCCGTCGTCGAGGATGTTGGCCGGCAAAAGATCATTGTGGCCGAAGACGATCGGCAAAAGCTTCTGCGCCCGTTCGAACTCGTCGGCTAAAGCGAGATAGCGCGGCAGCTCGTCCTTCTTGCGGCTGCCGCCTTCCTCGAGCGTGCGCGCATAGTCGCGGATGACATGAAAGACCCAGAACATGAAACCGGCGCCGGAGACGTGGTTCGGCATCTCGCGGTGAAAGCGCCGCAGCAGCGCCGCCACGCGGCCGAGGTCGGCGCGCACATCATCGGCGAGGAAGGTCCTGGCGCCGAGAAACTGGGTCACCAGAATTCCGGGCTCGGCGTAGTGGACGGCTGGCGCGAAACCGGCCGCATGCGCCGCCCGCGCCGTCATCACCTCGCGCTCGCGAAAGACATGGTGGAACGGGAAGTCCTGGCCGAAGCGCACCACGTGCCGGCCGGCGGCGTCGGTAACGACATAGTTGGCGTTGCTGAGGCCGCCGGGCAGCGGCTCGATCTCGATGCCGCCGCTCCAGCAGGGCAGGGCGCGGATGCGGTCTTCGGTGGTTGCGGCGGCGCTCACGGGTTCGGTCCTGCTTCGGCCGGCTTTCGACAAAGCGCCGGTCTCTCACAAAGCGATGAGAGAAAAAAGAAAGGCCTCGTCGGTGCGGGATGCCGGGATTGATATCCCTCACCACACCGACGAGCCCCTTGGCCAGGCTTAGGATCCCGGCATCCGCCCCCGCGGATTCGAAAAAAGCTCGCGCCAGGCACGTTCCAGAAAATCTGGTCAGTCGATTGCGGCTCTGCCATCACCCTCCTGTGGCAGTTCCGAGCCTGTCACGACAACAATCTCACGCCAGCGTGATGTTGCTGTCAATAAAAAGCTGTGACCTTTTTTGGGTGTTTTGCCCGAAAATATGAGCAATTCCTTTAAAAGCGTTAGGAATGCCGTAGAATCGGTCAAAATCCCGGACATCCACATGATCCACTCGAAACGGCACGGCGAGATCCTGCGGCTCCTCGGTGAGGAGGGCACGATCACCATCGCCAGCCTGGCCGAGCGCCTGGGCGTGTCGCTGGAGACGGTCAGGCGCGACGTGAAACCGCTGACCGATGACGGGGCATTGCTCAAGATGCATGGCGCCGTCAGCCTGCGCTCGATGACAGGCGAGGCGCCGTTCGAGCGCCGCATGCGCGAGAATGCCGAGGCAAAGCGTCTGATTGCCCGCATGGTCGCGGCCACCATCCGCGACGGCGAGTCGATCATGCTCGACACCGGCACCACCACGTCCTTCCTGGCGCGCGAACTGCTCGGCCATCGCCGCCTGACGGTGGTCACCAATTCGTCCGACATCGCCCGTACGCTGGCGACGGTGAACGGCAACAAGGTCTATATGGCCGGCGGCGAGCTGCGCAGCGATTCAGGCGCTGCCCTCGGCGTCGCGGCGATCGAATTCGTAAGCCGCTTCTCGGTCAGCCACGCGGTGATCTCCATCGGCGCGGTCGACGCCGTCGCCGGCCTGACCGACTACGAGCTGGAGGAGGCGGAATTCGCCCGCATGGTGTTGTCGCGCGGGCAACGCTCGCTGGTCGTCACCGACCATACCAAGTTCGGCCGGCAGGGCCTGGTTCAGGTCTGCGGCTTCGACGGTTTCTCCGAGCTTGCCACCGACCAGCCGCCGCCGCGCGACATCGCCGCCGCTCTCAGCCAGGCCGGCGCGCGTCTCAGCATTGCGATGGCCTAGCGCCGGATGCGCCAACGGCTTTCCTTCCCGGCCGCGCCGGTGTTTAGTCGGGCATGGCCTTCACCATCCGCCAGCTCCAGTTCTTCGTCGCCGTCGCCGAGCAGGGCACGGTCTCGGGCGCCGCGCAGAACCTCTCCATCTCGCAATCCTCGGTCACCGAGGCGATCAAGGAGCTGGAGAGCGATCTCGGAGTCGAGTTGTTCGACCGCCACCCGCGCGGCCTCAACATCACCCATAAGGGGCACCAGTTCCTGCGCCACGCGACGAAAATCCTGGCCGACGTTTCCGATGCGCGCCGCGCTTTCCTCGGCGATCAACTCACAGCAGGCGGGCGGCTGCAGCTCGGGGTCACCTCGCTTGTTGCCGGCTACGTGCTCTCCGATCTGCTGGCTCGCTACCGCCGCGCGTATCCAAGCGTCGAAGTCTCGGCGATCGAGGACAATGGCGACTATCTCGAGCATCTGCTGGTCGGCGGCAAGCTCGACATCGCCGTCATGGTCACGTCGAATTTGCGCGATCGCACCGCGCTGCAGTCGGAAATCCTCGAAGTCTCGGCCTATCGGCTCTGGCTGCCGCTCAGCCACAAGCTCGCCAGCGCCGACATTATCTCGATCGGCGACATCGCTTCCGAACCGCTGATCATGCTGACCGTCGACGAGATCGAGGAGAACACCGGCAAGCTGCTGTCGGCGCTCGGTGCGAGACCGCATGTCGCCTTCCGCACCCGCTCCGTCGAGGCCGTGCGCAGCCTCGTCGCCACCGGCGCCGGCGTGGCGCTGCTGCCCGATCTCGTCTATCGTCCCTGGTCGCTGGAAGGCGACCGCATCGAATCCCGCGATATCTCCGGCTCGCTTCCGGTCGTCCAGGTCGGCATGGTTTGGCGCCGCGGTTCCAGCCTGCCGCAGGCCGCCCGCGACTTTATCGGACTTGCCCAGTCGCAGCGCATGGTACGGCAGCGGCTCTGATCAGAGCGATTCCAGCAAAGTGTGAACGGTTGGGCTCGGCGGACTTCGCCGCAACCTTCCGTCCGGAATGGCGTCGGAAAGAGTATCGGAAAATCCGATATCGGCTTTCTGATAAATGGATTTGCGAAACCGGAATTTTCACAGCACTTTTCGCTCAGGGAACAAAGCCGCTCGGGAGCGCGGCTGCCGGGGTGATGGGAACTCTGGCGTTCAGGTTTGCGTGTGATCCTTGTTGAAAACCGGATCGGTTTCGGGGTCATGCGCCAAAATGGGAGATCGATGATGAATGCATTCCTGAAGTCATGCACGGCGTTGACGGTTGCGCTGACCTTCTCGGGTCAGGCGATCGCCCAGGTCAAGGAAGTCGGCAAGGGCGAGGGCGAGCTGAATATCGTCGCCTGGCCGGGCTATATCGAGCGTGGCGAGACCGACAAGAACTACGACTGGGTGACCGCCTTCGAGAAGGAGACCGGCTGCAAGGTCAACGTCAAGACCGCCAATACGTCGGACGAGATGGTCTCGCTGATGAACGAGGGCGGCTTCGACCTGGTGACGGCTTCTGGTGATGCTTCTCTGCGCCTCGTCGCCGGCAAGCGCGTGCAGCCGATCAACACCGACCTCATCAAGAGCTGGAAGACGGTCGACGACCGTCTCAAGGACGCGCCCTGGTTCACCGTCGACAAGGTGCATTACGGCGTGCCCTACCAGTGGGGCCCGAACATCTTGATGTACAACACCACCGTCTTCAAGGAGGCGCCCAAGAGCTGGAACGTCGTTTTCGAGGAGATGAAGCTGCCCGATGGCAAGTCGAACAAGGGTCGTGTCCAGGCCTATGACGGCCCGATCCATATTGCCGATGCCGCCAACTACCTGATGTTCCACAAGCCGGAACTGGGCATCAAGGATCCGTACGAGCTCAGCGAAGACCAGTACAAGGCGGCGCTCGATCTGCTGCGCACCCAGCGCACCCTGGTCGGCCGCTACTGGCATGACGCCGCGATTCAGGTCGACGATTTCCAGAACGAAGGCGTCGTCGCCTCCGGCTCGTGGCCGTATCAGGTGAACACGCTGGTCGCCGCCAAGAAGCCTGTCGCCTCGACCGTGCCGGAGGAGGGCGTCACCGGCTGGGCCGACACCACCATGATGGAAGCCGACGCCGCCCATCCGAACTGCGCCTATATGTGGCTCGAGCACTCGCTCTCGCCCAAGGTCCAGGGCGATGTGTCGTCCTGGTTCGGCTCGCTGCCGGTCGTGCCCGCCGCCTGTAAGGGCAATGAACTGCTTGGCGACGAGGGCTGCAAGACCAACGGTTACGACAATTTCGAGAAGATCAAGTTCTGGAAGACGCCGATATCGAAATGCGCCAGCCAGAATGACAAATGCGTGCCCTATTACCGCTGGGTGTCGGACTATATCGGCGTCATCGGCGGGCGGTGAGTTCGCCTGGCTTTTAGAAGTTGGCGCTGCCCCTCACCCTTACCCTCTCCCCGTGAAGAACGGGGAGAGGGGTCGCCAGCGCTGGAGTTTGTCCCTTGTCCCCCGTCTTTCACGCGGAGAAGGTGCCGGCAGGCGGACGAGGGGCAGCACAGACGCCCGAATTTGAGAGCCTGAACCTTCAGGACAGATCATGACCTCCGCCGTTTCCTTCAAACAAGTCTCGCGCCATTTCGGCAGCGTGCGCGCCGTCGATGCGGTCGATCTCGACATCGCGCCGGGCGAGTTCTTCGCCATGCTCGGGCCGTCCGGTTCCGGCAAGACGACCTGCCTCAGGCTGATCGCCGGCTTCGAGCAGCCGACGGCCGGCTCGATCTCCATCTTCGGCGAGCGGGCCGAAGGCGTTCCGCCCTATCGCCGCAACGTCAACACCGTTTTCCAGGACTACGCGCTGTTCCCGCATCTGAACGTGCTCGACAACGTCGCTTACGGGCTGATGGTCAAGGGCGTCGGCAGGGTCGAACGGCTGAAGGCGGCGGAAGAGGCGCTCTCGCTGGTGCGCCTGCCGGGCTATGGGGCCCGGCGCCCCGGCCAGCTCTCCGGCGGCCAACGCCAGCGCGTCGCGCTTGCCCGGGCCCTCGTCAACCAGCCCAAAGTGCTGCTGCTCGACGAGCCGCTCGGCGCGCTCGACCTCAAGCTGCGCGAGAACATGCAGGAGGAACTGAAGTCGCTGCAGAAGGTGCTCGGCATCACCTTCGTCTTCGTCACTCACGACCAGGGCGAAGCGCTTTCCATGGCCGACCGTGTTGCCGTCTTCAACGACGGCAGAATCATGCAAGTCGGCACGCCTGAGGACATTTACCAGCGGCCGAGGACACGCTTCGTCGCCGATTTCGTCGGCTCGTCCAACGTGCTGCCGCCGGATTTCGTGCAGCGCTATTCCGGCCAGCATCGCTGGGGCAGCCTCAGGCCTGAATCCATCCGCGTATCGGGCGCGACGAGCGGCGATGGCGTTGCCGCGCGTCTGGTCGGGACCAACTATCTCGGCGCCACCACAAGGCTGGCGCTGGATGCCGATGGGCTGAGGCTGCATGCCATGGTGCCGGCGGGGACCGCGCTCCCTGCCGAAGGCGAGGCGGTGATGCTCACCTTCAACCGCGAGCACCTGCATCTGATGGACGAGTCGGCATGATTGCGGTTTGTGCAAAGCACCGCCCTCTGTCCTGCCGGATATCTCCCGCGCAAGCGGGGAGATTGGCTGTCGCCGCTCGCTTCGCCAATTTTCGACGTTGCAGAACTGGCGGGGCAGACGAGCTGCTGATCTCCCTCCTTGCGGGGGAGATGGCCGGCAGGCCAGAGGGGGGTGTGAAGGATCTCGGCCTTGCCGCCGTTGATCTGATCGTCGGTGCGGCGCGATGACAATCGCCGCTGTTCAATCCAAGCCCGTGCCCGCCATCCTGCCCGGCAACGGCGGCATGCGCGGGGCGCTCTCCGACCTCTTCTGGCGCCGGCCGATACTTCTCTTGCTGCTCATGCTGCTGCCGCCGCTTCTGTGGCTGGGCATCGTCTATATAGGCTCGCTTTTCGCGCTGCTTTTGCAGAGCTTTTTCTCGATCGACGAGTTCTCCGGCCTGATCAACCGCGAGTTCACGCTGAAGACCTATGGCGACCTGTTCCAGGCCGCCAATCTCGACATCATCCTGCGCACGGTGACGATGGCGGCGCTCGTGACGCTCGCCTCCGCGGTCATCGCCTTCCCCATCGCCTATTACGCGGCGCGCTATGCGCGCGGCCGCTGGAAGGCGCTGTTCTATCTCGGCGTCATGCTGCCGCTCTGGTCGAGCTATCTGGTCAAGATCTACGCCTGGAAACTGATCCTCGCCAAGGAAGGCATTCTCACTTGGCTGTTAGGCAAGCTCGGCCTGCTGTGGCTGCTCGAGGCCTGGCTGTCGTTGCCGATCGTCGGCGGCAACTCGCTGTCGGTCTCCTTCACCGGCACCTTCATCGTCTTCGTCTATGTCTGGCTGCCGTTCATGATCCTGCCTGTGCAGGCGGCGCTGGAACGCGTCCCCGGCAACCTCGTCGAGGCCTCGTCCGATCTCGGCGCCTCGCCCGGCCAGACCTTCCGCAACGTGCTCTTCCCGCTGGCGCTGCCGGGCATCGTCGCCGGCTCGATCTTCACCTTCTCGCTGACATTGGGCGACTACATCATCCCGCAGATCATCGGCACCTCGCGCCTGTTCATCGGCCAGGCCGTCTATTCGCAGCAAGGCACCGCCGGCAACATTCCTTTAGCCGCCGCCTTCACCGTGGTGCCCATCGTCATCATGGGCTTCTATCTGTGGGGCGCCAAGCGCCTGGGAGCTTTCGATGCGCTCTGATCGCGGCCAATCCGCTCCGCTCGGGCTGAAGATCGCCGCCGCCTGCGGCCTGCTCTTCCTGCACCTGCCGATCCTCTTGATCTTCGTCTATGCATTCACCACTGAAGAGAAGAGTTTTGTATGGCCGCCACCGGGTTTGACCACGCAATGGTTCGCCGTCACCTGGAACAGGCCGGATGTCTGGGAGGCGCTGTCGCTGTCGATCCGCGTCGCTGCCATTTCGACAGCGATCGCGCTGGTTCTTGGCACGCTCTGCGCCGCTGCGGTTTCGCGGACGCGCTTCTTCGGCCGCGAGGCGATTTCATTGCTCGTCATCCTGCCGATCGCGCTGCCCGGCATCATCACCGGCATCGCGCTGCGCTCGGCCTTTGCGCTCGCCGACATCCCGTTCTCGTTCTGGACGATCGTGCTCGGCCACGCCACCTTCTGCGTGGTCGTCGTCTACAACAATGCCGTCGCCCGTTTTCGCCGCACCTCAGGCTCGATGATCGAGGCCTCGATGGATCTCGGCGCCGACGGTTTTCAGACGTTTAGGCATGTCGTGCTGCCCAACATTGCAACCGCGCTGCTTGCCGGCGGCATGTTGGCCTTTGCGCTGTCCTTCGACGAGGTCATCGTCACCACCTTCACCGCCGGCCAGCAGCAGACCGTGCCGATCTGGATGCTGGAGGAGCTGATCAGACCGCGGCAGCGTCCGGTCACCAATGTCGTCGCCATGGTCGTCGTGCTGGTGACGCTGCTGCCGATCCTCTTTGCCTATTACCTGACCCGCGACGGCGACCAGATCGCCGGCTCGGGCAAATGAAAACAGCGAATAGGGATTAGCCAACAGCGAATAGGGAAAATCGATCGCGAACCCTGCCCGCCATTCGCAACTCGCTGCACGCAACTCGCTACTCGCTACTGCGAAGGGAGAAACCCCCATGGACACCCAGATGCTGATCGGCTCGAAATTCGACAAGGGCACCGAAATCGAGGAGCCGATCCTCAATCCGAAGACCGGCGCGACCATCCTCAACCTGCCGGAAGCAAGTCCGGCGCAGATCGAGGCGGCGGTCAGTGCCGCCGAACAAGCGTTCGTCAATTGGTCGCGCACCACGCCGGCGCAGCGCTCGGGCTATCTGCTGAAGATCGCCGATCGCATCGAGGCCGAAGCGAATGAGTTCGCCGCGCTCGAGGCGCTGAATTGCGGCAAGCCGATCAACGCCGTGCTCAATGACGAGATCCCGGCGATCGTCGATTGCTACCGCTTCTTCGCCGGCGCGGTGCGCTCGATGCCAGGCCAGGTCGCGGGCGAGTATCTGCCCGGCCACACCTCGATGGTGCGGCGCGATCCGATCGGCATCGTCGCCTCCATCGCGCCCTGGAACTATCCGCTGATGATGATGGCCTGGAAGCTGGCGCCGGCGATCGGCGGCGGCAACACCGTCGTCTTCAAGCCATCGGAGCAGACGCCGCTGACGGCGCTGAAGCTGGCGAGGATCCTGTCGGAGATCCTGCCCGAGGGCGTGGTCAATGTCGTCCTCGGCCGCGGCGACAGCGTCGGCAACACGCTGATCAATCATCCCAAGGTCAACATGATCTCGATCACCGGCGACGTCGCCACCGGGAAGAAAGTGCTGCAGGCGGCCGCCAAGTCGGTCAAGCGCACGCATCTCGAGCTCGGCGGCAAGGCGCCGGTCGTCGTTTTCGACGACGCCGATCTCGGCGCGGTGGTCAACGGTCTGCGCGCCTTCGGCTACTACAATGCCGGCCAGGACTGCACCGCCGCCTGCCGCATCTATGCCGGCAAGAAGATCTACGACAAGCTGGTTGCCGATCTCTCCTCGGCGGCGTCGACCATCAAATACAATCTGCCTGACGACACCGAGAACGAGATCGGGCCGCTGATCTCGCGCCGCCAGCGCGACCGCGTGTCAAGCTTCGTCGAGCGCGCTTCGGAATTGAAGCACATCGAGATCACCACCGGCGGCAAGCCGGGCGAGGGCTCCGGCTTCTACTACCAGCCGACGGTCGTCGCCGGAGCGTTGCAGGAAGACGAGATCGTGCGCCGCGAGGTGTTCGGCCCGGTCGTCTCGGTCACCCGCTTCTCGGAGGTCGACGAGGCGGTGAACTGGGCGAATGACAGCGACTACGGCCTGGCATCGTCGGTGTGGACCAGGGACGTCTCGCGCGCCATGACGACCGCCGCCCGGCTGCAATATGGCTGCACCTGGATCAACACCCACTTCATGCTCACCAACGAGATGCCGCATGGCGGCCTGAAGCAGTCCGGTTACGGCAAGGACATGTCGCTCTACGCGCTGGAGGACTACACCGCCGTCCGCCATGTGATGGTGGCGCACGGGTAAGTCCTCTACCTCTCCCCCTTGTGGGAGAGGTCGGCCACGCAGGCCGCTACTCGACGATGCGGTAGATGTTCCACAGGCTGGTGCCCGACACGACATAGGGCTCCAGCTCCTTGCCCCATTTGGCGTGCGCGTCGATCTTGGCGATCTTGGCGAAGAACTCCTCCAACTGGGCCAGGCTCTCGACCTGGTGGTGGGTCTCGATCGTCGCTTCGCGTGCGCCGACTGAACCGGTCATGAGCTGGAATTTCAGGTCGGCGAGCCCGACCTGCGAGCCGATCTCGCGCTCCCATTTCCGCATCAGCTCGAGCGCGGTCTGCTTGTGACCGAACTTGGCGTCGATCTGCCATCTGGCGCTGAACATCTTGGTTCTCCTCCCTGTCTTGCAGATGAATCCGTTCTTGAGCTACTCGTCCCAGGCCTGCACGACCGTCTGCCGCGCGATGCGGCCGTTCTTCAATTCGAGCATCGCGGCGCAGAACACCTTGGTGCCGTCGGGATAGGCGCAGGCCTGGGTGAAGGCGAGATTGTCGCCCTCGGCGATCGTGGCGTCGACCTTGTGGGTCATCGCCCGGCTGCAGATGTCGTCCCAGAAGGTGCTGATCGCCGCGCGGCCGCGGATTTCGCGCGGCTTGCTCGGCGGGTTGTTGCGGTCGATCACCCGCACCAGCGCATCGTCATTGTAGAAGCTCGCCAGCGTCTTGCCGTCGCGGCTCTCGATCGCTTTCTTGATCGCCGCGCCGTCCACTGTCTTGGTCAGCATTTCATCCTCCATGTGCCCATCGTCTTGGGCGGTAGATGTGCGAAGCGCTCCCCGGCGATTACTGCCGGGCGGGGATTTTCTCGTTGCGAATTGGCCATGGCGGCCGCGACCAGGTCGTCGGTCTGCTTCTTGAAGGTGACGAGTCCACCCGACGCGTGGCCTGCATGGGAGGAATTCATAGTCCTAGAGACACCCCTTTCGCTTCGCCCGAAAGCGCCATGGCACTCATGGCCCGTCCGGGCCAGTGTGCCTTGCCGAGAAGGCCGCCGCAGCAGCGCGCGACGGCAGGTCCAGCTTGAGCAATATGTTGGCGACGTGCCGCTTGACCGTATGCTCGCTGAGCCTCAGCTCGGCGGCGATCGCCGCATTGCTCATGCCGTCGGCAATCAGGTTCACCACCTCGCTTTCCCGCGCCGTCAGTGTAGCTGGCTGCAGGGCCCTGGGCCTGGGGCGGCAGGCCGGTTCCAGATGTTGTTCAGACGTGGCGTGGACCACCGGCAGCGGCTCGCTCAGCTCGTCGAGACTGACAAGTCCGGCGTCGATGAAACGCAGGCCGGAGCCTATCGCCAGTTCGGCGACCAGCCGCGAAGCGAGGATGTCGCCGGGTCCGGCATGGGTGGCGAGCTGCATGGTCACCCGCGCCGTGAGGCCGACCGGCTGGCCGCGCATTTCGATCTCGCCGACATGCACGCCTTGCCCACTTGCCACGCCAATCTGCTGCGCCGCATCGCGCAGCGCCGCTGCGCAGCGTATGGCGCGCGCCGGCCCGTCGAAACGAGAGATCATCAATTCGCCATGCGTGCCGGCAATCCGCCCACCATGGCGGCCCACCAGCAGCCGCCATGCTTCCTGGAAGCGCTGGCTGCGCTCGCTCCACATGCGGTCGCCGAGCTTGGCGGTGTCGAAGATGCGCGTCACCAGCAGCGCGGCAAGCACCCGCTCGGTGTCGGCCACCGCCGGCTGGCCGGTCAGGCACTCCTCGATCAGGTCGGCCACCCGGTCGACGTCCCCGGTCCAGATCGGATGGTCGCGCCCGGGTATCTCAACAAGCCGGGCGCCGCGAATCTTCTTGGCAAGGAAGCGGCTGGCCTCCGGATCGACGCGCGCGTCATTGCGGCGATGGATCAGCAGCGTCGGCGCGCTGATCGCGGACAGAATGCCGCGCACGTCGATGTCTGCATTCATGCGGGCAAGGGCTGCCGCGGCCGTCGGGCCGGCCGACAGCCGTTCGAACCGTGCCCACCACCGGGCAAAATGCGTGTCATCCACGCGGCCTGGCGCGAAATTGGGCAAGGTCGCGCCGGTGCCCCAGCAAGTCTCGGCAACCTCGATGAAGGCTTCCAGGCGCTCCGGCGGCATTACCCATTTGTGGAAATGCGCATAACCGCCATAGAGCACGAGTGCCCGCGTCCGCTCCGGGTAGGTCGCGGCAAACAGCATCGCCATCGGTGCGCCTTCCGAAGCGCCGAGGATCGCCGCGCGGCCGCTGCCGGTGGCGTCCATCACCGCGCGCACGTCATCCATGCGGGTTTCCAGGCCGGGCAGGTGATGGTTGTCCACTCGGTCCGAAAGCCCGGTGCCGCGTTTGTCGAACAGAATCAGCCGTGAGAAAGCCGAAAGCCGCTTCAGCAGGCGGCTGTAGCCCTCGTCTTCCCATTGGAGGTCGAGATTGGAGATGAAGCCGGGGACGAAGATGAGATCGAACGAGCCTTGGCCGACCACCTGATAGGCGATCCGCACATCCCCGCTACGGGCATATCTGGTCTCGATCGGCTTCACGCAACTACCCCGCCCGGCCAGACGATCTCCTGTCGTCAACCATAGCAGAGGCAGCCGGCTTGCGGCAGCGAAACTTTAGAGAGCGGAAATATAAGACCTTTGCGCCGATGCGGCCCGAAGGCCCTACTTGTGCGGAATGGCGCCCTCAGCCTCCGCAGGCTTGCTGTAACCGAGGCTCTTGTCGGCCTGCTCCGCCGTCAGCGGACGCTTGATCTTGGCGGAGGCGGCGATCACCAACTCGTCGAAATCTTCCGGGTCGCCATCCAGCAGCTCGAAGAACTGCCGCCGCATCCTGGGCTCCCAGAATTTGTTGATGTGCTCGGCAACGCCGGCAATGCCTTCCTCGTGCGGCTTCGAATGGAAGAAGGTGGCGATCTGATTGGCCATGCGCACCAGCTTTTCCTTGGTGCTGGCGATGTGGTCTTCGTCATGCGACATGCTTGGCAACTCCGCAAGCCACCCGGTCGGGGTGGGTGAAAATATCGAAATCGTCGCCGCGCACCAGCGCCACCAGCGTCATCCCGGCGGACTCGGCGGTGCGGATGGCAAGCGCGGTCGGCGCCGAAACCGCCATGATGATCGGGGCACCGATGGCGGCGGTTTTCTGCACCATCTCCACCGACACGCGCGAGGTGACCACGACGGCGCCGCTCGCGCCGTCGATGCCGGCTTTGGCCAGCGCGCCGGCGAGCTTGTCCAACGCATTGTGGCGGCCGACATCCTCGCGCGCCATCACGATACCTTTGCCGGGAACGTAGAAGCCGGCAGCATGCACCGCCCCGGTCTCGGTGTGCAGCGGCTGCTGCTTCGACAGCAGCTTGACCGAACGCGTGACGTCTTCGGCGTCGAGCGTAAGCTTCGACGAACCGACCGCGTCGACCGACCGCATCGCTTCCTCAATGGATTCGATGCCGCACAGGCCGCAGCCGACCGGCCCGGCAAGCCGGCGCCGTCGCGCCTGGAAGCGCGTGTTGGCCCGGTCCTTCAGCTTGATCTGGATGTCGATGCCGGCGCCGAGATCCTCGACTTCGATCGCCTCGATCTCTGCCGGGTCGGCAACGATGTCTTCGGTGAGCGAGAAGCCGAGCGCGAAATCCTCGAAATCGGCCGGGCTCGCCATCATCACCGCATGGGTGGTGCCGGCATAGGAGAACGCGACCGGCGTCTCCTCCGGCACCATGCGGTTCGCAGCCGCCGTGCCGCCGGCACGACGCGCCAGCCGCGAGATTTGCGTCGTGGCTTTGCGGCGCGCGGCCAAGACTACTCCGCCGCTTCCAGCGGGGCGATGCGGCGGCTCTGCTTGGCCTGCTCGTTATAGTCCCTCTGCCACTCGGTCGGGCCGTTGGATGGCGCCACCTGCACGGCGGTGACCTTGTATTCCGGACAATTGGTCGCCCAGTCCGAGAAGTCGGTCGTGATCACATTGGCTTGCGTGTCCGGGTGGTGGAAGGTCGTGTAGACGACGCCGGGCGACACGCGGTCGGTGATCAGCGCGCGCAGCGTGGTCTCGCCCGAACGGCTCGCCAGCCGCACCCAGTCGCCCTCGCGGATGCCGCGGTTCTCGGCGTCGTGCGGATGGATCTCCAGCCGATCTTCGGCATGCCAGGCGACGTTTTCGGTACGCCTGGTCTGCGCACCGACATTGTACTGCGACAGGATACGCCCGGTGGTGAGCAGCAGCGGGTAGCGCGGGCCGGTTCGTTCGTCCGTCGCGACATATTCGGTGCGGATGAACTTGCCCTTGCCGCGCACGAAGCCGTCGACATGCATGATCGGCGTGCCGAGCGGTGCCTTCTCGTTGCAGGGCCACTGCACCGATCCGACACGGTCGAGCAGCTCGAAGGAGACGCCGGCGAAGCTCGGCGTCGTCTTGGCGATCTCGTCCATGATCTCAGACGGGTGCGTGTAGTTCCAGTCCAGCCCAATGGCGCGGGCGAGCTCCTGCGTCGCCTCCCAGTCGGCGTAGCGCGCCTTCGGCTCCAGCACCTTGCGCACCATGTTGATGCGGCGCTCGGCATTGGTGAAGGTGCCGTCCTTCTCCAGGAAGGTCGAGCCCGGCAGGAAGACATGGGCGTAGTTCGCCGTCTCGTTGAGGAAGAGGTCGTGCACGACGACGCACTCCATCGCGGCCAGCCCTGCGGCGACATGCTTGGTGTCGGGGTCGGACTGCAAGATGTCCTCGCCCTGGATGTAGATGCCCTTGAATGAGCCGTCGACGGCGGCATCCAGCATGTTGGGGATGCGCAGGCCGGGCTCCTCGTCCAGCTTCACGCCCCACAGGCTCTCATAGATGTCGCGCACGGCTTCGCCGGAGATATGGCGATAGCCCGGCAGCTCATGCGGGAAGGAACCCATGTCGCAGGAGCCCTGGACATTGTTCTGGCCGCGCAGCGGGTTCACGCCGACGCCCGGACGGCCGATATTGCCGGTGGCCATGGCGAGGTTGGCGATCGCCATCACCGTAGTCGAGCCTTGGCTGTGCTCGGTGACGCCGAGGCCGTAATAGATCGCGCCGTTGCCGCCCTTGGCGTAAAGGCGCGCGGCACCCCGGATCGCTTCAGGATCGACGCCGGACAGCTTGCCGACCGTCTCGGGGCTGTTTTCCGGCAGGGCGACGAAGGACGCCCAGTCCTGGAACTCGGCCCAGTCGCAGCGCTCGCGGATAAAGGCTTCGTCGAACAGGCCCTCGGTGACGATGACGTGGGCCAGCGCCGTCAGCACCGCGACGTTGGTGCCGGGCTTCAGCGGCAGGTGGTAGTCCGCCTCGACATGCGCCGACTTCACCAGCTCGGTGCGGCGCGGGTCGAGCACGATCAGCTTGGCGCCCTCACGCAGCCGCTTCTTCAGCCGCGAGGCGAACACCGGATGCGCCGTAGCGGGATTGGCACCGATGATGACGGCAACGTCGGTGTATTCGACCGAGTCGAAGTCCTGCGTGCCGGCCGAGGTGCCGTAGGTCTGGCCGAGGCCGTAGCCGGTCGGCGAATGGCAGACGCGCGCGCAGGTGTCGACATTGTTGTTGCGGAAGCCCTGCCGCACCAGCTTCTGGACGAGATAGGTCTCCTCGTTCGTGCAGCGCGAGGAGGTGATGCCGCCGATCGAGCCGCGTCCGTACTGGTACTGGATGCGGCGGAATTCCTTTGCCGTATGGGCGATCGCCTCTTCCCAGCTCACCTCGCGCCACGGATCGGTGATCTTCTCCCGGATCATCGGCGACAGGATCCGATCCTTGTGGGTGGCATAGCCATAGGCAAAACGGCCTTTGACGCAGGAATGGCCGTGGTTCGCCTTGCCGTCCTTGTAGGGCATCATGCGGATGACTTCGTCACCCTTCACTTCCGCCTTGAACGAGCAGCCGACGCCGCAATAGGCGCAGGTCGTGACGGCCGAGCGCTCCGGCATGCCCTTCTCGAGCACGGTCTTCTCGCGCAATGCGTCGGTCGGGCAGGCCTGCACGCAGGCGCCGCAGGACACGCATTCGGAAGCGATGAAATCCTCATGCATGCCGGCGACCATGCGGGACTCGAAGCCGCGGCCCTCGATGGTCAGCGCGAAGGTGCCCTGCACCTCTTCGCAGGCGCGCACGCAGCGTGAGCAGACGATGCACTGCGCCGGATCATAGGTGAAGTAGGGGTTGGACTCATCGCGGGCGATGTAGTCGACCGCCAGCGAGCCATGGCCGGGCGCCACGCCGCCTTCTTCCTTGACGTGGTTGCGGCCTTCGACGCCGTAGCGGTTCTCGGTCAGACCGACCGACTCCGCAACCGCGTCGAACTCGCTGGCGCCGGTTCCGGCCTTCTCGTTCCAGCCGGTCGGATGGTCGGAGACGTAGAGTTCCATGACGCCACGGCGGATAGCATCGAGCCGCTCGGACTGCGTGCGCACCACCATGCCCTCGCCGACCGGCGTCGTGCAGGATGCGGGCGTGCCGCCGCGGCCGTCGATCTCGACTAGGCAGACGCGGCACGAGCCGAAAGAGTCCAGCATGTCGGTGGCGCAGAGCTTCGGGATCTCGACCCCGCCTTCCATCGCCGCGCGCATGATCGAGGTGCCTTCCGGCACGGTGATGCTTTGCCCGTCGACGGTCAGCGTCACCTGCTTCGCCGCTCTCGACTCCGGCGTTCCGTAGTCGATCTCTTCGATGAGTGTCGGGAAGTCGGCTTTGATGTTCATCTGCCAGCTCCTATTCGGCAGCCACGCGCGTCGGCGCCGGCTTGAAATCCTCGGGGAAATGCGTGATCGAGCTCATCACCGGGTAGGGCGTGAAGCCGCCCAGGGCGCAGAGCGATCCGAACTTCATTGTGTTGCAGAGGTCGGTGACCAGAGCGAGGTTCTTCTCCGCCTCGATGCCCGCGGCGACCTTGTCCAGAACCTCCATGCCGCGCGTCGAGCCGATGCGGCAGGGCGTGCACTTGCCGCAGCTTTCGATGGCGCAGAACTCCATGGCAAAGCGCGCCTGCTTCATCATGTCGGCGCTGTCGTCGAACACGGTTATGCCGGCATGGCCGATCAGCCCGTCCTTGGCAGCAAAAGCCTCGTAGTCGAACGGCGTGTCGAAAAGCGCGCGCGGGAAATAGGCGCCGAGCGGGCCGCCGACCTGCACCGCCTTCACCGGCCGCCCCGAAGCCGTGCCGCCGCCGATCTCGTCGACGATTTCGCCCAGCGTCAGGCCGAAGGCCGTCTCGAACAGGCCGCCATGCTTGACGTTGCCGGCGATCTGGATCGGGATCGTGCCGCGCGAACGGCCCATGCCGAAATCCTTGTAGTAGGCGGCGCCCTTGTCCATGATGATCGGCACGGAGGCCAGGCTGATCACGTTGTTGATCACCGTCGGCTTGCCGAACAATCCTTGGATCGCCGGCAGCGGCGGCTTGGCGCGCACCACGCCGCGCTTGCCTTCCAAGCTGTTGAGCAACGAGGTTTCCTCGCCGCAGACATAGGCGCCGGCGCCGACGCGGATTTCCATGTCGAAGGCGTTGGGCGAGCCCAGCACATTGACGCCGAGCACGCCCGCCTTGCGGGCGATCGCGACCGCCTTGTTCATCGTCGCCACCGCATGCGGATATTCCGAGCGGATATAGACGAAGCCCTTGGTCGCGCCGGTGGCGATGCCGGCGATCGCCATGCCTTCGATCAGCACGAAGGGATCGCCCTCCATGATCATGCGGTCGGCGAAGGTGGCGCTGTCGCCCTCGTCGGCGTTGCAGACGATATATTTGCGTTCGGAATTCGTATCGAGAACCGTCTTCCACTTGATGCCGGTCGGGAAGCCGGCGCCGCCGCGGCCGCGCAGGCCGGACTCGGTCACCTGTTTCACGATCTCGGCCGGCGCCATGGCGACCGCGTTCTGCAGGCCTCTCAGACCGCCATGCGACTTATAGCTGTCGAGCGACAGCGGGTCGATGACGCCACAGCGCGCGAAGGTCAGCCGCGTCTGCTTGGCGAGGAAGGGGATCTTGTCTGGCGCGCCCAGCCAGCGCTTGTGATGGCCACCCTTGAGGAAACCGCTGTCGAACAGGCTTTTCACGTCAGACGGCTTGACCGGCCCGTAGGCGACGCGGCCCTCGGCGGTCGCAACCTCGACCATCGGCTCCAGGAAATAGGCGCCGCGCGAGCCGTTGCGCACGATCTTGGCCTCGACGCCGCGCTCCTTGAGCTCCTTCTCGATCGCCCTGGCGACCTTTTCGGCGCCGAGCGCCAGAGCACCGGAATCGGCAGGGATGTAGATGCGCGGGATCATGAACGCACCTCCGCGACGATCTCTTCGATCTTCTGGTCGTCGAGCCGGCCGATCACTTCGCCGTCGAGCATCGCCGACGGCGAGCAGGCGCAAAGCCCGAGGCAATAGACCGGCTCCAGTGTAACCGATCCGTCGCGTGCGGTCTCGTGAAAATCGATGCCGAGCAGTTGCTTGACCTTGGTGGCGACGGCTTCCGAACCCATCGACTGGCAGGCTTCCGCCTGGCAGAGCTTCAGCACATGCCGGCCGGCCGGCTTGGCGCGGAAATCGTGATAGAAGGTGACGACGCCATGCACCTCCGCTCTCGAGAGGTTCAGCCCGTCGGCGATGACCGGAAGCGCCGCCTGCGGCACATGGCCGAATTCTTCCTGGATGCCGTGGAGAATCGGCAGCAACGGACCTTCGAGGTCCTTCAATTCCTCGATGATCGCCGCTATGCGCGACGCGATCTCGGTACTTGCAGGCTGCATCGGCATGCAGCGCCCTCCCTGGCCGTGGCGCCAACACATATGTCACCCCAAAATATAGAGCGGTTTTGGGGCAACGACATGCACAGGGCGCAATATCGCTAAGTCCTTATGAAATCAGAGGAAACCTCCGAGATCAATAAAGCAGTCTCGTCGCTTGATAGAAATTTTCTATCAGAAACGCTGAGCCCGCATTGTCTAGCCTAGCGGTGGGAACGGAAATCGTCTGCCAGCGCCATTGCCTCGTCCAGCAGCGCCTGCACCAGCGGCGTGTGCGGCTCGCGCGGCGCCGCCACCAGCCCGACCGTGTGGCTGGCATCCGGATCGACGATCGGAATGGCCCGGATCGGTTCGGAAAAGCCGAATGTTTCCGCAAGGTTGAGTGGCATGATCGACGACCACTTGCCGGTCCGGATATGCGAGAACAGCACGATCATCGAGTTGGATTCCAGTGTCGGCCGCACCTGCACGCCGGCTTCCGCCAGATGCTGGTCGATGATGCGGCGGTTCTGCATGTCCGGCGTCAGCAGGCAGAGCGGCAGCTGGCTGATCTCTGCCCACGTCACTTTGTCGCGGTCGGAATAGGGGTTACCGACCGCCGTGATCAGCTGGTAGCGCTCGTCATAGAGCGGCACGCTGGTCACCCGCCCCAGCGGCTCGTTGTCGAGATAGGTGATGCCGGCATCGACATCGAGATTGCCGAGCAGCGTCAGCACCTCGATCGAGGTCCGTGACAGCACCGAAAAGGTGACGCCGGGATGCTTGTCGCGGAACGGCGTCGTCAGCCGCGCCACCATGGCGAGCGCCGTCGGAACGGCGGCGATGCGGATGCGGCCGGACAGGCCGTGGCGCGCCGCCCGCATCTCCTCGCGCATGGTCCTTGAATCGCCGACGATGCGGCGCGCCCAAACCAGCACCTGCTTGCCTTCCGGCGTCAGACCCTGGAAACGCGAGCCGCGCAGCACCAGCATGACGCCGAGCTGCTCCTCGAGCTGCTTGATGCCGGCCGACAGCGTCGGCTGGGTGACGCCGCACACCTCGGCGGCGCGGCCGAAATGCTCTTCCCTGGCTAAAGCGATGAAGAATTCCAGCTTGTCGATCATGTCATCCGATCCACGGTCTGCCCAAGGTCGGGGAAATCGCTTTGCTTCGCAAGGCGGATGAACGATAGGATCTCATCCACATTTTTGAGCCGGCTTATCTGTTTTCCCGCGCCGCGCATGGCGCTATGTGGGGTAGGCGGAAGCAGGGAGGAGCAGATGCTGGGTTGGTTTCGCAGACTGTTGCCGCGCGAGGATCGCTTCTTCGAACTGTTCGAACGGCATTCGCGCACGGTGGTCGGCGGCGCCGAGGCGCTTGAGCAGCTTCTCCAGGGCCGGGACATCGACCGCTGGTGCCAGACGATCGTCGATCTGGAGGACGAAGCGGACGGGATCACCGCGGAGGTGCTGCTTGCCGTCAGGCGCTCCTTCATCACGCCCTTCGACCGCGGCGACATCAAGGATCTGATCCAGTCGATGGATGATGCCATCGATACGATGCACAAGGCCGTCAAGACGGTGAAATTGTTCGAGATGAGGGAATTCGATCCGCTGATGCGGGAAATGGGCAGCGTCATCGTCGAGGCCGCCCGGCTGGTAGCAGAGGCCATCCCCCTGCTCGGCAAGGTTGGCGCCAACGCCGCGCGGCTGAACGCCATCGCCGAAGAAGTCATGCGCGTTGAGGGCCGCGCCGACGACCTGCACGAGCAGGGCCTGAAGGACCTGTTCAAGCGGCACGGCCGCAGCGACCCTATGGCCTACCTGATCGGCTCGGAGATTTACGGCCAGCTGGAAAAGGTGGTCGACCGTTTCGAGGACGTCGCTAACGAGATCAGCGGCATCGCCATCGAGAACGTCTAACAGATGGACGCCGCGATCGCCTTTCCCCTGCTGGTCGGCCTCGTCGCCGTGGCGCTGTTCTTCGATTTCCTCAACGGCCTGCACGATGCCGCCAACTCGATCGCGACTATCGTCTCCACCCGCGTGCTGAGGCCGCACTATGCCGTGTTCTGGGCGGCTTTCTTCAATTTCATCGCCTTCCTGTTCTTCGGTCTGCATGTCGCCGAGACGGTGGGAAAGGGCATCGTCGACGCCGAGATCGTGACCCCCGCAGTGATCTTCGCCGCGCTCATCGGAGCCATCGTCTGGAACATCGTCACTTGGATCGCCGGCATTCCGTCGAGCAGCTCGCATGCGCTGATCGGCGGGTTGGTCGGCGCCGGCGTCGCCAAGGCCGGCCCGGGGGCCATCGTCTGGTCCGGGCTCGGCAAGACGGCCGCGGCGATCGTGCTCTCGCCGGCGACCGGATTCGTGCTGGCGCTTGTC
This sequence comes from Mesorhizobium sp. WSM3864, assembly GCF_002294955.1. Lineage (NCBI taxonomy): Bacteria > Pseudomonadati > Pseudomonadota > Alphaproteobacteria > Hyphomicrobiales > Phyllobacteriaceae > Mesorhizobium > Mesorhizobium sp. WSM3864. Next base: position 309,526 of record NZ_NSGD01000005.1, read on the forward strand.
CTTATCCTCATCGTCTCATGGCTGTTCGTTCGGCAGACGCCGTTTGCGGTCGATAACAGCTTTCGCGTCCTGCAGTTCTTCTCGGCCTCGCTCTATTCGCTGGGGCACGGCGGCAATGACGCGCAGAAAACCATGGGCATCATCGCCGTGCTGCTCTATTCGCAAGGCATGCTTGGCCAGAGCTTCCACGTGCCGTTCTGGGTGGTCATCACCTGCCAGTCCGCACTGGCGCTGGGCACGCTCTTCGGCGGCTGGCGCATCGTGCACACGATGGGATCGAAGATTACTCGGCTGAACCCGATGCAGGGTTTTTGCGCCGAGACCGGCGGGGCGATAACGTTGATCGCCGCCACCTGGCTCGGTGTCCCGGTCTCGACCACGCATACAATCACCGGCGCCATCATCGGCGTGGGTGCTGCCCGCCGCGTCTCGGCGGTGCGCTGGGGCATTGCCGGCAACATTGTCGTGGCGTGGGTGATCACCCTGCCGGCGACGGCGGCGATTTCGGCGTTGACCTATTTTGTCACTCGCCTGGCGGTCTGAGGCTGAAATCTACTCGCCCGCAAGACAAAGTATGTTGCCGTCCGGGTCCTTGAACCAGGCGACCTTCATGCCGTAGCCGACATGGACATCGCCCTCAAGCGTCAGCCCGGGCATCTCATAGCGCTCGAAGGTGACGCCCTTCGACTTCAGCGCCTGGACAATGGCGCCGATCTGGTCGCCGACCGTCCAGGTCAACGCCGTCGCCTTGTTGGTACCGGCGAATTCTGAACGATAGACGTTGATGACCGTGTCGCCGCTTTTGTAGACGATCAGTTCTCCGGCCATGTCGTCGACAGGCTTGAGGCCCAGCGTTCCTTCGTAAAAGCCCTGCGCTCTCGAAAGGTCTTTCACCGCCACATTGGCGGCTGCGTTGCTGTTTGCGAGCATGACAGTCTCCTTTTCCGGTTGCCGTCGCTCATGGCAACCGAGATAGGGCCCCTGGATCGATTGGCCATGGCAATCGGCGGATCGGGACGCGCTAGGCAAATCCGACACCACCGGTCGTTTTGCGGAGCACGCCGGACGAGCCATTGCGCCACGGCTTGGTTCTGCTGGGAAACTGCACTATCTGGAACGCCAAACTCCGAGGAAAGATCATGGCTGTAACCAAGGAAACCGTCATCGAGCGCCTGAGGACGGTCAATGGACCGGACTTCACCGGCAACATCGTCGACCTCGGCCTGGTATCTGAGATTTTCATCGCCGATTCCAAGGTGTTTTTCTCGATTACCGTCCCCGCCGCCCGCGCCCAGGAGATGGAGCCGCTGCGCGCCGCCGCCGAGCGTGTCGTCAAGGCGATCCCCGGCGTCGCCAACGCCGTCGTCGCGCTGACGGCGGAGAAGAAAGGCGGCGGCATGGAGGCGCCGGTTCGGCCGGCTTCGCAAGCAGCGTCGCCACGACCTGCTCCCCAGGCAGCGCCGCAGCGTCCTGGCCCGCAGGCGCCGGCTTCTCACAGTCACGCCAAACGCGGCGTGCCCGGCATCGATGCGATCATCGCGGTGGCGTCCGGCAAGGGCGGCGTCGGCAAATCGACCACCGCCGTCAACCTGGCGCTCGGCCTTGCCGCCAATGGGCTGAGCGTCGGCGTGCTCGATGCCGATATCTACGGGCCGTCGATGCCGAGGCTGCTCAACATTCACGGCCGGCCGCAGACGGTCGACGGCAAGATCCTGAAGCCGATGCAGAATTACGGCCTCAAGGTGATGTCGATGGGCTTCCTGGTCGACGAGGAGACGCCGATGATCTGGCGCGGCCCGATGGTCATGTCGGCGCTCACCCAGATGCTGCGCGAGGTCGAATGGGGACCGCTCGACGTGCTGGTCGTCGATATGCCGCCCGGCACCGGCGATGCCCAGCTCACCATGGCCCAGCAGGTGCCGCTGGCCGGTGCCGTCATCGTCTCGACGCCGCAGGACCTGGCGCTCATCGATGCGCGCAAGGGCCTCAACATGTTCAAGAAGGTCGACGTGCCGCTGCTCGGCATCGTCGAGAACATGAGCTATTTCCTCGCGCCCGACACCGGCAAGCGCTACGACATCTTTGGCCATGGCGGCGCGCGGCGCGAGGCCGAACGGCTCGGCGTCACCTTCCTTGGCGAGGTGCCGCTGGAGATGGGCATCCGCGAAAGCTCCGACGCCGGCGCTCCGGTCGTCGCATCCAAGCCGGACGGCGCCGAGGCGAAGATCTATCGCGATATCGCCGCGAGGGTATGGGACAGGGTCCAAGAGGAACGCGGCGCCGCCGAGGCGGCAGTGCCCAGCATCGTGTTCGAGTAATTCGCCGGGCCGCCGGGTGTCCGATTTCCTTTCCAGGCTCCGGCAGCCGGGAATTGCCTCCTTCAGGATTTCCCCTGTCGTTGAGGGCTTCCCACACTTTCTCGACAGGTGCGGCGATCCGCTCCTCGCCCTCGATCACCAAAGCCATCAAGACCTCCCGGAATGCTGATGTCGATTGGTCCTGGCGCGCGGCCCTTTCTATGTCTATCGCACCAAAGTGCGGGTCTGCGGCGTGTCTGCCTCTTGCCTGCATGAGCGCGTTGTCATATCGATTTGTCATACAAATACGGAGACCACGATGGCAGGCGCCCCCACCAAGAAGAAGAAATTTCGCTCGCAGGAGTGGTTCGACAATCCCGACAACCCGGGCATGACGGCGCTCTATCTCGAACGCTACCTCAATTACGGACTGACGCGCGCCGAGCTGATGTCGGGCAAGCCGCTGATCGGTATCGCGCAGACGGGTTCCGATCTCTCGCCCTGCAACAGGCACCATCTCGAGCTCGCCAAGCGCGTGCGCGAAGGCATCGTCTCGATGGGCGGCATCCCCTTCGAGTTCCCGTGCCATCCGATCCAGGAGACCGGCAAGCGGCCAACGGCGGCGCTCGACCGCAACCTCGCGTATCTCAGCCTCGTCGAGGTGCTCTACGGCTATCCGCTCGACGGCGTCGTGCTGACCATCGGCTGCGACAAGACTACGCCCGCGCTCTTGATGGCGGCGGCGACCGTCAACATTCCGGCGATCGCGCTTTCGGTCGGCCCGATGCTCAATGGCTGGCATAAGGGCAAGCGCACCGGCTCCGGCACCATCGTCTGGGAATCGCGCCAGCGGCTGTCGGCCGGCGAGATCAACTATGACGAGTTCATGGACATCGTCGCCTCCTCGGCGCCGTCGACCGGCTATTGCAACACCATGGGCACCGCCACCACCATGAATTCGCTTGCCGAGGCGCTCGGCATGCAGCTGCCGGGCTCGGCCGCGATCCCCGCGCCCTATCGCGAGCGCGGCCAGATCGCCTACGAGACCGGCAAGCGCATCGTCGATATGGTGCATGAGGACCTGAAACCGTCGGACATCATGACCCGCCAGGCGTTCGAGAATGCCATCGTCGTCAATTCGGCCATCGGCGGCTCGACCAACGCGCCGATCCACCTCAATGCCATCGCCCGCCATCTCGGCGTGCCGCTCGACAATGACGACTGGCAGAACATCGGCCTTAACGTGCCGCTGATCGTCAACCTGCAGCCGACGGGCGAGTATCTCGGCGAGGACTATCACCATGCCGGCGGCGTGCCGGCCGTCGTGGCCGAACTGCTGAAGGGCGGACTATTGCCGCACCCCGACGCGATCACCGCCAACGGCAAGTCGATCGGCGACAATTGCCGCGGCGCGGTCAACGAAAATCACGATGTCATCCGCGGCGTCGATAAGCCGCTCAAGAGCAATGCCGGCTTCATCAACCTCAAGGGCAATCTGTTTGATTCCGCCATCATGAAGACCAGCGGCATCTCGCCCGAATTCCGCGAGCGCTATCTCTCGAACCCGAACGATCCGGAGGCTTTCGAAGGCAACGCCATGGTCTTCGACGGCCCGGAGGATTACCACGCCCGCATCGACGATCCGGCGCAGGGCATCGACGAGCACACGATCCTGTTCATGCGCGGCGCCGGTCCGGTCGGCTATCCGGGCGGCGCCGAGGTGGTCAACATGCAGCCGCCGGCCCATCTCATCAAGAAGGGCATCCATTCGCTGGCCTGCATCGGCGACGGCCGCCAGTCCGGCACGTCGGGTTCGCCATCGATCCTCAACGCATCGCCGGAGGCAGCGGTCGGTGGCGGGCTGGCGCTGCTCAAGACTGGCGACCGCGTCCGCATCGACCTGAGGAAGGGCACCGCCAATATCCTTGTCGGCGACGAGGAGATGGCCAGGCGGCGGGCAGCGCTGCAGGGCAATGGCGGCTATGACTATCCCGAGCACCAGACGCCCTGGCAGGAAATCCAGCGCGGCATGGTCGACCAGTTCTCCGCCGGCATGGTGCTGAAGCCGGCGGTGAAATATCAGGATGTCGCACACACCAGGGGCGTCCCGCGCGACAACCACTGAATTCAGAGCACGGCGACAATCGAAGGGCGGTCCGCTTTCCGGCGGACCGCCCTTTCTCATGGCCCTTGTTTCGGCCGCGGGGCATCTACAGATTAGCCCGATCTCGACGGTGCTACGAAGGGAGGCATTTATGGCGAAACGGCGCTCTTCCCTCGGCTTCCTCGGCATGTTCGGCCGTTCGGGCGACTTGCGCCAGCTCGACGACGCCTTGCGTAAGGCCGACTTGCATCCGGCACTGGTGCCTGAGGGCGTCAAGCTCACCATCGTCAACCTGATGAAGGATCATTGGCCCGAGGAGCCGCCGCCTCAGGCTTATCAATCAGTGGCGCAACTCTGCGGCTATTGCGTCGCCGGACCGGAAACCTTCGAGCGGGCCAATGGCAGGGAGCACACTTTGGAAGCCGAGCGCCGCATCGAGGCCGCGCTCGAAGCCGGCGACGGCCTCGATGCGCAGATCGTGCTGTTGACGCTGCATGCGAAGCTGATCAACGCCGAAGTCGTCGAGCGCTATGGGCTGCGTGCGGAGTGATCTGCGAGAGCGGAAAGATCAGCCGCCCATCTTGTTGCGCGGCAGCTTGATCATCTCGCCGAAGCGCGCGCGCAGCTTGTCGTCGACGAGCCGCGACACATGGCGCGGAAAGCGCTCGGCCAGCACGCGCTTCTTCTCGGCGATCGCCCGCTGCAAAATGTCGGGCCGGCCCTTCTCATTCCATTCCTTGGGCGAGAAGCGATCGCCGACTGCGGGATAAAAATATTCGGTCTGCATCAGCTTCAAAGTCTGCTCGTTGCCGAGATAGTGACCCGGGCCCTTGAGGCAGACATCGGCGATCGTGTCGATCGACAGCGCCTCGTCCGTCACCTCGATGCCGCGCACGCATCGTAGGCAGTGGCCGAGCATGTCGTTGTCGATGATCAGGCTTTCGAGACAGAAGCCGAGCAGCGAGGCATGCATGCCAGCCGATTCATAGACGAGGTTGAGGCCGGCAAGACCGGCCATCACATCGGTGATGCCTTTTTCATAGCCGGATTGGATGTCGGGCAGCTTCGAATCCGTCATGCCTGCGGCCGAGCCACCCGGCAGGTCGTAATATTGCGCCATCTGCGCGCAGGCCGCGGTCAACACGGCCTGCTCGGCCGAACCGCCGGACATGGCGCCGGTCCGGAGATCGGAGACGAACGGCCAGGTGCCGAAGATCGCCGGATGGCCGGGCTTGATGGCGTTGACATAGACCAGGCCCATCAGCACTTCGGCCACCGCCTGCACGACGGCGCCGGCAATCGCGGCGGGAGCCGTGGCGCCGGCCTGGCCGGCCGACAAGAGCAGGATCGGAATGCCGCCCTCGACGCAGGCTTCGAGCACGCCGCAGGCGTCCTCGGCGAATTTCATCGGCGGCACCACGAAGCAGTTCGAGTTCGACACGAAAGGCCGCGCCCGGAAATTCTCCTCGCCGCCGGCGATCGCATAGAGCATTTCCAGCGCCGGCTTGACGTTCTCTCGCACGGTGAACGAGGTGCCGACATGCTTGGATGTCCCCAGTACGCAGGCATAGAGCGTGTTGAAGTCCATCTCGAGCGGATCGGGAATATCGCGCGGCACCATGGTGCGCTGGAAGAAATGGATGTTGTCGAGCCCGTCGACGAGACGGGCGGCGTCATAGATGTCCTGCAGCTGCGATTCTCGATATTCGCGCTTCTCGACATCGACCAGATGCACCGCCGCGCCCGCCGTGCCGTAATGCACGCGTTTGCCCTGGATCACCATGTCGTGCTTGGGATCCTGGCCGTGAAGCGTGAAGTGGCGCGCCGCCTTCTTGATCGTGTCGAGCACCAGCGCGCGCGGCAGGCGGATGCGGCCGTCGTCGCCATAGCTCGCCCCGACCCGGGTCAGCGCCTCGATGCAGGAGGGGATGGCGTTGGCGAAGCCCACCGTCTCCAGAAGCGTCAGCACCGCTTCATGGATGCGTTCCTTGTCGTTCTGGCTCAATGGCCCGTAGCTGCCGCCTTCGAGGCCGGCTCGCACCGGACGGATATCGTCTGCGAGCGGTGCTGCCCGCATCGCGCGGCGCGCTTCGCGCCCGCCGGACCGCCGCGAACGCTGGTCCGACGTCGTTTCCTGCTTCTCAAGAGCCACTGACATGGAAAGCACTCCACCTTTGCTTTTTCAGGGGCAGGATGCGCGGCGGTTGGTCCACCATCGGCCTGCCTCGTCCCCTTTGTGCCTCGACTATGCCGTCGGCATTGGCACAGCCTATGAGCCAGTCAATCCCGTCGAATATGCCAGGATGCTAAGCGTTGAGGCGCGCCAAAATAAAAGAGCCGGCAAAAACGCCGGCTCTTGATGTGGCAGTCCGTGGTGATCAGGCGGCAGCAGGCCTGCGGCCGGCGGCTGTGGCGAGCTCCCGGATCCCGGGCTCGATGTGCTGCAGCGAGATCGAGGAGATGCCCAAACGCATGAAACGCGAGGGCTTTTCGCTGCGGTCGAAGAACCGGTCGCCGGGTTCGATGATGACGCTGCGCGAAGCGGCCGCTTCGGCGAGCCCTCGTGAATCGGTACCGCGCGGGCCCTCCAGCCACAACGATGTGCCTCCCGCTGAGTCGGTCGAGCGCCATTCTGGCAGGAAAGCGGAAATCGCATGGACCAGACGCTTGCGCCGCTCGTCGAAGGCGGCGGAGAGCCTGCGCACCAGCGCCTCGTGATGACCGAGCGACAAAAACAGCGCAACGGCGCGCTGGTTATTTGCCGGCGGATGCCTGAGCATGAAGCGGCGCAACGCGCGAAGCTCGGCAATCAGTCCTGCCGAAGCGACGATGTAGCCGAGCCTCAGACCCGGAGCCAGCGTCTTCGACATCGAGCCGACATAGATGACGCGGCCCGAGCGATCGAGGCTCTTCAGCGCCTGCTGCGGCGCCTCGTCGAGAAGCTGGCTGTCATAGCCGTCCTCGATGATGATCTGGTTGTTGCGGTTGGCCCGCGCCAGCAAATCCTGCCGCCGCTCGGCGGACAACGGCACCATCGTCGGGCAATGGTGGCTTGGGGTGACGAATACAAAGCCGGAATCACTGGGAATCGCCGAGGTCACGATGCCCGACTGGTCGACAGGGACCGGCTGGATATCTGCGCCGGCGAGCCGGAAGATCGAGCGGGCATCCGGATAGCCGGGGTCTTCCATTGCCACCTTCGAGCCCTTGGTCATCAACAGCGAGGCGAGCATATAGAGCGCGTTCTGCGCGCCCAGCGTCACGATGATCTCGTCCGGATTGGCGAAGATGCCGCGGCGCGGCAAAAGCCGGGCCTGGATCTGCTCGATGAGCAGCGGATCGTCCCGGTCGACCATGTCGGATGCCCAGTTGCGGATCTCCAGCACCGCGAGCGCCATGCGGTTGCACTCGCGCCATTCCGCGGTCGGAAACAGCGCCGGATCGAACTGGCCGTAGACGAACGGGTAGGAGGACTTGATCCAGTTGTCGTGCTTGGCCGGCGGCGGCATATCGCTGGCGGCGATCTGCCGACGCGCCTTCCAGTCGATCTCATTCTGCTGGTCGGGCGCCTTCTGGTGCGGCTTGGCGGGGGTGGCGAGCACCTCAGGGTTGACGAAGTGGCCGCGCCGCTCGCGCGCCACAAGAAAACCTTGGTCGACCAGCTGCTGGAAGGCAAGCACCACCGTGCCGCGGGCAACGCCAAGTTTTTCCGCCAGAATCCGGCAGGATGGCAGCGGCATCGAAGCGGCGATCTGCCGGTCGAGGATGGCTGCGACGATCGCCTGGCGGATCTGTGCCTGGAGAGTTTGTCCGGATTCGGCCGAAATCCGGAACAGGCCGGACCATATGGCCGTGTCATTGCGCTGTGGCATGGGAGATCATCCTCGGATGGCCAGCTGTTTTCACTTGGCTGGACCAGTCGAGTGTAGGGGTGGCACAAGGGGTTGCGCCAATCAATTTTTCTGATCGCTGGGATTTATGCCAGTGATCCATTGGTCACGAAAGGGGCGCGTCCGCCAGGGAAGCGGATGTTGCGGGGCATCATAAAAGCGTGATGCAGTGCGTCACTGCCGCGCTTGAACGAAACGGAAATCCGGCTCAATACAATGTCGCGACGACACGCGCCGGAAACATCGGGCCTGTTAAAATGGTCTAAAAACCCGCCAGGAGCCACCATTGGATCAGTCAGCCTTCGACAAGCAGGTCACCGCCCTGCGTGAGCAGCGCGCGGCAGCCAAGGGCACGATGCGCGAAGCCTTCGCCGCCGATCCCAAGCGCTTCGAGAAATTCTCCGCCACCGATGGCGATCTTCTGCTCGACTGGTCGAAATGCGCGGTCGACGCCGACACGATGGCAATGCTGGAGACGCTCTCCGGCGCCGCCGACCTCGAAGGCCGACGCGCCGCGATGTTCGAAGGCAAGAAGATCAACATCACCGAAAACCGCGCCGTGCTGCACACGGCGCTGCGCAATCTGACCGGCAAGAGTGTCGTGGTCGATGGCCAGGACACCAAGGCCGATGTGATCGCCGTGCTCGACGCGATGGGCGCCTTCGCTGATGCGATTCGCTCCGGCGAGGCGGCCGGCGCCACCGGCAAGAAGATCACCGACATCGTCAATATCGGCATTGGCGGCTCTGATCTTGGCCCGGCGATGGTGACGCTGGCGCTCGCGCCCTACCATGACGGCCCGCGTGCGCATTATGTCTCCAACGTCGACGGCGCCCACATCCATGACACGCTGAAAGGCCTGTCTCCCGAGACGACTTTGTTCATCATCGCCTCCAAGACTTTCACCACTGTCGAGACGATGACCAATGCCGAGACGGCGCGCAGATGGGTGGAAAAGGCGCTGGGCAAGCAAGCGATCGGCAAGCATTTCGCCGCCGTCTCGACCGCGCTCGACCTAGTGGCCAAGTTCGGCATCGCCTCCGACCGCGTCTTCGGTTTCTGGGACTGGGTCGGCGGCCGCTACTCGGTCTGGAGCGCCATCGGCCTGCCGGTGATGATCGCCATCGGCCCGCGCAATTTCCGCGCCTTCCTCGACGGCGCGCATGAGATGGACGAGCATTTCCGCTCGGCCCCCCTGCAAAATAACCTGCCTGTTTTGCTGGGGCTGATCGGCTGGTGGCACCGCGTCGTCTGCAAATACCCGGCCCGTGCCGTCATTCCATACGATCAGCGCCTGTCGCGCCTGCCGGCCTATCTGCAGCAGCTCGATATGGAATCGAACGGCAAGAGCGTGACGCTGGACGGCAGCCCGGTGACGACGCCGACCGGCCCGCTGGTCTGGGGCGAGCCCGGTACCAACGGCCAGCACGCCTTCTTCCAGCTTTTGCACCAGGGCACCGATTTCATCCCGGTCGAGTTTCTTGCCGCAGCCGTCAGCCACGAGCCCGAGCTGAAGACCCACCACGATCTCTTGCTTGCCAATTGCCTGGCGCAGTCGGAAGCCTTCATGAAGGGCCGCACGCTGGAAGAGGCGCGCGCGCAGATGCTGGCCAAGGGCATGAAGCCCGCCGATGTCGATCGCATCGCGCCGCATCGCGTCTTTTCGGGCAACCGTCCGTCGCTCACCATCCTCTACCGCAAGCTTGATCCGCGCACGCTCGGTCGCCTTATCGCGCTCTATGAGCATCGCGTCTTCGTCGAAGGCACGCTGTTCAACATCAACTCGTTCGACCAGTGGGGTGTCGAGCTCGGCAAGGAACTGGCGACAGGCCTGCTGCCTGTCGTGGAAGGCAAGGAGACTGCCGCAAAACGCGACGCCTCGACTGCCGGATTGGTGGCTCATGTCCACCAATTGCGCGGCGCGGAGTAAACGGATTGGCGGATATCAAGGGAATTCTGTTCGACAAGGACGGGACGCTTGTCGACTTCAACGCTACCTGGCTCGGCATTGCCGATTTCATGGCCATGGACGCCGCCGAAGGCGATCGCTGGAAAGCCGACAGGTTGCTCGCCGCCGCCGGCTTCGATTTCGTCAGCAAGCGCTTCAAGCCGGATTCGATCTTTGCCTCGGGCTCGAACATGGACGTCGTCGAGCTCTGGTTCCCGCGCCTGTCGGAGGAGGACCAGATGCTGGCCGTCGCCCGCTTCAACGAGATCACCTCGGTTCAGGGCTCGTCGATGGCTGTCGCTCTGCCCGGTATCGTCGAATCGCTGCGGGCGCTGCACAAGCGATCCTTCCGGCTGGGCGTCGCCACCAACGATTCCACCAGCGGCGCCGAGAAGACGCTCGCCACGCTCGGTGTCGCGCAGCTCTTCGACGCCGCCTTCGGCTATGATGCGGTCGCGAACCCGAAGCCCGCGCCCGACACGGTCATCGCGTTCTGCGATCTGACGGGACTGAAGCCCGGCGAGATCGCCATGGTCGGCGACAATCGCCACGATCTCGAAATGGCGCGCGCCGGCGGCTGCGGCCTGGCGATCGGCGTGCTTTCCGGCACAGGCACGCGTGACTCGCTGTCGCCGATGGCCGACGTCATCCTGGATTCGGTCGCCGACCTGCCGGATTTTCTCGCCGCGCGGATGAGTGTGCCGGCGGGCTGATCAGGGCTCGCTGGGAAGGAACGCAAATATCCCGCTCGGTTTCGGCGCGCTACCGCCGTTTCCGCCGACATCAGGCACCTGATACTCGCCAAGCAGGCGAAGCCGCCGCCTGGGTAGCCAGGCGCGGCCCGGGTCGCCGACCAGCACCTCGATGCCCGCGGCAAGGCAGCGGTCGAGGAAGGGGACGATCCGCCGCGCGACCGCTTGCCCGTAGAAAACGTCGCCGGCGAGCACAACGTCGACCGACGGCGGCGGACCGGCGCTGATGTCCTCGCCGATTATGATGATGGCGACGCCGTTGGCCTCCGCGTTGAGGCGGAGCGCGACGATGCCGTTGCGGTCGATCTCCGCCGCGGTCACTTCCCTAGCCCCGGCTCGCGCCGCGGCGATACCGACAAGGCCGGAACCCGCGCCGAGGTCGAGCACGCGCCGGCCCGCAACGGTTGACGGCCGGTCGAGAACATAGCGCGCCAGCACTGCGCCGCCCGCCCAGGCATAGGCCCAGTAGGGCGGCTGCGGCTCGGCCGCGTGCTCATGCGAGCCGTCCACCGGTTCCAGCAGCCGCCTCAGCCCGCTGCCGGGATGGGCCGTATAGAGCCGGATTTCAGGCAGCGACGGCACCGGCTCAAGCCGCATGTTCGCCTTGATGAATTCGGCGGGATCGAGGCCAGCGCGATGTATTGGCGTCAGGCCGGCAACATTTTCGTTCAAATCTGCTCCCGCAAGGCGCGCCGCAGGATCTTGCCGACCGGCGTCTTCGGCAGTTCGGCGCGGAATTCGATGTATCTCGGCCGCTTGTAGCCGGTCAGGTTCTCGCGGCAATAGACAGTCAGCGTTTCGATGGTGAGCGCTGGATCCTTCCTGACCACGAACAGCTTCGGCACCTCGCCGGAGTGCTCGTCCGGCACGCCGATCGCCGCTACTTCGAGCACGCCCGGGTGCTGCGCCACGACTTCTTCCAGCTCGTTCGGATAGACGTTGAAACCGGAGACCAGGATCATGTCCTTCTTGCGGTCGACGATCTTGGTGTAGCCGCGCTCATCCATGAAGCCCATGTCGCCCGACTTGAAGAATCCGTCCTTGGTCATCACTTTGGCGGTCTCGTCCGGCCGGTTCCAGTAGCCGGCCATAACCTGCGGCCCCCGGATGCAGATCTCTCCGACTTCGCCGAGCGGCACGTTGTTGCCGTCGTCGTCGCGGATGGCGATCTCGGTCGAAGGCAGCGGCAGGCCGATCGTGCCGGTAAAGTCGCTGGAGCTGAACTTGTTGGCGGTTGCCACCGGCGAGGTTTCGGAAAGCCCGTAGCCTTCGCTCACCGGACAGCCCGTCAGCGCCTTCCAGCGCTCGGCCACGCCTTTCTGCACCGCCATGCCGCCGCCGAGAGTGAGGATCAGCGGCTTGAAGTCGAGCTTGCGGAAATCCTCATTGTTGAGCAGCGCGTTGAAGAGCGTGTTGAGGCCGGGAAAGATGTGGACCGGGTATTTCTGCAGTTCTTTCACGAAGCCGGGAATGTCGCGCGGGTTCGGAATGAGCACGTTCTGCGCGCCTTGCTGCATGCCCATCAGCGCGTTCACCGTCAGCGCGAAGATGTGGTAGAGCGGCAGCGCGCAAACAAAGTTGAGATGCGCCGGCTTCGGCTTGACCGTATAGGCGTCCTCCACCCAGAGCGAATTCTGCGCCACGTTGGACAAGACGTTGCGGTGCAGCAGCGTCGCGCCTTTCGACACGCCGGTCGTGCCGCCCGTATATTGCAGGAAGGCGATATCGTCGCCCGACACCGCCGCCGGCTTGAAGGCGCTTGCCGAGCCCGCCTTGAGCGCGGCGTTGAATTTGACGTGGCCGGGCAGCGACCAGGCGGGAACCATCTTCTTCACCCGCCGCACGACGAGATTGACGATCGCGCCTTTCAGCCCGCCCAGCATGTCGCCCATCGCCGCGACCACGACATGCTTGACCGGCGTCCTGGCGATCACCGCCTGCAGCGTGTTGGCGAAGTTCTCCAGAATGACGATGGCCTGCGCGCCGGAGTCCTTGAGCTGATGCTCCAGCTCGCGCGGCGTGTAGAGCGGGTTGACGTTCACCACCGTGAAGCCGGCGCGAAGCACGGCCATCATCGCTACCGGGTATTGCAGGACATTCGGCATCATCAGCGCCACGCGCGCGCCCTTCTCCAGTCCCTTCGACTGCAGATAGGCGCCGAAGGCCGCCGAAAGCCGCTCGAGCTCGGCATAGGAGATCGACTTGCCCATGCACACGAACGCCGGCCGGCTGGCGAACTGCTTGCAGGCGCCGACAAGGAAGTCGCCGATGGAATCGTAAGGCAGCGGACCGATCTCCGCCGGCATGTTCTTCGGGTAGTTTTTCAGCCAAGGCTTTTCCGGCAACCCTGCCGCGAGTTCCGTGATCGCCTTGGGCAGCCGCCTGGCCGATCCCGAGGCTGCCTTTGCCGCAGGCCTGGCGGTCTTTGCGGTTGCAGCCTTGGCGGCGGATGTGGGGTTCGTCTTCTTTGCAGCGGCAGCCGGTTTCGCAGTGGTCTTCGGCTTGGAGCCGGCCTTTGCAGGTGACGGCGTTTTGGCTGGCGAAGCGGTCTTGGAAGATGAAGCCTTGGGCGCGCCCGCATCGACGGGCGCGGCCTTGGCTCTTGCCTTCGCCGGGGGCGTTGTCTTTGCTGCTTTTGCCACCAAATCCCTCCCTGGTGTCCTGGTTTTGCTTCTGCGCCGCATCTCTTTCCGATTTCGGAAGCGTTCCTCCCGCTGCGGCCGATTGCGGATTCCAAGAAATCCGGCCTGACGTCTATGTATTGCCTCTATCGGCGGCCGTGCAAGTCTTGCCCCAGCGGCAGCGGCGGAAAGATTTGCCGCCGAAATCCCATCCCTCGACGCCTCCTTCAGGCGCGACCCGACGAGTATCTGGGATGGCAGGCAGTAGCTCCTCGTTCCATTTCGGCAGAGGCTCAATCAATAAAAAAATGCGGTTGTTAACATTAGCGTGAGCGAAAAATTCTGCTCATTTTTTCTGCTATTTGAGGAAAATGCGGATTCTTTTCCTGCTTACCGTGGGGTACGCAAACGGGGTGTTCCAAAGCCCCAAAAACGGTGCTTATATGCGCGCTTCGCGAGCCTGATAGAGGGGCTTGGAAGAACATCAGGGAGTGCTCAATGAAAAAGACAATGACTTTTGCAGCCGCGTTGCTGGCTGCAAGCGTCCTCGGCGGGATGGCCAATGCAAAGACGCTTGTTTATTGCTCGGAAGCGTCGCCGGCCAATTTCGATCCGGGTACGACGACGGGCGGCAACGACTTCGACGCTTCGTCGCGCACGGTCTATTCGCGCCTGGTCGAGTTCAAGCATGGCGGCACCGAGATCGAGCCCGGCCTCGCCGACAAATGGGAAATCTCCGACGACGGCCTGGTCTATACTTTCCACTTGCACCCTGGCGTGAAGTTCCAGACCACCGACTATTTCAAGCCGACCCGCGACCTCAATGCCGATGACGTCGTCTTCTCGTTCGACCGTCAGTTCAACAAGCAGAATCCGTGGAACGGCGAGAAGTATCTGCCGAACCTGACCTGGGACTACTACACCGGCATGGACATGCCGAAATACGTCGCCAAGTGGGAAAAGGTCGACGACCTCACCGTCAAGCTGACGCTGACCGAGCCGAACGCGCCGATGCTGGCCAATCTCGGCATGGACTTCGCCTCGATCGTGTCGAAGGAATATGCCGACCAGCTCGAGAAGGAAGGCAAGATGGCCGACTTCTCGACCAAGCCGATCGGCACCGGGCCGTTCCAGTTCGTCGACTATCAGCTCGACTCGGTCATCCGCTATGCGGCGAACCCCGACTACTTCAAGGGCAAGGAGAAGATCGACGATCTGGTCTTCGCCATCACGCCTGACGCGACCGCCCGCATCCAGAAGGTGCTGGCCGGCGAATGCGATGTCGCTCCCTATCCGAACCCGGCGGACATCGCCACCATCAAGGCCAACAAGGACGTGACCCTGATGGATCAGGCCGGCCTTAACATCGGCTACATGAGCTACAACACGACGATCCCGCCGCTCGACAAGCCGGAGGTTCGTCACGCGCTCAACCAGGCGATCGACCGGGAAGCGCTGATCAAGTCGCTGTTCCAGGACGCTGGCGCGACGCCGGCGCAGAACCTGATCCCGCCGACCATGTGGTCGTGGAACAAGGATGTGAAGTTCGATTCCTATGATCCGGAAGCGGCCAAGAAGGTGCTGGCCGACGCCGGGCTGAAGGAAATCCAGCTCTGGGCTTCCGACCGCGTTCGTCCTTACAACCCGAACTTCCAGCGCGCGGCTGAGCTGATCCAGGCCGACTGGGCCAAGGTCGGCGTCAAGGCCGAGATTGTCAACTACGAGTGGACCAAGTATCGCGAGGAAGGCAAGAAGAAGGAGCGTCCCGGCGCCTTCCAGATCGGCTGGACCGGCGACAATGGCGATCCGGACAATTTCTTCGCCACCCTCTTCGCGTGCTCGGCCATCGGCGTCTCGAACTATTCCAGCTGGTGCGACAAGGACTTCGAGGACCTGATCCAGAAGGCCAAGAAGACCAGCGACCAGGGCGAGCGCACCAAGCTCTATGAGCAGGCCCAGGAAATCTTCGCCAAGCAGGCGCCGGCCTTCCTGCTGGCTCACAGCCAGGTCTATGCCGTTGTCCGCAACAACGTCAGCGGCTTCAAGATGGACCCGCTCGGCATTCATCGCTTCGACGGCGTTGACAAGGCCGAGTAATATTTGCGAACGGGGCGGCGCGAATTGTCGCCGCCCCATTCCATTTCACGATGCTCAGATATCTCCTCAACAAAATCGCACTTCTGATCCCGACGCTCGTCGGCATCACCATCTGCGCCTTCGCCTTTGTCCGGCTGCTGCCCGGCGATCCGATCCTGGCCATGGCCGGCGAGCACGGCGTCACCCCCGCCCGCTACCAAGAGCTCAAGGAACAGTTCGGCTACAATCTGCCGGTCTGGGAGCAGTATGCGCGCTATGTCGGCGAGGTCGCGACCGGCGATTTCGGCGTCTCGATTTCCTCCAAGCGCCCGGTGCTCCAAGAGTTCAAGACGCTCTTCCCGGCGACGCTGGAATTGTCCTTCTTCGCCATGATCTTCGCCATGGCGATCGGCATCCCGGCCGGCATATTCGCGGCCGTCAAACGCGGCTCATGGTTCGATCAGTCGTTGATGGGCACCGCGCTGGTCGGCTATTCCATGCCGATCTTCTGGTGGGGCCTGCTGCTCATCATCTTCTTTTCCGGCTATCTCGGCTGGACGCCGGTGTCGGGCCGCATGGGCCTGCAGTTCTTCCTGAAGCCGATCACCGGTTTCATGACCATCGACAGCATTCTCTACGGCAAATGGGACGCGCTGCGCTCGGCGCTCAGCCATCTCATCCTGCCGGCGATCGTGCTCGGCACGATTCCGCTGGCGGTGATCGCGCGCCAGACCCGTTCGGCCATGCTCGAGGTGCTCGGTGAAGACTATGTCCGCACCGCCCGCGCCAAGGGCCTTTCCGCCGCCCGCGTCATCGGTGCGCACGCACTTCGCAACGCCCTGATCCCGGTCGTCACCACGATCGGCCTGCAGGTCGGCACGCTGCTTGCCGGCGCCATCCTCACCGAAACCATCTTCGCCTGGCCGGGCATCGGCAAGTGGATGGTCGATTCCATCTTCAAGCGCGACTATGTCGTCGTGCAGTCAGGTCTGCTTTTGATCGCACTCATCGTCATGGCCGTTAACCTCATCGTCGACGTGCTTTATGCCGTCATCAACCCGCGCATCAGGGCGGCGTGATGAGCCAGTCGACCGAAATCGCCCCGATGGCCGCCGGCAGCCCGGACCGGCTGACCGGCTTCAAGACCTTCTGGCACTATTTCTCGGTGAACCGCGGCGCCGTCATCGGCTTGGTCGTCTTCATCCTGCTGGTGCTGGCGGCGCTCTTTGCGCCGTTGCTCGCGCCCTATGCGCCCGACGTGCAGGACAAGACAGCCTTCCTCAGGCCGCCGGCCTGGCAGGCGGGCGGCAGCTCGCAATATATCCTCGGCACCGATCCGGTCGGCCGCGACATCCTCTCGCGCCTGCTCTATGGCGCGCGTTTCTCGCTGCTCATCGGCGCCGTCGTCGTCACGCTGGCCCTCGTCGGCGGCATCACACTCGGCTTGCTGGCAGGCTATTTCCGCGGCTGGGTCGACGTCGCAATCATGCGCGTCATGGACCTGATCCTGGCCTTCCCGTCGCTGCTTCTGGCGCTGGTGCTGGTCACCATTCTCGGCCCCGGCCTGTTCAATGCGATGCTGGCGATCTCGCTCGTCCTGCAGCCGCATTTCGCCCGCCTGGTGCGCGCTGCGGTGATGGCTGAAAAGAGCCGCGAATATGTCGTGGCTGCCAAGGTCGCCGGCGCCGGGCACCTGAGGCTGATGCTCAGGACCATCCTGCCGAACTGCCTGGCGCCGCTGATCGTCCAGGGCACGCTGTCCTTCTCGAACGCCATCCTCGAAGCCGCAGCGCTTGGCTTCCTTGGACTCGGCGCGCAGCCGCCGACGCCGGAATGGGGCACCATGCTGGCCTCGGCGCGCGAATTCATCCTGCGCGCCTGGTGGGTGGTGACTTTCCCCGGCCTTGCCATACTTATCACGGTGCTCGCCATCAACCTGATCGGCGACGGCCTGCGCGACGCGCTCGATCCGAAGCTCAGGAGGTCGTGATGGCATTGCTCGACATCCAGAACCTCGTCGTCGAGTTCCAGACCGCCTCCGGCCCGTTCCGCGCCGTCGACGGCGTCTCGCTCCGTGTCGACGAGCGCGAGGTGCTCGCCATCGTCGGCGAATCCGGCTCCGGCAAGTCGGTGTCGATGCTGGCGGTTATGGGCCTGTTGCCCTGGACGGCCGCTGTCACGGCCGACCGAATGACGTTTGGCGGCCGCGATCTCCTCAAGATGGGTCCGGCCGAGCGCCGCAAGATCATCGGCAAGGACATTGCCATGATCTTCCAGGAGCCGATCGCCAGTCTCAATCCTTGCTTCACCGTCGGCTTTCAGATCGAGGAAGTGCTGCGCTTCCATCTCGGCATGGATCGCGCACAGCGCCGGGCGCGCGCCATCGAGTTGTTGAAGCAGGTCGGCATTCCGGAGCCGGCCGAGCGGCTCAACTCCTTCCCGCATCAGATGTCGGGCGGCCAATGCCAGCGCGTCATGATCGCGATGGCCATTGCCTGCAATCCGAAGCTGCTGATTGCGGACGAGCCGACCACCGCGCTCGACGTCACCATCCAGAAGCAAATTCTCGACCTGCTTGTGTCGCTGCAGGCCAAATACGGCATGGGCCTGATCATGATCACCCACAATATGGGCGTGGTCGCCGAGACCGCCGATCGCGTCATCGTCCAATACAAGGGCCGCAAGATGGAAGAGGCCGACGTGCTGTCGCTGTTCGAGAACCCCAAGAGCAACTATACGCGCGCGCTGCTGTCTGCGCTGCCGGAGAACGCCGTCGGCGACCGGCTGCCGACCGTCTCCGACATGCTGTTCGAGCCGGCGCCCCCAGAAGCCAGTGCATGACCGGAGCCGGCGCATGACCAAGGTTGTCGAAGGCAAGAACATCAAACGCGACTACCATGTCGGCGGCGGCCTGTTCCGCCCCGCGCGCACGGTGCATGCGGTGAAGGGCGTCTCCTTCAGCGTCGATAAGGGCAAGACGCTCGCCATCGTCGGCGAAAGCGGCTGCGGCAAGTCCACGCTCGCCCGCATCATCACGCTGATCGATCCCGCGACCGCCGGCGATTTGTTCATCGACGGCAACAAGGTCGACATCGCCAAGGACGGGTTGACCAAGGAAATGCGTCGCAAGGTGCAGATCGTCTTCCAGAATCCCTACGGGTCGCTCAACCCGCGTCAAAAGATCGGCGACGTGCTCGGCGAGCCGCTGCTGATCAATACCGACAAGCCGGCCGAGGAACGCCGCGACCTGGCGATGAAGATGCTGAAGAAGGTCGGTCTCGGCCCTGAGCACTACAACCGCTATCCGCATATGTTCTCCGGCGGTCAGCGCCAGCGCATCGCCATTGCCCGCGCACTGATGCTGAACCCGAGCCTGCTGGTGCTGGACGAGCCGGTCTCGGCGCTCGATCTTTCGGTGCAGGCGCAGGTGCTCAACCTGCTCGCCGACCTGCAGGACGAGTTCAAGCTGACCTATGTCTTCATCAGCCACGATCTGTCGGTGGTGCGTTATATCGCCGACGACGTGATGGTGATGTATTTCGGCGAGGCGGTCGAATACGGCTCGCGCGACGAGGTCTTCTCGGACCCCAAGCACAGCTACACCAAGACGCTTTTCGCCGCGACGCCGCGCGCCGACGTGGCAAGCATCAAGGCGAGGCTGGCGAAGAAGGCGGCGTAGGCTCGAACCAGACGTCCGGGCGTCACGACAGCTTCGCAATGATTGCCCGCAGCGCTTCGCCGAAACGGTGCACTTCCTCGACCGTGTTGTAGTGCACCAGCGAGGCGCGGATCGCGCCGCTGTGCATCGGCAGGTTCAGCCGCTTCATCAGCCGTGGCGCATACATATGGCCGTCGCGGATGCCGATCTGCAATGCCGCCATCTCCTCGACGATCCTCTGCGGCGACAGTGTGCCGATGTTGAAGCAGAAGGTCGGCACGCGCTCATGGATGCGCGCCTCGTCGGCGACGCCGTAGATTGTCGCGCCGCAGGCCTTCAGCACCTTCATCATCTCGCGCGCCAGCGTCAGCTCGTACTCGCGGATGGCGTTCATGCCGGCGACGATGTTGTCGCGGCGCGAGCGGTTGTTCTCGGCCAAGAAATTGCGGCCGATCGACTCCAGGTAGCGCACCGCTGCGTCCATGCCGGAGACATTCTCGTAGATGAAGGTGCCGGCCTCGACCTTGTAGGGCGGCTCATCCGGGATGAAGTCCTCGCGAAAGGTCGGCAGCCGCTTCAGCGTTTCGAAGCGGCCCCAGAGAAAACCCATATGCGGCGAGAAATTCTTGTAGCCTGAGCAGACGAGATAGTCGCAGTCCCAGGCCTGCACGTCGATCAGCCCGTGCGGCCCGTAATGCACGCAGTCGAGGAGCACTTCCGCGCCTGCCGCATGCGCGATCTTGGCGACCGAAGCGACATCGACAATCGAGCCGATCGAGTGCGCGGTCACCGTGCAGGCGACGAGCCGGGTGCGGTCCGACATCAGCGGCTTGAGGTCGTCGACATGCAGATTGCCGTCCTCGCGCATGCGCCACCATTTGAACCTGGCGCCGGCCTGCTCCAGCGCCAACCACGTGGCGATGTTGGCGTCATGATCCATGTCGGTGACGACGATCTCGTCGCGTTCCGAAAGCATCTGGCCGATGCCGAGGCTGACCAGGCGGATGAACGAGGTGGCGTTCATGCCGAAGCAGATTTCGGACGGGCTGTAGGCGTTGATCAAAACCGCCACGCTTTCACGCGCTTCGGCGACGGACTGGTCGACGGTGACGCTGCGGCCGTAGCGGCCGCCGCGCTGCACGTTGTGCGCCACCAGATGGCTGGTCACCGCGTCGAGCACGCTTTGCGGGATCTGGGCGCCGGCGGCGTTGTCCATGAAGATGAAGTCGCCGGCCTGCCGGAGCGCCGGGAACATGGCGCGGATCTTCTCGACCGGGAACGAAGCGGCGCTCTCCTGCGCTTTCGAAACATGGTGCTGGTTCACGGGAGTCTCCTTCAGCTAATCGAGGTCATTCTAAGGGATCAGTGCGCGGACCGAGCTTTGCCGCGCTCTTCGAGGTAGCCGACCAGCCGCACCAGCGGCCACAGGAAGGCCAGATAGATGATCGCCGCGCCGATCAGCGGCGTCGGATTGGCCATCAGTGCCTGCGCGTCGGTCGCCTGCTTCAAGAGATCCGGCATCGCCACCACCGAGGCGAGCGCGGTGTCCTTGAACACCGAGACGCAGTTGCTGGTGAGCGGCGGAATGACGACACGGATCGCTTGCGGCAGGATCACCTTGCGCATGGCGACCCAAAAGGGCAGGCCGAGCGCCGAGGCGGCCTCGAACTGGCCCTTCGGAATGTTCTCGATGCCGGCGCGGCAGACTTCCGCCGTGAAGGCCGCCAACACCAGTGACAGCGCAAGTGCTGCCGAGACGAAGGACGACAGGCGGATGCCGATGAAGGGCAGGGCGTAGTAGATCAGGATCAGCACCACCAGGATCGGAAGCGCGCGGAACATGTCGATATAGAGCGTCGCCAGCCGCCTGAGCGGCTTCGGCGCGTAGAGCCGCACCAGGCAGATCGCCAGCCCGCCGATCGTGCCGAAGATGATCGCCGCGCAGCCGAGCAGAATGGTGTTGCCAAGACCGCGGATCAGGATCGGAAACGATCGGACCAGGATGCCCCAGTTGAAGAAGGTGTCGATCAGTTCCATCGGCGCTCACCGTGAGACAAGGTTCGCCGTGTTTGGCGAGACCCAAATGGTCGAAGCGAGAGCGCCAACTCTTGCTGCCGCTCCCGTCTAAATTTCTGATCAGCCGGCTTATTGCGGGATCGGGCCAGGCGTCACCGTGCTGGTGCCGGCTTCCGGATCGACGCCGAACCACTTTTTGTGGATCGCGGCCATGGTGCCATCCTTCTTCATTTCGCTGATGGCGTCGTTGACCTTTTCAAGCAGCGGATGGCCCTTCTTGGTCATCATGGCGAAGCGCTCGCCGGTCGGGATGCGCACCAGGATCTTTAGCGCTGGCATCTGCTTGATGGCGAACAGGAAGCCGGCGAGCTCGCCCGCGCCGCCGTCGATGCGGCCGTTCTGCACGTCGAGCAGAAGGTCCTGCTGGGCGTTGTAGCTCTTGGTTTCTGCAACGCCGAGCTTGGCGGCGTTCTCCTTCATGTAGGCTTCGCCTGTCGAGCCGGCGATGACCCCGATGGTCTTGCCCTTCAGATCGTCGAGCGATTTGATGGCGGAATCCGCCTTGCCGACGATGGTACCGTCGCTGTCGTAATAGGCTTGCGTGAAGCCCTGGTTCTGCAGCCGCTCCTTGGTGACCGAGATCGAGGACACGGCAAAGTCGATGCGGCCCGAAGCGGTCGCTGCGAACAGCGCCTGGAAGCCGAGATCCTGGAACTCGACCTCTGCGCCGATGCGCTTGGCGACATCATTGGCGACGTCGATCTCAAACCCCTCGAAGGCGCCCGAATCGGTCTTGTATTCCCATGGCGGGTTGGCCGGATAGGCGCCCACCATGATCTTGTCGGCGAAGGCGGGCGCCGCAAAGGCGAGGCCGGCAGCGACGGCCATCCCAATCAGTCCTAGACGTTTCAACATCTTGCTTCCCTCTGGTTCGGTTCCTGATCCGCCCCTTTCCGGCGCCAAACTCCCGGGCGCCGCAGGCGAGGCGGTACCTGAATTCACGACGCGCGGCGTCGCCGCGACCCGATATGCTCCGTGAGCTGCGCGATCAGCGCATCGACCGCCGTCTCTGTGGTGACCATGCCGGGAGACAGCCGCAGCGTGGTGCCGCGCGCATCGCAGTAAAGCCGCTCGTCGCGAAGCGCAGCTATGATCTTCGCCGGCTCGGTGCCTTGCGGCAGGCCGAGCACCACGCTGCCGCCGCGTTCACTGGCATCGAGCGGCGAGCGGATCTCCCAGCCATTCTCCAGCGCGGCGCCGATGATACGCTCGACGAGCCCGGCATTCTGCGCGCGGATGATGTCGATGCCGGTCTGTTCCACCCACTCCAGCCCGGGCAGCGAGGCGACGCTTGCCAGGATCGCCGGCGTGCCATGATCGAAGCGGCGCGCATCGTCGGCGTAAGTGAAAGCTTCGAGGTCCCAGGAGAACGGGTTCGGCTGACTGAACCAGCCCCGCAACTCCGGCCGGCAGGACGCCAGAAGGTCCGGCGCGACCTGCAAAATGCCGGCGCCGGAGGATCCACACAGCCATTTGAGCGAAGTCGAGACCACGAAATCGACCGGCGTCGCGGCAACCGAAAACGGCGCCACGCCGATGCCCTGTGTGACATCAACGCCGACTATGCTGCCCACGGCGCGGCCATGCGCGGCGAGGCGGCCGACATCGCAGCGGTACGAGGCCGTCGAGGTGACGAAGGTAATGAGCGCGAGCCCGACATCCGCCTGCCAGCGGTCGATGAAATCCTGGTCGCGAACCCAGGTCTCGCCAGGCCGCAATGGGACGGTGTCGAGGGTGAAGCCGAAACGCTCTCCCAAGCCCGCCAGCAGGAAATGCAGGCTAGGAAAACAGTCGGCGGCGACCAGCAGCCGCTTTCCCGCCAGCCGCTCCGTCGGCAAGCCACCGATCAGGCTATAGAGCGCGGCGGTGACATTCTCGGCCGTGGTCAGCGTGCCTTGCGGCGCCTCGATCAGCCGCCTCCAGGCATCGATGAAGCGTTGCCGCGCCGCAAGCGCGGCAGGCCACTGACCGTCGTCTTCCGCCGACCAGATGTTCGAGAAATCCGTCAGCGAGGCGGCCATTCGCTCGGCCTTGCCGGGGAAGGTGCCGATCGAATGATAGAGAAAATAGCCGGACATTCGCTGTCTCGCTCCCTGTGATCATGTGATCACAAATACGGACAGGGATCAATGAGCCGCAGCTGAAGAAATGCGGGTCAGCGCCTCAAAATCCGGCTGTTCTCTTGGTCCAGGAGCTTGGCCCAGGCGGCTTCAAAGCCACTCTGCGGCGGCCGCCTAT
This sequence comes from Mesorhizobium sp. WSM3864, assembly GCF_002294955.1. Lineage (NCBI taxonomy): Bacteria > Pseudomonadati > Pseudomonadota > Alphaproteobacteria > Hyphomicrobiales > Phyllobacteriaceae > Mesorhizobium > Mesorhizobium sp. WSM3864. The sequence goes on from NZ_NSGD01000005.1 coordinate 333,186, forward strand.
CAAGGCGCCCTTCCGAAAGCGGCAAAATCGACCGGTCTGGGCTCCGGCACGTCAGGACAGATCGCCCGCAAAGTCGCTTGTGTCGCCGTGATATCGGCCACCACCTCGTCGCGCGCGCGAGTGAAATCCTTGTCCTTGATGGCCGCTATGATCGCGGCGTGCCGGCCCGAAGGCTCCATGGTGCCGGCGCGCATCAGCGGCGCGACATGGTTGGACAACAGCCGCATGTACGGACCGAAGCGCAGCCACAGCGTCTCGATCAGCTGAAACAGCACATCGGAGCCGGAGGCGCGGTATATGGTGAAGTGGAACTGCTGGTTCTTGGCGATCAGCTCGTAGATGCTGCCGTCGCGGCCGATCGCCCGCTGGTCGTCAGTAACCCTTTGCAGCAAGCCGATCTCGGCTGCGGTCAGGCGCGGCGCGCCAAGCTCGGCGGCCAGCCCCTCGACGGCGAGCCGGGCCCGGCAGAGGTCGTCGAGCCGCGCTCGAGTCACCGCGGGCACGCAGGCTGAGCCGTTCTGCGAGATTTCCAGCGCGTTCTCCGCCGCCAGCCGCCGCAACGCCTCGCGCACCGGCATATTTGAGGTGCCGAAAGCCTCCGCCAGCGAGGCGATGGTCAGCACCTGCCCGGGATCGAAGCTGCCGACCATGAGGGCATGGCGAAGCTGCTGGTAGACGCCATCCTGGACCGTGATGCGTCCCGATATTGGTTCGAAGCCCAGAGCCACGCTTTTGCTTCCTTGGGAGCAGGCAAAGTTTATGTGCGAATATCCGCCAACGCGGGTATGATCATCTGATCACAAATTGTGCCGACAGCCAAGCGGCCGTTGCCGTACTGTCACGGCAATGCTGACGGACGGAAGGCAGATACGATCCCTCGAGCGTCAGCGCCGAGTTGGCGTAGCCTTCGCCGCTTCAGGCCATTGCGAAATAGAAGCCAGTAGCGCCTCCGGCTCACTCCGGAATAATTGCGATTGCCTGTATCTCCACCTTCGCCCGGTCCTCGACCAGCGCCACCACCTGCATGGCGGCCATCGCCGGAAAATGCCGGCCGATGACAGCGCGGTAGGCTTCGCCGATCCCTTTGAGGTTGGCGAGGTACTCGGCCTTGTCGGTAAAATACCAGGTCATCGAGGTGATGTGCTGCGGCTCCCCGCCGGCCTCGGCGAGAACGGCGGCGACATTGGTGAGGGTCTGGCGCACCTGATCGACGAAATCGTCGGTCTCGAACCGGCACTCGGCATTCCAGCCGACCTGGCCGCCGATGAAGACCAGCCGGCCACGCGCGGCAACGCCGTTGGCATAGCCGATCGGTTTGGCCCAGCCTTCCGGCTGCAGGATCGTGTGCATGTCTAGCCTCCCTTAAGTGAAATGCGGTCCGCAAGCATGATCTCACGCCGCTCCCATCACTTGCCTGGCGATCACCACTTTCTGCACGTCGGAAGCGCCCTCATAGATGCGCAGCGCGCGTATCTCGCGATAGAGGCTCTCGACGATGTGGCCCTTGCGCACGCCGTCGCCGCCATGCAGCTGCACCGCCTTGTCGATCACTTCCTGCGCCTTGTCCGTGGAGAACAGCTTGGCCATTGCCGCCTCGCGAGTGACGCGGGCGGCGCCCATATCCTTGGTCCAGGCGGCGCGATAGACGAGCAGGGCGGCGGCGTCTACATCCAGCGCCATGTCGGCGATGTGGCCCTGCACCATCTGCAGTTCGGCCATCGGCGCGCCGAACAGTTTTCGCTCGGACACCCTTTTGATGCTTTCGTCCAACGCTCTTCGAGCAAAGCCGAGCGCCGCGGCACCCACGGTCGAGCGGAAGACGTCGAGCACCGACATGGCGATCCGAAAACCGTCGCCGGGTTTGCCGATCAGGGCGGAAGCCGGAACGCGCACATTGTCGAAGGAGAGCCGCGCGAGTGGGTGCGGGGCGATAACTTCCAATCGTTCGGCGATGCCAAGGCTTTTGGTGTCCGCAGGCACGATCAAAGCGGAAATTCCCTTGGCGCCGGGCGCCTCGCCGGTGCGGGCGAAAACAATGTATACGTCGGCAATGCCGCCATTGGAGATCCAGGTCTTCTCGCCCGAGAGCAAGTAGAAATCGCCGTCGCGGACAGCCGCCATTTCCATGTTGGCGACATCCGATCCCGAGCGCGGCTCCGACAGCGCAAAGGCTGTGATCGCCTGGCCCGCCCGAGTCTTTTCCAGCCAGCGCTGCTGCTCCGGCGTGCCGAACAGCGAGATCGCGCCGGTGCCAAGGCCCTGCATGGCGAAGGCGAAGTCGGCGAGCCCGTCATGGCGGGCGAGTGTCTCGCGCGTGATGCAGAGCGTGCGCACGTCGAGCGGCCCCGGCTTGTCGGGATCGAGCGCCGTCGGCTTCAGCCAGCCGTCGCGGCCGAGCATGGAGACGAGGTTGCGGCAGGCCGCGTCGATATCGTGGTGATCGACGGGCAGGTTCTTGGTGCACCAGGCGTCGAGATTTTCGGCAAGTTCGCGATGGCGGTCTTCAAAGAAGGGCCAGTTGAGGAAGGAACGGTCAGGCATCGGTGCCTCCGCACTTCTGCGAGGTTTGCACTTTACGGCGCCCCCCTCTGTCCTGCCGGACATCTCCCCCACTTGGGGGGAGATTGGCAGTTTTGGCGTCCCGCTCATTCATGCGACCTTGGCGATTGGCGAAGGCAGAGATGACAGCTGATCTCCCCCCTTGTGGGGGAGATGTCCGGCAGGACAGAGGGGGGCGCTGTCCTGCCAACGTATCCAGCATCGCGCTCATCTCAATTCCCCTCGAACACCGGCTTTTGCTTGGCCACGAACGCCTTGTAGGCACGCTCGAAATCGCCGGTCTGCATGCAGATCGCCTGTGCCTGCGCTTCAGCCTCGATCGCCTGGTCGAGACCCATCGACCATTCCTGGTTCAACTGCGTCTTGGTGATGCCGTGCGCGAAGGTCGGGCCGGAGACGATGCGCGCTGCCATCTCGAGCGCGTCGGCCTCGAGCCCCGCCGCATCGACCAGCCGATTGTAGAACCCCCAACGCTCGCCTTCGGCCGCGCTCATCGTGCGGCCGGTGTAAAGCAGTTCGGCGGCGCGGCCCTGGCCGATGATGCGGGGCAAGATCGCGCAGGCGCCCATGTCGCACCCGGCAAGGCCGACGCGGGTGAACAGGAAGGCGGTCTTTGCTTCCGGCGTCGCGATGCGGATGTCGGAGGCCATGGCGATGATCGCGCCGGCGCCGACGGCGACGCCATCCACCGCCGCGATGATCGGCTTGCCGCAATTCAGCATCGCCTTGACGAAGTCGCCGGTCATGCGCGTGAAGGAGAGCAGCGCCTTCATGTCCATCTTGACCAAGGGTCCGATGATGTCGTGGACATCGCCGCCCGAGCAGAAATTGCCGCCATTGGGCAGGAACGCCACGGCGTCGACATCATCGGCGTAGACGAGATCGCGAAAAGTGTCGCGCAGCTCGGCATAACTGTCGAAGGTCAGCGGGTTCTTGCGCTCCGGCCGGTCGAGCCGGACCTTCGCGACCCTGCCTTCCACCTCCCAGAGGAAGTGCTTCGGCTTGAGCTTGGCCATGGCGCTCATTCGCGTCCCTCCCAATTGCTGCGGAACGATTTCAGCATGCCGGTCAGCCGGCGCGCTTCGTCCTCGCTGACAGTGCCGAGCAGCTCGCCGACCCAGTTCTCATGCGCCGCGGCGATTGCCGCGAAAGACTTCGCGCCTTCCTCGGTCAGCCGCACCATCGAGGTGCGGCGGTCGCCGTTGCGGCGCGCGCGCGTCACCAGCCCTTCGGAGACCAGCCTGTCGACGATGCCGGTGATATTGCCGTTCGACACCAGCAGGAATCGCGACAGGTCGCTCATCAGCATGCCCTCCGGCGAGCGGTAGAGCGCCGCCATCACGTCGAAGCGCGGCAGCGTGGTGTCGAACTCCTTCTTCAGCCGCTCGCGCAGCTCGGCCTCGATCGTGCGCGAAGCACGCAGCAGGCGGATCCACAGCCGCAACCTGTCCTTGCCCGGCCCGATAGACGTCGGTCCCGCTACCATGTCTCGCCTCCCGAGACCGAGATCGCCTGTCCGGTGATCGACCGCGCCGCATCGCTGCAGAGCCAGAGCACCGTCGCGGCGACCTCTTCCGGCTGGATGAAACGCGCCTGCGGGTTCGCAGCCGAAAGGCTCGCGCGTGCCTCATCGGCGGAACGGCCGGTCTTCTCGATGATGCGCTGGATGGATTCCTCCAGCATGTCGGTTTCGACGAAGCCCGGGCAGATGGCGTTGACGGTGATGCCGGACTTGGCGGTCTCGGCTGCGAGGGCCCGCATCAGCCCGACGACGCCATGCTTGGCCGCCACATAGGGCGCGACATACGCGTAGCCCTTCAGTCCGGCGGTCGAGGCAATGAAAACGATACGGCCTGTGTTTCGCGCCAGCATGCCGGCAAGCGCTGGCTTCACGGTCAGGAAAGCGCCGGTGAGGTTGACGTCGAGCGTGCGCCGCCAGTCGGCGAGCGAGGTCTTGTAAGCCGGCGCACTGGCAGCCATCCCGGCATTGGCGACGACGATTTCGAAGGGACCGCGCGCCGCTTCGGCCTTCTCGTACAGCGCCGTCATGTCGGCTTCGTCGGTGACATCGGCGCCGATGCCGAAGATGCGGTCGTTTGCCTTCGCGACTTCATTCAGCGCGGCCTTGCGGCGGCCGCAGATGGTGACGGCGACGCCGGCTTCCGCCAGCGACAGTGCGATCGCACGGCCGACGCCGGAGCCGCCGCCGGTGACCAGCGCATGCTTGCCGGTGATCATGCGCCAGTCCTCCAGGCAAGGCGCTGCCACTCACCCTTACCCTCTCCCCGTGAAGGACGGGGAGAGGGGGCCGCCAGCGTTTGAGCTTGTGCCTTCTCCCCGTCCTTCACGGGGAGAAGGTGCCGGCAGGCGGATGAGGGGCAGCGCCGACGTGAAAACATAAATGCGCTCATACCTTCAGCCCTGCCGCCGCTTCGCGTTCGGCCAGCCGGTAGATCTGGTCGCGTCCGCGTAGATAAGGATCCGGCCATTTGACGCCGCGATCGCCGAGGGTGACGGCCGCATGCAGCGTCCAATAGGGATCGCTGAGATGCGGCCTGGCCAGCGCCACCAGATCGGCGCGTCCGGCCATCAGGATCGAGTTGGCGTGGTCCGGCTCGTAGATGTTGCCGACCGCCATCGTCGCCATGCCGACCTCGTTGCGGATGCGGTCGGAGAACGGCGTCTGGAACATGCGGCCATAGACCGGCTTGGCGGCGATCGTGGTCTGACCGGCCGAGACGTCGCAGAGATCGACGCCGGTTTGATGCAGAAGCTTGGCGATCTCGACCGCATCAGCCGGCGTGACGCCTTCGATCCCTACCCAGTCATTGGCCGAGATGCGCACCGAGATAGGCTTTTCGGCCGGCCACACGGCGCGCACCGCGTGGAAGATCTCCAGCGGATAGCGCATGCGGTTCTCCAGCGAGCCGCCATAGTCGTCGGTGCGCCTGTTGGTCAGCGGCGTGATGAAGGCGGAGAGCAGATAGCCATGCGCGGCATGGATCTCCAGCATGTCGAAGCCGCAGCGCTCGGCCATCTCCGCCGAGGCGACGAACTGGTCGCGCACAACGTCCATGTCGGCGCGGTTCATCGCCTTCGGCACCTGATTCTGTGGCGACCACGGCACGGCTGAAGGCGCCATCACCGGCCAGTTGCCGGAGGGCAGCGGCTCGTCCGTTCCTTCCCAGCCGAGGCGGGTCGAGCCCTTCGGGCCTGAATGGCCGATCTGGGCGCAGATCTTGGCTTCGGTCTCGATGTGGACGAAATCGACCAGCCGCTTCCAGGCGACCTCATGCTCGGGCTTGTAGAAGCCGGTGCAGCCAGGGGTGATGCGTCCCTCCGGGCTGACGCAGGTCATCTCGATATAGACGAGCCCGGCCCCGCCCTTGGCGCGCTCGGCATAGTGGGCGAAATGCCAGTCGGTCGGGCAGCCGTCGACCGCCTTGTACTGGGCCATCGGCGAGACGACGATGCGGTTCGTGAGCGCCATCTCGCGCAGTCTGAATGGCGCGAACATCGGCGCGCGGCGCAGCATGTTGCCGCCGGCGCCGGCCTTGCGCTGGAACCATTCCTCCGCGCCCGCCAGCCATTCGGCATCGCGCAGACGAAGGTTCTCGTGGCTGATGCGCTGCGAGCGGGTGAGCAGCGAATAGTTGAATTGAACTGGATCCAACCCGAGATAACGTTCGACTTCCTCGAACCATTCGAGCGAGTTGCGCGCCGCCGATTGCAGTTTCAGCACCTCGGTGCGGCGAGCATCTTCGTATTTGCGGAAGGCCGCTTCGAGGTCGGACTCGGACTCGACATAGTCGGCGAGCGCGACGGCGCTCTCCAGGGCCAGCTTCGTGCCGGATCCGATCGAGAAATGCGCCGATGCCGCCGCGTCGCCCATCAGCGCCAGATTCTTGTAAGACCAGCGCTCGCAAAGCACGCGCGGGAAGTTGATCCAGGCCGAACCTCTGATGTGATTGGCATTGGTCATCAGCGAATGGCCGCCGAGATGCTTTTCGAAAATGCGCTCGCAGACAGCGATCGATTCCTGCTGCGTCATCGCGCCGAAACCGAAGGAAGCCCAGGTCTGTTCGCTGCATTCGACGATGAAGGTCGCGGTCTCGCTGTCGAACTGGTAGGCATGCGCCCACACCCAGCCGTGCTCAGTTTTTTCGAAGATGAAGGTGAACGCGTCGTCGAATTTCTGCGTGGTGCCGAGCCACACGAACTTGCATTTGCGCGTGTCGATGTCGGGCTTGAAGACGTTGGCGAAGGTGGCGCGCGACTTCGAGTTCAATCCGTCGGCCGCAACGACAAGGTCGTGCGTTTCCATGAGCGGCTTAGGATCGGAAATCTCGGTCTCGAACATCATCTTGATGCCGAGCTCGCGCGCTCTGCGCTGGAGCAGGATTAAAAGCCGCTTGCGGCCGATGCCGCAGAAGCCGTGGCCGGTCGACACCGTGCGCACGCCGTCATGGATGACGGCGATGTCGTCCCAGTAGGCAAAATGCTTCCTGATCCAGACCGCGCTGACAGGGTCGTTCCTGGTCAGGTTCTCCAGCGTTTCGGCCGACAGCACCACACCCCAGCCGAATGTATCGTCGGGGCGGTTGCGCTCGTAGACCGTCACGTCATGCGCGGCGTCGCGCAGCTTCAGCGAGATGGCAAAATAGAGGCCGGCCGGTCCGCCGCCGAGAACCGCAACCTTCATGTCTTGCGATCTCCTCTAGAGCAATTCCAGGAAAAGTGCGCAGTGGTTTCCCGTCCGGATTGCGTCAAACGCTCAAAGGGCATCAGGGACCGCCGGGGGGGGGCCGGCGGTTCCAACATCAATATCGCGCCTGCCGGCAATTATTTCAAGCTTAAAGTTTCATAATTGAACAATTGCGGCGCGATCAGCTCACTTGGCTGGATCTTTGGGACTCCACAGCACCGTCTCGGCGCCTTTCTCGTAAGCCATGCCGTCGGGATAGCTGATCGCTTCCAGCTGCAGTCCCCAGGGCGCCTGGAAATAGAGGATGGTTTGACCGGCGGCCGGTCCTTCTTTGACCGGCAGAGGGCCCATCCTGGTCTTCACGCCCTTGGCGTCGAGATAGGCCTTCGCGGCGGCGACATCGTCGACATAGAAGGCAATATGGAAGCCGCCGATGTCGCTGTTCTTCGGCGTCAGGTCCTTCTGGTCGGGCGCGGTGTATTTGAACAATTCGATGTTCGATCCATAGCCGCAGCGCACCAGGGTGATTTCCTCGATTACCGCTTTTGGATCGACGCCGAGCAGGTCCTGCATGAAGGTGCCCTTGTCGTCGGCGAACGGCCCGAAGGACATCGCCTTCTTGCAACCGACCACATTGGTGAAGAAGTCGACGGCCTGCTTCATGTCGGGCACGGTGACGCCGGTATGGTCGTGGCCGCGCATGCCGGGGATCGAGTCGGCCGAAGCCGTTCCCATTGAGCCGAACAGGATTGCGCCGAGCATTGCGCCGCTTGTTGCGTATTTCATGTCAACCTCCATTGGCGGGCTGACTTTGCTCCCATGCACATCCGAGGCCCGCTGTTCGGTGTGCGGACAAGGTTTGCCTTTCTCATGCCGGTGCCTTTGCAGGCGGCTGCAGCCAGTCCGCATCGATCTCAGGCAGCGGGATGGCAGCGAGCAGGTCGCGCGTGTAAGTCTCCTTCGGATTGTCGAAGAGCGCGTCGGTTGCGCTGGCTTCGACGATCCCTCCCTCGCGCATGACGATGACTTGCCGGCAGAGCCGCCGGATCACCGACAGATCATGGCTGATGAAGGCGACCGTCAGCCCCATCTCGGCCGCGAGCTTTTCCAGCAGCGTCAGGATCTGTGCCTGCGTCGAGACGTCGAGGCCGGAGACGATCTCGTCGGCCAAAACGAATTTCGGCGACAGCGCCAGCGCCCGTGCGATGCCGACGCGCTGGCGTTGCCCGCCGGACAGCTCGTGGCGGTAGCGGCCGGCAAAACTCTGCGGCAGGCCCACACGCTGCAGGGCTTCCGCCACGCGCTCCTTCAGCCGGTCGCCAAGCCCGTTCTGCCTCAAGGGTGCCGCGATGATGCTGAAGATGGTGTGCCGCGGGTTGAGCGACGACATCGGGTCCTGGAAGATCATCTGCAGGTCGCGACGCAGCGGTCTGAGCTCCGCTTCCGAAAGATGGCCGATGTCTCGCCCTTCGAAGCTGATCGAGCCGGCGCTCGGCTCGATCAGCCGCACCAGCGCGCGGCCGAGCGTCGACTTGCCGGAACCGGATTCGCCGACGATGCCGGTCACCGATCCCTTGGGCAGGTCGAAGTCCAGTCCTTTGAGGATCTCGGCCAGTGGCGCCCGGCCGATCAGCGGCTTGCGCGTCATGTCGGGCAGCGCCACTTTCAGTCCGCGGACGGAAAACAGCGGCTCAGCCATGGCTTGGCCTCCACGCCCTGTCGGCGCCCGCGACCTCGTCCGCGAGCCCAGCCAGCACGGTTTCGTTCACCGGCATCAGCGATGCGTAGGGATCGGTATAGCGCGGCGTCGCCGCGATCAGCGCCCGCGTGTAGGGGTGCTGCGGCGATGCGAACAGGTCGGGGGTCGCGGCTTCTTCGACCACCTTGCCGGCATAGAGCACCGACACTTTCTGGCTGATCTTGGCGACGACACCGAGATCGTGCGTGACGAACAGAAGCGCCGTGCCGTGGTTGCGCTGCAATTGCGCGATGAGGCGCAGGATCTGCTTCTGCACGGTCACGTCCAGCGCCGTCGTCGGCTCGTCGGCGACGATCAGCCTGGGCTCGGCGGCGAAGGCGGCCGCGATCAGCACGCGCTGGCGCATGCCGCCCGAGAGCTCGTGCGGATAGCATTTCAGAACACGTTCGGGCTCGCGGATCTGCACCTCTTGGAGCAACTGCCGGATACGCTCGTCTGCCTTTTCACCGCTCCAGCCGAGGATGCGCACCAGCCGGTCGGTCGTCTGCGGGCCGATGCGGCGCGACGGGTTGAGTGCGGTGAGCGGGTCCTGTGGGATCAGCGCGGTACGCGCGCCGATCAGCGTCCGCCGCGCCTTCGCATCGAGGCGGCCGAGACTCTCGCCCTCGATCAGCATCTCGCCTTCGACGATGCGCACGCTTTTCGGCAGCACGCCGAGCACCGCCTTGCCGATCATCGTCTTGCCGGCGCCGCTCTCGCCGACCAGCGCGCGGACTTCGCCCGGCTGCACGGTGAGCGATACCGAGCGCAGCACGCGCTGGCCGTTGGGCAGCACTGCGCTCAAGGAGCGGATTTCGAGGCATGGTTCCATATTGGCGCTCATCGCAGCACCGGATCGAAACGCGCCTTCAATCCTTCGCCGAACTGGCTGAAGGACAGCACGGTGAAGATCAATGTGATCAGCGGGAACACCAGCACCCACCAGGCCTGGTGGATCGACAGCCGGCCCTCGGCAATGATGCCGCCCCAGGTCGGATCGTCGGTCGAGATCGACAGATTGACGAAGGAGAGGATCGCCTCGACGATGACGGCGATGCCCATCTCAAGCGACAAGAGCGCCACCACCGACGGCAGCACATTGGGCAGGACTTCGCGCAGCATGATGCCGATGCGGCCATAGCCGGCGATGCGCGCGCTCTCGACATAGTCCATGCGCGCCTGACTCATCGCCTCGGCCCGGATCACGCGGCAGAAGCGCGTCCAGTCGATGACGGCGATGGCGATGATGACGGAGCTCAAGCCGGTGCCCAACACCGCGACTAAAAGGATCGCGAACAGCACCGGCGGGAAGGCCATCCAGACATCGACGATGCGCGAGATGACGCGGTCGGCCCAACCGCCGAAATAGCCGGCGATCAGCCCGAGCGCCGAGCCGATGAGGCAGGCGGACGCCGCCGCGGCGAAGGCGACGATGAAGGCGATGCGGCCGCCGAAGATCAGCCGTGACAGGAGATCCCGGCCCAGGCTGTCGGTGCCCAGCCAATAGCCGGGCTCGGCGCCGTCGAGCCAGAAGGGCGGCAGACGCTCGAGCATCAGGTCCTGTGCCAGCGGATCTTGCGGTGCGATCAGCGGCGCGAAGATGGCCGCAAGCAGCGCCAGCAGAAGCCAGCCGCCGGCCAGCCATAGCCGCGGGCTGAGGCCCCGACGCAAAATGCGCGCCTCATCCATGACGCAGCCTCGGATTAAGCAGCGCATACATCATGTCGACGCCAAGGTTGATCAGCACGAAGAGCAGCGCGAAGACCAGCACGATGCCCTGGATCAGCGGCAGGTCGCGGTTGATGACGGCATCGATCGCCATATTGCCGAGACCCTCATAGGAGAACAGCCGCTCGACGATAACCGTGCCGCCGATCAGGAAGGTGAACTGCACGCCCACCAGCGTCAGCGTCGGCAGCGCCGCGTTCTTCAACGCCTCGCGCAGGATAACCTGCGTTTCGGAAAAGCCTTTGACCCGCGCGAGCACGACATAGTCGAGGTCGAGCACTTCCTTCAGCGACTGTTTCAGGAGTTGCGCGATGATCGCCGCCAGCGGCAACGCCAGCGCGATCGCCGGCATCAGCATGTGCTTGAGCAGATCCCAGGTGAGATCGAAGCGGAGCCTGAGAATGCTCTCGGCGAGATAGAACTGGGTGACGAAGGGCAGGTCGAGTTGCGGTGACACTCGACCGGAAATGTCGAACACCGGGATGAGCACGCCGAACAGCAGGATCAGCACCAGGCCCCACAGGAAATCGGGGATGGAGAGCGTCGCGCCGCCGGCGATGTCGATGCCGGCTTCGACGGCCGTGCCACGCGAACGCGCACCGAGGATCGCAGCGGAGACGCCGATCGCCACCGCCATCAACAGCGCGACGATGGCCAATTCCAACGTCGCCGGCAGCCGGTTGAAGACGAGGCCGAGCACATCCTGGCGCAGCGAGATCGAAGTGCCGAAATCGCCATGCAGCACGCCGGCGAGCCAGATGAAGAACTGCTGCGCAATACTCTTGTCCAGCCCATAGAGCGCGCGCAGACGCGCTATGTCGTCATTGCTGGCGCCGGGTGGCAGCATCATCGCGATCGGGTCGCCGGGCGCCACGCGGATGACGACGAAGACGACGACGGCGACGCCGAACAGTGTGACCAGCATCGTCATCAGACGAACAAGAAATCTCTGCAGCAGCATGCTCGCTGAGCCTAATGCATTCGGCCCCTCACCGGCCGAATGAGGGGGCCTGCGCGTCGTTGGAGAAGGTGCGCTGCGCCAGCGCAGCTTCCCAGATGTCATCAGGCCGGGGTCATCAGCGCCGGCAGCAGCGCGCCCGATACATGCTGCACGACATTGACCTTCTTCGAGTGCACGATCGGCTGAGCATACTGCATCAGCGGCAGCACATAGGCCTGCTCGGCGATGTATTTGTCGACGGCCTTCCAGCCGGCGATGCGCTTGGCCTCGTCCTTCTCGCCCCACAGCGGATTGATCATGTCGATCAGGTCCTGGCTGTCCCACACCGAATGCGGGCTAGGTCCATACATGGCAAAGCCGGTCGAGGTGGTCGGATCGCCGATCGCATTGCCCCAGTTGTAGAAGGCGGCCGGCGCCAGCTTGTCGGCGGCCCGCAGCTCGTAATGCTTGGCGATCTCGTAGACCTCGATATTGGCCTCGATGCCGACCTTGCGCCACATGCCGACGATCGCCTGGATCATCTCATAATCCTTGGGCTTGAAGCCCTTGGTCGTTTGGATGGTGAACTTGACCGGCTTCTTGGGCGAATAGCCTGAAGCGGCGAGCAGTTCCTTGGCCTTTTCCGGATTGTGCTCGACTTTGATCGACGCGTCGAAGGCCGTGTATTCCGGCGTCTCCAGCGTGGCGATCGGCTGGCCGTAGCCGCGCAGCAGCCGCTTGACCAAGAGCTCCTTGTCCACTGCCATCACAGCCGCCTGGCGGACGTTCTTGTCGAGCATCGCCTCGATGTCGTTGAAGAAGATCATGCCGATGTCGGAGACATTCTTGATCGAGCCGGCGAGTCCGTCCTTGGCGATCAGCCGGTCATATTCTTCATAGGGGATTTCGAGCGTCACCTGCGAGGAGCCGGACTCGACCTCGGCGACGCGGCTTGCCGCGTCGGTGACGAACTTGATCGTCACATTCTCGAAGGCTGGCTTGGCACCCCAGTAATTCAGATTGGCCTTCAGCCGCAGGAAGGCGTTGCGCTCGAATTTGTCGACCATATAGGGCCCGGTGCCGATCGGCGCCTTCTCGAAGCCTTCCGCGCCCACCTTCTCGTAATAGGCCTTCGGCATGATGTAGCCGGTCAGGAACGACATCCATTTGAAATAGACCGGATCGAACTGCACGACGTCGCCGGTGATCTTGTTTCCGTCGATCTTGAAGTTGTTGACGTTCTTCCAGACGAACTGGATCGGGTTGCCGGTCTTCTCGTCGCCCGCCCGCTGCAGCGACCAGACAACGTCCTCGGCGGTGAAGGGCGAGCCGTCATGCCATTTCACGCCGTCGCGGACCGTCATCGTCACCTTGCTGCGATCGTCGTTCCAACCCCATTCGGTGAGCAGGCCGGGTGTGAAGGAGAGGTCCGGCTTCTGCGGGATGAACTGGTCGAACACGGACTGGTAGAGGCCTTGGATGGTCGGGTTCACCGCCGAAGGCCCGGTCGTCGGGTCCCAGGATGGCAGGTTGACGTTGTAGGCAATGGTGAGCTCGTCCGCCGCCTTGGCTGCCTTCGGCAGTCCGAGTGTCGCCGCGCCAAGCGCTGCCGCGCCAAATCCAAGCAAATCGCGTCTGTTGATGGTCATGGTCGTTCCCCTTGTTGGTTGTCGGTTTTTGACTCATTGTCCGCGCGGCGTTGTTCATTCGGAAGGTCTGGTGGGCAACCGCGCCTTGTCCATCCTGGAATTCTGCTGCTAGTGTCCTCCCAGTTGTTGCGCCAACATGAAGCCGGATCCGGCACCGGTGCCGGCGCCGGGCCATGTCGCGGCGCCGGTGAGGTAGAGGTTTGACACCGGCGTGTTCCAGCGCGCGAAGCCGCGCGCCGGACGGAAGAGAAAATTCTGCGCCAAATGGTGGCTGCCGCAAATCTGGTCGCCGCCGACGAGGTTCGGATTCTCGCGCTCGAGGTCGAGCGGCGAGAAGATCGCGCGCCCGAGGATCTTCTGGCGCAAACCAGGCGCGTAGCTCTCGATGATGTCGAGCACGCGCTCGGCATAGGCGTCCTTGACCGCGTCCCAGGAACCGGGCGCGATCTTGCCGGCGGCATCGCCAAGGATTTCCGCCGGCAGCATGCGCACCTGGACCCAGAGCACGTGCTTGCCTTCTGGCGCCCGCGAGGGATCGACGGCGGTCGGCTGTCCGACGACGAGCACCGGCTGATCGGGCAGCACGCCGGCAATCGCCTGCTGATAGGTGCGCGACATGGCATCGAGCGACGGCGCCAGATGCACATAGGCGAAGTGGCGAAGCTCGGCGCCGGCGCTCCAGTCCGGCAGATCGTCCAGTGCCAGATGGATCATCATCGTGCCCGGCGCATGGCGGAACTTTTTCATCGCCGCGTCAAAGCCGGCATCGCCGGATCCGTTCGGCAACAGCTTGCCAGTCAGCGCCTTGGGCGCGACGCCGGCAATGACGGCCTTGCTGGCGACATGGAAATCGCCGGAGGCGAGCCGCACGCCGGTCGCGCGGCCGCCGGCGACGGTGATCTCCGCCACCTCCGCGCCGGCCATGATCTTGCCGCCGGCCGCTTTGACCATGCCGACAAGCGCGCGGATGATGGTGTCGGCGCCGCCCTTGCCGAGCACCATGCCAAAACTCTGGTTGGCCATTGATTCCAGATAAGGGAACACGGCGCCGCCGGCGATGTCGGGCGCGAAGTCGAGATGCATGCCCCAGGCGGCGAGCGTGGTTTGCACGTGCGGCGTCTCGAAATTGTCCTCGAGCCACGCGCGGGGGGAAGACAGCAACAAGCGGCCGGTATCGAGCGCGCCGCCAATGCCTTTCTTGCGCCAAAGATACCAGGCCGTGCCGGCGAGCGCGCGCGGGTTCATCGGCGATCCGAGCAGCGGGAACAGATGCTCCGCCTCGCCTGGAAAGGCCTCGACCAGCCGGCGCCATGTAGCGGCATCGGCCGCGGAGAAGGTGGCGAGCCGCGATGTCGTCTTCTCGAGATCGTTGCTGACGCCAAACCATCTTCCATCCGGGAAAGCGCTGGCGAAACAGTCGGCGACGGGCGCGAATTCCAGCCCATGGCTTTTCAATTCATTTGCATATTTCCGATGGAAGGGAGAGCCAGCGAACAGGCTCAGGTTCATCGCGCCGAAGTCGTGCCTGAAACCGGGAAGCGTGTATTCCGCGGTCCGGACCGCGCCGCCGATAGTTGCGTTGCGCTCGAAAACCGCGGTTTTCCAGCCTTTGAGCGACAGATGCGCGGCGCAGGCCAGACTGTTGTGGCCCGCACCGACAAAGATGGCGTCGAACTCGCTCACGCCCTGCCCCAAAATGCTTTATGCTTAAAGATAATTGCAGATGCATATGTTTTCGTCTAGTAGGATATTAAGGGCCGCAACGAGCCTTGATGAGCACGAACAAGAGGGAACGAAGACAATGGACACGCAGAAACTCCTCGGCGAGGTCGCCGGCCAGCTGCTTTCGGGCGCCATCAAGGTGGTCGACCTGTCGGCGCCGCTCGGGCCCAACACGCCGCTGATCAAGCTGCCGCCGGAGCTTGCCGTCGACACGCCGAAGGTCGAGATCCACCCCATTTCAAAGTATGACAAGAACGGTCCGTGGTGGGCCTGGAACTGGCTGAAGCTCGGCGAGCATTCGGGCACGCATTTCGACGCGCCGCAGCACTGGATCACCGGCAAGGACTATCCGGACGGCGCCACCGACACCATTCCGGCGCAGAATTTCGTCGGTCCGGTCAATGTCATCGACTGCTCGGTGGAAGCCGCCGCCGATCACGATTTCCTTCTCACCGTCGAGCATATCAAGGCTTGGGAGGCCAAGCACGGCGCCATCAATGCCGGCGAATGGGTGGTGATGCGCACCGACTGGTACAAGCGCAACGGTTCGGAAGCCGAGTTCCTCAATGCCAACGAGACCGGCCCGCATACGCCCGGACCAACGGCGGAAGCCATCCAGTTCCTGATCAGCAAGGACATCAAGGGCTGGGGCTCGGAGACGATCGGCACCGATGCCGGCAAGGCCGGCGGCATGGAGCCGCCTTTCCCGGCGCACACGCTGATGCACAAAGCCAACCGCTATGGGCTGGCCAGCCTCTGCAACCTCGACCAACTGCCGCCGAAAGGCGCGATCCTGATCGCCGCCCCGCTCAAGATCGAGCACGGCACCGGCAGCCCGATCCGCGCCCTGGCGCTGGTGCCGGGCCAATAGGCGAGGTGGCGGTCTTCGGGAGAAGATCATGCTCGCGGGCAACAGTGTAGTGGAGAGGTGGGATCGGAGCGACGCTGGCGCTCTACGGCGCCCCCCTCTGTCCTGCCGGACATCTCCCCGACAAGGGGGGAGATTGGCAGTTTCGGCGCTCCGCTCAATCTTGCACCGTGGACAATTGGCGAAAGCCGCGATGACAGCTGATCTCCCCCCTTGTGGGGGAGATGTCCGGCAGGACAGAGGGGGGCGCGAAAGAACGCCGCGTCATGAGATTGACTTCATGTCACCCGAGAGCATCCAATGACCGCTGCCGATCACATCATCGTCGGCAGCGGCATCAACGCCCTGGTCTGCGCGGCGATGCTTGGCGCCAAGGGCGCCAAGGTGCTCGTGCTCGAACGCAACGACCGCATCGGCGGCTGCATGCGCACCGATGAGATCACGGCGCCCGGCTTCGTCCATGACGTGATGGCGACGACCTTCGTCCTCTTCATCACCTCGCCGGCCTATGCCGCGCTCGGCAAGGATCTTGCGCGGCACGGGCTGGAATTCTGTCACACGACCACACCCACCGGCGTGCTTCGGCCCGATGGCAGCCATGCCGTGCTCACCACCGACCGGGCCGCCAATATCGCGGCGCTGAACGCATTTGCCTCCGGCGATGGCGACCGTCATGGCGGCGATGTCGGCGACATCGAACGCAATGCCGGACTGCTCTTCGGCCTGCTCGGTGGCGCGCTCTGGTCCTATCCGACGACGAAGCTCATGGCCGGCGAGGCGTGGCGGCGCGGTCCGCGCGAGCTTGCCGCCGTCCTGGGCGAGGCGCTGGTGCCGGCGCGGGGCTGGCTGGAGACCGCGTACAAGTCCGATACCGTCCGCGCGCTCTGGGCGCCCTGGGTGCTGCATGCCGGGCTTGGGCCGGAAGACGCCTTCTCCGGCCAGATCGCCAAGGTCATCGCCTTCGCGCTGGAGGCGGCCGGCGCACCGATCGTCAAGGGAGGGGCGAAGAACCTGCTCGCCGCCTTCGAGGCGTTGATCAAGGAGCGCGGCGGCGAAATCCGCGTCAACGCCGACGTCGCCTCGATCGTCCAGACCGGCGGCCGTGCCGCCGGGGTGCGGCTCGCCTCCGGCGAGACGCTGACGGCAGGGAAGAGCGTCATCTGCTCGGTCACGCCGACGCAGCTCTATGGCCGCCTGCTCGGCAACGATGCGCCGGAAAACGCCGCGAAAGCCATGCGTGACTACCGCTACGGCAAGGGCAACTTCCAGATCCACTACGCGCTGAACAAGCCGCCGGCCTGGCGCGGCGAGGGCCTCGACAAGGTGGCGCTGCTGCATCTGACGCCGGGACTCGATGGTGTGTCGAAAGCCTGCAACGAAGCGGTGCGCGGCCTGTTGCCGGAAGTGCCGACGATCTGCGTCGGCCAGCCCCACGCGCTCGATCCGTCGCGCTGTCCGCAGGGCAAGGCAATCCTGTGGCTGCAGCTTCCGGAAGCGCCGCGCCACATCAAGGGCGATGCCGCCGGCAAGCTCGAGGCCCCAGCCGATGGCCGCTGGAGCGAGGCGCTGCGCGACGCCTACGCCGACCGCGTCGAGGCGATCCTCGCTCATCACATCGATGGTTTTCGCGACACCATCATCGCGCGCCGCGCCTATTCGCCTGCCGATCTGGAAGCGATGAACATCAATCTGGTCGGCGGCGATCCCTATGGCGGCTCGTCGACCATCGACCAGTCCTTCTTGTGGCGGCCGTTCAAGGCCAGCCGCAATCACGAGACCGGCATTAAGGGCCTCTACCATATCGGCG
Source organism: Mesorhizobium sp. WSM3864 (assembly GCF_002294955.1). Lineage (NCBI taxonomy): Bacteria > Pseudomonadati > Pseudomonadota > Alphaproteobacteria > Hyphomicrobiales > Phyllobacteriaceae > Mesorhizobium > Mesorhizobium sp. WSM3864. The sequence continues at coordinate 350,902 of NZ_NSGD01000005.1, forward strand.
CGTCGACGCACCCGGGCGCGGGGCTCGGCGGCGGCTCCGGCTTCCTGCTGGCGGAGAGGCTCTGATGGAACAGAAGCTTCCGGAGAAGCGCCAGCGCATCTCGACCCTCGGCCAGATCGGCCTGCAGCAATTCGCGCCCTATTTGATGAACCGCATCATGGGCCGCTACAACGCCACCCTGCGAGAAGACTTTCGCAAGCAGAGCCTGACCATTCCGCAGGTGCGCACGCTGGCCGTGCTCTCGGTCACCGACGGCATCACCGTCAACGACCTCTCGGTCTATACGGTGATCGAGCAATCGACCTTGAGTCGCACGCTCGACGCGCTGGAAGGCCAGGGCCTCGTGCGGCGCGAGCAGGGCGTCGCCGACAGCCGCTTCCGCCATGTGTTCCTGACCGATGACGGCCGGGCGCTTTTCACCCGCGCCTGGCCGGCCATGCATGATGCCTTCGAAGCGATGTTCGACGGCGTCGACGATGCCGAATATGCCGCGCTGATCGCTATCCTGCAGAAGATGCTGAAGAACATCCGCAAGCACGACATTTGAGTTTGACGTACGCGCCGCCGTCCAACGGCGGTAACGGAAGGAGGCAGAGATGGCCGAACGGTCTTTTGCCAAGGAAGTCGAAAAGCTGAGGCTTGGCGCCGGCCAGGAATTCGCGGGCGAGGGCATCCTCGCCATCACCAAGGCGCTGCTGCAATGCGGCGTCGGCTATGTCGGCGGCTACCAGGGTGCGCCGATCAGCCATCTGATGGATGTGCTCGCCGACGCGCAGGACATTCTGGGCGAGCTCGGCGTGCACTTCGAGGCGAGCGCCTCGGAAGCAACCGCCACCGCCATGCTTGCCGCATCCGTGCACTACCCGATCCGCGGTGCCGCCACCTTCAAGTCGACGGTGGGTACCAATGTCGCCTCGGACGCTTTGGCGAACCTCGCCTCGGGCGGCGTCACCGGCGGCGCGCTGATCATCGTCGGCGAGGACTATGGCGAGGGCTCCTCCATCATGCAGGAGCGCAGCCACGCCTTCGCCATGAAGAGCCAGGTCTGGCTGCTCGATCCGCGCCCGAACCTGCCCTCGATCGTCAAGGCGGTCGAGGATGGCTTCGAGCTGTCGGAGGCCTCCAACACGCCGGTCATGCTGCAGTTGCGCATCCGCTGCTGCCACGTCCATGGCCACTTCGTCGCCAAGGACAACAAGCGGCCGCCTATGTCGGTTGCCGATGCGCTGTCGGCCCCGCGCCGCGACACCGGCCGCATCGTGCTGCCGCCTGCCTCCTTCCTGCACGAGAAGGAGAAGGTCGCCAAGCGCTGGCCGGCGGCGGTCGATTTCATCAAGAGCCGCAAGATCAACGAGGTCTTTGGGCCGGACAATGGCTCGATCGGCATCGTCATGCAGGGCGGCATGTACAATTCGGTCGTCCGCGCGCTGCAGCGGCTCGGCCTTGCCGACACCTATGGCGACACCGACGTTGCGCTTTATGTGCTGAACGCCGTCTATCCGCTCGTCGATGACGAGTTCCTTTCCTTCTGCGAGGGCAAACAGGCGGTGCTGGTCGTCGAAGAAGGCCAGCCCAACTATATCGAGCAGGCCTTTGCCGCGATGCTGCACAAGGCCGGGCGCGGCACCAAGCTGGTCGGCAAGGAGCATCTGCCGATGGCCGGCGAATATACCGGGCAGGTGATGCTGGACGGCATTGGCTCCTTCCTGCGCGCCTATGCTCCGCATCTGCTGCCCGGCGAGGTTCGTGCGCCGAACAAGCTGGGCGAGGGCGTCGACACGGCCGATCTCATCAATGTCGTTCCCGGCCGTCCGCCGGGCTTCTGCATCGGCTGTCCGGAGCGGCCGATCTTCGCTGCGACCAAGCTGGTCGAGCAGGAGCTTGGCAAGCACCACATCGCTTCCGACATCGGCTGCCACCTGTTCTCGATCATGCCGCCCTTCGAGCTCGGCGCCACCACCATGGGCTACGGCCTCGGGCCGGCCTCGGCTTCCGCCTTCAATTCGCCGGAAGCGAAACGCCGGTCGATCTCCTTCGTCGGCGACGGCGGCTTCTGGCACAACGGTCTCACCTCGTCGATCGGCAACGCCGTCTTCAACAAGAATGACGGCGTCATCGTCATCGTCGACAATTTTTACTCGGCCGCCACCGGCGGCCAGGACATCCTGTCCTCGCGCGCCTCGAACCGCACCAAGTCCACAAAACATCCGATCACCGAAGCGGTGAAAGGCATGGGCGTCAAATGGCTGCGCCACATCGACCGCACCTATGACGTCGGCAAGATGCGCGACACGCTGCGCGAGGCGTTGACCACCGAGGAGAAGGGGCCGAAGGTCATCGTCGCCTCGTCCGAATGCATGCTGAACCGCCAGCGCCGCGAGAGGCCGCTGGTCGAGAAGGCGGTCAAGGGCGGCGAGCGGGTCGTGAAGCCGAAATTCGGCGTCGACGAGGACGTCTGCACCGGCGACCACGCCTGCATGCGGCTCTCCGGCTGTCCGTCGCTCTCGGTGAAGTCGCTCGACGATCCGCTGCGCGACGATCCGGTCGCCTCGATTGACCAGAACTGTGTCGGCTGCGGCAATTGCGGCGAGGTGGCGGATGCGGCCGTGCTCTGCCCCTCCTTCTACCGCGCCGATGTCGTGCACAATCCGAGCCGCTGGGACCGTTTCCTGGAAAGCGCGCGCCGCGCCGTGATCGGCCGTTTGCAGCGCCGCCGCGAGAGCCGCCGTTTGATGTTCGCCGATGCTTGAGCAGGCTTCACCGCTGCGCCCGAAGCCGGGCGCCTCTGATGACGAGCGGGTGATAAAACTCGCCGTGCTTGCCGTCGGCGGCCAGGGCGGCGGCGTGCTCGCCGATTGGATCACCGACGTAGCCGAGCGCAGCGGCTACATTGCGCAATCGACGTCGGTGGCGGGCGTCGCCCAGCGCACGGGGGCGACGATCTATTACATCGAGATGGCGCGCGACACCGGCCGGCTGCCGGTCTTCGCGCTGTCGCCATCGCAGGGCGACGTCGACATCTTGATAGCCGCCGAGCTGATGGAAGCCGGCCGCGCCATCATCCGCGGTTTCGTCGCCCCCGAGCGCACGACGCTGATCGCCTCCTCGCACCGCATCGCCGCCGTCTCGGAAAAGATCGAGCCGGGCGACGGCCGCGCCTCGTCGGAAAAGGTGCATGCGACGGCCGAGGTGGCCGCCAAGCGCTTCATCGCCTTCGATATGGAAAAGATCGCCGCCGAGCATGGCACGATGATCTCGGCCAGCCTGCTCGGCGCGCTGGCCGGTTCAGACGCGCTGCCCTTCCCGCGCGAAAACTACGAGCAGGCGATCGGCGCCGGCGGCCGCGGCGTCAAGGCCAGCCTTGCCGCTTTCGGCGCCGCCTATGACCGGGCGCGCGGCATCGCGGTCGCGACAGCCGGGAATAAGGCAAGCGGGAAGCCTGCCGCTCCCGACACCACATCAACGGCCAAGGTCAGTGGTCCCGAAACCCTGCTGAAGGGCTGGCAGGAACTCGCCGCCCGTGTCGCCGCGCTACCGGAACCGCTGCGCGACATGGCTGAACGCGGCCTGAAGAAGGTCGTCGATTACCAGGACATCGCCTATGGCGGCGAATATCTCGGCCGGCTGGACAAGGCCATCGCGCTGGACAATGCGGCGCGTGGCCATGCGCTGTCGGTCGCGGCTGCGAAACATCTGGCCAACGCCATGTGCTATGACGACATGATCCGCGTCGCCGACCTCAAGACGCGTTCGACCCGCGACAGGCGCGTGCGCAAGGAAGTCGGTGTCAGGGAAGGCTTGGTCCTGCAGGTCACCGAATATTTCCATCCGCGCATCGAGGAATTCTGCGGCACGCTGCCGGTAGCGATCGGCAGTTACATCGAGAGCCGCCCGAAGCTCGCCGCCTTCCTTGACCGCCGCATCAACCGCGGCCGCCATATCCGCACCGACAGTTTCACCGGCTTCGCCATGCTCTGGTTCATCGGCGGCCTGCGCCGCTGGCGCCGCCGCCTGCTGCGCCACAAGGTCGAAGTCGAGCACCTGGAACGCTGGTATGGCTTGGCGCTCGCCCATGCGCGCGAAAACTATGCGCTTGGGCTGGAGATCCTGAATTGCCGGCGCCTGATCAAGGGCTACAGCGACACCCACGCCCGTGCCCAGTCGAAATTCAACCGCGTGCTCTCGGCGCTTGCCCTGCTCGAGGGCCGCGAAGACGCCGCCGACTGGATCCGCCGCCTGCGCGAAGCGGCGCTGAAGGACGAAAAGGGCGACATGCTCGACGGCGCGCTGAAGACCGTGGCGACGCTCGACGACGCCGCCCGATAACGAGGATGTGATCCATCCCATCCGACGGATTTCGACCCCGTCGTCCGTTTCACGGCGGTAGGGATGAATCACGGAGACGAACTTTATGCTCACCAAATATTTGCTGCCGTTCGCATTGGCCGCCGGCACTTTGATGCTCTCCGCCGGCGCGCAGGCGATGCCGATGGCAAAGCCCAGCGCTGCGCCGCTGCCGATCGAGACAGTCGGCTGGCGCTGCGGCCCCGGTTGGCACGTGAACCACTGGGGCAGATGCGTGCCGAATGGTCGCCGGTTCATCCGGCCCGTGCGCCACTGGCATCCGGGCTTCCGGTATCACCACCGCTGGCATCCCGGCTATTGGAGCTGGTGATCGGTTTGAGGGGCGCCCGTGCCGGAAACGGCGCGGGCGGCTTGCTAAGTTCCTCGAGCGAGGATTCAGACAGCCCTCAGAGACGGCGTCTGGACAGCGCCCCCTCTGTCTTGCCGGACATCTTCGCCGCAAGGGGGGAGATCAGACATCGCGCCGGCCTTCGCCAATCGTCAGTGTCGTACTCTGTTCGACAGCGCAGAGTGGTCGCGGCGCCGAAGCTGCCAATCTCCCCCCAAGTGGGGGAGATGTCCGGCAGGACAGAGGGGGGCGCGAAGGATCTCGACCGATCTCACCTTGTGCCGCCGCGTTCCTGCCTCAGTTGATGGACAAAGTCGAAGCTCTCACACAATCAAATCCCGCATCGGCTTCACCCCTCCCGACTCCGGAAACACCTTGTCGCCGAGCACCGCCGCGGAGAGCCCGAACTGCTCGGCAAGCAACCCCTTCAGCACCGCGCGCACATCGCTGGTCGGCGCGAGATCGCGGCCTTGGTAGAGCTGAGCCGGCTTCAGCCCCGGCCAGTCGGCGATGACGCGGCCACCTTTGATCGCGCCGCCGGCGAGCAGCACCACCGTGCCGGTGCCGTGGTCCGTGCCGACGGTGCCGTTGACGCGGGCGGTGCGACCGAATTCGGTGATGGCGACGATCGCCGTGTCCTTCCAGCGCTCGCCGAGCCCTTTCTCGAATTCCTCGAAGGCGCCATCGAGGCCGCCGAGCAGGTTGGCGAGCCGCCCGGTGGCGCCGCCCTCGTTGACATGCGTGTCCCAGCCGTCGAAGGCCAGCGCCGCAATGCGCGGCCCGTCGTCGGCGGCCATCAGTTTCGCCGCGCCTTGCGCGGACTGGCGCATGCCGGCGGCGTTGGCGAGGCCGCCGCGGGGTTTTATCGTGCTGTCATCGAGCTGGTCGCTCATCGCCATGCGGTCGGCGTCGACGCCCTTCTGCAGCACCGCTGCCAGCACCGGGTCGCGATGGTTGTAGAGGTCGAGCACACGCTCCGCCAGCGCATCGCTGGGCGTCGGCAGCGCCTGCGGCGCCCAGCCGAGCACGGGTGCTGCGCCACGGATCACCAGCGGGGTCGATGGCCCGACCGCCAGCCCGCCGAGCTTGGCCACTCTTTCACCTGCCGGCAGGCTGGCTATCGCGCGGTTCAGCCAACCGGTTGTGGCGTTGCCAGGGCCCGGCAGGCCGCTCTCCAGCACATCCTGGCCGTCGAAATGCGAGCGCTCGCGGTAGCCGGTCGCGGCCGCGTGCACCGCAGCCGCCTGACCTGCCTTGAACAGCCGCGCGAACACCGGCATCGCGGGATTGATCGCGAAGAAGCTGTCGAGCGGCAGCGCCGCATTGGCGCCGGAGAGCGACAGCGCGATGTCGCCATGCAGGCCGGCATAGTCGGGGTCACCGAGGGGGCCGGTCGTCGACAGCCCATCCAGCGCGCCGCGCAATATGATGACGATCAGGCGCGGATCGCGATGGTCGGCGGCGCGGGCGAAGCGTGGCAGATAGGCCCAGGCAAACAGCGCGCCGCCTGTCATCAGCACGGCGCGCCGAGATGGGTTCGGCGTTTCACAAAGAAGACTCATGCCGCTTCTCCATTGTTCACCGGCGTTGAAATTCCGGCGCCATCAGCAGCAGCGCCAGGCCTTGCTGTTTGGACTCGGCGCGCGCGATCGCTTGGCGCGTCTCGGCCGAGGCGGAGGCGCCGATCACGGTGGAAAGCATGTCATCGGGATTGCCGATGTCGCTCGCCTGACGAGCCGCTTGCCAGGCGATGTCGAGGCGCGTCTTGAGGCCTTCGGCGGACGCCCAGCTATCCGTCCGGTCGGAAAAGCCGTTCGGCCCGGGCGGTTGCCAGAGCGGCTCTCCCAGCGCCCTTAGCCAGCGCAGCGTTCGTTGCGGCTCTTTCCCGGTGGTGGAGCCGATCGCCCGCCGGACCGCTACGGCATAGTCGAACGGCGAGCGCAATTTTGTCAGCGGCAGCGACCAGGCTTCAGGCAGATCGATCAGGGCCAGCGCCAGCGCGCGCAGGTCGCCGTCCGTCTTGGTGAAGATCTCGGCAAGGCGGTCGACTACAGCCGCCGGCGGATCGTCGGCAATGAAATGGCGGGCGAGCTTGGTAGCGATGTGGCGCGCGGTCGCCGGCTGGCGGGCGATGTCGTTGAGCGCGGCCTCGGCCTGGCCCATGCCGCCGGCCGGGTAGGTCTTGCCGAGCAGCACCGTCTCGCCAGGCTGATGCGCATTGGCGTCGAACACAAATGTGCCGGGCTCGCCCAGGCGGCCCTTCCGTCCGGCCATCGTCCAGCCGGTGAGCGCTCCCGCGAAACTCGTGACATCCGCCTGGCTATAGCCGCCGTCGACGCCCAGTGTGTGCAATTCCAGGATCTCGCGGGCGAGGTTCTCGTTGAGGCCGCGGCCGCGCCTTTTTCCAGCGCGCGAATCCGGTCCGGTCGATTGTCGGTTGTCGAGGTAGAACAGCATCGCCGGGTGATGCTCGACGGCCAGCAGCATGTCGGCGAAGCGGCCGAGCACGAAGGGGCGGACAGCCTCGCGCTCGAAAGCGCCGACGCAGGCCCGCACGAGTTGGCCCTTGGCGGTCGAGACGCAGAAATGGTTCGACCAGAAACCGACCAGTCTTTCGACAAAGCCCGGTGCGGCACCGAGCGCCTTGTCGAAACGGGCTTGCGCTTCATCCCGATAGATATCGGCCTCGACCGGCGGCACGCCTGACTTGCGTTTTGCCTCGGCTGAGCCGTCCGAAGTGTCTGCCGCAGGCTGCATGGCGGGCGCTGGCTTCTCCCGCGCTGCCTTGCGCTCCGCGGCGGCGGCCATGCTGGCCTGGATCGCGGCGGTGCTGTCCAACAAGCCGGCATTTTTTGAATCGTCGGCCGAGACAAGCGCGACATCCAACAGCTCGAGCTCGGCCTTCAGATAACCGCGCGCATCGGCCGCAATCTTGCCGAGATCGTCACCAGGTTTCGCGCCAAGCCCGAAGCGGTTGAGCGCGACCAAGGCTGGATCGGGCGGAACGGCATTTGGAACGGATAGAGCCAACAGAGCCTCCGTCGCGGACCGACGCAGGTCGCGTCGGCGGCAATATCCACGGTCGAAAGGCCTTATGACGCCGGAGTCGGCATGATGAGGCCGGCAGGGGCTTACCAGCGGCGCCAGTAACGATCGCCGTGCCACGGACGCCAGGCCGGGCCGATATAGACGCTTGGGCCACCCCAATAGTAATAGCCCGGATAGATCACGCGGCGGTTGGGCACGCAGCGACCCCACCGGTTGGGGTGCCAGCCGGGGCCGCAGCCCCAGGCCACATGCTCGACAATCGCAGGCGCCGCAGGCGCCGCAAGCGGCATTGCCGAGGCTGCACTTGCCGCGGCAGTCCCGCCAATGGCAAGCGCAGCCGCAACAGAATATTTCGTCAGACCATTCATGGGATACTCCGAAGTTTCTCGAGGTTGAAACCGGCCACGTCGCGTTCGCGTGGCGGCAGGCGTGTCCCTCTTTTCCTTTGAACGGAGATGGTCGGCGCTTTCCGTCGCTCTTATGGCGTATTTTTTGCCGGGATCGGCCGCTGCCTGCCGACATGGCGCAGCAGGGCGTCGGCCAGCAGCTTACGGTCATCTAGCGGGCTCGACGCGGCGAATTCGACGATACGCTGTTCCAGCCGGCTGCGGATGGTGGCGTCGGCATTGCGCGCCCGCTCCAGGGCAGCGGCCAGAGCGTTGGCGTCGAGCGTCGGCTGCTGCAAGAGGTTGGCCGCCTCACGCCGCGCCTGCTGTCCGTCGAGGATGACCGCGCGCGACTCGCGCCGAACCTCGCGCAGGGCCTGGCGGAATACCTTGCGATCGCTGGCGGGAAGCTGACCGCCGGCCGATTCCAGCGAATAGCCGCCTCCGGAACGGCCGATCAGCCAGCCTGCACCGCCGGCGACGGCACCGATCAGGAAGACGTTCAGCACCAGCGATGCCGCGAAAAGACGAGCGCTCATAGGTCCTCCGTGTCGGCGTCGGGACCGGCATCGCCGAACGACGTTGCGTTGGCATCCATCACATAATGGTCGGACGTGGCATCTGGCGTGACGACGGTGACCAGCGCCAGCCCGACCACTGCGCCGGCAAGGCCGACGCCGGCAAGCCCAAAGCCCAGCCACCAAAACCGGCGGCGGCGCCCCTGGCTGAGCTGCGTGGTGGCCCTTGCGACAATCTCGCCATGCAGCGTCCGGCTTGGGGCTTCGACGTGATGGCGGTCGAGGATGACATCGAGCCTGCCGGCGGTCGCCAAGATGGCGCGACCCTCTTCGCTCTCCGCAAACAGCGTGGCGGCAGCCTGCTCGGCCCGAGGCCAGCGATGCAGGGCGCTGCCATAGGCGTCCGCAAGTGCAGCGAAGCGTTGGGCATTCATCGGCCCGTCAGCAGCCTTTCTTTCGTCAGCCACCTGGTTTCCCCTTCCACGGGTTTGACGTGGCCACCCAAGTCCCAACCGCCGCCAGCTGCTCAGTCATCGCCATCCCCGATGAGCATGGCTTGCAGCGAGCGCCGGCCCCGCGCGAGCAGGCTTTCCAGCGCATCGACGCTGACCTGCATGGCGCCGGCGGCCTCGATGTTGGACATCTCCTGATAATAGACGAGCACGATCGCCTCGCGCTGACGCGGCGCGATGCGCAGCAGCGCCTGCTGGACGCGCCGGCCTTCGTCTCCGGCGTCGGGAAGCGGTACCTCATCCGCCGCCTCCGGCAGTTCGTCCGTCACCCATTCGCGGCGCCGCCGCAGCCGGTCGTAGCAGAGGTTGAGCGCCACCCGGTGGATCCAGGTGTCGAAACGCGCGTGACCCTGGCGCCAGCCTGAGGCATGACGCCAGATGCGCACGAAGGTCTCCTGGGCGACGTCCTCGGCCTCGGCGGCATCGCCGAGCATGCGGGTGGCGAGCGAAAGCAGGCGCGGCAGCTTGCGCGCCACCATCGCCTGCACGGCGGCTTGATCGCCGGCACCGATGCGCCGTACCAGTTCCTCGTCCGGATCGGCGCCCATCAAGCGGGGCGCTCCCAATGATCATCGTGCTGCATGACCTCTCGGTCATTGCTCCTGATTGGGAGCGGTTTTGTGGCCCGGCCGTTCCTCGGCGCTCACCACGCCGTCGCCGTTCTTGTCGAGCCTGGCGAAGCGCTTGGCCAAGAAGGCGTCGAGCTCGGATTTGTCGACGAAGCCGTCCTTGTTGGCGTCCATGCGCGCGAAGGATTTGGCAGGATCGCCCTTGGCCTTGCGCTGAGTCTGGAACGCCGTCCACTCGGCGAGGCTGACCTTGCCGTCGCCGTCGGTGTCGGCCCGCATGAAAGCCTTTTCCCGGCGCGCCTCGAACTTTTCCAGGATGATGCCCGGCCTGGCGGAGGCGGATGCGATTGGCGCCGGCTGCGCCGGCGCGGTGGCAGGCGTCGCTGTCTGGGCGGCCGCGGCGGCGGCCTGCAGGCCAAGGGCAACGACAAATATCGAACGGCGGATCATGCTCTCGTCTCCGGTTGCGCATGGCCATTGGCGGCCACGCTTCAGCCGTTAAACGCGGCAACAGGGAAAATCCGTCGGTCGTTTCTGACGAGACAATTAGCAAGAGTCCGGCAAGAAGCCGGGCCGGAGCCGATCGGGAACGAGCGTGAGCTAAACTATTTCCGTTCGTCGACCACCATCAGCTGATCCGGCTTGAAGCCGGCATGTTGCGGGGTCCAGACGTCGCCGTCACGGTTGAACCAGTGGCACAGATACGTGCCCGAGGCAGCGCCATCACTCACCGTCATCTCCGGGCCTCCGGATTTTAGCCTGACGATGTCACCGGTCTTGAAAGTGTTGGGCATTTTGGCCTCCTTGCTAGAGACCGGGAGTTTCCCACCAACAGCGATTCTCGACAATGCCCGAGATTCGCTGCAAAGCCCGGAAGAGCGTGCGTTCCGCTTTCGGCCTCTGGGTAAAGGAGGTCGCCTGGCCGCACGCGGCGCGCAGGAGAGGGCATGGTTGCAGCCGCGGCGATCACTCCGGCACGCCGGCGATGCCCAGCGCCTCGACGTAGCGCTCGGCGAACACCTTGTCCAGCCACGGGTTGATCTGTCTCTGCAGGGTGAGCGTGAAGGTCGGGAACGCCTCCATCAGGCGGCGCGCCGCGGCCTGCGCCTCGTCCAGCCGGTTGAGCTTGACCAGCGCCATGATCACCACGCGGTGCGAGGAGCCGTAGTTCGGCATCTCGTGCAGCGCGCGTTCTCCCCATGCCAGCGCTTCCTCGTAGCGCTCGAGCATCAGATAGCTCATCCCGATGCCGGAGAGCGCGATGCCTTTCTCGGGGTCGACCGGACTCAGCCGCATCGCCCTGTGAAAGTGCTCGATCGCCACGAGCGGGCGGCTGGAATGCGCGTTCACCCAGCCGCTGCCGGTATGGCCCTGCGCCGAATTGGGGTTGAGCAGCAGGGACCGTTCGATCGTGCCCAGCGCCATCTCGTATTCCTTCGCGCTGTAGGCGATCACCTGCGCCGCGAAGCGCAGGCTCGTGGGGTCGTCGCGCGCTTCCGCCAGCACCTCGCGCGCCATACGCGCGGCGACTCGCACATCGTCGGGCTCGTGCCAGCACTGGCTCACGGATAAGCTGCGGATATAGGCGCCGAGTGCCTTCGCCAAGGTGAAGCCCGGGTCGATGCTGAGCGCCTCGTTGGTGAGTCGGCGTACATCGGCAAAGCCTTCGCGCGTCATGCTGTAGAAGCGCGGCAGTGCGCGAAGATAGAGGTCGTAGGCGCTGATGTAGTCGGTCGGCTTCATGCGCGCCTGCTTGATCTCCTCCAGCCGGATGCTCGGCTCGACAGCACCGACGACGCTCTCGGTCACCTTGTCCTGCAGGTCGAAGATGTCGCTCACGTCGCCTTCGAAGCGGCCGGTCCAGACATGGTGACCGCTGATCGCGTCTACCAACTGCCCGCTGATGCGCACGCGAGATCCGGCTCTGCGGATGCTGCCTTCGAGCACGTAGCGGACGCCCAGCTCGCGCCCGACCTGGCGCAGGTCGACCGCCCGGCCCTTGTAGGTGAAGGACGAGTTGCGGGCGATCACGAAGAAGGAGTTCACCCGGCTCAATCCCGTGATGATGTCCTCGACCAGCCCGTCGGCGAAGTATTCCTGGTCAGGGTCGCCGCTCATGTTGGTGAAAGGCAGAACCGCGATCGAGGGCTTCTCGGGCAGGGGAGGCGGTGCAGCCACCGAGGCGCTGGCGTCGGTCTCGACGCGGTAGGCGCGCACGGGCCGCTCAATGTTTTTGAGGCGCAGGTTGCCGAGCGGCGTGAAGCCGCAGTCGAGCTTGCCCTGGAGGTGGTCGTAGGCGGTGCCCGAGACGACCACGGTCCCGGGATCGGCGGCGCTTTCGAGGCGGGCGGCGATGTTGACCCCGTCGCCGTAGAGGTCGCCGTCCTCCTCGCAGACCACGTCGCCGAGATTGACGCCGATGCGCAAGCGAATCCGCTCTTCCTCCGGCGTTTCCGCCTCGTGTTCCGCCACAGCCTGCTGGATCGCCACCGCCGATGTCACCGCATTGACGACGCTCGCGAATTCGCAGAGCATGCCGTCGCCGGTGAGCTTGACGATGCGCCCCTGGTTCTCGGAAACCAGCGGTTCGAGGAGGTCCTTGCGGTAGGCCTTCAGCCGCTCGAGCGTGCCGCGTTCGTCGCGCTCCGTCAGGCGCGAATAGCCAACCACGTCGCAAGCCAGGATCGCTGCGAGGTGGCGCTGCGTGGTCATGGCACGGCTCAGCCAGGCGCCTGCACGCGCGCCGTCCCCCGTCCATGTCCTGCCGGCTTCCATGCGCCTTACCTGCACGGTATCCACCTTTCCCAATCTCCGCCCGTCGCTGGAACGGAGAGCAACCTGACCTTGCCCTCACGAGATTCCGCTATCCAGCTTGCGAAACGTGGAGCGTTCAGTCGCGCTACAGTCAACCAACGACCCGCCCACGCAGCCTCTGGGGACGCTGACGCCACTTCCAGAAGGCCGGGGATGTTGCCTGGCTTGTGTAACCGGTTGACGCCACCGTGGCGGCGCTTTTGTATCGGCATCACACCGAACACTCACGCTTGGAGGTGCTGAGGTCGGCAAGCGGCGAAATGCTGCCGTACGACGCCGCAGCGTTTCGGCTTAGGGCGATCTTGGGTGGGTTTATGGGCGAACCCAAATCCACCCGACAGGTATTGTATTGGAATTACACGCTTTTAGGGAACTGGTGCCGCTTGCGTGACTCGAACACGCGACCCCATCATTACGAATTATGGGCTGCGCATTTTCATCACCTTTCATCGGCTCTCCACATCTCAGGGAGAGAAACTATTGAAATCCATTGACTTAATCCGATCGAGCCTCAATGATCATTCCATCGCCACGCAAGGACTGCCACGTGTTTTTGTGGCTTGAAACGTGTCCTGTTTGGGAGTGAGACACATGGCCGAGGCATTGACGCAGAAGAAGATCGACGCCCTGTCGGCAAAACGGCCGGCCAGCAAGCGAGAGGTGCCCGACGGCGGCCAATCCGGGCTCTACCTAATTGTCGGGCCGAGGGCGTTCAAATGGATCGTCCGCTACAGGTCGCCAGCTACTGGCGAGAACGTAAAGCTCGCTATCGGCGACTACGGACCGGCAAAGCCGAAACTCGGCCTGCACGACGCGCGGAAGGCAGCCGAGGGGACGCTCCGGCTCGTGAGGCAAGGCCAGGATCCGCGCGACGGCCGCGATGCGGCTGCCGCCGACCTCACGATCGCTGATGCATTCGCCGACTTCGTGAAGCGCTACGCCATGAAGGAAAACAAGCCGAGCACCGTCGCGGACACTCAGGCGTTCATCAACCGCGAGATTTCCCCGAAGTGGGGGAAAAGGCGCATTCGCTCGATCACCAGACACGACATCGTCAAGCTCATCGACGGCATTGCCGAGGACCAGCTCGACAGCGAGGGGAAGCTGCGGCAGGCCGGCCGGCCGCAGTCCGCGGTTAGAGTTCGTGCACTCCTATCGAAAGCATTCTCCTGGTTTGCCGCGAAGGGGATCGTCAGCGAGAACCCTTTCAGGGACATTGAAGTGCCGGCGGCGCCCCGGGCGCGCGATCGCGTGCTGTCGGAGGATGAAATTCGCTGGCTGTGGTCCGCCACCGCTACGGTCGGCTGGCCGTTCGGTGACCTCGCACGGCTGCTACTGCTGACGGCGCAGCGGCGCGATGAGGTGGCGGCCGCTGAATGGCGCGAGTTCAGCATCACCGATGCGATCTGGTCGATCCCGCCCGAGCGGACGAAGAACGGTCGACGGCAGGTGCTGCCGCTGGCGCCGCAAGTGACGAAGATCCTCGCAGGCCTGCCACGCGTGGTCGCGCACGCGCTCCCGAGTGTCAAACCTGGAGAGCATTCGAAGGTCGACGAGGAGAACCCGTTCGTGCTCTCCACCAACGCTGAGACGCCGATCAGCGGCTACAGCCGCGCCAAGAAGAAGATCGACGAGAATATGCTCGCGGTAGCTCGCAAGGAGACAGCCAACCCGGAGCTCTCGATCGAGCCCTGGACATTGCACGACCTTCGGCGAACCGCTGCTTCGGGAATGGCCGGCCTGGGCATTGCCGTGCACGTCGTCGAGGCGGTGCTGAACCACAAGAGCGGGGTGATCAGCGGCGTTGCTGCGATCTACAACCGGCACGACTATGCTCGAGAAAAACGCCAGGCGCTCGAGGCCTGGGCGAATCGGCTGGATGAAATCGTCGGCGCCGGGACCCGTCAGAATGTCGTCGCTCTTGCCCTGCGCACCGGCGAGCGCGCGTGAGTGTAAACCCTGTAAAGCAGGCCGCTTCGCGCGCGTGAGTGTGCGGATTGTGCAAAAATCTCGGATGCATTGACTTCGACGATCATTCCATCCACGTTCCATCCATTAACTACTGTCCTACAGACGAGAGCCGACTGAGACCCGCGAGGGCGGTCCGCGACCCGATGGTTCAGAGAACATTTTCAGTTCATCTGCGCCCTTGGTGTGAGTCTGTTTCACGATCGGGCGCCCAACGTGGAGCTCGACGGACTCGATGGCAAAAACATGGATCAGAGCCGCTGCGGTGAAGCAGCGCTATGGCGACATCAGCGAGCAGACGCTCTGGCGCTGGGTGAAGAAGCCAGGGACGACCTTCCCTCAGCCCGTGATGCGGCTTGGCGTGCGTTACTGGGACGAGGCCGAACTCGATCGCTTCGACGCCGCGCTGGTTGAAGATAGCAAGCGGCAGGTCGCCTGAGGCCAACCCATGAGCGAGAGGCCGTTCTCCAAGACTCCAGTATCGATGTGGCGCGATCGCCGCTTTCGTCCGTTGGACAGCGACGGCCGGGTCCTGAGCATCTATTTTCGAAGCTCTCCTCATCACAACATGTGCGGATGCTATCGGGTGCCTGACGCCTATGCAGCCGCCGATCTGGTATGGCCGATCGACCTCTACATCGCAGTTCGAGCGCGCCTGGAGGAGGCTGGTCTCATCCTCTTCGACGAAGACACCGACGAGGTCTACGTGGTCGGCTGGTTCGAGGTGAATGCACCGAAGGGTCCTAAGCAGGACACGGGTTGCGTCCGCCAGATCGAGCAAATCGAGAGCGACCGGCTCCGGGCACGCGTGACCGCCGATTTCAAGGCCGCCAGGACCGAGGAACAGGATCCCAAGGTGATTGCATTGAACCGACGAAGCCTTTCGTGACCCAACCGATTGGCAATCGACTGGCGACGCCATGCCAATCGGAAGAAGGAGAGCAGAGAAGGAGAGCGAGAATCAGACCGAGATCGAAGATCAGACTGAGAGCGAAAGCGCGGCCGGGAAATCGAAATAGAGCCCCGTGGAAGCGTTTTTCGACCCAGGCCTTCCCCATCCAACGGCCAGCCCCTCCTCGCGCGCCCTAGCCCTGCTCCCGCCGCGAATTGACGGCATTTGAGAAGCTGGCTCTACCTCATCGAAAGCGTCGAGTTCGCCCCGATTCAGAACCGCCTGTGGCCGCGCAGTCTCGACACCGGGAAGTCGAGGGCGCGATTCGGCAACCAACGGTCCACAGGGATCCTGAGCACCGGCACACCGCCGTGTAGAGTTCGCACCACAGTTTCGTGACCCAGGTCATCTGCCCCCGATGCGAAACCGTTCCCACCGAGAACGGTTTTGGCGGTAGCAGATTATGATGCGTGGCTCGCGCGCACGCGTGAGTGTTCGGAATGTTCGGAGTGGCCATCGACGGTAGCAGGCGGATAGATCTTCTGGGGTGGCGGAGGTCGCGCATCAGCGAAGCAGGTCGGGAAGTTCGTAGAGCAGCTTTAACGCGTCCGACCAACCGACATCGGAGAACAGCCGCAGGGTCTCAACAAGCGCGGCGCGGCGCGTTTCATCCTCGAAGATCGAGCGGTGATCGGCGATGTAGCGGGTGATCATCCGCACGATGACCGGCGCCGCAAGACTTTCGTGATGATAGCCTTCTCGCGCGGCCGGACCGGTAAGTAGCGCGTGAAGCGCGTCGAAGACGCCGGACGGATCGGCGGGGATTAGGAACTCGTAGAGTTCGACGAGGTGATGGTGCGTCGCAGGTTCGTGCGACGCCGCCAGAAGCGCAAGCATCGGGCGATAGTCGACCAGGAACAGGCGCATTGTGTGGTTCGATGTAAGCCCCACCGTCGCCGCGCGGCTACTGGCATATGCGCCCGAGCCGAAGTAGAGCTGGTTCATAAGGTGGCCGATCACCGACTCCGCCGCCCTGTAGGTGGCAATGGTGGCATCTAGCTCGGCGCCCTCTGCTGCTCCACTTGTCGCTGCAACATGGCTGACTTCGGCCGCCGCCGAGCACGCCCCCAGGATGACCATTGCCGCCTGTTGCGAGCGATCGGCAAGTCCGGCATCGCGCTCCTCGCCGCCCGCATAGCGGGCGAAGAAGGCGCCACGCAACGTCGACAGGAAGGAGGTGAAGAACTCGCGGTGCGTGGCGGGGTCATCGGCCCAAGCCTTGAGCCATTCGAGCGCAATGGCCTCTCCCTGCCAGCACCAGAGCTGCGCAGTCAGGCCGCCGAGTTGTTGGGCGACCTTGTCGCGACCGGGCTTCTCGTCGCGCTCGACGGCCTCGCGGCGGCCGCGCACGATCTCGATGATCGCTTTGCACTTCTCGACGTCGTGCCAGGTGAAGCACGGGATGACGTAATGGAGAAACGCGCCGAGCACGCCGACGTGCGGCTCGTGGCGCGCTATACGCTCGGCCAACTCCCACATCTTGCCGAGCGCAATGCGCCTCAACACCTGCAGGCTCTGCGCCGCTTGCAGGCGGACCTGCGGCACCGGATCGGCGAGGATCGCGTCGAACATGTCGACTACCTCTCCGTGATCTTCGCCGAACCGAGCAGCGAGCGAGACATAAGCGTCCGCCGCATAGACGCGGACTTCCCAATTGCCCCAGCCTAAGTCAGGGTCCCCGTCCCCGTCCTTGGCCTCCGGGAAGCGGCTCGCCCATAGCCGCCGCAACACAGCGAGCAGTTCCTCGATCGGCGGCATGCCATCGGCACCCGGCGTGTAGGCTTTGGCACCGGCTATGCGCTCCACAGCATTGCTGATATGCCCCCAAACCGGCTGCTCGACCTTCTCGTGCAACGCGCTGGCATGGACTTCAAAAAAGGTAATTGTCGCCAACGCTTCTGCCCAAAGCTCGGCGAGCGCCGCGCCGCCACTGTCCGAAGGCGTGGCCTCCACTTTCTCGTGGAGCGCCTCGGACCGGTACAACATTTGTGCGTCCACGCTCTCCTCAACATCGACGCCTTCGCCGGCGAGCAGGCTGCGTGCCCGCCCGCGTGACGATCCCCAGCGCATCGACATCGAGCGCGTCGGAGGATTACCTGCCAGTTCGTCCGCCGCTACCAGTTCGTCGCGCAACGCAAGCATCGGGCCGGTGGCGATCGCGTCCGCATCGACAAGCGACAGGAAGCGGCTGAGCGTGCGACGCCACCAGCGCTCTTTGGCTTCACCCGTAAACAGACCGGCCCGCAGCGCTTCATCCTCGAATGCTGCCCGCTCGGAAGGCGTACGCGACGGGTAGACTGCGGCCAGAAAGCGGACGGCGTCGCGTACGATGTCGCCATGGGCCAGAATCGTGATGTTGCATGCGAACGGCCATAACAGGTCGCCAACCTCACTTACGCGCTCGGCGCCGACGCCTAGGATACGCGTCCACACCGCCGGCCCGGCATAGCCGGTTGCGGCTGCATCGACCGTCTCGGCAAAGGTGGCAGGCGAGCAGCTACGCAGATGCGCGACGAACTGCGCAAGCACATCGTCGTCCTGCGTACCGTGACGATCCTCAGCATCGTCCCAAGCTTTATACTCGTGATCGCGGCCGAGCAGGTCGAACGGCACACGGCCCAGCACGACGACTTGTTCGCGGTCCTGGCCCAGGGGCAACATGCGATCGGTGCTACCGAGTGATGCCTCGACGATTGCGCGCGTGCCAAGCGGCGGAGATAACTCGAGGAGGCGCGTGACCCGCCGGCCAAGATTGTAGCGGCAGTGCCGGTAATCTTGGCTGCGGTTAGACGAGAGTGGCATGATCCGGCTCGCCTGCCCACCCATGAACGAGGTGCTGCTGTCGGTGATGTCGCGGGAGTAGAGCACGCGGTAGATTTCGATGGCGAAATCGGCGTCGGCCAGCGCAATCGGTATGATCTCCTCGGAAAGCCAGATCGCTTCCTTGTCGGCATGATTCGAAAAATGCGGGTCGCGGAGCATCCGGTCAAGCAGCGCCCGCGACGCCGCTGGATCGGCGGCGAAGCTCTTGCCGACGAAGCGGATCGCGTTCGTAGACGTCTGTTGCATCGGCGGATCGGCGGTCCATGCAAAGGCAAGCAGTGCACGGGCAGCGCGGCCAAATATCTCGAGAAGGGCGGGATCGGCAAGGTCGCCCTTGTCGAACAAGGTGTGGAGCAAAAAGCGTGTCGCGTCGGAAAGGCCGCGCGTGCCCGCCCTGATCGCGGCGTCGGCGACCATCGCCCAGGCAAGCGCTTCTTCCGGCACAATGCTGCCGGCGGCATCGACCGCCAGGCCGACGAAGCGGGCGAGACGGGACATCATCGTGGCCAGTGCCTCGCCATTCGGACGAGCCGCGATCAGGCCGACAAGTCCCGTGACATCGGCCGACACGGCCACGCGCTCGATGGCGGTGCGCAGCGCGACATTGGCCAGCACCGGATCGACCTCGGGATCGGCGTAGATGTCGGCGATCAGGTTCCAGACCTGCGCCTTGCCCTCGGCGTCCTGGCGCCACAGGCGCTCGATCGCGAAGCGCAGCGCGGGCGCTAGCATGAGAGCGATCGAGCTGTCGCCGCCGAGTTGCCGAATGAGCCGCGTGGGATCGTCCCATTCGAGGAAGAAACGCCCGGCGACATGGTCAAACAGCACATGATGGGCGAAGCTGACGAGATCGCCAGACTCGGCGAGGACGCCTGTTTGAATGACCGCATCGAGCTGATCGTGCCCGACGACCACCTTGCGCACCGCGAGCCGGCGCCGCGCAACCATAGCGCCGACCGTGGCGGCCGCGGCCTGATGCGCCGGGGTGCCGACGAGCCGGCGATCCTCATAAGCGTCGATCAGGTCAGACTGGGTGGCGACGGTCCGAATGCTGTCGGGGCTCGCGCCGTCGGCGAGCAGTTGCGCCGCAAGCGAGAGGTTGAAGACGTTGCGCAGCAGATCGCGCAGCTTGCCGGGCGCGGCGCTAAGGAGCGCGCCAAGATCGGCGGCGGCGACGCCGGCCGCGTCGAGATCATCGTCCGAGAGCCGCGGCACTTGAAAATGCCGGACATTGCCCAAGCCCGTCTCCGCATAAGCCGGATCGGGTGGAGTGCCAGGCATGGCGTCGCGGAACCGCCGACCGTTGCGCAGATCGAACGTGCGAATCGAGGCGATGACTGTCCAGTCCGGCGCCGCCGCACCTAGCGCCTCGATCAACTGGGCGAACACGCCTTCCGCCGGACCGCCACGCGCAGCATCCAGCGCATCGATGATGAGCAGCTTGCGTCTCGAGCCGGGGGCTGCGGCCAGCACCTCGGTCAGCGGATGCGCCAACCCCAGCTCGGACTGCAGGTTGGCGGCGATGCCGACGCCTGGGAAGCGATCTACCGACAGGAACACCACCGCATCTTCCACCGCGATGCGCGCCTGGGCCAGCGCAACCAGTGCACCGGTCTTGCCGGCGCCGGGCTCACCGATGATGATCATGGAGCCTGTATCGATTGCCGCGCCAAGTGGGCCGTCGCTGGCCCGCGCAATCGGAATGCCGCCGGCAATCGGCAGGCGCGTATGTCCCCTGAGGCGCGCAAGCTCGGCCTGGGTCGCGACTGACAAGCGCTCCAGATCTGCGGTGTAGTCGGCGGCGCCGACGTCATTGTGGCCAAGCCGGCGAAGCTCGCGCAGCAAGCCGACGCGATTTGCAGGCGCCCCGCTTCCGATCATCCCGCGGATGATGCCCTTCAATTCGCGCAAGGGCGCGTCGCCAGCAGCTTCAGCACCATAGAGCCGCGTTCCGAGCAGCCGCGAGGCCTCGCGCCAATTGTCCTCCCCCTCATTCATCGAGAAGCGTACGATGCGAAACAGCCGCGCCATCGTCGCGAGTTCCTCGTCGGTCGGCGGCGTGGCCGAATAAGTCGCCCATGCGGACCGCGTGTGGGTCTCGAAGAGATCGAGCGCCTCCCGCTCGGCCGAGGACCGCCCGGCCTTGGTGGTTGCCCAGCTTCCCCCAAGATCGAATGCTCTGCACCCGCGCTCCAGCGCGTCGAGTGTGCGCGGCGCGTTGACAGCAACCGCCAGCACGGCGCGCGCTTTTGCAGGATCGACTGCGAGGCCAGTGGCTTGGGCGTCGATCATGACGCGAACAAGCTGGCTGATAGTTTTGCCGAGCGGACTCTTGGGATTGATGTCCAGTCCGGCGCGGGTCTTGCTCTGCAGGTCGATGCGGCTGGCGTCGTCCTGTTCAAGGCGTATGTCATCGAGCCCATCGCCCGTTTCGAGCTGGAGCGAGACCGGCAAGGCAGCGTTGGCGAGACCGAAACGCCCAGCGACTGGCATTCGAGCCAGCAAATGGGCGGCAAGCCAAGTGCCGACCTCGGCCTGGAAGTCCATCCCGGCTTCGGTTGCTCGACCACCTGCGTTCATTTTAGGTGCAGCTTTCGTTTCACTGGCCAATTGTATTCTCCGTCAAGAAATGCATTGCCCAAGATACTGTTGGAACTGGCCAAATCCGCAAAGGGGCTATCTACGGCAATTGGGCGTCCGTTTCGACCGCCCGGTGCCGGCCCGAACCCGGTCCTTCGGCCCCGAGATGCACAGATGTCGCCTTCACAACACGCCGGCCTGAAAGCCGCCCGTCCGCTCTCGGCCCCATTGCTGTCGGGCGACAGCGCGCATTATGTCGGCCACTCAGATCCTGAGCTTCGCCGGGCTCACCCAAGCACAGACCGTCGATAACGATTCAACTCCGCCGAATAAGCCGCTCCCAGTCCATCTCGACCCTGCTCTTGAAGCTTGAGCCGCAGTGATTGAAGACGTCGCGGACGATGACGTTGACCAAGTCGGTGAATCCGGCAGGCGAACCAACAGATAGGATCGGAAAATCGACATCGTGAAAGGTCGTTTGGCGATGGTTGAATCCGTGCTCATACCAGGCTGGCGCCAGTGGCACATTCGATTCGATTGCCAGTTGGATACCGAATTCCGCTCCATCGTCCGCAAAGGCACGACGCAGGTGCTCGATTTGCAAGAGAGTCCCGGCAACCAAAGAAACAACCCAGGGCAGGTAAAGCGGGGCGAAACTGTCAAGGACACTGCCGGCACGGGGCTCTCTCAGATTCACGAACCTGAACTCGACCAGACCATCGGCCGTCAGTGATCGGTCGAAGCGGTCGTTGTGGTAGTTAAGCGTACGAAGGCCGAGACGAGGGGGGTTGTCAAATTCACGGGATGGATATCCTACCCGAAGCTTTTCGCCATCAAGCGTGCATTCGTGCTCGCCGCCGGTCCACCAGAGATTGGTCCGCTCGGTCAGGTTGGAAATCGACCACCTCGACACGGGGAGAGCCGTGACGCGGACCAAGGTTGTCTGAGTCCCGTCGCTTCGCTGGTCACCCCAAACCCGACCAATTGCGGTTGTGTCCCCGTCACGCCGCGCTCGAAATATGTCATCAATGGCACCCCCACGTCGGGCTAGCTCCAACACCGCGTCTCTGATCTCGCGCACCGTCATTTTTACGCTCCGCTCTCCTCGCCTTATGTAGAACTGACCGTCCGAGATCAAACGATGGGGGCCGGATGCCGATCGACCGACACGGATAATCACGAAGCCTGCGCCGCTGCTTTCCGGCAGGGGTAGGCCTCGAGCCTCAACGATCGGTAGCCGAGGCTCGATCACGTCCTCACATGCATCGGCGAGCCTCTTGGCCAAATCCTCGCATCGGGGTAGCGGTGCCATGCCCCGCGCTCGCCGGGGTTCGTCATCCGTCTCTTCGATACCAAGCAACAAGGTTCCGCCTTCCGCATTGGCAAAGGCCACCAGCTCAGCGAGAAGCTTGTCGCGAGCATAGTCGCCAACGCGATCGCCGCGCGTAATCCAGCGGTCGGCCACGTCTTGTTGACCCTTCGTCTGCTGGAAGGGCAGGGTTTCCTTGAACTCGAGTTCGCTAGTTTCTCGCGCCTCGGTCCCGCACAGCTCTTCGAGATCCTGGGGAAGAATTTCGCCAATGGGCTTGCGAAGAACAGTCATCATTCCCTCGTTCACGGTTGCCTCTGGGAAGGAGCATATATCTCCATATCACGTGACTTGGCCGCGCCGGCGCGCCACCCAGCAACGCTTTGAGCGCTGCGCAATTCGGCGCATGGATCATTCGGGACACGATCCGGGACACCATCAATCGGCGCCAGGCTGGTCGATCACCACCCACTGCTTACGCAATTCGGCGGCCCGACCGCATTTCGGGCAATTCGTCGTCACATGGTCGGTAAGCTCCAACTCGTCGAATGCCACCGTTTCGTTGCAGCCAAAACACTCCCAGCGCACCTTCGATTTCTCGACCAGGATCGTCTCGCCCGCGCTGAGAACGTCATAGGTGCGGCCGCAATCACTGCAGACGAGGCGATCGCCTGATTTGACGAGGTCGCTTCGGCGCTTGATCTCGAAGCCGCAATCGCAGGCGAAGCTGTAGAATTGCGCCAAGTTGACGTGCCAGATCGGCGACGCGATCACCTCACGAAGCTTCGTGGCCACGCCGGTGCACGTGTCGCGCAGTTTGCTCGGCGAGAAGCCGGCGCCATCAATGGTCTGCTGGACCGACGGGACATGCAGCGCGCCCCTGCTGAGAGCGTTGTGGTTCTTGTTGGCCCATTTCACAGAAAACCGCCGCTCGGTCCCCAGTGACTTAAAGCGCGGAGGGCCGGCATCCTGCCGCGCCGATCGTATGGCGACGTCGCTGGTGGCGCGGGGATCGGCCTGGAGAAGCTCATCCAGCACTTGCTTCGGTGTCCAATGGCGGAGGCCGGACTTGGGAATCTCATTGCGGTAAGCCACCAGGAGACCATAACAGAGGGACTCAATGGTCAACCGGAGCTCGAGCGCCGCGTATCGAATGACCTCGTCGTCGCCGGTAGCCAGCAGAGCTTCAGCTTTGACGAAATGCTCGCGAGCTGCATGGCGATAGCGATTGCTGAGCCCGGTCATTGCAAGCTGTTCCTACTGGCGGTTGCTGATCGAGGTAAGCGCCATCTGCAGCCATCCGGCGATCTCAGGAATGTTTGCCAGGCCGGCTTTCATGGCCTCGATTGTGAGGGCCTTCGTCATCTCGGCCGGAAGCGCCTTGATCTGCTCCACGAGCTTGGATTTGACCGTCGCCGGCGCAGCAGATTTCTCGACCTGCTCCACAAGTAGGGACTTTATCGTGTCCTCGTGAAGCCGAACCGTGACGACGCCCAGGATGGCGGAAAGCCCGCCGTCGTCCTCCAGGAAGTCCAGGCCCGCAGCGGTGATCCGAGCCCACTTCGGAGAGGGCGGTCCATTCATCATCCTAACCCACTCGGCCTCGACAAGGGCATGATCGGCCAAATATCGAAGGTTGGCTGTGTAGGAAGCAAAGTCGGCGCCTTCGATTACAGGAAACTTGCGCATTGCGTCCGGGTAGACGTCGGACAGCATCTCCAACTGCTTGCGTTGCAATTCTCTGTCGAGCCTCATAGCGCGCCCCATCGATGCGAACTGAGTAGCCATATCCGATTCTTAGTTTCGTCACCAATTCGGTTACAGAAAAGTATTGTGTAATCAGTATGGCTACAAAATAACCATTTTTGCCGATTATTTATGGGTGAAACGAATATACTATAAGTTACCTTTTAAATCTGGCTGTAGGAATAAGTATATGGTGAGAGCAAAGCGGAGTAATGCAGGCGCGAACGCGGAGGCGATCTGGAACGCTGTCGCGGAGCTCAGCCACCTGGAGAACATGAAGGGTTCGGACGAGGCGGTCAGAACGGCTGTCGCGCAGATGATCGCTGGCGGGCTGTTCCTCGAGGCCACCATCGGCAAGGATAAGGCCGACGCCGTGCTCGTTGAGCTTTGTCGGGCGCAACTGGGCGAACGGATCCCGACGGGCTTCACGCGGCCAGGAGGTTGAGATGCAGATTGTCACCTCGAGCTTTTTCACGCAGCTGCCGCCGCAGTTCGCGCCGATCTCGATCGCGCGATGGGCGCCGCATCGGTGCCGCGGGATCCCGACAATGCGTGAGCTTTCACCAGGTGAGTGGTTCAAGAGCGTCGATGTCGACGAGTACCGCCGGCGCTACTTGCACCAACTCGCGCAGCTAGATGCTCGCGAAACGGTCCGAAGGATCGAAGTGCTGTCGGCCGGCACGCCGGCGGCGCTGCTCTGCTGGGAGCGGCCGCGGGACAGCAATTTTTGCCACCGCGCCTTTGTGAGCCAGTGGTTGCAAGAAGAAGCTGGAATCGACGTCTACGAACTCGGCCTGGAGGGCTGCGGACACTATCACCCGAAGCTTCCGGAAGCACACCGATCGGGTAATCAGCCCAGATTGCTCTGACGGGCACCTGCTCCCAGAAATTCGCCGCGAAATGTCCACCGGCCCTTGAAGCCATGCGGACCTTCCCAGAACCTATCTGAGAGAAGGCGCTGCAACCGGCGTCCATAAGCTCTCATGAGGAAAACGTAGCCGCTCCAAATAGCGCTCGTCATCGCCGGCTCCGGAACTGAGACCTCGACAGAGAGGGCGCATGGATATCGAGCCCAAGACTCCAGCCCCTGCTCGAAAGCAGCCAGCGCAGCGCGGTGCCTGGTCTTGTAGGGGACGAGCGTTGATTGAGCATGGAGCCCGGTCAGCGAATGCGAGCGGAGATTCCTGGAGAGCCGGCCGTTCGATATCCATTGCGGGTGCTCATAGACAAGAAATGCTTTAATCGCATTTTCGAGAGCGAACCCTCCGAGAAGGAAGACCGCCTTGTTGGATTCCTCCCACCTCCCAAGGACGCGGTCATGGCCATCGGTCTGGACAATCAGTCCCTTCCGCTCCTTGCTGGCAAGTTGCATCGCCTGATCATGCAGGCTGTCCGCCGCCAGCAGCCAACTGTGGGGATTCGCGGCCATGGTGAACTGGTAGTTGGGGTCCTGCTCCCGCCGCTTCGCCATCGGTTTGTGTCCCGGAATGTGTCCTGATCGGCGGTTTTGCGTGGGAGATTAGCGGCTTTCGCGCCGCAAACCCTTGGAAAAATTGGTGCCGCTTGCGTGACTCGAACACGCGACCCCATCATTACGAATGATGTGCTCTACCAACTGAGCTAAAGCGGCCCGGAAAGCTGCTGGGCTTCCAAGATGCGCCGGTTGATAGACTCAACCGCCAGCTAATTCAAGATGGCTGGCGGCGAAATCCTGCGCTCATGCGCGGCAATTCCGTCGCTTGCCGCTGCGCGACAGCCTTAAGCGCCGCGCCAGCACGGCTTGCGGGCTCGCCGGCGGGAGGCTCCGATTCCGTTGCAGGCCGATCTGGCGGCGGCGACAAAAATGTTGATTCTTCAACAAAAAACGCCGAAATGGGCATTGGATGCGTCGGCAAGGCAGCCGCCCGCCCGTTGATTGACTGGTCGCCTGCGGCTAACGATCGATAACTGTGAGCGAACGCGCAGAGGGAGCTCGCTTGGACGCCATCGAGAAAGCGATCCGCAACGCCTTCGAGAAAGGCAATCCCGAGGACCGGGCGTTTCGCGAGAAGGTCTATCGCTCGGCCTTTGCCGCGCTCGATCGCGTGCTGCAGGCCAACCCGAACGTGACGGTGGAAGCCGCCATCAACCGCCGCAAGGCGGTGCAGGCCAAGATCACCGAGATCGAATCCGAATTCCTGCCGGCTGTCCAGGCCGTTCCTGACGTGACGCTTCCGCTGGACAGCGGTCCATTCGTCGGCAACGCCGCGCCGGGGCCGGCAGTCGACACGCCGAGCCAGTCTCCCGCGCCGCCGGTGGATGCCCCGCGGGGCCCCGACCAGGCGGCACCGTCGCCGTCGATCACCGTCGACGGTCCGGTGCAGCCCGACACATCGGATGCGCCGCGCTCGCGCGTGCTGCCCCGCGTGCCCGACATCATGCCGGACGAGGCGCTTCCGAATGCGCCGACGCTTGATGACTCCCCCGAAGCGTCCATCGGCAACGGCGCCGAAGTGGCGCCGGATCGCGATGAACGGCGTATCCGTGGCCGGCGCCTGCCGCTCACCGCCATCTTTGTCGCGGCGACTCTGCTGGCGGCTGCCGGCATCGGCCTCTATTTCGCCAAGCAGACCGGCGTCTTCAAGACGGCGGCTGAACTCAACACCGGTCCGCCAGAGCCGACCCCGACGCTGGAAGACGAAGACTCCTCGCAGCCAGCCGACACCGGTTCGCCGCAGAAGCCCGGCGAGGCGGATCAGTCGAAGAACTGGATCAACGTCTTCTCGCCCGCCGATCCGACCCATGTCAGCACACCGTCCGACGCCGCCGCAGATGTGATGAAGGACGACACCGGCCAGTTCCTGCGCGTCCGCTCGGGCGCATCCGGCTCGGCCATTGCCTTCGATGTCGGCCAGGGCGTGCTGGAAAAGCTCGCCGGCAAGCATGCCATGTTTGACATCATCGCCCGCTCGGAAGAAGGCAAGGAGACGCAGATCTCGGTCGACTGCAATTTCGGCGAGCTCGGCGATTGCGGCCGCAAGCGCTATGCCGTCGGCCATGAGCGCAACGAATACCTGTTCGACGTGCAGTTCCCGAACAAGCACCCGGGTGCGGCCGGCACCATCGCCGTCAACTCCGACTTCGACAAGCAGGGCAAGTCCGTCGACATCTACGAGATCCGCGTATCGATCGCGGAGTGACCTCGCTCCTCTACCCTCGACGCAGGCGCTGCACCCCACCCGCGCCTACGGCGCGACCTCCCCATCAAGGGGAGGTAGGGCGCGGCGCTTGCCGTCCTTAGCGGGATCGGATGACTGCTTCCTGTGTCGTTGCGCATCGGCAGCGAGTGGCTATCTGGACGGGTGCGACCTTCTACCTCCCCTTGATGGGGAGGTCGGCGCGAAGCGCCGGGTGGGGTGAAGCGCCGGCGTTGACTTCCTAACCGTCCAGCAGCGCCTGCAGCGTCTCGATCCGGTCGGCCTCGGCGGCCGGCTTGTCCCAGCGCAGCCGTGAGATGCGCGGAAAGCGCATCGCGACGCCAGATTTATGGCGCGTCGAGCGGTTGAGCCCTTCGAAGGCCACTTCCAGCACCAGCCCATTCTTGCGATCGGCGCGCACCGAGCGCACCGGCCCGAACCGCTCGATCGTATGGTCGCGCACATATTTGTCGATTTGCCGCAGCTCCTCGTCGGTGAAGCCGAAATAGGCCTTGCCGACCGGCACCAGCTCTTCCGATCCCTCCGGGCCTGACCAGACCCCGAAAGTGTAGTCGGAATAGAAGCTCGATCGCTTGCCGTGGCCGCGCTGCGCATACATCAGCACCGCGTCGATCGTGTGCGGATCGCGCTTCCACTTGAACCAAGGGCCTTTCGGCCGGCCGGCAAGATAGGGCGAATCCCAGCGCTTCAGCATCACCCCTTCGATGATCGGATGCGGCGGCGCCTGGCGCAGCCGCTCCAGCGTCTCCCAATCCGAAAATTCGACCAGCGGCGAAAGGTCGAAGCGGCTGGGATCGAGCGTCTGGACGAAGGCTCCGAGCCGGGTGCGGCGCTCGGCGAAGGGGAGGCTGCGCAAATCCTCGCCGTTGATTTGCAGCGCGTCGTAGCAGCGCATGAAGGCCGGATATTGCTGCTGGATTTTTGGCGAGACGCTCTTGCGGTTCAGCCGCTGCTGCAGGTCGGAGAAGGTTCCGGTCGCCTCGCGCGGGTCGCCGACCAACAATTCGCCGTCGAGCGCCGCCTCGAAATCCATCGTCGCGGCGAGGTCCGGGAAGGCGCCGGAAACATCGTCGCCGGTGCGCGAATACAGCCGGCGGATGCCGCCCTCGCACACCGCCTGGACGCGGATGCCGTCCCACTTCCACTCCGCCGCATAATCGGCCGGTTCGAGCTTTTCCAAATCGCCGTCGTCGACCGCGTTGGACAGCATCACCGGCCGGAACAATGCGAGCGCGGCGCTTCTCGGTTTTTCCGCCCGGCCTTCCAGCCACGCAAAGAGCGCCGTGTAGGGTGGCGTCAGCCCGTGCCAGAGCTCCTCGATCTCGACGACATCGACTTGGCCGAGATCGGCCAACGCCTGCTTGGCAAGCCGCGCCGACACGCCGATGCGCAACCCGCCGGTAACCAGCTTGATGATGGCGAAGCGCGCAGAGATGCTGGCGCTGTCGAGAAGCCTGGCGAGCACCTGCGGCCCGTCGGAGCGGCTCGCCGCCTGCAGCTTGCCGACCACTTCGGCGAGCGTCGGCGCGTGGTTCGGTATGTGGCCGGCCGGCTGCGGCCAGACCAGCGACACCGTCTCGGCGAGATCGCCGACATAATCGTAGGAATAGCCGAACAGCACGGGGTCCATCCGCTCGACCACCAGCGCGCGCAGCATCGCCGGCTTCACCGCCGCGATCGACAGATCGCCGGTGATCGCCGCCAGCGCCAGCCCGCGGTCGGGATCCTCGACGCT
Source organism: Mesorhizobium sp. WSM3864 (assembly GCF_002294955.1). Lineage (NCBI taxonomy): Bacteria > Pseudomonadati > Pseudomonadota > Alphaproteobacteria > Hyphomicrobiales > Phyllobacteriaceae > Mesorhizobium > Mesorhizobium sp. WSM3864. The sequence goes on from NZ_NSGD01000005.1 coordinate 379,752, forward strand.
GCGGAAATAGTCGGTGAGCAGCGTCAGCTTGCCGTTGCGCGAAGGCGTCAGCACCAGCCGGTCGAGGAGCTCGGCGAAGCGGTTCATCGTTGGTAGCGCCATGCCAATCGCGAGAGCAGGCGCGAGGCGCCCCCCTCTGTCCTGCCGGACATCTCCCCCTCTGGGGGAGAGATCAGATGCCGCGCCGGCTTTCGCCAATCTCTCGCGTCGCGGGAGATGCGTCGGCGCTGAAACTGCACATCTCCCCCTCTGAGGGGGAGATGTCCGGCAGGACAGAGGGGGGCGCCGTAGAACTCGGCGGCGGCGATTGGCGAACACTGTTCCATCAATCGCCCTCGTCCTCGTAGCCCACCAGATGCAGCGGCCGCGCCGCAATGCCCTCCAGCTCGCACCAGCGCACCAGCGCTTCCTCGCGGCCATGCGTCACCCAGATCTCCTCGGCGCCCGTTTCCTTGATCGTGGCGATGAGCTCGTCCCAGTCGGCATGGTCGGAAATGATCAGCGGCAGCTCGACGCCGCCCTGCTTGGCGCGCTGACGGATGCGCATCCAACCTGAAGCGAAGCAGGCGATCGGGTCGGGAAAGCGCCGCGCCCAGCGGTCGGCGAAGGCGGCCGGCGGCCCGACGACGATGGCGCCTTCGAAATCGGCCTTGCCGCCGCTTTCCACCGTCGCTGGTTCGAGTTGCCCCAGATCGATGCCTTGGCTCTGGTAATATTCGCTGAGCTTGGCGAGCGCGCCGTGGATGTAGATCGGCCTGTCGTAACCGGCCTCGCGCAGCAGCCGCATGACGCGCTGCGCCTTGCCCAGCGCATAGGCGCCGATCAGGTGCGAACGCTCGGGAAATTGCATCGCCGATTTGAGCAGGCGCGCGATCTCCTCATGGTCCGGCGGGTGCCGGAACACCGGCAGCCCGAAGGTCGCCTCGGTGATGAAGACATCGCAAGGCACCGGCTCGAACGGCAGGCAGGTAGCGTCCTTCTGGCGCTTGTAGTCGCCGGAGGCGACGATGCGCAGGCCCTGATGCTCGACGACGATCTGCGCCGAACCCAGCACATGCCCGGCCGGATGGAAAGTGACGGAGACGCCGTTGATATCGATCGTCTGGCCGATAACGGCTGCCTGCGTGGTTTCGGCGAAATCCTCGCCATAGCGCAGGCCCATGATGTCGAGCGTTTGCTGGGTGGCAAGCACCGAGCGGTGGCCCGAGCGCGCATGATCGGAATGGCCGTGCGTGATCAGCGCGCGGCCGACCGGCCGCACCGGATCGATGAAGAAATCGCCTGGCGGACAGTAGAGCCCTTCGGGTCGTGGCTTGAGCAGGTCGCTGGCGCGCATGGCCTTGAACATAGTGGCTAAATTCGACGCGGGAAGCCTGTTGCAACAGACTGCTGACTCGTCCTACAGCCGGCCGCCGGTTCGCACACCGGCGGGATCGATGGAACCATGAAACCACTTCAGGCCTCCTCCGGCGATTTGAACGCCGACCGTCGCGCCGACTTTGCCGAGATGCTGCTGGCCTCCGGCGAGCCTGCGCAGGCGGCGGAGCTTTTGCTTGGCGCGCTGGAGCTGGCGCCGCAATGGACGGCGGGCTGGTTCCGGCTCGGTGAGGTGCAGGAGGCCGCACGTTTTCCCGACCAGGCCGCCCAGGCATGGGCGATGGCCATGAAGCTCGATCCCGCGGACCGGCTGGGTTCCGCGCTCAAGCTGCAGCTGATCGGCCATGCGCCGGTGGCAGCGGCTCCGCCCAGCGCTTTCGTCGAGACCCTGTTCGATCACTATGCCGACAGTTTCGAGCAATCGCTGGTCGGGAAACTCGGCTATCGGATGCCCGAGTTTCTCGAGCACGCCATTCGCGCGGCGAGCCCGAGCCGGTTCCGGCTGGCGCTCGACCTCGGCTGCGGCACTGGCCTGATGGGCGAAAGGCTGCGCCCGGTCGTCGACCGGCTGGAAGGCTATGACATTTCGAGCAGCATGTTGCGGAAGGCGCGCGCCAGAGGCATCTACGACCGGCTTTCCAAGTCCGATCTCCAGCATTTTTCTCGACCCGACGCGAAAGCCGACCTCGTGGTCGCCGCCGACGTGTTCATCTATGTCGGGGCGCTCGAACGCATTGTTGGAGCAATTGCCGCCAGTCTGGTCGATGAAGGGCTCTGTGCGTTCTCGGTCGAGACACTTGCCGGTGGCGATGACTTTGCATTGCTGCCCTCGCGGCGCTACGCGCATTCCGAGGCCTATGTGCGGCGCGTTCTCGCCGACAGCGGGTTTGCGATCCTGTCGCTGGAGAGAACGACCATCCGGCATGACCGCGGCGAGGCCGTAGGAGGCCTTGCTGTAATAGCCCGTCGCAGGCTGGCGGAATGAGGGCGACGGCTGCTCGCGAAAAAGCCCGAATCGCGTGTCGGCTTAGGCTTGGACGATACGGCACGGAGAATTACCATGCGCTGGACCATGGCTGTGTTGGCATCTTGCCTGATGACGGCCGGCTGCGTTGGCGGCACTTCGATGGCGGAGCGCCAGGACGAAAACGTCCAATCCTCGCTGCAATATGACAGCGTGCCCTGCGACCAGCTGCTGGCCAATCGCAACGCGCTGGCGCAGCAATACAATCTGCCGGTCACCGCAAAACCGGCTTTCTCCAATCCGGCGATGGGTTTTGGCCCGTTCACGCCGGACATGCGCTCCAGGGCGCAGCGCGACAGCGACAAGGCGAGCGGCGAGATCGACGCAATGAACCGTTCGATCGAACGGCGCGATTGCGGCAAGCCGAAGAAGAAGGACAAGTTCGCGCTGCCGGGCTCGAAGCCGGCGTCTGCTCAGTAACCCGCTTCGCGATCGACGACGTTTTCGAGCTTTTCGCCGCGCTCGAAGGCAGCCATTTGCCGAAGCATGATCGGCACCAGATGGGCCGGGTCCGAGGTCGCCGCCGCATGCGGCGTCACGAACACTTTCGGATGGCTCCACAACGGGCTCGTCTTGGGCAGCGGCTCGACCTCGAACACGTCGAGGCTCGCTTCCTTCAGCGTGCCGTCTTCCAGCGCGCGCAGGATGTCGGCATCCTTCTGCAGCCGCCCGCGCCCGGCGTTGATCAGCACCGAGCCGCCGAGGCCGTTGCGTTTGCGCAATTCCTTCAGAACGGCGTAATTGACGATGCCTTGCGTGCGCGGCGTCAGCGGCAACAGCACCACCAGGATGTCGGTGGCGTTGAGGAAGGGGATCAGCCCGCCTTCGCCGGAATAGGTCGAGACCCCCTGCATCGGGTGCTCGGTTCGCGACCAGCCGTTCACGGCGAAGCCTAGCGCCAAAAGCACCGATGCCGCGGCGCGGCCAAGGTTGCCGAGACCCATGATGCCGACGGAGATGTCGCCGGCCGGGCGTTGCGGCGGCTCGTGCCAGGTCTTCTTCTGCTGCTGCGCTCGGTAGAGCATGCCCTGGCGATGGTGGTCGAGCACGCGCCAGACGACATACTCGGTCATGTATTGCGTGAGATTGTCGGCAACGACCCGGACGATCGGCACCTCGGGCAGGCCGGGGTCGGCGAAGATATGGTCGACGCCTGCGCCGATCGAGAAGATGGCGCGCAAATTGGGCAGCGACGACAACAGATTCGGTTTCTGCTTCCACACCACTGCATAAGCGATCGAGGGATCGCTCGGACCATCGGGCTCCAGCACCACCTCGCGCTCGGCCGCGAGCAGTTCGCGCCAGCGCTGCGGGTGAAAGCCGGTGAGGGCAAGCAAGACTTTGCCTTTTTCCATTCGTGGAGTGTCTTTCCTGTATTTCCAGCCTACTCGCTGACAACCCCGGTCGGTGCCGTTTCGATCCGGAACGCGGCCGAGATCAGCGCCCTCGTATAGTCGGTTTGCGGGCGGTCGAAAATCTGTTCGGACGGCCCGGCTTCGACGATCTGACCATTGCGCATGACGATCACGTCATTGGCAAGGGCGCGGATGACCTTCAGGTCGTGGCTGATGAAGAGATAAGCGAGGTTGTGCCTGGCCTGCAGGTTGCGCAACAGATCGACCACCTGCGCCTGCACGCTCATGTCGAGCGCCGAGGTCGGCTCGTCGAGCATGACGAAGCGCGGGTTGAGCACCATGGCGCGGGCGATCGCGACACGCTGGCGCTGGCCGCCCGAGAATTCATGCGGATAGCGGTGACGCGTCTCCGGGTCGAGACCGACTTCCTTCAACACCTCGACGACCTTGTCGTCGCGCTCATCGGGCGAGAGTTTCGGCGCGTGGATCTTCAGCCCTTCCTCAATGATCTCCGCGACCGACATGCGCGGGCTCAAGGATCCGAACGGGTCCTGGAACACGATCTGCAGCTCGCGCCGCAGCGGCCGCATGGCGCTGAAGGAAAGCTGGTTGATGTCGCGCCCGTTGAAGTTGATCGCGCCCGTGGACGAGATCATCCGCGCGAGCGCAAGGCCGAGCGTCGTCTTGCCGGAGCCGGATTCACCGACCACGCCGAGCGTCTGGCCGGCGCGCACGGTAACGTCGATGCCGTCCACCGCCTTCACATGGTCGACGGTGCGGCGGAAGAAGCCCCGCTTGATCGGGAACCAGACCTTGATGTCCTTGCCGGTCATGACGGCCGTGGCATCGGCATTCGCCGCCGGCGGTTTGCCCTTCGGCTCGGCGGCCAAGAGGTGCTTGGTATAGGCGTGTTGCGGGTTGGCGAAGATCTCCTTGGTCGGCCCGGTCTCGACTATTTTGCCCTTCGTCATGACGCAGACGCGGTCGGCGATCTTTCTGACGATGCCGAGGTCGTGGGTGATGAACAGCATCGACATGCGCTTGCGGCTCTTCAGGCCGGCGAGCAGTTCGAGGATCTGCGCCTGCACGGTTACGTCGAGTGCCGTCGTCGGCTCGTCGGCGATCAAGAGTTCCGGCTCGTTGGCCAAGGCCATGGCGATCATGACGCGCTGGCGTTGCCCGCCGGAGAGCTGGTGCGGATAGGCATCGAGCCGCTTCTGCGGGTCGCGTATGCCGACCTCGGTGAGCAGCTCCAACGTGCGAGAGTGGGCCTGGCGATCGCCCAGCCCCTGATGCAGCTTCAGGACCTCGACGATCTGCTGCTCGATCGTATGCAGCGGATTGAGCGAGGTCATCGGCTCCTGGAAGATCATGGTGATCTTGTTGCCGCGCACGCCGCGCAGCGTCCTTTCGTTGGCGTGGAGCAGGTCGGCGCCGTGGAACAGGATCTTTCCCGAGGGGTGGCTGGCCGACGGATAGGGCAACAGCTTCAGCACTGAGAGCGCGGAGACCGATTTGCCGGATCCGGATTCGCCGACCAGCGCGACCGTCTCGCCCTTGCCGATGTCGAAGGAGACGTGGTCGACGGCAATCGACTGCTTGCCGCCTTGCGCGAAGGCGACACTCAAATCGCGGACGGAAAGCAGAGGCTCGCTCATTTGAACGTCTTGCGCGGATCGAAGGCATCGCGCGTCGCCTCGCCGATGAAGACCAGCAGCGACAGCATCAGCGAAATCACGATGAAGCCCGAGATGCCGAGCCATGGCGCGTTGAGATTGCGTTGCGCCTGCTTCAGCAATTCGCCGAGCGAGGCCGAACCCGGCGGCAGGCCGAAGCCGAGATAGTCGAGCGAGGTCAGCGTCGAGATCGAGCCCGAGAGCAGGAAGGGCAGGAAGGTCAGCGTCGCCACCATGGCGTTGGGCAGGAGATGGCGGAACATGATGGTGAGGTTGGGCACGCCAAGCGCGCGCGCCGCGTTGACATATTCGAAGTTGCGCGCGCGCAGGAACTCGGCCCGCACCACGCCGACCAGCGCCACCCAGGAGAACAGCAGCATCAGGCCGAGCAGAATGAAGAAGCCGGGCGGCAGGATGGCGGAGACGATGAGCAGCAGATAAAGCACCGGGATCGCCGACCAGATCTCGATGAAGCGCTGGAACAGAAGGTCCGTCCAGCCGCCGAAATAGCCTTGCACCGCGCCCGCCGCGACGCCGATCAGCGAGGAGCCGAGCGTCAGGATCAGCCCGAACAGCACCGAGATGCGGAAGCCGTAAAGCACGCGCGCCAGCACGTCGCGCGCCTGATCGTCGGTGCCCAGCCAATTCCAGTTGCCGACGACGCAGTTCGGATCGGCTTCGCCCTGCGGATACTGGCTGCAGCGCGTCTTCTTGTCGTAAAGCCAGGACGGCTTGGCGGGTGCGGCTTCTGGGATGGCGTTGTTGACCGTTTGATAGGAGTAGCGGACCGGCGGCCAGATCATCCAGCCATTGGCATTGATCTCGTCCTGGATCACCGGATCGCGATAGTCCGTGACGGCATAAAAGCCGCCGAATTTCTCTTCCGGGTAGGCGACCAGAACCGGAAACAGGATCTCGCCCTTGTAGGAGGCGATGATGGGCTTGTCGTTGGCGATCAATTCGGAAAACAGCGACAGCACGAACAGCAACAGGAAGATCCACAGCGACCAGTAGCCGCGCCGGTTCGCCTTGAAGTTTTGCAGCCGCCGCTGATTGAGCGGCGACAACCACGGCCGGGCGGCGCGGGCCGGCTTGGTTTCTGCCGAAGCTGCCGTCATCAGACGTCTCTCCGCTCGAAATCGATGCGCGGATCGACCCAGGTGTAGATCAGGTCCGAGAGCAGGGCGACGAACAGGCCGAGCAGCGAGAAGATGTAGAGATTGGCGAAGACCACCGGATAGTCGCGGTCGATCACCGACTTGAAGCCGAGCAGGCCGAGCCCGTCGAGCGAGAAGATGTTCTCGATCAGCAGCGAGCCGGTGAAGAAGGCCGAGATGAAGGCGCCCGGGAAGCCTGCGATGACGATCAGCATGGCGTTGCGGAAGACATGGCCATAAAGCACCTTGCGCTCCGACAGACCCTTGGCGCGCGCCGTCACCACATATTGCTTGCGGATCTCCTCGAGGAACGAGTTCTTTGTAAGCAGCGTCGTCGTGGCGAAGGCCGACAGCACCAGCGCGGTCAGCGGCAGCGTCATGTGCCAGAAATAGTCGATGATCTTGTCCGGCCAGGACAACTGCTCCCAATTGTCGGAAACGATGCCGCGCAGCGGGAACCAATCCCAGAACGAGCCGCCGGCAAACAGCACCATCAAAAGGATGCCGAACAGGAAGCCCGGAATGGCGTAGCCGACGATCACCACGCCGCTCGTCCAGACATCGAAGGTCGAGCCGTCCTGCACCGCCTTGCGGATGCCGAGCGGGATCGAGATCAGGTAGGAGAGCAGCGTGATCCACAGCCCGATCGAGATCGACACCGGCATCTTTTCCAGGATCAGATCGAGCACCGAGATGTCGCGGAAATAACTGTCGCCGAAGTCGAAGCGGGCATAGTTCCACAGCATCATGCCGAAGCGCTCGAGCGGCGGCTTGTCGAAGCCGAACTGCTTTTCGAGCTTCTTGATGAATTCGGGATCCAACCCTTGCGCGCCGCGGTACTTCGAGCCGACATCGCCGGCGACGTCGAAATTGGTGGCGCCCGCGTCGCCACTGCCGCCGCCGAGGCGATCGGTGCCGCCCTGGTTGGTGAGCTTGGCGATGACCTGCTCGACCGGGCCGCCCGGCGCGAACTGGATGACGGCGAAGGAGATCGCCATGATGCCGAACAGCGTCGGGATCATCAGCAGGATGCGGCGCAGGATATAGGCGCCCATCAGATGTTGCCTTCCTTGGGGAAGACCACTGTATCTGGGGGTGCCCCCAAGGCAATCGCTTCAGACCGATTGTCGGCGTCGGCGCCGCCGCTCATCGTCCTGCCGGACATTTCTCCTCCTATAGTGACGGGGAGAAAGGGGCTGGCCGCAATCTCGGCACGTTCGCCACGGCGCTTGTGATTGGCGAAACCAAAGATGAAGGTTTCCCTCTCCCCGTCACTATACGGGGAGAGGATGCCGGCAGGCAGGTGAGGGGCGGCGCCTTCGGCCGCAAGAAATTCACCCTTTGCCAATTTTCGCCGCCTTGCCCTTGTCGACCCACCACAGCGCTTCGACCGGAAAGCCGAAATCGGGCTTCTGCTCGGGAAAGCCGAACATGTCCCAATAGGCGCTTCGGTGATTCGCCAGATACCAACTTGGAATCCAATCGCGCCGAGCGCGCAAGGCCCGATCGAGCGCCCGCATGGCGACGGTGAGGCTCTCACGGTCCTTGGCCGCGCCGACGGCGTCGATCAGCGCGTCTATAGCCGGACTCGCTATGCCCGGCAGGTTCCGAGAGCCTGAGACCGACGCGCTTCGCGAATGGAAGAAGATCTCGAGGTCGTCGCGTGTCGGCGTGGCGCTGAAGGAGAAGGCGGCCGAGATCAGATCGAAATCGAAGGTCGATTGCCTAAGCTGGTATTGGGCGGAATCGACCAGCCGGATCGAAGCGTCGATGCCGATCGCCTTCATGTTGGCGACCCAGGGCGAATAGACCTGCACGAAGGTCTCGTCTTCCACGAGGAACTCGGCGGGCAACCGCGCGCCCTTGTCGTTGACGACGAAATCGCTGGAGCGTTTCCAGCCGGCTTCGGCAAGCAGCTTCGCCGCCTTGCCAAGCAGTTTGCGGTCGCGTCCCGAGCCGTCCGAGGCTGGCTGCGTCACCGCTTCGCCGAAGGCCTCCGGCGGCAGCTTCTCGCGCAGGGGCTCCATCAGCGCGAGTTCTGGCGGCGGCGGCATGCCTTCGGCGCGAAAGTCGGATTTCTCGAAGCAGGATTGCGAGCGCTCATAGGAGCCATAGAAGAAATTGCGCCGCGTCCATTCGAAGTCGAAGCAGAGCGCGATAGCTTGCCGCACGCGCGGGTCCTGGAACTGCGCGCGCCGTTGGTTGACGGCTGTCGCCTGCATCGACGGCACCGTCTCGGCCGGGAATTCGTGCTTCACCACCTTGCCGGCGGTAAAGGCCGGAAAGTTGTAAGCCGTCGCCCAGACGCGCGAGGTGAATTCCTCGCGATAGAGGATCTCGCCTTTCTTGAAGGCTTCAAAGCCAGCCGTGCGGTCCTGGTAGAACTCGATGCGGATACGCTCGAAATTGTTCTGGCCGCGGTTGACCGGCAGGTCGTTGCCCCAATAATCGGCCACCCGCTCGTACTCGATCCAGGCGCCCGCCGACCAGCGCCCGACCTTGTAGGCGCTTGAGCCGAGCGGCGGGTTGAGCTGGGACGAATCGAAGGCGTTGGCCGTAAAGAATGCCTTCGACAGGATCGGAAACGCGACGACGTTCAGGATGGTACGGGCCGATTGCTTGCCGGAGAACTTGAGCTCGACCGTATGGGCGTCCTTCACCACCGCGTTGTCGAGATGCGTCAGCGACAGCGAATAATCCGGATGCCCCTTGTCCTTCAGCAGTTTGAAGGTGAAGGCGACATCGTCGGCGGTGAGCGGCGTGCCGTCATGGAAGCGCGCCTGCGGCCGCAGCGAAAAGATGAAGCCGTTGCGGTCGTCGGAAATCGTGACCCCGTCGGCGATCAGCCCATAGACGGCGTCAGGCTCGTCGAGCGCCCGCACCATCAGCGAATCGAAGCACATTTCCATGCGCTGCGGCGCATCGCCCTTGGGCACGAAGGAGTTCAGCGTGTTGAACGTCAAAGGGCTCTGGTTTTGGCCCCAGTTGGGCGGCGAGAAATTGAAGGTGCCGCCTTGCGGGGCATCGACGTTGACATAGTCGAAATGCGCGAAGTCTGGCTTGTATTTCAAATCGCCGAACGCCGACAGCCCATGCAATTTGACACCGGTCGGGGTCTGAGCGAAAGCCCGACCCGGCAGCAGCGCTGCGGCAGTCGCCGCCGCGCCGAGCGCCAGGAAGTCGCGACGAGGAAGCAATGTCTGCCGCCTCATCAGTTGCCCCTGTATTTGGCGGTCAATGCCTTTTCCTTCGCCGTATCGATCCACCAGGAGTCGATATCGGCGCCACGGTAGCTGGGCTGCTTTTCGGGCATGCCGAACTTGTTCCAGTAGGCAAGCCAGACCACCGCCCGGTAGTATTGCGGCACGGTATAGTAGTTCCACAACAGCACGCGATCGAGCGCATGAGTGGCGGCGACGAGATCGTCGCGGTCGGTGGCGAAGATGACGCGGTCCACCAGCGCGTCGACGACCGGGTCCTTGATGCCGGAGTAATTGCGCGAGCCGGGTGAATCGGCGGACTTCGAACTCCAGAAATCGCGCTGTTCGTTGCCGGGCGAATCCGACTGCTGCAGCACGTTGGTGATGACGTCGTAGTCGAAATTGTTGACGCGGTTGACGTACTGGCTTGGGTCGATGATGCGCAGCGTCGCATCGACGCCGATCTTGCGCAGATTGGCGATATAGTTGCCGGAGAGGATCTGATCCGTGTCGGACGTGCCGAGGATCTCGAATTTGAACGGCGCGCCGCTCTTGGCGTTCGTCATCTTGCCGCCCTTGATCACCCAGCCGGCCTGGGCGAAGAGGTCGACAGCCTGCTTCAGATATTTCCGCTCCGCTTGCGGTGAGTCGTAGACCGGCAGCTTGAATTCCTGGGTGAACAGTTCAGGCGGCAGCTTGTCGCGATACTTCTCGAGGATTTCGAGTTCCTTGCCTTGCGGCAGACCGCTCGACGCGAGTTCCGTACCTTGGAAATAGCTTTGGGTGCGCGTGTTGGAATTGAAGAACAGCGTTCGGTTCATCGTCTCGAAGTCATAGGGATAGGTTAGCGCCTCGCGGACCCGGCGATCCTGGAACAGCGGCCGGCGCTGGTTCAGCATGAAGGCTTGCATCGGCTCCGGCGAAGTGGTCTTGAATTCCTTTTTGATCACGTCGCCGGCGTTCACCGCCGGAAAGTTGTAAGCCGTCGCCCAGCGCCGCGAGCTGTTTTCGGCCTTGATGTCGTCTAGCCCGCCCTTGGTAAAGGCCTGCCACGCAGCATTCTCGTCCAGTATGTAGGTGAAGCGCTGGGTGTCGAAGTTCTCCCGGCCGATCTTCACCGGCAGCTTGGCGCCCCAGTAATCAGGCACGCGCTGCCAGACGATCTCGGAACCCGGCTTGAAGCTGGCGATCTTGTAGGCGGCGGATCCCAGCGGCGGCTCGAGAGTCGGCCTGGTGATGTCGCGCTTCTTGCCGCTGGCATCGGTGCCCTCCCACCAGTGCTTCGGCAGGACGACCAGATCGCCGATAATCTTGGGCAGCTCGCGGTTGCCCTTCTGGTTGAAATGAAACTCGACCTCGCGGTCGGAAATCGCCACCGCGTCGGTGACGTTCTCGAAATAGCGGTTGTATTGGGGGGCGTTGGCCTTCAGCACCTGGAACGACCAGACCACATCGTCGACGGTGATCGGCTGGCCGTCATGCCATTTCGCTCGCCGGTCGAGCCGGTAGGTCGCAGAGGAATAGTCGGGCGGGTATTTATAGGCCTCGGCAACCAGCGGGTGGCTGACGCTGCCCTCGTCGGTCGCCTGGTCCATCAGCGTGTCGTAGAGCAGGCCGCCGCCGAACCCGGCGAGCCCCGCGGCCGGCGACCCCGGCACGATATAGGGATTGAAGCTGTCGAAAGTGCCGACAACGACGGAGTCGTGGGCGCCACCCTTGGGAGCGTCCGGATTGACATAGTCGTAGCGTTGGAAATTTTCGCCGTATTTGGACGGGCCGGTCAGCGAGGACGTGGTGTGCCACTCATCAGCGAGGCTGGCCTGCAGGCTGGCGGCGAAGGCGATCGCCAGCATCGATGCGAAAAACGTCCGGGAGCGGCCGACCGTCATGCGTTCTCCTCGTCGCAACAGTACCCACCGGCAATCTAGATCATTTGACGCCGGTGAAAACCGCAAGCGCCGGCTTTTGTCTCAGCATATGCGGCTTTCCTAACAAAAAAGCCGGGACGAACCCGGCTTTTCCAAGGTGTCTTTATGACGAAATGTTTATTGCGCGGGCGCGACCGGCTTGGCCGGGGCGGCACCTTCGGCCGGCTTTGCCGGAGCCGCACCTTCGGCCGGCTTGGCGGGTGCCGCACCTGCGGCCGGCTTCGCCGCGGCGGCGCCTTCGGCGGGCTTGGCTTCCGCCGAAGCGCCCGGCTGCGGCAGCGGCTTCGGATTGTCCGACAGCGTGCGCAGATAGGCGATCACGTTGGCGCGGTCCTCATCCTTCGGCAGGCCGGCAAAGCCCATCGCCGTGCCCTTCACGAACTTCTTCGGCGCGTTGATGAAGTGGTTGAGGTTGTCGTAGGTCCACTTCTCGGCGCCGCCCTTGGAGAAATCCTTCATGCCGGCCGAATAGGCGAAGCCCTCATGCTCGGCGACGGGGCGATCGATGATGTCCCAGAGGTCCGGACCGACCTTGTTGGGGCCGCCCTTTTCGCCGGAATGGCAGGCCTGGCACTTCTTGAAAATGGCGGCGCCCGTCTCGGCATTGGCGGTTGCGAGCAGGTCGGCGATCGGCTTGGCTTCGGCCGCGGGCGCGGCAGCGCCGCCGCCTTCGGCCGGCTCGGCCGCCTCGATGGCGAAGCCCGGCTTCTCGGGAGCGGGGGAGGCAAACAGCCCGTCGGAAACGATGCCCACGGAAAAGACGACGAAACAGGTTCCGAGGAATCCGGCGAGCAGCTTGTTGACTTCGTTGGAATCCATACGCCCCTTGCTCCCTTTTCCGGCGGACCGTCCCGTCCACTCCGTCCGTCGGTATAGCGAAGGCCCCAACGGGCCCGTTAAATCGCGCGGAAACTAGGTCTTTTGCTTCGTCGTTGCAACACCTATAAGGGCGCTTCCAGTGAGACGTTTTGCCACTTTTCCATCCGCTTCCCCGGCTGTCCCAGAAGTCCCATGTCGACATTGATCCTGATCCCCGCCCGCATGGCCTCGACGCGCCTGCCGGGCAAGCCGCTGGCCGACATCGCCGGCGCGCCGATGATCGTCCATGTCGCCCGCCGCGGCGCCGAGGCTGGGCTCGGCCGTGTGGTGGTGGCGACCGACACCGAAGCGGTCGCCTCGGCGGTAAGGGATCACGGTTTCGAGGCGGTGATGACGCGCGCGGACCACGAATCGGGATCCGACCGCATCTTCGAGGCCCTCACCGTGCTGGACCCGGAGAAAAAGGTCGAAACCATCGTCAACGTCCAGGGCGATCTGCCGACCATCGATCCTGAGATCATCGGCGCATCGCTGCGGCCCTTCGCCGACCCGTCGGTCGACATAGCCACGCTCGGCGTCGAGATAGTGCGCGACGAGGAAAGGACCAATCCGAACGTGGTCAAGATCGTCGGCTCGCCGCTCTCGGCGACAAGGCTGAAGGCGCTCTATTTCACGCGCGCCACGGCGCCGTGGGGGGAGGGCCCGCTCTATCACCACATCGGCCTCTATGCCTACCGCCGGACAGCGCTGGAACGCTTCGTGGCGCTGAAGCCGTCGCCGCTCGAACGCCGTGAGCGGCTGGAGCAGCTGCGGGCGCTGGAAGCCAGCATGCGCATCGATGCCGAGATCGTCCGGTCGCTGCCGCTCGGCGTCGACACGCCCGACGATCTCGAGCGCGCCAGGCAAATTCTTTCAAACTGAGACATCCGTAAGCGAGACCTTGGCGCATGCCTGAAAAGACCAACAGAATATCCTTCCAGGGCGAGCCGGGCGCCAATTCCGATACCGCTTGCCGCAACATGTTCCCCTCGATGGAGCCGTTGCCCTGTCCGACCTTCGAAGACGCCTTCAACGCGGTCGAGACCGGCAAGGCCGAGCTCGCCATGATCCCGATCGAGAACACGATTGCCGGGCGCGTCGCCGACATCCATCATCTTTTGCCGGAATCGCGCCTGCACATCGTCGGCGAGTATTTCCTGCCCATCCATTTCCAGCTGATGGTGCTGCCGGGCGTGAAACGCGAAGAGATCAGAAGCGTGCACAGCCATATCCATGCCCTTGGCCAATGCCGCAAATACATCCGCAAGAATGGCTGGAAGCCGGTTGTCGCCGGCGACACGGCGGGATCGGCCAAGATGGTCTCCGAGGTCAAGGACCGCACGATGGCGGCACTTGCGCCTGCGCTTGCCGCCGAGCTCTACGGCCTCGACATCATCGAGAAGAATGTCGAGGACACCGACTCGAACGTCACCCGCTTCGTCGTGCTGACCAAGAACAAGCAATGGGCCGAGCGCCCCTCGCTGGAAGCCAAGATGATGACCACCTTCATCTTCCGCGTCCGCAACGTGCCGGCCGCGCTCTACAAGGCCATGGGCGGCTTCGCCACCAACGGCATCAACATGACCAAGCTCGAGAGCTACCAGCTCGGCGCTTTCACAGCGACGCTGTTTTATGCCGACATCGAGGGCCACCCCGATGATCCGCTGGTCAAGCTGGCGCTCGACGAATTGCGCTTCTTCTCGCGCGAGATGCGCATTCTCGGCGTCTATCCGGCAAGCGCGTCGCGCGAGCAGTGGAAGGTCGCCGATTAGGTGGTTCCTAGGACCTTCGAGATTGGCAAAGGCCTTGATGCTTCGTCATCCACGGGCGAAGCAAGGAGCGAAGCGAGGCGGCGCAGACCCGAGGATCCATGCCCGGACTTCAACGCGTTAGGACGGTCCAGATTCTGCTCCGCTGCGCCCCTCGACTGAGGTAACGGCATGGATCCCAGGGTCTGCGCTCCGCTTCGCGTCGCTCCGCCCTGGGATGACGACCTCATGGAGGTCCGCGTCAATCTTAGACGCCGGCGCTCGATCCAATCTCAGCCAAAGCCGAGCGGGACATAGTCGATCTCGAGAAATTTCTCGACCTCAGGCAGCCAGCGGTCGCGCACGAACGCGACGTGGTCGGGATGCTCGTTGTATCTGGTGTAGGCAGCCTGGTCGGCGAACTCCATCGAGAAGCCGAACTGATAGTCGTTCTTGGGGCTCACTTGGCGCAGCTGCTCGAAATGCGTCACACCCTTGATCGCCGTCAGGATCTTCTTGGCATCGTGGAGGAACCGCTTCGCCTCCAGCGAATGCGGCGGATGCTTTAGCGTGAACACGACGGTATGACGGATCATTTCTCGGCTCCTATTCGCTGTCGACCCAGGCGCGGATGAGGTGGTGGGCGATCGCCCCTTTCGGCGGCGTGATCAGGCCGCCCGGGTGCGTCCTCTCCAGCATCGAGCGCACCTCATCGCGGAAGAACCAGCGGCAGTCTTCGAGCTCGTTCAGGTCGGCCTGGATGTCCTCGTTCAGCGGCTCGCCGAAGCAGCCGATCATCAGCGAATAGGGGAACGGCCAGGGCTGGCTGGCGTGGTAGACGACGCGGCCGAGGCGGATTCCGGCCTCCTCCAGCGTCTCGCGGCGCACCGCCGCCTCTATCGTCTCGCCGGGCTCGATGAAGCCGGCAAGGGCCGAATACATGCCGGGCCCGAAATGCCGGCCGCGCCCGAGCAGGCATTTCTCGCGCGTCGCCGTCAGCATGATCGCCACCGGATCGGTGCGCGGGAAATGGTCGGTGCCGCAAGCTGCGCAATGCCGCCGGTAGCCGCCGGCGCGCATCTCCGAGCGATTGCCGCATTTGCTGCAGAAAGCGTGGCTGGCATGCCAGGCGAGCAGCGCAGCGCCCTGCGCCAGCGCGCCGGCTGCCGCTTCGTCGATCAGCCCTTGCATATAGACGGAGCGGTAGTCGATCGCCTTCACCGTTTCCGGCAGATTTTCCGGTTCGATGCCGGCGGGCACGGCCAGCACCGGGCCGTTCTCCGAAAGGCCGAGCAGCACGCCGCCGTCGAGCGAAACCTCGAAGGCCTGGCTTTCCGCCGCTTCGAACCATGGGTCGAATTTGCCGTCGTCGAGCTTCAGATAAAGCCTGCCGCCATGCATCAGCATCAGCCGCGCCGATTGCTCGCCAAGCGCCTTCTCGACCGCGTCGTCGGCGCGGTTTTCCGATTGCCGGTCGATCCGGTTGCCGGCGAAACCGACGAATTGGCTCGGCTCGCGCAAAGGCGCGTCAAACAGATGAAAGCTCATAGGAGACTCGAGGAAAGCGCAGGAGTGGACACTGAGGGGTTTATAGCGCTGCCTTGATCTTTTCGGCAAACCGGCGGATGTCGGAGCGCTCATATGGCTCGCGCATGCCATGCCCCCAGACCGGCCCTGGCCAGCCGGGATCGCTCTCGCTTCGGGCGATGACATGGACATGCAGCTGGCGCACGATGTTGCCGAGCGCCCCGGTGTTGATCTTGGTGCAGCCGGTCACCCGCTTCAGCGCCTGGGCGACCATATTGGTCTCGAAGGTCAGCATCGTCTGGTCGAGCGGCGTCAGGTCGTGGATTTCCTCCACGCCCGGCCGCTGCGGCACCAGGACCAGCCACGGCCAGCGGCGATCGTTCATCAGCCGGAGCTCGCACAGACCGAGCCACATGAGCTGCTCACTGTCCGCCTCCAATCGGGCGTCCAGTGTGAAACCGGCCTTTAGGCCAGGCAGCATGGGCGTTTCCCTCACTTTTCGAGAATGCTTCAAACCCTGAACGCTAGAGCGACGGCAAGGTGGCTGCAAGCGAATCATTGACCGCTCCTGCGGATTTGAAGGTCTTCTGCACCGCATGGCCTGGCCGCTGATCCACTACGACCCTTGCATTTCGCCGCTGAATTGCCGATATGGAGCTTGGGAGGTTGGTGGTGGACGATCCACTCGCCAACCGGGTCAGGTCCGGAAGGAAGCAGCCCTAACGAGCCCGGAACGGGTCATTGTTCCAGCCTCCCGCCTCTTCGCCTTTCTCCCGCGACATTGACGGCGCCGAGCCGTGCGGGCGAGACTATGCGCAGGAATCGGCCGCCTTCCGTCGCGGTCCTTGGAGCTTTTGACGGCGAATGAGCGAAGCCGGAAATTCGGGGCCAGAAAGCCTGGAGACAGGAAAGGCCGGCGCCTATCGCGTGCTGGCGCGCAAATACCGCCCCTCCAATTTCTCCGAACTGATCGGCCAGGAGCCGATGGTCCGCACGCTCACCAATGCCTTCGCCACTGGCCGCATCGCCCAGGCCTGGATGCTGACCGGCGTGCGCGGTGTCGGCAAGACGACAACGGCGCGCATTCTCGCACGCGCCCTGAACTATAAAACCGCCACCGTCGACCAGCCCTCCGTCGACCTTTCGACCCCCGGCGAGCATTGCCAGGCGATCATGGAAGGCCGCCATGTCGACGTCATCGAGATGGACGCGGCTTCCCACACCGGCATCGACGACATCAGGGACATCATCGACCGCGTCCGCTACGCGCCGGTCTCGGCCCGCTACAAGGTCTACATCATCGACGAAGTGCACATGCTCTCCACCCAGGCCTTCAACGGCCTGTTGAAGACGCTGGAAGAGCCGCCGCCGCATGTCAAATTCATCTTCGCCACCACCGAGATCCGCAAGGTGCCGATCACGGTTCTGTCGCGCTGTCAGCGCTTCGACCTGAGGCGCATCGATGCCGGCGCGCTCGTCGCGCATCTTTCCTCGATTGCCGCCAAGGAAGGCATCTCCGTCGATGATGAGGCTTTGGCGATGATTGCGCGGGCCGCCGAGGGCTCGGCACGCGATTCGCTCTCCATCCTCGATCAGGCGATCGCCCATGGCAGCGGCACCGTCAGCGCCGACGCCGTTCGCGCCATGCTGGGCTTGGCCGACCGCGCCCGCATCATCGACCTGTTCGAGCACGTCATGAAGGGCGATGTTGCAGCGGCTTTGTCCGAATTCCGCGCGCAATACGATACCGGCGCCGATCCGGCCGCGGTGCTCACCGACCTGGCGGAATTCAACCACCTCGTTACGCGTCTGCGGTTCGTGCCGGCCGCGGCCAATGATGCCTCGCTCTCCGAGGACGAGCGGCGGCGCGGCGCCGAATTTGCGAGCACGCTGTCGGTGCGCGTGCTCTCGCGAACCTGGCAGATGCTCCTGAAAGGTATTCCCGAGGTGCAGTCCTCCAACCGTCCGGTCAGCGCCGGCGAGATGGTGCTGATCCGGCTGGCGCACGCCGCCGACCTGCCGACGCTGGACGAAGCGCTGAAATCGCTGGAGGGGGCGGCCCCTGTGCCGAACGGCGCTCCTCGCGCCAATGGAGCGCCGGCAAGTCCAGGCAGTGCGGGCGGCACAAATGCCGTGGCGCCGGCGCGGATGCCGGCCTCTAACGGCGGAGGGCAGACCATGCGGCTGGTCGAGGTGCAGCCCGCGCCTGCCGCTTTCGTCCCGGCGCCCGAACCGGTCATCGAAACCCCCGCCGTTCCGGTGAAGTCGCTGGCCGACATCTCGGCCCTTGCCGATGCCAACCGCGACATCGCCTTCAAGGTGTTGGTCAAGCGCTGCGTGCGGCTGGTGCGCATCGAGCCTGGCCGCATCGACGTCAGCCTGACCGCCGATGCGCCCAAGATGCTGCTCAACGACCTGACCTCCAAGCTGCGTGCCTGGACCGGCCGCAACTGGCTGGTCTCGCTGTCGAAGGAAGAGGGTAGCCAGACGCTGGCCGAGATGGAGACGACCAAGCGCGAGAACGCCTTCTCCGATGCCAGGAGCGATCCGACCGTCGCCGCCATCCTCGCTCGCTTTCCCGGCGCCAAGATCATCGATGTGCGCATTCCGGATGTGCCGGAAGCGGAAGGCGCTGACGCCGACCTGCCGGTTGAGCCGGCTGCCGACGACGAAGAGATTTAGAGCTGACGAACGCGTCAGGGAAAGTACGGACCGGTTTCGGTCAAGATCATGCTCGCGTTAACGTAGATTCCAACAAGAGGAAGTTTTACGATGAAGGATCTTCTCGGCCTGATGGGCAAGGCAAAGGAAATGCAGGCCAAGTTCCAGGCCATGCAGGACGAGATCGCCACCCTCGAAGCCACTGGGCAGGCGGGTGGCGGGCTGGTTAGCGTGACCCTGACCGGCAAGTTCGAAATGAAGGCGCTGAAGATCGATCCGTCCTTGCTGAAGGACGACGAGGTGGAGATCCTCGAAGACTTGCTGTTGGCCGCTCACAATGATGCCAAAAATAAGGTCGAGCTGGTCATGCAGGAAAAGACCAAGGCATTGACTGCGGGCTTGCCTATACCGCCCGGAATGAAATTGCCGTTCTAAGGCATCTGCCACCAGTTAATTGATTGTGAACGAGAATTGAGCCTGGGCCGCAATATTAACCATTTTGCCGGCATGCTCACGGGCTCATTTCGCGACATTCATAAAGTTTTACCCAAGTCCAGAGGTTGCTAACCATCTAGCCATCTTTTTGCCTGAAAGAGTCTCATTCTTGCCACATCTCGGGGCGGGCTGGCATCTGGAAATGAGGCTTTTTTGTTGATCGCGACGCGATGGAAGACGCCGCTGCTGCTTATCGGCATCGCCGCTTCCCCCTTGTTCCTGGCCGGCTGCAGCCAGACCGCTTCACATGGCATGTCGGTGGCGAGCCTGACCGACGCCGTCACCCCGAGCTTCCTCAGCTCGCGTTCCTACAAATACTCGATGAAGGACAAGGAGTGCCTGCAAAGGGCGATGTTCTTCGAGTCCAACCGGTCGAGTCGTGACGGCATGATCGCCGTCGGCACGGTCGTGATGAACCGGCTGCGCTCGGGCCAGCATGGCAGCACGATCTGCGAGGTCGTCGGCGAAAGGGGCCAGTTCGCCCCAGGCGTACTGACGCGCCCGATGAATTCGCGGGCATTGCCAGATGTCGAGGAAGCCGCCGAGGCAGTGCTGAAAGGCGAGCGCAAGGCCAAGCTCAAGAACACGATGTTCTTCCACACCGCCGGCCTGCGTTTCCCCTACAAGAACATGCACTACACGATGGTGGCCGGCGGCAATGCCTTCTATGAGAAGCGCGGCCGCAACTGGCAGCCGTTGCCGGATGAGCCCATGGTCGCCATGGCCTCCGGCAAGTCGCAGAAGATCGATCCCACCGCTCCGGTCCTCGTCGCTTCCGCCGAGCCGATGGTCAAGACGATTGTGCATGCTGATCCGGCCGCCACGACCGCGGCTGCCGCGCCGGCGCTTCCGGCCAAGACCACAACCGTTGCTGCCCAGCAGACCTATGTGACGGCCTCCGCCGCTCCAGGGCAGAAGGCCGGCCGCGTCACGGCGAAGCCGATCATGGTGGCGATGCAGGAGCCGATGGAGGAGCCCGACGCCTCCCGCTTCGGCGGCACGTTGAAAGGCCGCTACATCACCTCCGTTCCGAGCGCTCCGCAGGAAGCGGCGATGGGATTCCAGTCGACGCCCGAGAACACCGACGCCATCGGCGCGCTGATCGTCAGCCAATCCCGGCCGCTCGAAGCCTACTGAGCCAACCCGCCATCAAATGATCCGCCGTGACGGCACGGCGGATCATTTCCTGTTGCGGATGTCCCAAAGCGCTCTGAAAACCGTTTCGCACTTTTCCCGGAATTGCTCTAGATCAGAGCGATGTCGAAAAGAATCGCCGGTCCAGAGATAGAACGCCTGATCCAGCTCCTGGCCAAGGTGCCGGGGCTCGGGCCGCGTTCGGCAAGGCGCGCGGCTCTCCATCTCATCAAGAAGAAGGAGCAGCTGCTCGAGCCTTTAGCCGCAGCCATGGGCGAGGCGGCCGATAAAGTGCGCATCTGCTCGACCTGCGGCAATGTCGACACCTCCGACCCGTGCATGATCTGCACCGATCCACGCCGCGATGCCGGCACGCTTATCGTCGTCGAGGACGTCTCCGATCTCTGGGCGCTGGAACGCGCCGCCGCTATGAATGTGCGCTATCACGTGCTCGGCGGCACGCTGTCGCCGCTCGATGGCATCGGCCCGGACCAGCTCAACATCCGCTCGCTGGTAGACCGTGTCGCCGGCGGCGAGGTGAAGGAGGTGATCCTTGCCGTCAACGCCACCGTCGAGGGCCAGACCACGGCGCACTACCTGACCGATCAGCTCTCGGGTTTCGAGGTCAAGGTGACTAGGCTCGCGCATGGCGTTCCGGTCGGCGGCGAACTCGACTATCTCGACGAAGGCACGCTTGCCGCGGCGCTGCGCTCGAGGACGGCGTTTTGAGGGGAGGGGATTGGTGACTGGCGTTTTTCCCGGAAAGGCCGCACTCCGTCCCACCCCCTCTGTCTTGCCGGACATCTCCCCCGCAAGGGGGGAGATCAGACGTCACGCCGGCTTTCGCCAATATCCAAGGTCGCAGGAAGAGGCGGGGCACCGAAACAGCCAATCTCCCCCCAAGTGGGGGAGATGTCCGGCAAGACAGAGGGGGGCGCGACAGAACGCGGCTTTTCCAAATTCGGCTTCGCATTTTTCCTTGCCGCGCTTGCCGTCCTCCTCACCCTCCCCGCTCGCGCCACGCCCATCGACAACCAATTCCAGGCCTGGCTGCAAAACGACCTCTGGCCCGAGGCCAAGACCAAAGGCATTTCCAAAAAGACCTTCGACGCCGCCTTCATCGGCGTGAAGCCGAACCTGAAACTGCCGGATCTCGTCATGCCCGGCGAGAAGCCGGCGACACCGCAAAAACAGCACCAGGCGGAGTTCGGTCCGCCCGCCAATTATTTCGCCGAGAAGATCATTCGGGCCGTCACCGGCGGAGGACGGTCGCGCGAAAGCGCCAACGCCCGCGTGCTTGGGCTCATCGAGAAGCGATACGGCGTGCCCGGCGAGATCGTGCTGGCGATCTGGGGTCGCGAGACCGGCTTCGGCGCCGCCAAGATGCCTTACGACGCCTTCGAGGTGCTGGGCACCAAGGCCTTCATGTCGACGAAGAAGGATTTCTTCCGCACGGAGGTGCTGGCCGCACTCGAGATCGTCGAGCGCGGGCTCGCTCCGGTCAATGCGATGAAGTCCTCCTGGGCCGGCGCGCTCGGCCAGCCGCAATTCATGCCGACGTCCTTCCTCAAGCATGCCGTCGACTTTGACGGCGACGGCCGGCCCGACATCTGGAACTCGACGCCGGACGTGCTCGCCTCCATCGCCAACTATCTTGTCCACTATGGCTGGGTGAGGGGGCGCGGCTGGGGGACCGAGGTGATTGCGCCGGCAAACGTCTCCTGCGCGCTCGAAGGACCCGACCAGGGCAAGAAGATTTCTGACTGGGTGGCGATGGGCATCAGGCGCGTCGACGGAAAGGCGTTTCCGGCCAGTGAACTCAAGGCCGAGGGTTTCCTGCTGATGCCGGCCGGACGCAGCGGCCCCGCTTTCATCGTCACACCGAATTTCTATGTGCTGAAGCAATACAACACCAGCGATCTCTATGCGCTGTTCATCGGCCACGCCGCCGATCGCATCGCCAAAGGCGACACCACCTTTGCCGGCACCTGGGGTCGGGTGGGCGATCTCCACCGGTCCGATATCGCGGCCCTCCAGCAAGCGCTGGAGGCCAAGGGCTACGATGTCGGCAGTGCCGACGGCCTGCCCGGCTTCAAGACACGCCGCTCGATCGGCGTCTGGCAAGCGAAGAACGGCAAGGCCGCCACCTGCTTTCCGGACGCGAACCTGGTTGCGCAGCTGAAATGACGGGCGACTTCCAAGCGGCCAAGATTTGGCAGATTTTTCCCAATCGGCGGTTTCGATTGGGCGGCAGCTGGGTCGACTCGCGGCGGCCCATTCTGGCCCAATAAGCTGTCTCGCAAAATGCGCGTTGCGGGTTCGAACGCCGCCGAATAGGGTGTTGACCAACTGGACAAAAACCACGACGGTAAGGTCGGTGGGCCGTCGATCGGTCCCAAGGAATTCTGCAACCCTGAGCCGGGAACTCAGGTCAACAATCAACAAAACAGGGAACGACTACCATGATGCTGGAAAGGTTTGCTCTTCGCTCTCGTGGCTTGCTCGCGGGTGTGGCGATGTCGGCGTTGCTCGCGGTGCCGGCCTTTGCGGTCACGCCTGCCGACACGCTGGTCGAAGGTTTCGCAATCGACGACATCATCTCGATGGATCCGGGCGAAGCGTTCGAGCTGTCGACCGCCGAGGTTACCGGCAATACTTATGATCTTCTGGTCCGCCTCGACCTCAACGATACTTCCAAGGTCAAGGGCGATCTCGCCGAAAGCTGGAGCGTTTCGGATGACGGCCTGACCTATACCTTCAAGCTCAAGCCCGGCATGAAGTTCGCCTCCGGCAATCCAATCACCGCGGCCGATGTCGCCTATTCCTTCGAGCGCGCCATCAAGCTCGATAAGAGCCCGGCCTTCATCATCAATCAGTTCGGCATCAGTGGCGACAATGTCACCGAGAAGGCGAAAGCGGTCGACGACACCACCTTCCAGTTCGTTGTCGACAAGGCCTATGCGCCGAGCTTCGTGCTGAACTGCCTGTCGGCCACCGTCGCCTCGGTCGTCGACAGCAAGCTGGTCAAGGAGCATGTCGCCGCCGTCACGCCGAGCGCCGACTACAAATGGGACAACGACTTCGGCAACGCCTGGCTGAAGACCGGCTATGCCGGCTCTGGCCCCTACAAGCTGCGCGAATGGCGCGCCAACGAGGCTGTCGTGCTGGAGCGCAACGACAATTACAATGGCGAGAAGGCCAAGCTCGCCCGCGTCATCTACCGCAACATGAAGGAGAGCTCGGCGCAGCGCCTGGCGTTGGAGGCCGGCGACATCGATGTCGCCCGCAATTTGGAACCGAACGATCTCGATGCCATCTCCAAAAACGCCGATCTCACCACGACAAGCGCGCCGAAGGGCACGGTCTATTACATCAGCCTCAACCAGAAGAACCCGAACCTCGCCAAGCCTGAGGTGCGTCAGGCGTTCAAATATCTGATCGACTATGATGCGATGGCCTCGACCATCCTGAAGGGCATTGGCGAGATCCACCAGTCCTTCCTGCCCAAGGGCGACCTCGGCGCGATCGACGAGAATCCGTTCAAGCTCGACGTGGCCAAGGCCAAGGACCTTTTGGCGAAGGCCGGGTTGGCTGATGGCTTCAAAGTGACCATGGACGTGCGCACCGGCCAGCCGACCACCGGCATGGCGGAATCGATCCAGCAGACGCTCGGCCAGGCCGGGATCAAGCTTGAGATCATCCCGGGCGACGGCAAGCAGACGCTGACCAAATATCGCGCCCGCAACCACGACATCTATATCGGCAATTGGGGCCAGGACTATTTCGACCCGAACTCCAACGCGCAGACCTTCGCCTCGAACCCGGACAATTCCGACGCCGCCAAGATCAAGACGCTGGCCTGGCGCAATGCCTGGGACATTCCGGACCTGACCAAGGAAACCGAGGCGGCGCTGCTCGAGAAGGACTCCGCCAAGCGCGCCGACATGTACAAGGACCTGCAGAAGAAGATCCTCGACACCAGCCCCTTCGTCATCATCCATCAGCAGCTGGAGGTGGCGGGGCTGCGCAAGAACCTGAAGGACTTCAAGCTCGGCCCGAGCTTCGACACCAACTTCGTCTGGCCGGTCTCGAAGGAATAGCGCTTTCGGACGCGCCGCGTGAGCGTAGCTGAGAACCAGGCGGCGGCGGGGCGCGGCGGCGCCCGTGCCGTCGCGCTTCTGTCGTCGATCGGCCGCTTCCTGGTCATCGCGGTGACGACTTATCTCGGTCTTCTCGCGGTGACCTTCTTCATCGGCCGCGTCATCCCGATCGATCCGGTGCTGGCCGTGCTCGGCGACCGGGCCCCGACAGCCGTCGTCGAGCGCACGCGCCGCGAGATGGGGCTCGACCTGCCGCTGATCCAGCAGTTCTACATCTACGTCAAAAACGCGCTCAGCGGCGATTTCGGCACTTCGGTGCTGACCACCAATCCGGTGATGTCCGACATCCGCCGCGTCTTTCCGGCGACCATCGAGCTGGCGACGCTCGGCACGATCATCGGCGCCGTCATCGGCGTGCCGCTCGGCGTGCTCGCTGCTGTCCGTCGCGGCAGTCTCGTCGACCAGATCGTGCGCATCATCGGCCTTATCGGCTATTCCGTGCCGATCTTCTGGCTGGGACTGCTCGGCCTCGTCCTGTTCTACGCCAAGCTGCAATGGGTCGCCTTTCCGGCGCGGCTCGACGTCGTCTACGAATACACTTTCACGCCGATCACCGGCTTCTACCTGCTCGATGCGGCCATGCAGGGACAGTGGGATGTCTTCTACGACGCCTACCGCCACATCATCCTGCCGGCCTCCCTGCTTGGCTATTTCGCGCTCGCCTATATCAGCCGGATGACGCGCTCCTTCATGCTGAACGAGATGGCGCAGGAATATATCGTCGCCGCCCGCGCCAAGGGCCTGTCGGAGACGCGCATCATCTGGGGCCACGCGCTGCGCAACGCCGCTGTGCCGATGGTGACGGTGATCGCGCTTTCCTATGCCAGCCTGCTCGAAGGCTCGGTGCTGACCGAGACCGTCTTCTCCTGGCCGGGCATCGGCCTCTACATCACCAATTCATTGCAGAACGCCGACATGAACGCGGTGCTCGGCGGCACCATCATCATCGGCTCGGTCTTCATCGCCATCAACCTTCTGTCGGACCTGCTCTATCGGCTCCTCGATCCACGGACGAAAGTCGAATGAGCGCCGAGACGATGCAAACCCGACGCGAATGGCTGCTCAGCGAGAGGCCGGCCTCGCGCATGCAGGCAAGGCTCGGCCGCGCCTATGTGGCCTGGCGGCGCTTCACAGCCAACCGGCTCGCGCTCGTCGGTTTGCTCATCATTTTCGCGTTGGTGGTGGTAGCCGCGCTTGCCGGCGTGCTGGCACCCTATTCGCCAACCGTGGGTGACCTGAAGAATGCCCGTCTGCTGGCTCCAAGCGCCGCGCATTGGTTCGGCACCGACGACCTCGGCCGCGATATCTACTCGCGGATCCTCTACGGCTCGCGCTGGACGCTCTATGTCGTCATCCTCGTCGCCATCATCGCCGCGCCCATCGGCCTGCTGGTCGGCACCGTCGCAGGCTATGCCGGCGGCTGGACCGATGCCATTTTGATGCGCATCACCGACATCTTCCTAGCCTTCCCGAAGCTGGTGCTGGCGTTGGCTTTCGTAGCGGCGCTCGGCCCCGGCATCGAGAACGCGGTGCTGGCGATCGCCATCACCTCCTGGCCGCCTTACGCGCGCATCGCCCGCGCCGAGACGCTGACGGTGCGCAATTCCGACTACATCAAGGCGGTGCAATTGATGGGTGCCTCACCCTTCCGCATTGTGCTGCGCCACATCATGCCGCTCTGCATCTCCTCGCTGATCATCCGGGTGACGCTCGACATGGCGGGCATCATCCTCACCGCCGCCGGCCTCGGCTTCCTCGGCCTCGGCGCGCAGCCGCCGCTGCCCGAATGGGGCGCGATGATTGCATCCGGCCGCCGCTTCATCCTCGACCAGTGGTGGGTGGCTGCCGCGCCAGGCGCTGCCATCCTCATCGTTAGCCTCGGCTTCAACCTGCTCGGTGACGGCCTGCGCGACGCGCTCGATCCCCGGAGTGGCGACCAATGAGTGGCGACCGATGAGCGGCAACCAATGAGCGGCAATTCCGATAGGCAAACGAAAGGCACGCTGCTCGAAGTCGACGATCTGCGCGTCACTTTCCCGACACGCACCGGAATCGTGCAGGCGGTTCGCGGCGTGTCCTTCTCGCTCGGCCGCGAGCGGCTGGGCATCGTCGGCGAGAGCGGCTCCGGCAAGTCGCAGACCGGCCGCGCCATCATGGGCCTGACCCCGCCGCAGGCCGAGGTGTCGGCGAAAAAGCTGCGCTTCGACGGCATCGACCTGCTCTCGGTGTCATCCAGCCGGCGCCGTGCGCTGCGGGGGAACCGCATCGCGATGATCCTGCAGGACCCGAAATACTCGCTCGATCCGGTGATGACCATCGGCCGCCAGATCGTCGAGACGCTGCGCACGCATGAGAAAGTCGGAAAGGCCGAAGCGCGCGAGCGCGCGCTGGAGATGCTGCGGGCGGTGCAAATTCGCGATCCGGCCCGTGTCTTCGACCTTCACCCGCATGAGGTCTCGGGCGGCATGGGCCAGCGCGCGATGATCGCCATGATGCTGATCGCCGGGCCGGAACTGATGATCGCCGACGAGCCGACCTCGGCGCTCGACGTCACCGTGCAGCTCGATGTGCTGAACATTCTCGACAGGCTGGTCGCCGAGCGCGGCATGGGGCTGATCTTCATCTCGCATGATCTGCGCCTGGTGTCCTCCTTCTGCGACCGCGTGGTCGTCATGTATGCCGGCAAGGTGGTCGAGCAGCTCAAGGCGTCCGAGCTGCGCGAGGCCCAGCATCCCTATACGCGCGGCCTGCTCAACTGCATGCCGAGGATCGGCTTCGAGCGACACCCGCTGCCGGTGCTCGACCGCAAGCCGGAGTGGGCGGCATGACGGCCGCCATCACCATCGAAGGGCTGGAGGTGCTTTTCGACCGCTTCCGCGCGCTGAAGGGCGTTAACCTCGAAGTCAGGGAAGGCGAGTCCTACGGGCTGGTTGGCGAAAGCGGCTCCGGCAAGTCGACCCTGCTCAAGGCGATCACCGGCCTTGCGCCTGTCGCTGCCGGCACCATCGCTGTCAACGGCAAGACGCTCGGCAAGACCCGCGACAAGGCCTTTTACCGCGACGTGCAGATGGTCTTCCAAGATCCGTATGGGTCGCTGCATCCGCGCCAGACCGTCGACCGGCTGCTGCAGGAACCGCTCGCCATTCACGCAATCCAGGACGGCGAGAAGCGCATCGAGCGCGCGCTGGACGAAGTCGGCCTCGGCAAGGGTTTCCGCTTCCGCTATGCGCACCAGCTCTCCGGCGGCCAGCGCCAGCGCGTGGCGATCGCCCGCGCGCTGATCCTCGAACCTTCGATCCTTTTGCTCGACGAGCCGACCTCGGCGCTCGATGCTTCTGTCCAGGCCGAGGTGCTGAACCTGCTCGAAGAGGTGCGGCGGCGGCGCAAGCTCACCTTCCTGATGGTCAGTCACGACCTCGCCATCATCACCCATATGTGCGAACGGCTGATGGTGATGCAGAACGGCGAAGCGGTGGAGACGCTGACCGCAAGCCAGCTGATCGGCCACCGCGTGAGCGAGGATTATACGCGCAACCTGCTTCGGGCGAGCGAGGGGTTTGTGAGGGTGTAGTTTTCTCTCGCAGGTTCGCGACGGGGTGCGACCTGGCTTTTAACTCTCCGCAGCAACGATCACGTCTGCTTTGGCGCCATCCCGCACCCGCTTCGGCGGCTCCTTGATCCGGAACCACGTCACATAAAGCGCCGGCAGGAAGAGCAGCGTGATCGCCGTGACGGCGATGATGCCACCCATCATCGCGTAGGCCATCGGTCCCCAGAACACCTCGCGCGCGATCGGGATCAGGGCCAGGCTGGCCGCCGCCGCCGTCAGCGCGATCGGCCGCATCCGGTGCTCGGTCGCCTCGATCACGGCTGTCCAGCGGTCCTTGCCCTCGGCTTCGAGATCCTCGATCTGGACGATTAGGATGACCGAGTTGCGGATCAGGATGCCGATCAGCGCCAGCACGCCGAGAATGGCGACGAACCCGAGCGGTGCGCCGCTGGGCACCAGGGCGGCCACGACGCCGATCAGCCCGAGCGGCGCCACCGCCACCACCAGGAACAGGCGCTGGAAGCTTTGCAACTGCACCATCAGGATGGTCGCCATGATGAACAGCATCAAGGGCACCACGGCCGCGATCGGTCCTTGGCTCTTGGCGCTTTCCTCGACAGAGCCCGCTGTCTCGACCGAATAGCCGGGCGGCAGCTTGGCGATGAAGGCATCGACCGAAGGCTTAAGCTCGTTGACCACGGTCGCAGGCAGCACGTCGCCCACCAGGCCGGCGCGCACGGTGATCGTCGGCGTGCGGTTGCGCCGCCACACCGTCGGCTGCTCGAGGTCGTAGCGGAAATTGGCGATGGCAGCCAAGGGGATCGACTCGCCCGTGCCGGTCGGCAATTGCATGTTCTGCAGTGTCGAGATCGAGCTGCGGTCCGCCTCGCGCGAGCGCGCCACGACATTGATCAGGTAGGTGGCGTCGCGCACTTGGGTGATCGTCGAGCCGCCCACCGTGCTGTTCAGCGCGCTGGCGATATCGGACGAGGTGATGCCGAGCTGGCGCGCCTTGTCCTGCAGCACGTCGACCCTCAGCACGCGCTGCGGTTCGTTCCAGTCGAAGGTCGGCGCGGCGAGCCTCGGATTGGCGGAGATCACGCCGGCAAACTGTTGCGCCAGCTCGCGCACCGTCTGGATGTCGGGACCGCCGACGCGGTACTGCACCGGCCTGCCGACCGGCGGCCCGAGCTCGAGCGGCTTGACGAACGCGTCGGTGCCGACGAACTCCTGGCGCAGCAGCTTTTCCAGCGCCGGCTTCACCCGGTTGCGCGCTTCGATGCTCTTGGTGACGATGACGGTCTGGCCGAAATAGGGATTGGCCGGCTGAACGTCATAGGCAAGCACGAAGCGCACCGCGCCCTGGCCAATGTACGAACTGAAATGGTCGATGTCGGGGTTGCCGACCAGCGCCCGCTGCTCGAAGCGCTCCATCTGGTCGCGCGTCTCGGTGATCGAGGAGTTCTGCGGCAGGTTCCAGTCGACGATCAGCTCCGGCCGGTCCGATGGCGGGAAGAACTGCTGCTGGACGAGACCGAAGCCGGCGACCGAGGCCGCGAACACAAGCATCGTCACGATGATCGTCAGCCAATGGCGGCGAACCGAGAAGACAAGCACGCGCCGGAACAGTGACGTGAACCGGCCGGGCTGGTCGTGATGTTTTTCCTTCATCGTCGCCGGCAGGATGGTGACCCCGAGCAGCGGCGCGAACAGCACCGCCACGATCCATGACACCAGCAGCGACACCGCGATGACGACGAACAGCGTGAAGGTGTACTCACCTGCGGCGCTCGAGTTGAGCCCGATCGGGATGAAGCCGGCGACTGTCACCAGCGTGCCGGTCAGCATCGGGAAGGCGGTCGAGGTATAGACATAGGTCGCCGCCTTGCGCAGGTTGTCGCCGACCTCCAGCCGCGCCACCATCATCTCGACGGCGATCATGGCGTCGTCGACCAAAAGGCCGAGCGCAATGATCAGCGCACCGAGCGAGATGCGCTGCAGCGATATCCCGAGATACGCCATGACCGTGAAGGTGATGGCCAGCACCAGCGGAATTGACAGTGCGACGACGAAGCCGGCGCGCAGGCCGAGGCTGATGAAGGAGACGGCCAGCACGATGGCGACGGCCTCGAACAGCGCCCGCGTGAAGCCCGAGACCGCCTCCTCGACGATGACCGGCTGGTCGGCGACCAGATGCACCCCGACGCCGACCGGCAGATCGGCCAGCACCTTCTGCATCTCGTCGTGCAGCGCTTCGCCGAATTTGAGCAGATTGGCGTTCGGCTTCATGCCGATGGCAAGCCCGATCGCATCCTGGCCGTTGAAGCGGAACAAGGCCGTCGGCGGGTCGACATAGCCGCGCCTGATCGTCGCCACGTCGCTCAGCCGGAAGAAGCGGTCGTTGACGCGCAGGTTGATGGCCCGCAGGCTCTCTTCGGAAGTGAACTGGCCTCCGACGCGCACGCTGACGCGCTCCGGACCGGACTGCACGACGCCGGACGGCGTGATGGCGTTCTGCGCCTGCAGGCTGGCGACGATCTGCTGCTGGTTGAGGCCAAGCGCGGCGATCTGCCGGCTGGAGAATTCCAGGTAGATCGCCTCGTCCTGCGCCCCGACCAGGTCAACCTTGCCGGCATTCGGCACGGTCAGGATCTTTGTCCTCACATCCTCGACATAGTCGCGCAATTGGCGCGGCGTCAGCCCGTCGGCGGTGAAGGCGTAGATGTTGCCGTAGACATCGCCGAAGCGGTCGTTGAAGAACGGTCCCTGCACGCCTTGCGGCAACTGCGCCTTGATGTCGTTGACCATATTGCGCACCTGAAGCCAGTTCGGCACGACATCGCGCGCCTTGGTGGTGTCCTTCAGGTTGACGAAGATGACGGTCTGGCCGGCCGTGGTGACGGATCTGGTGAAGTCGAGGCTGTCGAGCTCCTCGAGCTTTTTCTCGATGCGGTCGGTCACCTGCTGCACCGTCTCCTTGACCGAGGCGCCCGGCCAGTTGGCCTGGATGATCATGGTCTTGATGGTGAAGGCGGGATCTTCCTCGCGGCCGAGATTGAGATAGGAGAAAATGCCGGCCACGACGAAGACCAGCATGAAATACCACACCATGGAGCGGTGGCTGAGCGCCCAATCGGAAAGATTGAAGCCCTGCATCAGACCCCGCCCTCCGGCACCTTGACTTTCTCGCCTTCGCTCAAGCTGTGGACGCCCGCGGTGACGACGCGCATGCCTGCCTCGAGGCCTTCGGCCACGGTGAAGCTGCCGCCCTTTTTCGACGCGATCTTGATCTCGCGCGCGCTCACGCTCGAGGACTGCGGATCGACGACCCACACCATTTCCGAGCCATTCTTTTCCAGCAGCGCCGATATCGGCAGTTCGATGGTCGGCGCCAGCTTGGTCATGCGCGTCGCCGTGATCGTCGAGCCCAGCCGGAACGCTGACGGCGGATTGACCAGGGTCAGCCGCACGCGGCGGGTGCGGGTCGAGCCCTCCGATTGCGGCGCGACCTCGCGCAGCTTGGCGTCGGTTTTGATGGTCGGCAGCGATTGCAGAATGATCTCGAACGGCGCGCCGACGGTGAGATCGCCGGTCAATTGGTCGGGAATGTCGACCACTGCCTCGCGCGGATCGGTGCGGGCTACGGTGACGACGGTCTGTCCCGGCGAAACCGTCTGGCCGACTTCGGCGCCGATCGCTGTGACGACGCCGTCGAAATCGGAGAACAGCCGGGCATAACCGAGCTGCTCCTGCGACTTGGCCAGAGCGGCATTGGCGCGCTCGACGCCGGCTTCCGCCGCCTGGCGCGCTTGTTTGGCGGCATCGAACGTAGCCTGCGAAGTATTGGCGGAGGCAAGCAGTTGGCGCTGCCGCTCCTCGCTGGCCGCGGCATTGGCGAATTGCGCCTGCGCGTTCGACAGATCGGCTTTCGATGCCTGGACGGCGAACTCCAGCGCCGTCGGATCGAGCGCCGCGATCGTCGTGCCCTTGCTGACGATGTCGCCGACCTTGACGTCGCGCGAGACGACGCGGCCGAGCAGGCGGAAGGCGAGGTCGGCGCTGTATTGCGGCTCGATCGAGCCGGCAAAGCCGAAGGTCTCGACGGTCTTCGGTTCGACCACCATCGACAGGACCGGCCGGATGACCTCAGGCGCCTTCTCTTCCGAACGCGAGCAGGCGGCAAGCGCAGCAAGAAGAACCAGCGAAGCTATGTGCGGCAACCGGTTCATTGGCTGGACCCCGCCACCTCGATCGTCTGCCCGGGACTGAGCAACTGTCCGGCGGCCGTCACGACGCTCTGGCCTTCCTGCAGACCCTTGTCGACGACGACCACGCCGGAATCGAAGGCGAGCACCTCGACCGGCGCCGCGGTCACCGCCTTGCTCGACGGGTCGACGATCCAAACCGCGGGCTTGCCGGCGGTGGACGTCAGCGCCTGCCAGGGCAGCAAGACGGCTTTGACGGACTTGGCGCTGACCGTGCCGATCACGGCCGCGCCCAGCGGCATGCCGGCAGGCGTATCGGGAATGCCGACCTTGACCCGGATCGATCCCGACTGGGTATCGACCGCCGGTGAGATCTCGCGCACTTTGCCGACAGCCCTGACCTGAGGGTCGGAAAGCAGCGTGATCGTCACCGCCGGGGAGGGCGGCGTCTGGGCAACCAGCGTTTCATGCACGTTGAAGACCGCGTCGCGGTCGCCGTCCTCGGCGATGGTGAACACGGTCTGCGCCGCCTGCACCACCTGCCCGGCTTCGACCTGGCGCGCCGTGATCACGCCGCCGGCTCCTGCCTTGAGCTCGGTGAAGGAAAGATTTTCCTTGGCGTTGGCCAAGGCGCCTTGCGCCGCATCGACGCTGCCTTGCGCCACTTTCAGCGTCTGGTTGGCGGTGTCGAAATCGCGTCTGGTGGTAAAACCCTCGGAGAGCAGCGTCTTTTGCCGCTGGTAAGTGGCCGCGGCCTGGGTGAGCTGCGCCTGCGCGGCGTCGAGGTCGGCCTCAGCCGAGCGCAGGTCCGATTCCTGTTCCTGCGGGTCGATGCGGGCAAGCACCGCCCCTTGGTCGACATGCTGGCCGACATCGACCAGCCGCTCGGCGACGCGCCCGCCGACGCGGAACGACAGATTGTTGAGGGTGCGGGCCGCGATCACCCCGGTCAGCGAGGTCCGCGGCGCGTAGTCGGCAAGCGCGACCGTCTGTGTGGTCACCATCACCGGCAGCTTTTTGTCGGCTGCCTGCTGCTTCTGGCAACCTGAAACCAGCAGCGCCGCGAAGACACAGGTCAGCAGCAGCAATGTGTTTGGACAACATGCGGGGCGGAGCGGCAAGGACGGCAAAGCGGACGATGTCGCGTTCCTGCTCATGGTTCCCTCGGCCCGCGGGAGCCGTTCCCGGCAGCGGCGCGTCGCGGCTGCAGCGAGGATAATCGATCGGCCGGAAAAGGAAACTGTTTCTGCCTGACGATCGACCGGCTGGTCGAGACCGATTTCGGCCTTGCGGCAGGCCCAATCGACTGGGCCAATGTGCCGACTTGAGGAAAACCTGAAATAAGGTCAGAAGAGGCTTTGACGGCATCAAAACGGAGCGGGCGCCGGCCCGATGAGGTGTGAGATGAAGAATTCAGCCATTTCCGAACGCAAGAACCAGTCGATCTCGCGCGGCGTCGGCATGACCACGCAGATCTACGCCGATCGTGCCGAGAATTCGGAAATCTGGGACGTCGAGGGCCGCCGCTACATCGACTTCTCGTCAGGCATTGCGGTGGTCAACACGGGTCACCGCCATCCGAAAGTGATCGAAGCGGTCAAGGCGCAGCTCGACCGCTTCACCCACACCTGCCATCAGGTCGTTCCTTACGAGAGCTATGTGCGCCTCGCCGAGCGGCTGAACGGCATGCTGCCCGGCAAGTTCGACAAGAAGACCGTCTTCGTCACCACCGGCGCCGAGGCCGTCGAGAACGCCATCAAGATCGCGCGCAACGCCACCGGTCGCCAGGCGGTCATCGCCTTTTCCGGCGGCTTCCACGGCCGCACCTTCATGGGCATGGCGCTGACCGGCAAGGTCGTGCCTTACAAGGTTGGCTTCGGCGCCATGCCGGCCGATGTCTTCCATGCGCCGTTCCCGGTCGCGCTGCACGGCGTGTCGGTCGCGGATTCGCTTGCAGCGCTCGACAAGCTGTTCAAGGCCGATGTCGATCCGGCCAGGGTCGCGGCCATCATCGTCGAGCCGGTGCAGGGCGAGGGCGGCTTCTACGAGGCGCCGCGCGATTTCATGACGGCACTGCGCAAGACCTGCGACCAGCACGGCATCCTTCTTGTCGCCGACGAGGTGCAGACCGGCTTTGCCCGCACCGGCAAGATGTTCGCGATGGAGCACCATGACGTGGCGCCGGATCTCACCACCATGGCCAAGAGCCTCGCCGGCGGGTTCCCGCTGTCGGCCGTCACCGGCCGCGCCGAGATCATGGACGCGCCTGGACCGGGCGGGCTCGGCGGCACCTATGGCGGCAGCCCGATCGGCGTCGCCGCGGCGCATGCCGTGCTCGACGTCATCGAGGAAGAAAAGCTGTGCGAGCGCGCCAACGCGCTCGGTGCCAGGCTGAAGCAGCGGCTGGCGTCGATCCGCGAGGACGTGCCGGAGATCGTCGACATCCGCGGCCCGGGCTTCATGAACGCCGTCGAGTTCAATGATGTGAAGAAGGGCCTGCCCTCGGCGGAATTAGCCAATGCGGTGCGGCTGAAGGCGCTCGACAAGGGCCTCATCCTGCTCACCTGCGGCGTCTACGGCAACGTCATCCGCTTCCTGTCGCCAATCACCATCCAGGACGGCGTCATGACGGAGGCGCTGGATATATTGGAGACCTCGATCCGCGAGGCGCGGGCGGCTTGAGCCAACCCTACCTCCCCACAAGGGGGAGGGTAAGCGCGTCAGCCTGCGGCCCTTGCCGGCTCGTCCTGGCTGAAGGCCGCAAGCGCCGCCTTCAGCGCATCCGGCCCGGCTGCCACGGTGTGAGGCGCGGGCGAGAAGCCGGCGCCGAGCATCTTGCGGCCGAGCATGTGGTCGGCCGGGCGGTTGACGGATTCGATGCCGAGCAGTCTGTTGCCGGCATAATGGTAGATCGAGAACTTGTTCTCGGCCGGCTCGCCCAGCACGACATGGCTGTCGCCGCCTTGCGTCAGGCCGACCATCTGCAGCTTCATGTCGCCGATATCCGACCAGAACCAAGGCACGGCCGCGAAGGATTCGGCATGGCCGACGATGGTGCGCGCGGCAAGCCGCGCCTGGTCGGTGGCGTTCTGCACCGATTCCAGCCGCACGTCGCCGCCGGTGAACCAGTGCCGGTAGGAGGCGGCATCGCCGACGGCGAGGATTTCCGGGATCGAGCTCTGCATATGCTGGTCGACGCGGATGCCGTTGGCGATCGCGATGCCGGCGGCTTCGGCCAGCTCGACATTGGGCACCACGCCGATGCCGATAATCACCAGTTGCGCCGGCAGGCGCTCGCCGCTTGACGTGATCGCGGCCGAAACGCGGCCGCCTTCGCCTTCCAGACGGGCAACCGTGGTGCCGGTGAGCAGGCGCACGCCCATCGCCTCCAGGCGCTGGCGCACATGCGCCGCGATTGCCGGCGCCACGGCGCGGCCGAGAAGCCTGTCGAGCGCCTCGACGACGGTGACCCTGCGGCCGGCGGCCCTCAGCGTCGCTGCGATTTCGAGGCCGATGAAGCCGCCGCCGAGGATGACGACCTCCTCGCTCTGCGCGCTCAACTCGCGGATCAGCCGCGCATCGGCCAGCGAGCGCAGCGACATCACGCCGGCGAGCTCCGCGCCATCGAGCTTGAGGAGCCGCGGCCGCGAGCCGGTGGCCAGCACCAGCCGGTCGAAGGCAATTGTGCCGCCGCCGGAAACGTCCAGCCTGCGCTCGCCATCGATCCTGTCGATCCAAACGCCCGGCCGGTAGTCGATGGCATTGCCGGAATAGAAGGCCTCGCCGCGCAAAGGCTGCGGCTTGGCTTCGGCATCCTTGATGAAGGTCTTGGACAGCGGCGGCTTGTGATAGGGCAGCTCGTTCTCGTCGCCGATCAGGATGACCGGCCCGTCATAGCCTTCCTCACGCAGGCTAGCGGCCGCCTGCACGCCGGCATGACCCGCACCGACAATGACCACCCCGTTCTTCATCGCAGCCCTTTTTGCCTCAAATCTAGGATCTTCCGCCAAGTGGCGATTGTCTGCCGCCGCCGCAAGAGCCGTGGTCCGGGTCGCACCCAGGATGGCCGCCTGTCAATCCGGATGTCCGCCGCATTCGCCGGCTTAAAGTTGATAATTCCAGTTTAGAATAATTCTAAACTGTTGTTTCAATTGAATTTTCTCTGTACCGCCAGTTGACTTCCAGCCGCTCCGCCGCTTTATGGAGGGCCGCGCTCTCGGCGCATTCCTTTGATGTCTGGGCCTTGAACCCTTTCGATTGGAGGCATTTCGGTGTCTTTTGCTGATTGGCCGCGCCATTGCGCGGCAACTTTGCCTTTCCGGTCATTCGTGCTTGCGCTGGCGCCGCGCGCCGGCGGCCGCATGCCTATGTCATTGAATTTCTGAGGAGATGGGATTGATGAAAGCGATAATCACGCCGCGAACTATTGCGCTGCGTTGGGGCAGCAGGCTTGCCGCGATCGGCGCCACCGCGGCGCTGACGGCGGCCGTGTTCGTGCTGCCGGCGAAGGCCGAAACCGATGCGAAGGCGGTGATCAAGACCTATGCCGACATCGCGCTCGCCAAATACGAGGATTCGCTGATCACGGCTGAGGCGCTCGACAAGGCCGTCGACGCGCTTCTCGCCAAGCCCTCGGCAGAGACGCTCAACGCTGCACGCGACGCCTGGAAGGCGGCGCGCGTGCCTTACCAGCAGACCGAGGTCTACCGCTTCGGCAACAAGATCGTGGACGACTGGGAAGGCAAGGTGAATTCCTGGCCGCTGGACGAAGGCCTGATCGACTATGTCGCCAAGAGCTACGGCACCGAGTCGGACGAGAACTCGCTCTATACGGCGAACGTCATTGCGAACAAGGAGATCGAGATCAACGGCAAGAAGGTCGACGCCTCGAAGCTGACGCCGGAATTCCTCTCGGGCACGCTGCAGGAAGCCGGCGGCGTCGAGGCCAATGTCGCGACCGGCTATCACGCCATCGAATTCCTGCTTTGGGGCCAGGACCTGCACGGGACCGGTCCAGGCGCCGGCGAGCGCCCGTACACCGACTACGATCTCAAGAACTGCACTGGCGGCAATTGCGACCGCCGCGCGGAATATCTGAAGTCGGCAAGCGACCTTCTGGTCTCCGACCTGCAGGAGATGGTCAACAACTGGAAAGAAGACGGCGCCGCGCGCAAGACCCTCGTCGATGGCGAGCCGAATGCCGGCATCTCCACCATCCTCACCGGCATGGGATCGCTCTCCTATGGCGAACTGGCCGGCGAGCGCATGAAGCTCGGCCTTTTGCTGCACGACCCGGAGGAGGAGCAGGACTGCTTCTCCGACAACACCTACAACTCGCATCTCTATGATGCGATCGGCATTCGCGCCGCCTATCACGCCAACTATACGCGTCTCGACGGCACCGTGGTTTCCGGCCCGTCGGTGTCGGACATGGTGAAGGTGGCCGATCCGGCGATCGACAAGGAACTGTCGGACAAGCTCGATACTTCGGTCGCCAAGATGGAAGCGATCAAGGCGCGGGCGCTGGCCGGCGAGGCCTATGACCAGCAGATCGCCGAAGGCAATGCGGAAGGCAACGCCACTGTGCAGGCGGCGATCGACGCGCTGATCGACCAGACCAAGTCGATCGAACGCGCGGTCGGCTCGCTCAAGCTCAATGCCATCGCCTTCGAGGGCTCCGACAGCCTTGATGCTCCGGACAAGGTGTTCAAGTAGCACCCGAGCATGATCCCAAAAAGTGGAAGCCGGTTTTTGGACAAGATCATGCTCAATTGAGAAACAAGCCAAACGGCGCCGGAACAGCGCCGCTAGCCAGAGCAAGTGAATGCTGATCTGCCATTGCAACATCATCACCGAGAAGGAGATCGAGCAGACGATCATCGGTCTGCTCGATGAAGATCCCTGGCAGCTTATCGTGCCGGCCAAGGTCTATCATGCCATGCGCAAGCGCGGCCGCTGTTGCGGCTGCTTTCCAAATGTGGTGGAAACGATCATTCGGGTCACCGAGAACTACCACGCCCGTTCAGAGGGGAGCGGCGCGGATATCGTTTCACACCTGGACCGCGTCAGAGGACTGCGCGGCCAATTCGGGAGCAGAACCCATGAAAGGCGAACCGCAGGTCATCGAGCGGCTTAACGAAGCCCTGTTTCTGGAGCTTGGTGCCGTCAATCAGTACTGGGTCCATTATCGTCTGCTTGAAGACTGGGGCTACACCAAGCTGGCGAAGAAGGAGCGGGCGGAATCGATCGAAGAAATGCATCACGCCGACCGGCTGGTTGCCCGCATCATCTTCCTCGAAGGCCATCCGAACCTGCAGTCGGTCGCGCCGTTGCGTATCGGCCAGAATGTGAAGGAAGTGCTCGAATCCGATCTCGCCGGCGAATATGACGCGCGCACCTCCTACAAGCGCTCGCGCGAGATTTGCCAGGATGCGGGCGACTACGTGTCGATGAAACTGTTCGAGGATCTGCTGACGGACGAGGAAGGCCACATCGACTTCCTGGAGAGTCAGCTCGACCTGCTCGCCTCGATCGGCGAGGAAAAGTACGGCCAGCTCAACGCCGACTCGGCCAACGAGGCGGAGTAAGGACATGCGGGAATGCGGCGCCCGATAGATTTTTCGCGCCGCTCATGGCGGGCCGAGATAGCCGGCCTGCTGCTCCCGAGGAACCCGCGATACCGGATCTGGCGCGGTGCCACGCTCCTGCTGGCAATCACGCTTTCTGCTCCCGCCATGGCGGGCGAGCCGGCGGGTCTGCCGACGAGCCGCACAGATCTGACGCTGGAGGATCAGGCGCGGGTGTTGGCGGTCACCAAGCCTACGACCGACTTTACAAAGCCCGAACCGTTCGAGCTGATGCAGGGCGGCGCCGGCACGTCGAGGAAGGACGTCAACCGCGACGCCTTCTCGCAGCCTTCCGCCAACATCACCTTTGAGGAGGAAGGGACCTTCAAGCTCGGCAATGCGCTTTTCCGCAAGAACTGGGTGTCGTCGCCGTCATCGACCCAGGCGTCCGACGGGCTCGGTCCGCTGTTCAACGAACGCGCCTGCCAGAACTGCCATCTGAAGGATGGTCGCGGCCGACCGCCGGGAAGCGGCACAGGCTCGACCTCGATGTTCTTGCGGCTGGCGCGCGATGCAAGCAATGCCGAGGAGAGAGCCGAACTTGCCAACCATAAGCTGCTGAATTTCCCCGATCCTGTCTATGGCTCGCAATTGCAGGATCTGGCGGTTCCCGGCCTCAAGGGTGAAGGCCGCATGCGCATCGACTATTCGGAAGAGAAGGTAACGCTGGGCGACGGTGCCGTCGTTTTGCTGCGCAAGCCCCGCTACTCGGTCGAGAATCCGGGCTATGGCCCGCTCAACCCGCGCACGACGTTGTCGCCGCGCCTGACGCCGCCAATGATCGGGCTCGGACTGATCGAGGAGATCGCCCCGGCCGACATCCTCGCCCTTGCCGATCCGCATGACCGCGACAGCGACGGCATCTCCGGCCGGCCGAACCTAGTTCGCGAGGAGTTGAGCGGCGCGATAACTTTGGGCCGCTTCGGCTGGAAAGCGCAGGCCGCATCGATCCGGCAGCAGGCCGCCGATGCCTTTGCCGGCGATATCGGCATCTCGACGCCTGAAGTGCCGAAGCATTGGGGCGATTGCACCGAGGCTGAGAAGGCTTGCCTTACCCTGCCGAATGGCGTCCAAGAGCGCCTGGGCGCGGCCGAAGCGCCGCCCCCGGTCATGGACCTCGTCACCTTCTATTCGCAGAACCTCGCTGTGCCGGCGCGGCGCGACCTCGATAAGCCGGAGGTTCTTTCCGGCAAGAAGCAGTTCTACGAGATGGGCTGCATTTCCTGCCACACGCCGAAATTCGTCACCATGCGCGGCACGCCCAACAAGGCGCAAGCCTTCCAACTGATCTGGCCATATTCCGATTTCCTGCTGCACGACATGGGCGAGGGCCTCGCCGACGGGCAGCGCGTGGGGGAGGCGAGCGGCAGCGAATGGCGCACGCCGCCGCTCTGGGGCATCGGCCTGACCGCCACGGTCAATGGCAACAGCTTCTATCTGCATGACGGCCGCGCGCGGACGCTCGAAGAGGCGATCTTGTGGCACGGCGGCGAGGGCCAGAAGGCGCGGGACCGCTTCGCCGGCGCGGCTGCCGCCGACCGCGATGCGCTGATCAAATTCCTGGAGTCGCTCTGATGTTTAACCGTCGCGCCGCCGCGCTTGCCCTTCCTTTCTTACTGGCCATGGCCTTGCCGACCCAGCCCGCGGTCAAGGCCTCCGATGTCATCGGCCGCGCGATCGACGGCTTCGTCCGCCCGGTCTACGCCAGCCTCGACGACCATGCCGGGACCCTGACCCAGGCGATGCGCCAGCTCTGCAATGCGCCGTCCCAGCAAAATCTCGATGCGGCGCGTACCGAGTTTGCCGCCACTGTCGAGGCCTGGTCAGTGGCCGAGATCATCGCCTTCGGGCCCATCAAGGAAAACAACCGGCTGGAGCGCATGCTCTACTGGCCGGACCGCAAGAGCATCGGATTGAGGCAGGTGCAGTCGATCCTCGTTGCCAAGGATCCCTCTGCCGCCGATCCGGCGCAACTCGCGGGAAAGAGCGTTGCCATGCAGGGCCTCGGTGCATTGGAATATGTG
Source organism: Mesorhizobium sp. WSM3864 (assembly GCF_002294955.1). Taxonomy (NCBI): domain Bacteria; kingdom Pseudomonadati; phylum Pseudomonadota; class Alphaproteobacteria; order Hyphomicrobiales; family Phyllobacteriaceae; genus Mesorhizobium; species Mesorhizobium sp. WSM3864. The sequence goes on from NZ_NSGD01000005.1 coordinate 420,457, forward strand.
CTGTTCGGCGATGGCGCCGAAACCCTTGCCAATAAGGACGATCCCTATCGCTGCGCCTACGGCGCGGCGGTGGCCAGCAACATCCAGGCGATGGCCGGCGAGGTCCGCGAAGCGTGGAGCAAGCCCGATGGTTTTGCCTCGCTCTGGGCCAATCCGGGCCCGAAGAACCCACTCTATCGTGATGGCACCGAAGCGGTCACGGAACTAGTCGGCGTTTTCATCAATGAGCTGGAAATGATCCGCGACGTGCGGCTCAAGGGTTTTCTTGGCGCGAAGCCCGATGCTGACAAGCCGAAGCAGGCGATCTACTGGCGCTCGCAGAACACGTTGAATTCGCTGGCCGGAAATCTGTCCGGCATCGACAAGCTGTTTCAGGCCTCGAAGCTTGGCGATGCGCTGCCCGCCGATGCGCGGTGGATGGCCGAATCCATCCGCATCCAGCTGACCAACGGCGTGGCGACGGCGAAGTCTGTTGGCGGCCCGATCGACAAGACGCTCGCCGATCCGGCGCTACGCGACAAGCTCGAGCATCTCGCGCTGATCACCTCCAGCCTCTCGACCCTGATCGGCACCAGGATGACCGCCGAGTTTGGCCTCACCGCCGGCTTTTCGTCGCTGGATGGTGATTGACGCCGTGACGACGCCGCTCATCGATCGCCGCGACTTTCTGCGTGCCGCCGGCGCCGGCTTCGCCGCGGCGATGGCGCCGCGCGCCTGGGCGGAGACGCTTGCAACGGACGCCGTCTTCGCCACGGCCTTCGTCAGGCGCGACGGCAGCTTCGGCGCCGCCGTGCTCTCCGAGGCCGGCAAGATCCTGCACACGCTCGATCTGCCCGACCGTGGCCACGACGTCGCGTTCGATCCGGTGTCGAAACGCTCGATCGTCTTCGCCCGCCAGCCCGGCACCTTCGCGATGGTCTTCGACCACACCGGCCGCGAGGAGCCTTTGACCATCGCCAGCATCGCCGGCCGGCACTTCTTCGGTCACGGCGTGTTCTCGCCCGACGGCGCGCTGCTCTATGCAACGGAAAATGATTTCGACAACGCCGCCGGCGTCGTCGGCGTCTATGACGCGCGGGCGAAGTTCAGCCGCGTCGGCGAGTTCCCGACCTACGGCACGGGTCCGCACGAACTGCTGCTGCTCGCCGACGGAAGGACGCTCGCCATCGCCAATGGCGGCATCGAAACGCATCCGGATTTCGGCCGCGCCGAGCTCAACATCGCAACGATGAAGCCTTCCTACACGCTGGTCGACCGCATCACTGGCGACCTGATCGAAAAGCACGAATTGCCGCCGGCGCTGCATCAGCTGTCGATCCGTCACATGGACCGCGACCAGGCGGGCACCGTCTGGTTCGGCTGCCAGTATCGCGGGCCGGCGACTGACCGGCCGGCGCTGGTTGGCCGCGCCGCGCGCGGCAAGGAGCTCGAGCTTTTGGAGATGCCGCAGGACGTGCTGTCGGGCTTCCGCAACTATATCGGCTCGGTTGCCGCCAATTCCGATGCCGGCACCGTCGCCGTGACCTCGCCGGAGGGTAATTCGCTGGCCGTCATCGATGCCGCCAGCGGACGCGTTGTCGCAACGAAGTCGCTGGTCGAAGTTTGCGGTCTCGCGCCGGACGGCGCCGACTTCATGGCAACGACCGGCGCTGGCGAGATCGTCGGCGGTGCGGGCGGGTCGCGCGCCGAACCTGACTATGTCTGGGACAACCACGTGCTGCGCATCGCGGCTGCGGGCTGATCGCTGTCAAGGCCAGCTTCCTGATGTCGCGCTAAAGCCAAGCCGCATAACATTTATGCGGCGTGGCCCTTGCGGCGGCGGGCCATGCCGGGCACAGGGAATGTGTTTTGATCCAGTTGGTTAACCGGCCCTATGAAGCTGCTCGCCATCGACTGCGCCGCCAATCTCTGCGCCGCCTGCGTACACGACGCTGACGCTGGCATCGAGCTTGGCCGCCAGGTGCTCGACCTCGGCAAAGGGCATGCCGAGCATCTGATGGCCGTCATCGAGGCGGCATTGAAGGCCAGCGGGATCGGCTACCAAGGCTTGGACGCTGTAGCCGTCTCGATCGGCCCCGGTTCTTTCACTGGCCTGCGCGTCGGCGTCTCGACCGCGCGCGGCTTGGCCCTGGCGCTGAAGATCCCGGCCATCGGCGTGACGACGCTGGAAGCGTTGGCGGCGGAGGCCGCGAATGCCTTTCCCGGCCGCGCCGTGCTGGCGGCGCTCGACGCCGGCCGCGAGGAACTCCATGCGGCACTTTTCGATGAAGCGTTAGTTCTGACTTACGGACCAATGGTGGCCACGCTTTCCCAAGCGACCGGAATGGCAGTCGATGCGAAAGCGGTCCTTACCGGCACCGCCGCGCCGCTGATCGCGGCGAGCGGACATGGTTTCGACACCGGGCCGGCCGTTGCCACAGCCGACATAGCGACCTATGCCCGACTGGCCGCCGCGAAAGGGCCAGGCGCAAAGCCGAAGCCGCTCTATCTGCGGGGCGCCGACGCCAAGCCGCAGGCCGGTTTCATTCTGCCAAGGCGGAGCCATGAATCCGGGAAGCCGGGTTCTGGAGAAGATCATGCACCAAAGGGAAAAAAGTCCTGATGCGCATACCTTTCTTTCAGCCGCGCCGCAGGGATTATGCGCTGGAGCCGCTGACGGTGGCCGACAGCGCCGCCGTTGCGGTGCTGCATCGCGAGGATTTCGTTCGCCCCTGGACCGATGGCGAGTTCGCGGCACTGCTCGAACAGGACACCGTGTTCGGTTACGCCGCGCGCGAGACCGGGCAGGGTGCGAAGCCGCCGGTCGGTTTCGTGCTGGCGCGGCTCGCGGCAGGCGAGGGCGAGATCCTTACGGTCGCGGTGGCTCGCGCCCATCGGCGCCAGGGGCTTGGCTGGCAATTGATCGATGCGGTGCTGCGCGAATTGCATGCGCAGCGCGCCGAGGCGCTGTTCCTCGAGGTCGACGAGACCAATACGCCGGCCATCGCGCTCTATCGCCGGCTCGGCTTCCGTCAGGTCGGCCAGCGTCCGAACTACTACCGGTCGACCGAGCACGGCCCTACCGGCGCGCTTGTCATGCGCCGCGATCTTCGCTAGCCAGACCGTGGGATAGGGCCGGAGCGAATGATCAAGAAATTGCGGATTTTCCTGGCGTTCGGCCTCGTCGCCGCCGGCACGCTGGTGCTGGCGCCGCTGCAGCTCCTGTCGATGAAGACGAGGCTTTGGCCGGAGACGGTCGTCCTCAAAATCTGGCACAGCATGATCCTCAAGGCGCTGGGCATGCGCGTGCACGTCAAAGGCGCGCTCTCGAAGCAGCGCCCCTTGCTCATCGCGGCCAACCACATCTCCTGGACCGACATCATGGTGCTCGGCTCCTTTGTCGATGTGAAGTTCATCGCCAGGGCCGACATGGAAGGCTGGCCGATGATCGGCATGCTGTCCAAGCTGCAGCGCACCGTCTTCATCGAGCGCGAGCGCAGGCGCACCTCCGGCGACCAGGCGAGCGAGATCGCCAGACGCATGGCCAAGGGCGATGCCATGGTGCTGTTCGCCGAGGGTTCGACCGGCGACGGCAATCTGGTGCTGCCGTTCAAGAGCACCTTGTTCGGCGCCGCCTCGATGGCGATTTCGGAAGGGGCGGCGGACCAGGTCTTCATCCAGCCGGTGGCGATCGCTTATACGCGCCTGCATGGCGTGCCGATGGGCCGCCGTCACCGGCCGATCGCCGCCTGGATCGGCGACCAGGATCTGATGCCGCATTTGAAGGGTTTGCTTGCCGAGGGCTCGCTCGATGCCGAAGTGCATTTCGGTGATCCGGTGCCCTTCTCCAAGGGTTCTAACCGCAAGGAAACGGCAAGATTGATGGAAGCGAGAGTGCGCGAGATGATGCAGGCTGCGCTCGCCGAGCCGCGTCCCAGTCGTCAGCGCATAGCTTGAAAAACCGACGCGCGGCGCCGTAGCCTGCCGGAATCGGCTGTTTTTTGTCGCGGAAAGGCGTTAGAAGCCGCCCGATGGAATTGAACACGATTGAAAGTCACGACATCGGCACCGCGCCCAAGCGCGAGCCGGTGCATGCCCGGGCGGCGAAAAAGGTCTTCGTCAAGACTTATGGCTGCCAAATGAATGTCTACGATTCCCAGCGTATGACCGATGCGCTGGCGGCCGACGGCTATGTCGCCACCGACGCCGTCGAAGACGCCGATCTGGTGCTGCTCAACACCTGCCACATCCGCGAGAAGGCGGCCGAAAAGGTCTATTCGGAGCTTGGCCGCATCCGCGACATGAAGGCCGAGCGCGCCGAGACCGGCCGTGAGCTGCTGATCGGCGTCGCCGGCTGCGTGGCGCAGGCCGAAGGGGCGGAAATCATACGCCGTGCGCCGGCCGTCGATCTCGTCATCGGCCCGCAGACCTATCACCGGCTGCCCGACGTGCTGGCGAGGGTGCGCGGCGGCGAGAAGATCGTCGAGACCGACTACGCCATTGAGGACAAATTCGAGCATCTGCCGCAGCCGAAGCGCGCCGAGGTGGCAAAGCGCGGCGTCACCGCTTTCCTTACCGTTCAGGAGGGCTGCGACAAGTTCTGCACCTTCTGCGTCGTGCCCTATACGCGCGGCTCCGAAGTCTCGCGGCCGGTGGCCCAGATCGTCGCCGAGGCCGAGCGCCTCGCCGAGGCTGGCGTGCGCGAGGTGACGCTGCTCGGTCAGAACGTCAACGCCTGGCACGGCGAGGGCGAAAACGGCGAGGAATGGGGCCTCGGCCGCCTGCTCTTCCGCCTGGCGAAAATTCCCGGCCTGGCGCGGCTGCGCTACACCACCAGCCATCCGCGCGACATGGATGATGAATTGATCGCCGCGCACCGTGACCTGCCGGCCTTGATGCCCTATCTGCATTTACCAGTGCAGTCTGGCTCCGACCGGATACTGAAGGCGATGAACCGCAGGCATACGGCACGCGACTATCTGGCGCTCATCGATCGCATCCGCGCCGCGCGCGGCGATATCGCCATGTCCGGCGACTTCATCGTCGGTTTCCCCGGCGAGACGGAAGCGGATTTCGAGGCAACGCTCGAACTGGTGCGCGAGGTGAATTACGCTTCGGCCTTCACGTTCAAATATTCGCCGCGTCCCGGCACGCCGGGCGCCGAGATGGACGGCCATGTGTCGGAAGCCGTGAAGGACGAGCGGCTGCAGCGCCTGCAGGCGCTAGTCAACGAGCAGCAGAAGGCATTCATCGCCAGCCTGGTCGGCAGCACCGTCAGCACGCTGATCGAGAAGCCCGGCCGCCATGCCGGTCAGATCGTCGGCCGCTCGCCCTGGCTGCAGCCTGTTATTGTTGACGACAAGGCCGGCGGAATCGGTGACATTATCGACGTACGAATCACGAAGACAGGTCCCAACAGCCTGTTCGCCGAGTTGGCCTGATGCATGTCGCCCAAAAAGTGCTCGCGGTTTCGGGACAACGACATGCATAGCCACAAGCCTCGGCAGATGAGGAGAGACGGTTGAGCGCTGCTGAACTGAAGAATCCGCCCCAGAACCAGGCATCCGGGGCCTCCGACATGGCGCACATCGTACTGACCTTCGACAACAACAAGCTTGCCAGCGCCCTATACGGCCAGTTCGACGAGAATCTGGCCCGTCTCGAGCAGAAGCTCGGCGTCGATATCCGTTCGCGCGGTAACCAGCTTGCGATCAAGGGCACAGCTTCGGCCGCCGAGCAGGCGCGCCGCGCGCTCGACACGCTCTACGGCATTCTGCAGAAGGGTGTCGATATCGGCCAGTCCGACGTCGACGGCGCCGTGCGCATGGCGATCGCCGCCGACGACCAGCTGACGCTGCCCACCATGGAGCGCAAGGGCAAGGTTTCGGCCGCCCAGATCGCCACGCGCAAGCGCACGATCTATGCCCGCTCGCTCAACCAGGACGCCTATATGCGCGCGCTGGAGCGCTCCGAAATGGTCTTCGGCATCGGCCCGGCCGGCACCGGCAAGACCTATCTGGCGGTGGCCCATGCGGCGATGCTGCTCGAGCGCGGCATGGTCGAGCGCATCGTGCTGTCGCGCCCGGCGGTCGAGGCCGGCGAGCGGCTCGGCTTCCTGCCCGGCGACATGAAGGAGAAGGTCGACCCCTATCTGCGGCCCCTCTACGACGCGCTATACGACATGATGCCGGCCGACAAGGTCGAGCGGGCGATCGCCGCCGAGGTCATCGAGATCGCGCCTTTAGCCTTCATGCGCGGCCGCACGCTGGCGCATGCCGCGGTGATCCTCGACGAGGCGCAGAACACCACGCCGATGCAGATGAAGATGTTCCTCACCCGTCTCGGTGAGAACTCGCGCATGATCGTCACCGGCGATCCGACCCAAATCGACCTGCCGCCCAACACCAAGTCGGGCCTGGTCGAGGCGCTGCGCATCCTCGACGGCGTGCCGGGCATAGTCACGGTCCGCTTCAACGAGGGCGATGTCGTGCGCCATCCGCTGGTTGCCGAGATCGTCAAGGCCTATGACCGGGACGGCAAGTTCGCCAGGGGCCTCGGCGCCGAGAGCTGATCCAAGCCCCATGGCTGAAAATCCGGGATCCAGCGGCAAGACGCCGGTCGACATCGATATTTTCGTCGAGGCCGGCGACTGGCCCCCTGAGGCCGAGCTGGCGCACCTGGTCGATCAGGCCGTCGCTGCCGCCTTTGCCGAAACCGGCGCGAGCGGCGCTTCGGAGCTCAGCGTCGTTTTTTCCGACGACGCCCATATCCGCACTCTCAACGCCGAATGGCGCGGCAAGGACAAGCCGACCAACGTACTGTCTTTCCCGGCTTTTTCCGTTCCGAAAGGCGTCGAGTTGCCGCCGATGCTGGGCGACATCGTGCTTGCTTCCGAGACCGTTGCGCGTGAGGCCGCACTGGAAGACAAGCCGCTGGCGAACCATATCACCCATCTCGTCATCCATGGCCTGCTGCATCTTCTGGGCCATGATCACGAGACCGACGCCGAGGCCGAGGAGATGGAAGCGATCGAGCGCGCGGCGCTTGCGAGGCTTGCCATTCCCGATCCCTACGCGTAACAAAAAAGACCAATTGACCTGATGGCGATGAACGACAAACCAGAAACTGCCGCCCGTCCGGACGCCGGCAGTGCGGCCAAGCCTTCCGAAAAATCGGAAGAGGGCTCCAGTCCGAGTATTCCGACCGGCAGCGTGGCCGCCGAGCCTCCGCATGCCGGTCCTTCTCTCTTCGATCGCGTGCTAGGCCTGTTCAGGCACCGCAACGGCACCAACCTGCGCGAGGAGATCGCCGACGCGCTGGCCGAGACGGCCACCGATGCCGAATCCTTCTCGCCCGGCGAACGTGCGATGCTCAACAACATCCTGCGGCTGCGCGAAGTGCGCGTCGAGGACGTCATGGTGCCGCGTGCCGATATCGAGGCGGTCGAGATCACCACCTCGCTTGGCGATCTGCTTGGCCTCTTCGAACAGTCCGGTCATTCCCGCATGCCGGTCTATTCCGAAACGCTCGACGATCCGCGCGGCATGGTCCACATACGCGACGTTCTTGCCCACATTACCAAGGTCGCCCGCGTCAAGAAGGGCCGGGCGAACAGGAAGACCCAGGCGCCGACGATCCTCGATCTGGCCCAGGTCGATCTCGCCCGCACCATCGGCGATCTCGACCTGATCCGGCCGGTGCTGTTCGTGCCGCCATCGATGCTTGCTTCCGACCTGATGGGGCGCATGCAGACGACGCGGACCCAGATGGCGCTGGTCATCGACGAATATGGCGGCACCGATGGCCTCGCCTCGCTCGAGGACATCGTCGAGATGGTGGTCGGCGACATCGAGGACGAGCACGACGACGACGAGCCGATGATCACCCGGATCGGAGAGGGCGTGTTCGTGGTCGACGGCAAGGCCGAGATCGACGAGGTCGCCAAGATGATCGGCGAGGATTTCGCCGCGGGCGAGCACGGTGAATATGTCGACACCATCGGCGGCATGATCTTCAACACGCTCGGCCGGGTTCCGGCCCGTGGCGAAGTGGTGCAGGCCATACCGGGCTTCGAATTCCACGTGCTCGACGCCGATCCGCGCCGCGTCAAGCGGGTGCGCATCGTGCAGAGCCCGAAGGGCGAACGGCAGCGCCGCCGCGCGGCGCGCACCGAGCAGGCCTGATATTCGCTCATGCCGATCGACGACCCGTTCAAGCACGCTGTCCTCGGCTCCGGCGTCTTCTATCAAGATCCCCGCGCGGCTTTGGCCTGGCTTCAGGCGGCGTTCGGCTTCGAGCCGAGCATGCTGGCGAGCGACAGCGACGGGCGACTTGTTCATGCCGAAATGCGGTTCGGCGACGGCTATATCATCGTCGATGGCGAATGGGCCGCGCATATTGCCAGCCCCGCCTCTGTCGGCGGCAAGAACACGCAGTCGGTTTATATCCGATTGAGGGAAGACCTCGGCGCCCATTGCGAGAAAGCGCGCGCCGCGGGGGCAGAAATTGTCGAGGAGCCCATCGATCGTTTCTACGGCGAACGGCAATATCGAGCCCGCGATCCAGAAGGCCATGTCTGGACCTTCACACAGACCGTGCGCATTGTGCCCAAAGAGGAGGCCGAGCGACTGAGCGGCCTCAGCATTGAAGGGTGGCACCGTTAGCGCGACCGTGAATTTGGTTGCGCTCACTCATGTTTGGAGCATCCGGCTCGGCCTGTTAAATCTCTGGCTGCCTGATTCGCGCGACTTGGAAAGTTGAATGCAGCGCTTTGCCGGCCGGATAATTCTGCTGTGGGGGTGGCGGCGGTCGCTGGTAGCGTTTGTCGCGGGAGCGCTCGCGGTTCTCGCCCAGGCGCCTTACGATTTCTTCGCCGTCTGTTTCGTCTCGTTTCCGGTGCTTGTCTGGCTGCTCGACGGCGCCACCGGTGAAGCCTCCGACGGCTGGCTGCGTCGCCTTCGCCCGGCTTTCGCCATCGGATGGTGGTTCGGCTTCGGCTATTTCCTCGCGGGCCTCTGGTGGATCGGCCAGGCCCTTCTTGTCGAGGCCGACAGCTTCGCTTGGGCGCTGCCCTTCGCCGTCGTCGGCATCCCCTTTGGGCTCGCCTTCTTCTATGGTTTTGCGACGCTCGTGGCGCGGCTTTGCTGGAGCAGTGATATCGGCCGCATCGCCGCACTTGCTTTCGGCTTCGGCCTTGCGGAATGGCTGCGCGATTTCCTGTTCACCGGCTTTCCCTGGAATGCCGTCGGCTATGCCGCAATGCCGGTGCCCCTCCTGATGCAAAGCGTGTCGGTGACGGGCATGATCGGCATGAACGCGCTCGCCGTTTTTGTCTTTTCCCTGCCGGCGCTTGTCGCGGCGCGCCGGCATCTCAGGCTGGGCTTGGCCTTGTTCGTCGCTCTCGTTGCCGCTCACGTCGGCTTCGGCTATTTCAGGCTTGCCGTCCCAGCCCCGCCGGCCACCCGCTCGATCGACGTGCGCATCGTACAGCCCGCCGTCGACCTCACCGAGAAATGGGATGCCTCGGTGCGCGACCGCATCTTCGCCACGCTGATGGGGATTTCGGCGAAGGCACCGGAGCAAGGCCATGCCAAGCCGCAACTGATCCTGTGGCCGGAAACGTCCGTGCCGTTCCTGTTCACGGAGCGTCCGGACGCGCTGACGGCCCTGGGCGATATGCTGGGCGACGGCCAGATGCTGATCGCCGGCGTGGTGCGCGAGGAGGGTGGCGCAGACAATGCCGGCAGCCGTTATTACAACTCCGTGGTGGCGATCAACGACAAGGGCGAGATCGTCGATGCTGTCGACAAGGTGCATCTGGTGCCGTTCGGCGAATATCTGCCTTTTGCCGGCCTGTTCGAGCGTTTCGGCATAGGCCAGCTCGTTGCCGGACCGATGAATTTCGCCGCCGGCAACGAACGCCATCCGATCGCGGTGCCGAACGGCCTGCGCGCGGTTCCGTTCATCTGTTACGAGGTCATCTTTCCTGACCTCGTTGCCATCGATGCAGCGTCATCCGAGCTTATTGTGAACGTCACCAACGACGCCTGGTTTGGCGACACGCCAGGCCCCTACCAGCACTTCAGGCAGGCGCAGATTCGTGCGGTGGAGAATGGAGTGCCTTTGTTGCGTGCGGCCAACAACGGCATCTCCGCCGTTGTCGATTCGCGTGGGCGCATCGTCGATGCCCTGGCAGTCGATGCGCGCGGCGCCATCGACGCGCATGTGCCGGTTTCCGGGCGCGCCCTGCTAACCGCCGATCAGCGGCGAATTAACGGATTGCTGATCATGTTGCTGTTTGCCCTCGCGGCCCTCACATTGAATGTAAGGCAGCGGCTACGGGTGAATTGACAGTCGGCACATTAGAAACTCATACTGTAACGCCTAAAATTTTCTCGAAGTCGGTTGGAGGGGTCTGTTGGGGCAGGTGGCTCCGGTTTCGTTTGGGCGGCAAAAATAGAAAAAGCCGGAAAAATTCGGCGAGGAAAAAATGACAGAAGAGAACAAGAAGAAGCCGAATCCGATCGACATTCATGTCGGCAGTCGTATTCGGCTGCGTCGCAATATGCTTGGAATGAGCCAGGAAAAGCTGGGTGAAAATCTCGGCATCACGTTTCAGCAGATACAGAAGTACGAAAAGGGGACCAACAGGGTCGGCGCCAGCCGCCTGCAGGCAATCGCCTCCATCCTGAGCGTCCCTGTCGCCTTCTTCTTCGAGGACGCCCCCGGTCAGGAGGCGGTCACCGGCAATCGGGGATTTGCCGAGGATGCCTCGATGACTTTCGCGATCGAATTCTGCGGCAGCCCGGAAGGGCTTCAGCTCAATCGTGCCTTCGTCAAGATTCCCGACGTCAAGGTGCGGCGCCGGATTATCGATCTTGTGAAGTCCCTTTCGCCGGACGACGCCGAGTGAATCCAGGCTCATGTCGCCGGCGGTACCCTGCCGCCGGTGGCACAAGTTGATTGTGCCGATAGTCATGCCAGATCTGTCGCGCCGCTTGACGAGCGGCGCCCGGCACCGCTAACACGTGGCGCGCCAAAATCGGCAGCCTTGCCGATCCTTTTCAAGAGGGGACACCCGTGACGCGGCAGAACTATCTCTTCACCTCGGAATCCGTCTCCGAAGGCCATCCCGACAAAGTCTGTGACCGTATCTCCGACGAGATCGTCGATCTCGTCTATCGCGAGGCCAGGAAGACGGGCATGGACCCGTGGAAGGTGCGCGTTGCCTGCGAGACGCTGGCCACCACCAACCGCGTCGTCATCGCCGGCGAGGTCAGGGTTCCCGAGACGCTGCTGAAGAAGGACAAGGCAGGCAACATCCTCAAGGATGCGGCGGGCCACCCGGTCGTCAATCCGACCAAGTTCAAATCGGTCGCCCGCAAGGCCATCCGTGAGATCGGCTACGAGCAGGCCGGCTTCCACTGGAGGACGGCCAAGATCGAGGTGCTGCTGCACGGCCAGTCGCCGGACATTGGCCAGGGCGTCGACAATGCCGCCGACCGCCAGGGCGAGGAAGGCGCGGGCGACCAGGGCATCATGTTCGGCTATGCCTGCCGCGAGACGCCGGACCTGATGCCGGCACCAATCTACTACAGCCACAAGATCCTCGAATTGCTTGCCGCCGCGCGCCACGAAGGCAACGGCGAGGCCGCCAAGCTCGGCCCGGACGCCAAGAGCCAGGTCACCGTGCGCTATGCCAACGGCAAGGCGGCGGAAGTGACGCAGATCGTGCTTTCCACCCAGCACCTCGACTCGAGCTGGGATTCGAAGAAGGTCCGCAATGTCGTCGAGCCTTACGTCCGCGAGGCGCTTGGCGAACTCAAGGTCGCCGACGACTGCAACTGGTACATCAACCCGACCGGCAAGTTCGTGATCGGCGGGCCCGACGGCGATGCCGGCCTGACCGGCCGCAAGATCATCGTCGATACCTATGGCGGTGCGGCGCCCCATGGCGGCGGCGCCTTCTCCGGCAAGGACACCACGAAGGTCGACCGTTCGGCTGCCTATGCGGCGCGCTATCTCGCCAAGAACGTGGTAGCGGCCAAGCTCGCCGACCGCTGCACCATCCAGCTTTCCTACGCCATCGGCGTCGCCCAGCCGCTGTCGGTCTATGTTGACCTGCACGGCACCGGCAGGGTCGACGAGGCCAGGCTCGAGGAGGCGCTGCGCAAGGTGATGGATCTCTCGCCTTCCGGCATCCGCCGTCATCTCGACCTCAACAAGCCGATCTACGCGAAAACCTCGTCCTATGGCCATTTCGGCCGCAAGGCCGGCCGCGACGGTTCCTTCTCCTGGGAGAAGACGGACCTTGCCAAGGCGCTCAAGGACGCGGTTGCCGATGCGATTGCCGCCTGACGGCGTCGCCAGACCTGTTCATGGAGCCAAACGACAGGCCAAGCCGCGCGACCGAAGGATTTTTCGGCCGCCGGCACGGCAAGACCATTCGTCCGCAGCAGGCAGAAGCGCTTGAACGTGGCTTGCGCGCCTATCGCCTCGACCTGACGGCGGAGGCACCCGCGGACCTTGGAACGCTGTTCAAGGCGCAGGTTTCAGCCTGTCGGCTCGAGATCGGCTTCGGCGGCGGCGAACATCTTCTGCATCGCGCGACGGAGGCTCCGGCGACCGGTTTCATCGGCGTCGAGCCCTTCGTCAACGGCGTGGCCAAGATGATGACCGCGCTCGACAAGGGCCCGCTTGCCAATCTGAAAGTCTATGACGACGACGCCACGCGTCTGCTCGACTGGCTGCCGCCAGCCTCGCTCGACGGCATCGACCTGCTTTATCCCGATCCCTGGCCGAAGAAGAAGCACTGGAAGCGGCGCTTTGTCAGCCCCGCCAATCTCGACCGGTTCGCCCGGGTGCTGAAGCCGGGCGGGAGATTCCGCTTCGCCTCCGATATCGACAGCTATGTGAACTGGACGCTGCTCGCCTGCCGCGCCAATGGCAGTTTCGCCTGGCAGGCAAACGAGGCTGCCGACTGGCACACGCCCTATGAGGGCTGGCCCGGCACCCGCTACGAAGCGAAGGCCCTTCGCGCGGGAAGGCGGCCCGCCTATCTGACCTTTATCCGGAAGTAGGCCGACCGAGCACTAACTTCCCAGGAACCGGTAACCAGCCGCTCAGCAGCGGGCGATCGCTTGCAAAGTGGTCTTCACGGTCGCAGAGAACCCGGCTTGCGGCCGGCCTAAAGTTTCTCCGGCGGAGCCGCGACGGGCGGCCTAAAGCACGTCGCGTTTAATTGGCCTCATATCCGGCAGCTTTGAAGAAGTTTCTGCACTGTAGCGGGTCGAACAGGT